>JACJWC010000009.1 GCA_020637335.1 Acidobacteriota bacterium | reverse complement strand
GGTTGTAGGTTTTTGGTCTCGGTGAGTGTTTCAAACGGACCGTGAAAGCACAACTCGGCGATATCCAAGCCAGTAATATCGGAGGCCTCTTCAAATAAAGCCTTCACTTCCTCGTTGTGATCGTAGAATGCTTTGCCCATTCCCAGCACTTGTGAACCCTGGCCGGGAAACAGAAAACAGGGCGCTGACATTGTCTTTACCTTCCTCCATCTTCTAATTGAGAATCCCCGCAGGTTCCGAAATGTGGTTCGGATGGTTAAAGCCTTGAACTGAAGCGGATCCCACTGGCAAGTGTAAACAAAATGTCGGGATTTAGGCTAGAACTTTTCCGCTTTGGTGATGGGAATTGCCTTGAAAGCTAAATTTTCAAGGGTTAGGCCGTCAAATTTCTAAGGTTTTTGTTCGCATTTGGGTCAAGGATCAGTATAATGGGCGGCCGAAGGAGTTGTGCCATGATTTCGATTTTGTCCGATATCCTCTTTTCCTTGCGACTCACCCGTTGGCTGGAGTTTATGGCCATTATCGTGGTGATTTTCTTGGCCTCCAGCCCCGGTATCGCCTTTACTGCGATTGGCCTCTCCGCGAAGTTAGGTCTGATCAAGCACGCCACCCGTAAGGAAGGCGAAGAATAAGTTTTTCATGTGGCGGCCGGAAAGCGATCTGGAACAACCCAACCGCCTCATCGTTAAACTGGAACAACACCTCTTACAGGTTTTAAACCAGCGCCAAAATATCGCCTGGTTGTTTGAACAGCCTGAATGGACTCAGCTCTGCCAATGGGTGGACACCAACCCCTTTCAGGCTTTTGCGTTTGCACGCATCAAGAGTGGTCATGCCATGACACCTCGTCATGGCATTAATGTTTTTTTAATGCTGCGGGCTTGGCTGATCCATTCCCACAAAGTAGGGTCCAAATTGGAGCCCCTTAGCCAGGCAGCTTTACTTCACGATTTGGGTCATTGGCGGCCGCCTGATTTGGTTTATGTTTTCGCGCCCTTCTCGCATGAGCAGGCCCGCTTAAAATGGAAACATTGTCAGGTAGATTGGGATGAGGGCTTTTTTGGTGATGAAGCCCGGCAATGGATAAATGAGCACCATGAACAGCCCAACCAAAAAGGTTATCCCCAACAAATCAAACCCCATGTCCTGAGCCAAATGCTGCGTATCGTGGATGTGTTTGATGGGTTGGCCACGCCGCGTCGGTTTCGCGTGGCCTATGAATACGTCGATGCCCTACGTTTAATGAAACGCTGGGCCGGTCACCATTACGAACGCGGCCTGCTCAAAAGCCTGATCCAATTTTTTGGCACTTACCCTGTTGGGACCTATGTGCGCTTGACGAATAAATCCTTGGCGATTGCGCTAGCACCCTGCGCGGAAGGCCAACATTACCTGCAATTGTCAGATCAGGAAGGCACCGCGCTGCCATTCAATCATGAAGCGATCCTCTTGAATCCACAGGTTGAGTCCGCTGCCAAATCCTGGCAATGGTTGCCCTTGCCGGACGCTTGGAAAGGGCTTCGGCCCGATTTGGTTAACCTGCCTCGGGCCTATTTTGATGAATTGGAAGAAACGGAACCTTAAAAACCCAATTCCGATTTGCGATCTTCCGCCGTCGGCAGCGGATCCTTGTGATCGGTGATCGGGTCCTGACCGTCGCCTTTGACTCGTTCTGCCTCGCTCGCATTTAGGGCAATATCGCCTTCGTGCTCTTCGGGCACTTCATCTTCAGCGAAAATGGCTTCCACGGGGCATTCGGCAACGCAGGCCGAACAATCAATACATTCGTCTGGATCAATAACGAGTTGACGATCCAACTCATAAAAGCAATCTACCGGACACACCAAGACACAATCAGTAAATTTACAATCGACGCAATTTGAGGTCACCACGTGGGTCATGGACCATTCCTCCTTCAGATGTTAGGCCCCATTATAGGCAATCCCACCCGGCACTTGCGCAAGATTTTTTTCCCAGCTCCCCCGTCCTGCCGTACCCTACGGGGTTTGATCACCTAATTTATTCTGGATATCCGTTTCCATACGGCGAGACAATCTTTGGATTTTGGCATTGGGTGGGGCGCCCGTCTCTCCGGTTTCGCCTGCCATTTGTAAAAATTGGCTTTTCCGGTCTGAACGTCAAAAATGAGTCCATTTGGGGAAATCAGGTCGCCTGATTCGGCTTGAGCATCATCAGACCTAAAAAACGACAGGGGCCAGTGGCAACGAATTTGCTCCTGCGCTGCATGCTGAGGGGCATTATTTTTTTGGAGGGTTTCTTGAAAACCTTTGCTATTGCTCTGTTTATGTCCTTGTCCTTGTATGCGAATGTGGACTTCCTGTCCACCATTACTGATGTGAATTATCGTGGAACATTTGAGAAAACGGGTTCGATCCGGCTCCTGATCAACGGCGATGATCTACCGGCCTCCATGACTCTGCCCATCTATTTGCGCGTGCGATTGAGCTCGGGTGCAACCCTGGCCAAAACCCTGGTGGGAACGCCCAATGGCTCGGATAACGCCCAACCGATCCTGCTGGCGGTTTCCCTGTTTGGTGATCAATCTGGAGCGCAAGTCAACTTACCGCCGGATGCAGTGAGCTTGGTTCGGTTCATAAAAGGTGAAAATGCGTTCTGGCTTAAATTGAACTTCCACACAGATCAAGTCGTTTTGGTAAACGCCGAACCTATGCCGCTTAATCCCAATCTTGCCTTATCGTTCCTGGTCGGGGTAACAGGCCAGGAGAGTCTCGAGCGGAACGAATCGGCCTTTGCAATGGGATATGCCAATTTACCGGCTAACCAGTTAAACGAAAATCCCGCCGATACGCGCTTATTTGTCGATCTGAGCAAAAGCGTGCTCGAACCCAGCCCAAGTCCCCAGAGCTTATTGGAGTTTGATCCTATCTTTTTTGACCACCAAAGCCAAAATGTGGAATCCGCATTCACGGTGTCTGGCATCAAACCGGGCGCAATCACGGCAACGGTGCTGACAGGGGATACTGCAATTGCTAGAGCTGTAACCCCTTCTGCACCTGTCACTTTAACCGACACGGTCGAGCACGTTGCTGCTGGAAGCGGCCGATTTTCAACTTTTCTGGCCTTGAATAACCTATCTCAGGCGACCTCCGTAACTTTACGTGGGTATGATTCCTTTGGGGTGATTCGCGATGAAGTGGAACTGGAACTGGCTGCAGAACGCGTTACCCGAGTCCAACTGGACCAAGTTTTCGGCAACCAGGACTTTGCCTTTTTGAAATTGGATCGGCCTGAATCCGTTCAGCTGACTTATGGCTATGAAGGCAAAGACGGAATGAGCGCCAGTTCTCCGTTTTCCCCCAACGCACCTCAGGGTCTGAATTTTCTGGTCACGCCCAGCCATGTGGCCTCGGTCTTCGACGGTCTGGTTGTTACCGGGTACCACGCAGTCGGCCTCAGCTTCCAAATTGAATTTTTGGATGGAGCCGGAGATCTGATTTCAAACAGCCTTATTACGGATCCCGCCAAAAAGGTGGTTTTGTCGTTATCGGATGACCCCAATTACGCTCAGTCTGAATTGATCCGGATCACCTCCAATGATCCCATTACGCTGGTCCACCTGCGTCGATTAATTTTGGCAGGTGGAACTGAATATCTGTTCCCCGTTCAACCCCAACTGATGCCTTAAACCTTAAACCTGTCGGGCTGCGTAACTCTCCGTTCGCAGCCCGCTTGCGTTAAACCTGCACATGGAAACCATTTCGCCTTGATGAGGGACTTGAAAGGCACAATTGGCACTGCGCTCCTGGCCTTTTTCGCTTAACAGGGTCGCTTCATCCATAAAGTCATGCACGACGACCGCAAACAGGCGAATGCGAAATTGAAAGGAGAATAGGGCCTTGAATACGTGGCCCCAGTTGCGGTATTCCTGCAGACTGCGGCGCAGGAAATAGAGCGGGATTCGGCCCAGCCAGGCCGGCCTTTGGACGAGAACACCCAGACATTTCAACAGGATTTCGCTCAACGGTCGTTCATTGATGACGACCCCGCCAAAATCGCGCAAAACGGCGGCGACAAAGGCTTTGTCCATGATGTTGCTTTTGCGAACGGCTTCCAGGATCAGAGGCTTTTTGGCGCCTAAAATTGCGGCAAAAAGGCCCAAACGCGTGCAATCCGGGTGGCCAAATAAAATGGCGTGAGGTTCTAGGGAGCGCTGAAAAGCCGACTCAATGCGTTCCCAAACCACTTGACTCGAAAGGCCTCCAGCGGAACGGGTTCTTCCGGTTTGAGCCACCGGCTGGAACGAGATTAAACGGAAAATGTCTAGATTGGTCAGAAACCAAGGGATGACATCTTTAATTTGGTCGAGATTTTGGGGATCGATCGTTAGGGTGTGGGCCAATTTCAGTCGAATGGCCTGTTCCTTTTGGACGGACCGAAACAGATTTGCCAACGCATCACGGACAGGATGAAGGGCTTTTTCGCTGCTAGGCTTTGGCATGGCTTGACGTCCGCGCTGGGTGCTGTCCACGTGTATCGATAACTTGCGTAAACCCGATTCGCGGAGCAAGCGTTTCAAATAATCCGGATTCTGTTGGAACGTATCGCCGTGGGTCATAACCATTGGCGATAATCCAATCGACTTGGCATAACGACAATAATCAATGAGGTGTTCGACAGGCAGTAAGGTAACCTCGCCAGACGTGATCTGGACATTACCTCCCTCACCCAAAGCCTCGCGAATCCTATCCAATTGGTCTTTCACTTCAGATTGGGCAAGAGGCGGTTGGTGATTGGCCTGTTTGCCAAGGTAACAAGCGGTGCAGCCAAAGTTACAGGCTTCGTGAATGCCGTGGGTGGCCGCACAACCCACGGTTTGGCGGCCAATAGATTGGTTTGGTTGGCGCAAGGAGTCTTTGAGATTTTGCCAGCGGGCGGTGAGTAAGCTGAGCCGTTCGGCAGACCAAGGTGAGATTAACCAGTGCCATGGTGTCGATTTGGGTGCCATAAAATTTCCTTACTGGGGTGAACAAAAAGGCGGGTTTACTTATTTCGCTGTAGTCTGGGTTCCGTGATACTTTGAGGCAAATGCCTGAAAGGAGCAAGGGTTGGGCCCGCGAATTGTTGTTCTGGATGGCCAGACGTTTGGTGAAACGGATCTTTCTCGATTTGCGCGTTTGGGTTCTTTTGTGGCTTATTCCGCAACCCATCCCGACCAGCTCGACGCGCGCTTAAATGAGGCTGACATCGTGATTACCAATAAAGTTCGGCTTACGGAATCACATTTCAAAACCCATCGCCACCTCAGGCTGGTCTGTATCGCTGCAACGGGAACCAATAATGTGGATTTGCAGGCGGCCAAAAATGCAGGCGTTTGGGTTTGTAATGTTCCCGATTACGCGGCTGATAGTGCTGCAGACCATTCCCTGGCGTTGTATTTTGCGTTGAGCCACCACTTAATAGCTCAGGATCGTTATGTGCGCTCGGGCACCTGGTCGGATTCACCCGTATTTTGCCACCCGCTTTCCGGGTTCCGCCAAATTCGCGATTTGTGTTGGGGCGTTGTTGGTTTTGGCTCCATTGGCCAAACTTTGGCGAAAAAACTTCATGCCTTGGGCACTAAGGTACGGGTGTGCCCGCGTCGCCCGCGTGCACTGGCCGAGTTTCAAACGAGCGCCCTGCCCGAATTATTAGCGACTTGTGATGTCGTTTCGCTGCACTTGGCGCTGGACCCGCAAACCCACCATATCATTGGCGCAGCCGAGTTCGCCCGCATGCAGCGCCATGCCTATTTGATTAACGTCGCGCGCGGCCCACTGGTGGACATCGCAGCACTCAAAACGGCGCTAAATCAGGGCCACATCGCTGGGGCGGCATTAGATGTTTGGCCGCAAGAACCGCCTGAGGACAGAGACTTATTCGCTGGATTAGACCAGCCCGATCGACTCTTAATAACCCCACATATTGCCTGGACAGGTCACCAAGCTGTTGAAACCTTGCTCGCCGTGCTCTTTAGCAATATTGAAAAGTTTCTTGCTGGTTCACCCCAGAACCGGGTGGGCTGATGTGCCGTTTAGCCCTTGTTTTTGGCCTTCATGACTTCCAAAACGGTTTTGCCCTGACCCCATTCGATGATGGCTTGCCGATAATTTTGGTCTTCAATCTTTTCTAAGATGCCCAAGGGTTGCCAATCGTTCTCTGCGCTTAAAAGGGTTTCAGGTTCTGCGCTTTGTGTTTTGGGCCCCTGAAAATAGGGCCAAACAGCCATGGTGCATACCGCGGCCACGCCAAGGGCCCAGCGCAACGGATGCGTTTGTTTTTTAGGGTGCATTCGCTGCTGAAGCTCGCGTAACGCGCGGTAGTGACGGGTGCATTCGGGGCAATCGATCAAGTGTTGAACCCAAGCCAACCGGTCATCAGGTTTGCAGGTTCCAGAGATCATTTGCTGATAATTTTCTAATTCCAAATGCATGTTCAACTCCCAGCCAACTTCTTGCGGATACGCGATAAACAATTGCGGACCCGGCCCTCGCCGCAAGCTAAAAGATCAGCTATCTCTTGATAACTGAACCCTTTTAACCATGCTTGAACCATCAGTCGTTCCTCGCGGTTAAGGCCATCCATCTTCTTTTCAAGGTCCAACTGACTAATGAGGCCTGGGGAGAAGGGTTCTGCCTGCGGCTCTTCCAACTGATCCGCCAAACTCTCTGTTGTCTGCTGGTCCAAGCGGCGCATTGCATCCCAGAGGGTGGTTTGCACCGTTCTATAAAGATAAGACTTGAACTGAACGATATTGCTCTCATTTTTTTGGAAGGAATCCCATAATTTTGTCCAAACCTCCTGGGACAAATCTTCTTCCAAATGGCCCAGCGCTCCGCCGTAATAACGTCGGATCAAATGCAGGACCAACAGGTGGTATTGTTGGACTAAATCTTCGAAGGATGCGTCAGAAGCCATGCGCCAACCCTTCTGGCTTAATAATTGCTGATTTAGAATAGTGGTAGGGCGCGTTTTGCTGAATTTTTGCGGCGTTGCGCGCCTGCATATCGTTAAAGGTGTGAGTAAACATGCTGACCCGGCATTTCGTTTTGGCCATTTTGGCCTTTGTTGCCCTGATCTTCGCCAATGTTTCGGTGTTTAGCATGTTTTATTTTCGGGACCTTTCGGAAAAGATGGTTCGCGAACACTTGGTTCAAAATCTCAATGAGGCGCAATCTCGTTTAAGCATGACATTGGAATCTCCGTTGGGGGACCAACTCGATGAATGTGACGTGTCCCAACTCCTGGCGCCGCAACTCCGCGATCTGAAGCAGTTTAGCGCACTTGTGGTCGTGGATCATTACGGAACCGTGGTGCACCGGGAATCGCTTCAAGTCGATCGTCGCCCTGGTGTTCCGGCCAATGCGCGGCAAAGAGTGCCCCTTGAAGTTGCCGTCAATGCCAGTCCAGCCAATCAGATTGCGGTCGAATACAACGCAGAGGCAATTGAGCGGGAGGTGGCGCGTATTCGCCACGATTTGGACCTGAAGATGCGCATGGCCTTGATGATTTCTCTCCTGCTCTTATTGTGCGCCGCCGGCTACGTGTTTTGGGTGTATCGGCGCGGTCAAAAGCTCCAGATCGAAGCCCAGAAGGCAGATCGCATGGCTTATGTTGGTACATTAGCCTCTGGCTTGGCCCATGAGATCCGCAACCCGCTCAATTCTATGAACATGAACATTCAGCTCATCGAAGAGGAAATTCAGGAAGTCGGTCTGGGTGAAAATGATGAACTGCACGAGATGTTTTCTTCAACCAAGCGTGAAATTCAACGCCTTGAACGCCTTGTCTCCTCATTTCTCTCGTATGCGAGACCGACCCGCCTTCAACTCAAAGATATTCAACTCAATGAAGTTCTTCAGGATATTGCCAAATTCCTCAAGCCGGAATTGGAACGTGGCATGGTCCAATTGGATTTGGAACTGGCCGCTGATTTGCCGGAATTACCGGTTGATGAAAGCCAAATTCGGCAAGCACTGCTCAACATTATCCAAAACGCTGTCCAGGTATCTGAGGCGGGCAAACGGGTTATGATTCGCAGCCGTTTTGTAGGGGGCGACAAGGTAGTGATTACTGTCAAAGATGAGGGACCCGGCATTGCCCCACAAGAGTTGGAACAGGTTTTTAAAGTTTTCTATTCGACCAAACGTGGTGGTACGGGATTGGGCCTGCCGATTGCGCAACGGATTGCGGAGTCGCACGGCGGTGGTATCAAGTTAGAGAGCGAAGTTGGCAAGGGCTGTGTTGTGACCCTTGTCTTACCCAAGGAATCGACTTGAGGCGAATTTGGCTGATCCCTTCCTGGCAAGAGTTCTGCGGCCTGGGTCTGGATGCGCTGCCTCCTTTTGATTTGGAGGGCCTGGAAGCGCGCCGTGTTGGTGAACATGTGTTTGTTGTTTCGGGTATTGGTCCTGCTTCCGGCATTACGGCCAGCCTGATCGGGGCGCGGAGCCAAATCGATGAAATGGTCCTGATTGGCATTGCTGGTGGTTTGCCGAATGTTGGTCTTTCCCTTGGCGAGGTCGTGCAGGCAAGTACGGATATTTTAGTTGATTTGGGCTATTCGGAAGGCGAACGACGGGTGAATCTGGACCGCATGCAGTTGGATTTTCTACGCGCAGACGGCCGGCAATGGGGCTGCCAATTCCATTGCAAAAGTCTGGATCCTCATTTGGCCACCCATGCCTTTGCCACAGTATCCCAGGTGACCCAAAAGCCTCTCCAGGTCGAGCAGCTCCAATCGGAATTTAAGGTAAGCGTTGAATCCATGGAGGGTGCGTATGTCGGACTCGCCTGCAGCCTGATCGGCGTTCCTTTTGGCCAAGTCCGTGCCATCAGCAATTTTATCGGACCGCGCGACCCGGCAACTTGGCAAATTCAACCCGCATTAAAGCGTTTAAAGGCCTGGTTGATGGGTTCAGTTCCCGAACTCGGGGCGTACTTGGACGGTGAAGCATGAATCCGATTCAGCTGGCGATATCACCTTGTCCCAACGACACCTTCATCTTTGGCGCCCTGATCCAGGGTTGGGTCCCCGCGCCCAGCCCTTTTGAGTTGCATTTTGGCGATATTGAAGTGCTCAATGAATGGGCCTGGCATGGGTCCATGGATATCTGCAAGATCAGTATCCGGGCCCTGGCCGGTTTGGCCGATTATCAATTGTTGGATTCTGGAGCGGCACTCGGTTTTGGCTGTGGCCCTCTTGTCGTGACCCAAGCCGACCAATCGGGGTTGGACTGGGGAAAAGTGCCGATTGCAGTACCGGGCAAAAGGACCACTGCTAGTCTCTTGTTGCGGAAATGGCTGATCCAGCAGCAGGGTGTCCCCGCTCAGGATGTGGAAAACGGATGGCATTTCATCCGTTTTGATCACATTCTGGAAGGCGTTCAACGCGGCGAATTCAAGGTCGGTTTAATCATTCATGAAAGCCGTTTCACCTATCAGCAATTTGGTCTGCACAAACTGGTGGATTTAGGGGCGTGGTGGGAGCAAACGACAGGTCTACCCATCCCGCTGGGGGGGATTGTGGGTCGTAAGACGCTGGGATCAGACCTTTTAGAGGCGTGGCAAGAAGCGATTGCCGCGAGCGTGCGCTTTGCGTGGGCCCAGCCTGAAAAATTGCGCCCGTTCATGCGCGAACACGCGACCGAAATGGCAGATGAGGTCATGGACCAGCATGTGGGCCTTTACGTCAATTCCTTCTCAGAGTCGCTAGGTTCTCAAGGGCACCGGGCGATTTCCTTTTTATTGGATCAGGTTGGCAGTTAGGCGGGTGCATCCGGTTGCGCATCAGGATGGGCATCTTGCGCCCATTTTTCAATACTGACAGACGCTTCGATGCGGGCAAGGGTTGGCAGCTCATTAAAACTGATTTCGTAGCGGTGGGCGTTATAGAGTTGGGGAATTAAAAAACAATCCGCAGCTGTGGTTTGATCGCCCAAACACCGGTTCCCTGCTCGTGGCGCCAATAGCTGTTCTAAAGCGTGCAAACCTTTTTCGATCCAGGTTCTGGCCCAATCGGCTTTAGCAGCATCATCCGCACCAAAACGTGTGCCTAAAGCCTGTAAACATTTGAGGTTTTGTAGCGGTTGAATACCCGAATTAACAATCTCGCAAATCTGACGCACAAAAACGTTGTCTTCTAGGGCAATCGGGAAGAGCGTGCCTCCTGTTTTGGCCTGAAGATAGTCGCAAATCACCATGCTTTGCGTAACAAGCATTGTTCCATCAATTAAGGCGGGTACTTCACCCATCGGATTTAGCCTTTTGTATTCGGCCTGGTGCTGTTCGCCGCCATTTTTAACCAAATGGATCTGCACAATCTCGCAGGGAATTTCGAGAAAGTTGAGTGCTAGCCGAACCCGGTAACTGCACGAACTCCGCCAATAACTGTACAGTCTCATTTTCACTCCTTGTTCTGTGATAGCAGGCAGTCTAACAAATCTGATTCAATCGGGGGAAGGTGAAGCGCTGCAAAATTTTTGAGGATTCGAATGAAAAAAATGAATTTTTTTTGCGGCGAACTTGCCGTTAAGATCTGAATGGTCATTAAAATTTTTTTTGAGGTTGTGTATGAGCCCCAAAGTTCCTTTTGTTGAGTTGTCTTTTCAGCGCAGACCCGAAACTGAGATGCTGGCGCGTAGCGAAGCTTTTTTCGGCTTAATGGACCAACGTCGAACGGTCCGTGAATTTTCTGCTGATCCGATTCCCGAGGGCCTGATCGAAAATGCGATTCGTACCGCCAGCACGGCGCCGAGTGGGGCCCATAAACAACCGTGGCATTTTTGTGTGGTCACCGATCCTGAAATCAAACACAAAATCCGATTGGCCGCAGAAGAGGAAGAGCGCCAAAATTACAACGGGCGTTTTCCTGACGATTGGCTGGAGGACCTGGCCATTTTTGAAACCAATGCCCACAAGCCTTATCTGGATATCGCTCCCGCATTAATCGTAATTTTCAAGGAAAACTACCGGCTGGAAAATGGAGAGCGCAAAAAGAATTATTACGTTAATGAATCGGTAGGGATCGCGACGGGTATGCTGATCGCCGCTCTGCATTATGCGGGCCTGGCCTCTTTGACTCATACCCCCAACCCAATGGCCTTCTTAAATGAAATTTTAGGGCGACCCAAAAACGAAGTACCGGTCATTCTGCTGCCAGTTGGCTACCCGGCTGAGGGTACCCGCGTGCCAGACCTCAAACGCAAACCGCTTGAGGCTGTTATGACGCGTTATTAAGCAGTTTGGTCGGCCAGCTTGCGCAGGCGATCAAAATGGAAAAGGCCGGAATCGTGCCCATCGTCAAACACGAAGCGCAAGGCGTAGCGCCCGACACTTTGGATGGCTACGATGGACAAATCCGGTTTGACATCTTCGGGTTTCAGGATTTTTTCATGGGTCCATTCGTTGACACATGCTGCACATGGGCACTCCAAGCGCAAATTACGTGCAGATTGGATCCAGACTTTGCCATCGGCGAATTCGATTCCAAACTCATCTGTTGAGACCTGCCATACGTTGTTGACTGATAATCCGGATGGTTCACTTGGTGGCGGCGTTGGCCGTCGCTCAAGGAAACCCAAATCCTGCCATTCCACATGAAATAATTGGACGGTCTGACTCTCCTCCAGTTTCATGAGGATCGTATCGGTTAAGTTCAAAAGCGCCTTGCCTGAAGGCCGCTCAGGGTAGTCGATGACCAGGGGTTTGCCCGCATCGCCCGCGTTGCAGATTTCCGGGTCGATCGGGATTCTTGCCAGAAGGGGCATATCGAATTCCTCGCAGAAAATTTCGCCTGCAGAGTTGCCAAACAAGGGGTTTTCGTCCCCACAGGCATCACACACGAAGAAACTCATGTTCTCAACCAGTCCAAAAACGGGAACTTTGAGTTGGCGAAAAGCATTAATCCCCCGGGCTGTATCCAAGAGGCTGAGTTCCTGTGGGGTGGAGACGATGATGGCGCCCGCAAAGGGCAGGCCTTGGGCAAGTGTGAGTTGCGCATCGCCGGTTCCGGGTGGCATGTCGATGACCATAATATCCAGCTCACCCCAATTGGTTTGGTTCAGGATTTGGGTCAATGCGCCGTGGACGCGCGCCCCGCGCCAGATCAGTGGGGTTTCCTCGTTGACCAAATTGGCCATAGACATGACGCGAACTCCGTGTGCTTCGATTGGAAAATAGCCAGATTCGCCAAACGGTTCAGGATGCGATTCATTGCCCATCATGAGGCCCATGCTCGGACCGTGTACATCGCCATCCATCAAGCCAACTCGAAAACCGCGCATGGCCATGCCGCAGGCCAGATTGGCGGCTATCGTCGATTTCCCAACGCCACCTTTATTGGAGTAAACGGCCAAAAAATGTTTGATTGACGTGTGCTCTTGATGTGCCAATTTAAACCTCCATCGCGCCAGAACTGGATTGAGCCCATTGGAGCGTGCTAGCACGTGCAGCGACCTGGCTGGCCAATTGGCGGAACAGGTCGAGCATGGCTTTAGGTTCCTCGCGGGTCATGAGCGGTTGCCCCTGGCCGATGCCGGAAGGCAGGTCCGGATGGAGAGGCACTGCTCCCAAAAACGGAACCGATAAGTTTTGGGCCAACTGTTCGCCGCCGCCCTGACTAAAAATGTGATGGATTTTTGAGCAGTTGCGACACATGTAACCGCTCATGTTCTCAATCAGGCCCAGGGTTGTGATTTTGGCCTCTTTGAACATTTCAAAACCTTTTCGCGCATCAATCCAGGCAGCTTTTTGCGGCGTTGTGATGAGCACAACACCAACCATAGGCGTTTGTTGGGTCAAGGAGAGCTGGATATCGCCAGTGCCGGGTGGTAGATCCACAATTAAATAATCGAGCGGACCCCATGCTGTTTGGAAGAGGAATTGTTGGATGATCTTATGGGTCATGGGTCCGCGAAAAGCTACTGGAGCCGTTCGATCGACCAGATAGCCCATGGAAAGTGTTTTTAATCCAAACTTCTCAATGGGAATGATGCGTTTGTGTTCATCAATGGCAGGTCGATCGGAAACATTGATCAGGGCAGGAAGAGAAGGTCCGTAGAAATCTGCATCAAGCAGGCCTACACGCGCCCCGCTTTGAGCCAAGGCGAGGGCGCAATTGAGGGCCAAGGTCGATTTTCCAACGCCACCTTTGCCCGAAGCAAAACCGATCACGTTTTTAACCCCGGGAATGGGGGTGGGACCGCTTTGCATTGCGCGAACTTGGGCGGTCATATTGACCTGAATATCGCGATAACCCAATGCGTTGACGACCGCAATACACGCTTCGCGTAACTGATCCTTGACAGGGCAGGCAGGTGTAGTGAGTTCTACATCAAAGGATACCTTGTCGCCTGAAACCTCTAGCTTTTTCACAAAACCTAGACTGACGATATCCCGCTTCAAGTCGGGGTCTTGTACTTGGCTGAGTGCCTTTAATATCTCTTGCTTTTTGTCCAATGCAGTTCCTTTCGGGTCGACGCCAGGGCATGCGCATCTAATCGCCCTTAATCTAGCTCAGCCTGGGGCTGACGCCAAGTCGACAAGGGAAAATTAACGGCGGGCCATTTGAACAACGTGCTGCGAAACGCTACAGGCCTCAATGAGACATTGGTATTGCTGCACTTTTGTTGTGAAAGCCGCGCGTTGGTTTTTTGCCAACGGCGTGCCCGGTTGCACTTTCTGTTTGAGCGGGTCCACATAACGCCCGTTAATTTTCATGCCGTAATGGAGGTGTTCGGCGGTTGCATAACCGGTTTTCCCAACGTAACCAATGATTTGACCCTGTTTGACCCGCGCACCTGCTTTGACTCCAGAGGCAAATTTATTGAGGTGCATGTATTGGGTCTGCATGCTGTTGCGATGCTGAAGCTCAACCATATTGCCGGCGCCGCCAAAACGACCCGCTTTCAATACTTTGCCATCTGCTACTGCCATAACTGGTGTGTTGAGCGGTGCCCCGTAATCGACTCCGTTGTGTGGCCGTTTGGTTTTGAGGATCGGGTGGAAGCGGTCTTTGCGGAAACGACTTGTGACCCGTTCAAACTTCAGGGGCGAACGCAACATGGATTTGATGACGCTTTCGCCTTTTTCGTTGTAGTAATTGTCTTTACCGCTTTCGTCGTGAAAAAGAAAGGCTTGATAGGTATCGCGTGCGCCAAAGTAACGGGCCGCTTGAATGGCACCATACTCGTGAAAAACAGGGTTTCCGTCCACATTCACATAGCGCGTTTCCACTAAAACCTCAATTTGATCGCCTTTGCGCGGGTCCTGGAAAAAGTCGATGTCCCAGGCAAAAAGCGCGGTAATTTTCGCGGCGAGTTGCGCACTCTGCGGGCAGTGATCAAAGGCTTCAAATAAGCTACTTTCCAGGCGTACCTGAAAAAATTCTGTGCGGTTAATGACTGGAATTTCAATACTTGAAAGCAGCGGCGGCGATTGGCTCAGGTCCAAGCTGTATTGTTCAACAGGGGAGACCATTAATTTGAAGGTCAGGGCCCGTTCAAGCTGGAAGCCCAAGGTCCATTCGTGTTCAGGTTTGGCTTTGCGAAAATCAAACGTACCTTTAAATGCTTGGGTAATCGCATGGACATCGCCACCCGTTAAACCGATTTCCAGCATTTGATTAAAAAATGGTTTTTTTGTTTCGAAATGGCCTTGAAACCATGTGATTTCCGGTTCGGTAACTTTTGGAGCAACTGTTTGGCAAGGATTGGAAGCCAGGCCTGCCTGAAAGGCTAAGGGAACAGCCGGATGTTGGTTGAGCCGTACTAACGCGTACAAAAAAACACTGCCCAACGTAAGAGCAGTTAGTTTTCCGGCTTGCGTGAGTTTGGGCAACTTTTTCATCGACCCCATTCTAGTCAGGCAGGATTAACGCGCCAAGTAAATTTCTCAAGAGCCACCAACCAAGCGTTCATTGCGGACCGGAGGTTGAACGACTACTTTGGTCTCTTTTTTCTCCAGCAGCAATCGGTGAATCTTATCAGACTCTTGCGCTTGCTGGCGTTCGACCTCAATAAAGTGGGCAAAGCGGGTGACCATCATTTCGATTTCGGCGAGGATATCGTTGCGTTGGCGTTTCAGGTCCATGAGGTGCATGCCAATTTTGTCGACTTCTTTTTTGGCCGATTCAAAGATGGTTTCTGCTTTGAGCTGGCCTTCACGCATGATCAGCATGGCCTCTTTTGAGGCATTTTCCTGGATTTCCTTTTTGATCTGTTGGGCCGAAATGAGCGTGTCCTTGAGGATGCGATCGCGATCTTCCATATCTTTGAGGCGAGAACGCAGAACCGAAAGTTCTTGAGACTGGTCGCGGTTTAATTCCAGTAAGGTTTGCAGTTCTTCAGCTAGCATGTAGAGAAAATGGCGAACTTCCTCGCGATCGTAACCTTTGAATTTGACTTTAAATTCCTGATTTTGAACTTCAAGGGGTGTAATCATCGCGTATCACCTGTGGAAAAGCTGTGGAAATCCTGTGGAAAATAATAGCACAGCTTTTGAATTTCCAGGTAAATAGCGCTTATTTAGCTGTTGATCGCAAAATGGACCAACAAGGTTTGTGCGCCTTTGATCGCCATGAACAGGATGATGGCGGAAAAGTCCAGGTTGCCCATCACCAATTTGTAGCGTGTCCATTTACGGATTAGGCGTAAGGGCGGGTCGGTCAAGTCGGTGACAAAGACATACCAGGCGGCATAGCGGTTTTGGACAAAAAAACTGGCAACCATGCGCACGATTAAGAGCCAGAAATAGGCTTCAAGCCCGTAATACAGAATGAGCAATACGGTTTGCTTAAACAGAACAATGCCTTGGGTCATGTGTCGCGCTCCCCAAATAGGGCGGAGCCAATTCGAACGTAGTTGCTGCCCGCTTGAATGGCCGGCACAAAATCGCTGCTCATGCCCATGGACAATTTGCCGGGCCAGTCGGGAAACGCCAGTTGCAGTTCGTTTTTCAATTCAGCCATGCCTTTAAAAAATTGGCACAACGCCGAATCGTCCAAATGCAAGGGCGGGATGCCCATGAGCCCAACACAGGTCACGTTGCGCATGGAAAGGGCCAGGCGTAAGGCGTCCTTCACGTGGTCGGGGTGGTAGCCGTGTTTGTCGACGTCGTGGAGCAGGTTGACCTGAAGGAAAATTTCCGGGCACAGACGTTCTTCGCCAGATATGGAATCAATGCGTTCCAACAGTTTGTTGCTGTCCACGCTGTGAATGCTGTGGAAGTTTTTAACTGCCTCGCGCACCTTATTGCGCTGAAGGTGGCCGATAAAATGCCAGACCACATCTGGCGGAGCCGATTTAACTTTGGGCACGCCTTCCTGAATCTGGTTTTCGCCAAAGTCGCGTAAACCTGCTTTATAGGCGAGCATCACGTGGGATAGAGGTTGCCTTTTGGTGACAGCGATCAGCGTCAGGCCGGCTCGATTGCGCAGCGAGTTTTGGAGAACAAGGTCGATTTCGGCTTGGATCTGGGTGAGCCTTTGCGCGAACTCGGCGGATTTCATTTTCCGGCGGGTTCCTCTTCGTGATAGCACAGGATTCGCTGACAACTCTCACATTGGATGACTCGATTTCCTGTTCGCAATTGATCGACAATATTGGCGCGGACGCGAACGTTACAGGCCGTACAAATGGAATTGACGCACAGGCTGAGGCCGACACCATTGCGGCGTGCAGCAATCCGGTTGAATTGGCTCAGCAGCGGAGCAGACACCTTTTTGAGGATGGTTGCTTTTTCTGCTGTTTTGGCCTCGAACTCTTGCTGGTGGTCTGCTTGAGAACCGCGATGGGTTTCTAAAGCTTCCTTGTATTTGGCCTCTGACTCCTGCGCCAGCTGACTGCATTCATCGATTTTAGACTTGAGTTCGGCTAATTCGGTGCTGTGCTGAGTTATTTCTTCATTCAAATGGCCAATTTTTTTGCGGGCTGAATCAATTTCTTTTAAAACCGCACTGTATTCCTTGCTGTTGGTAACCGCATTGAGGTCATGCTCAAATTTTTTGTTCTGCTGGGTTGCGACTTCAAGGCTCTCTCGACTGGTCTTCAATTTTTGTTCTGTTTCGGATCGGTTTTGCGTCAACCCCTCGAGTTTGGATTGCATTTCCTGCCATTCGGTTTCCAGACTCTGGACCTCAGAAGGTACTGCTGAGAGCAACTTTTCTAATTCAAGCAACCGATTGGTGACCAGTTGAAGTTCTTTTAATGTCTCTAGCTCTACTTTCAATCCTTGCCCCCACCGTTTAAATATCGCCCACGATTTCCTGAAGGCTTGGTGGGCCCACCAGGACTCGAACCTGGGACTGCCCGGTTATGAGCCGGGAGCTCTAACCAACTGAGCTATAGGCCCGCTGCCGAAAAAACGCGTTTTTCAACGGCAGCCATTATAAGATCATAGGTTTGAAAAAAACAAGCAGCCGAAATCCAGTCGAAATTGGGTGCCCATGTGGAGGTCGTAGACCAACAAATGCAGCAGATGGAACTGTTTAGGCCGGAAAAAACCGAGCCCTGGGAGGTCGGTATGGATGAAGCCGGCCGCGGTTGTTTAGCTGGCCCCGTCGTCGTTGCTGGGTTGGCTTGGGAGCGGGAGTGGGCTTACAAACAGCCGTTTTTTGAGCACCTAAACGACTCGAAGCAGTTGAGTGTCAAGGAAAGGGAACTGCTTTATAATCAGTTGCTTCAATCTGAAATCCACGCTCAAGTAGTTGTCGTGAGTCCCTTTTGGATTGATTCGTTCAACATCCTAAAAAGCACGTTATTGGGATTCGAAAAAAGTTATCCACTGCCCCGTGTGGTGCCAACTTATATTGATGGCAATCATGTCCCGGTAAGTATGCGCTGGGCAAGACCTGAAATTGGCGGAGATGCGCGTATCCCGGTAATAATGGCGGCCTCCATTTTAGCCAAGGTGGCTCGCGACAGATTGATGCAGGCCTGGGCGGAACGCCTGCCGGACTACGATTTCAAACGTCATAAAGGCTATGGAACTGCCAAACATTTACAAGCCTTACAGACATTTGGACCAAGCCCCATCCACCGTAAGACCTTCCGCCCGGTGCGCGAAATCCTGCCAGCAAGCTGGCCGGAAGGACGAGACCATTTAATGAGCATTCAAGATCCGCTTCAGGCCTTTCGCCTCTACATGCAGCGCTACCACGAAATTCCCTTGGAACACGATCCTGAATTGTTGCGTTACTTTATAGGCTGCGGGCTGTGGTCCAACGCCAGTAAACCCGAATTCAGGTATTTGCCTTTGAAGACCCATTCACCATCCGGCATCAGCCTTGCTTTCAGCCCATCAACATCAGGGGATTCCCCCTAGGAGGACTGTGTTTTGAACACCCTTTTCTGGTTATTTCTTGCGTTTTATGCGCCCCAATCCAGCCTAAATTATGCGGATACGGAGCTTGATCAGCTGATTGCTAAAGTTGAACAGGCCAGTCAAGACCCGGTGGACGCGGTGTTGTTGGCGGATTCCCTTTATCTCAAGGGACATACCAGTGCACGCCAGGGCGATATTGCCAAAGCCGTTTTGCAGCTGTTTGAGACGGTTCAGGATGGGGAAGCCGCTTCGGAAATTGGGTATATCCTGACGCAAATTTACCGGCAAAGTGGTGACTTTCAAGCTATTGAAAAACTCGTGCCTACCTTGGGTTACGTTCCCCATTGGCTGGTTTTGGGTCCCCTGCCAAATCGGTTGGAATCGCCATTGAACTATCTGAAATCACAGTCCTTCGATAACAATGGCCGAACCGTGAGCTGGCTGCCACTCGATTCATTTGGCCCGCATTATTGGGACTTGGGTGTCGGGCAATTTGGTTTTTTTGATGTCAATGCGGCCATCTTCCCCACCCAATTAACAAGCGCCGTGTTGACCACCCAATTTGATGCCGGTCCAGGTGGCATCTTCAATCTGGCTGTGGGTTTTGACTATCGGGTCCGGGTTTTTGTCGATGGATCCATGATTTTGGATATTCAAGCCGACCATGCGCCCCATCCCGATCAACATCGTGTCCAATTTCAGGTCAAAAAGGGTTGGCACCAACTCACACTTGTCATGGAAACGGATAGCGAAAATTCAAATTTGGGTTTCTTTACCCGTTTGACCGGCCAAAATGGCATAGTGCCACCTTTTCAGGCCGTTTTGCCGACCCGAAAACTGAAAGACAAAACCAAGGTCCTGTCTGCGCAACCCGATCTCCTTGCTCAAGCTGCCGCCAAGGGGCCCTATGCGTTAGGCACGGTTTTATTGCTCAAAGAATGGGGAACGCACCCGCAGTATGGCAGTGCATTTGATCAGTTGGTCAAACACTTCGAGCTGGAACCCGACGAGAATACCCTCGAAAAAATGCTGAGCTTGAGTGAAGACGATAACCAGAAAATCAAGTTTCTGAATACCTTCCTCAAGAAATTTCCCGAGGATGCTTTTGCCCTGACCCAATTGGGTCAAATCGCGCTTGAACAGGAACGTTTTTGGGAGGCTCGGCGCTATGGCGAACGTGCCCTCGAAAGCCAAGTGAATTATTGGCCAGCGCGAATCCTGATCAATAACACTTTGGCTCGATTGGGTTTAACGGGTTTAGCCATGCGCGAGACGGAGGCGCTGAACCAACAGTACCCCGGCGTGCCCTGGATTGTGATGGACCTCTGCGATCTGGCTTGGCACATGGATTTTCAAAATCAGGCAAGCCCGTTGATCGATCAAATCATTGCCATGCGCCACAACAACAATAAATTTTTAGAACGCAAAATCGCCTTGTTGAAAAAACAGGCCAACGTAAGTGGGCTGGACCGGATTTTTCAACAAGCGCTGCAAGTGTCACCCTATTCCTTGTCGATCCTCGGTGAATACGCACAGTTTTTGGTCTCCAATAACCGCTTTGAGGATGCCGAATCCCTTTTGGCCAAGGCGCTCAAACAAACGCCCGAGAACCCCTTTGTGCTCCAATTCATGGGCGAAATGAAATTGCGCACCGGTCAGTCCGACGGCATGGATTATTTGCGCCAAGCGCTGGCTATTCGCCCTCAAAACCCGGATTTGGAAAATCTGTTGACCTTGAGCCAGGACGATGTCGTCGAGTTTTATGCACCGTATTACGTGGAGCCTTCCGATGTGGATCGCTTCCCTGTCGGCGAGGTGACTTCCGTTGTGGTCAATCTCGATCAGGCCGTTGTTAAGGTGAATCCCAATGGTCAAAGCAGTGAATTCCATCAGATGGAGTGGGAAGTGATTGGCCCGAACGCTTCGCGAGAATTGCCCGGCTATTCCTTTTCTTATGCGCCATTGCGCCAAAAAGCGGAACTGTTGAAGGCAGAAATTTACCGCGGTGATCAAACACTAATCCTGAATCAAAAGGGTCAAGCGCGAATTTCTGATCCCGAGTACCGAACCTACTACGATTTGGTGGCCTATCAGGTCGCTTTCCCCAATCTGAAGGTTGGCGATCGCATTCGGGTCGAATACCGGATTGATGAGACTCAGTCCAGCAACATATATGGCGACTATTTTGGGGACTTGGTCTATTTCACCGGTGAATACCCCATTCGAACCCAGCGCTACACTCTGATTTTCCCCAAGGGCCGCCAGCTCTATTACCACCACGAGCGCATGAATCCCAAGTTCACCAAGCAGGAAGTTGGGGATCAAGTCGTCTATCAGTGGACGCTTAAAGACATCAGCAGCGCAGAGCGGGAAGCGCGCATGCCTGGTCCATTGGGTTACTTGCCCTATGTCAGTGTTTCGACCTTTAAGGATTGGAGCCAAATGGGTCGCTGGTATTCAGACCTGGTCGGAAAACAGTTGGAATTGGACCACACCACCAAACAGCGCGTTGCAGAACTGATTCAAGGGGTCAACGACCCCTTGGAAAAAGTCAAACGCATTCATGAATTTGTCATTACGCATACGCGTTATGTGGCTCTGGAATTTGGCATTCACGGCTATAAACCGTATCAGGTTAACCAGGTTTGTAACCGCCAATTCGGCGACTGTAAGGACAAAGCATCTTTGATGGTGGCCATGTTGCGCGAGGCCGGCGTAGAGGCTTCGATTGCAATCGTGCGTACCAAAGACAAGGGTGAGATTCACACCGAACCGGCCTCCTTGGCCTATTTCAACCACGCCATTGCCTACGTGCCTGCCTTTGATCTGTTCCTGGACGGGACAGCTGAGTTTTCCGGGATGGATGAATTGCCCGAAATGGATCAGGGCGCCTTAACCCTACTGGTCCACCGCAACGGCACAAGTGAACTTCGCCACATTCCTTACCTCAATAACAATTCGCAGGAGCTAGACCTCAAGGTCGCTTTGGATAGTAATGGCAATGCGCAATTCAAAGGAAAATTGGCCTTGGTTGGCGCACGTGTTCCGGCCTTGCGCCAAGCGCTGTCGCTGGAAGGCAAAATCGATAAGATTACGCAGAATATTCTGGTGGGATCGATTCCGGGGATCCTTATCCAGAAAGCCGAACGGAAAGGCACTCAAATCAATGAGCCCATTTCGCTTGCGTTTGAAGGCACCAGCAGCCAATTCCTCTTGCCCAACGGCAACGGCTTTAAATTGCCTTTGCGTTTTTTATCGGATGCTTTGACGCCCGATTATGCGCCCAATGCGAGTCGTCAATTTCCCATTGAGACAGGGCCGCCCCATCGAAAGGTCATCAAGCTGAGCCTGACCCTGCCCAAGAACTTCAAATTCGGCAAATTACCGGAAACATTGGCGCTTGAGGACGAGTTTTTAAAGATCGCCGTAGTAACCGAAACGCGGGATGAGCGAACACTTTCCATCACCTACGAGATCGCCTTCAAAACGCCCTTGATCCCCGTCTCCGCCTACGAGAACCTGCGTAAGTTCCTTTTGGCCCACGATGCCAGCCTGGAACAAACCTTAGACCTGACCAAACCGCAAAGCTAAGTAAGGGAGCCCTCATGTTGTTATTTTTCTTTTTCGGCCTGACCCCTATTCAGGCCACTGATTTGGACGGTGAGTTTTTCGCAAACCGTTTTGAATTGAGTCAAGCCCTTTACGAAGCGAAAAAATCCGATGCCCAAAACCATCTGGATCGCATTGGTTGGTTCCTTTCTGTTGTCGCGCGCCAGGACAATGAGGCTACCCAAAATGCGGGCTTGTCGATCCTGCGTGAATTTCCGGACAGCTTGGAAAGTGAATTCGTTCTGGCTTACATGAAAGCCTTGCGCGACCAATTTCCCGGTTGGATTGATCAAGCCGGTGAAATTCTGGTCGATTGGCAACCCGTGCGACCGGAAACCAAGGGGTTGCGGGCATTTTACTTGCGCTTATTGGCCAGTTACCAAGACGATCAAGCCCTGCATACGCGTGCATTGTCGGAATCCGGATACATCCAGGCTTGGCGTTACGCGCCGCTTTATGGTCAGTATCCCATCCCCGACTTTGAACGCGAATGGCCCGCTGAACAGATTAAAACGTGGTCTCTGGCCTGGCCGGTTCAGACCAGTATGAGCGGCGTCATGGTCCCACCTAGCAGCGTGCGGGGTGCAGGTGTGTTGTACGCGCATGCCAAGATAAAAGTGGAGCACCCCAACGATTTTCTGTTGCGACTTTACGCATTTCAAAACTTAGACCTTTACCTGGATGGAAAAAAACTGGTCCAGAAACGCGCTTTATTGGAAATGGGACCCAAGGTCAATTATTACCGGGTGACTCTGGCCAAAGGCGAACATGAGTTTCTGATCAAATTGACCCAAACGCGCGGCGCCAATGGCCAATTTTCGCTGCAATTGAGCGGGGATAACTTTGAAACGGTCAGTCCAAATTTGCCCCAAAAGCAACTGACCGATCTTGCCTATCCCGCCATGGAAATGAACCCCTACCAAAAAGAATTGGGGTCTGATCGCAGCCTCGCGCTTTTCCTGCAAGGATTTTATGCACAGCTCCGTGAAGACGATGAAACGGCGCTTGAAAATTATGAAGCATTGCGGCAAACCTACCCCGACAGTCAATGGGCTGGCGCGGCCTTAGCCAATTTGTACCTAACCGGAGCCGATTATTTGTCCCAGGACGAACGTTTGGGTAACGCCTTCAATCTATTGCGCGTCTTGGTCAATTCGCCACAGGCCCTGCCCGACACTTTTGCCCTGATGGGCAGGCTGATGATTCAGGCCAATCGACCGCAAGATGCTTTGCAGTTGTTTAGAACGGCTTTGACCCTCCAGGCCCACCACAACGATTCCTTAGATGGTCTTTTGGCACTTTCCGGTCGCGAAAACCTAATTGATGTTCGCGAACAGGTCAAAAAGCAATTGGAAGCTTTCGGTCCCCAAGATGGATGGGCCCAAAAACGCCTGTTGGATATTGCAAAAGCCGAGGGAAATACGGAACGAACTGTGGAACTTCTGGCCAACCTGGGTCGTCTGTTCCCCTGGGACAGCTACTTAGCCGAATGGTATGACTTAAACGAAAACCTGGAAGCGGCGATTGAGAATCTCAAGCAGCGATCGGCCTATTTTCCGGAAAGTGCCTACTTCCCCTCCGCAATTGCGAATGACTACGCGCGTCTGGGCGACCACGTCAACCAACGCTATTGGTTGGAGCAGACAATGGCGGTGGATCCGACCAATTTCCGGGCATTAAGCGACCTAGTCGATTTGGACTGTTATGAGGGCAAACTCGACCAAGCCCGTGCCCGCATGCAGGACGCGCTTGAGCAGGATCCCGGCAATGGCCGTTTGCGCCAAATGCTGTCCCATCTCGATGGCCGTACCGCCTTTGAATCCTTTCGCGTTGACAGCTTTTCAGTGGTGGAAAAGACCTTGCAGCGTCCGACCCCACAGGATGCCGACACGGAGTTGGTGTTGGACCAGATGATGATTCGCCTGTTCGCTGACGGATCTCAGATGCGCTATACCCACCTGCTGCGACGGGTCTTAACCAAAGCGGGCGTGGATGAGGAAAGCGAAATCAGCCTGCCCGAAGACGTTGAGATTTTGGAGCTTCGAACCATTAAACCCGATGGCAGTGTGCTGTATCCGGCGGATATCGACCACAAATCCTCCTTAACCCTGAGTGGTGTTTCGGTTGGCGATTTCATTGATGAAGAGCACATCCAATATTTGCCGCCTGCTTACTATGACAAAGATGGGGCTGATGCGTCCATGTCCTTTGTTTTTCAGGGGATCGACCGGATTTACCACCACAGTGAGCTGGTGTTGATCTACCCCAAAGGTCTGGACCCAGAGCCGCAGATCTTTTCAAAGAATTTCCCCTTTCCTTTGGAACGCAACGAGGAAAATGGGCTGGTTTCGGTGCGCTGGCTGGCCAAAAACATGCCGCCTTTAAACGCTGAACCCGCCATGCCCAACCCGGGTTATTTTCTGCCGACTGCAACGTTTTATTTCAATACGACTTACCGGGAAATTCGTGATTTCTTTATCAATGCCATCAACACTCGCATGGTTCCTTCGCGTGGTTTGAAGGGCGAAATGGTCAGCTGGGCTCAGGAAGAAACGGACCTGCGCAAACGTGCAGAAAAGGTGTATGCCTTTGTGGTTGATAGCATCGAACCCGACCAACAGTTTTACCGCGATATCAATCAGGTCTGGCAGACCAAGTCGGGTAATGCGGGACTTCTGCTGTGTCGCACCTTTAATGAAATGGGGATTCCCACCCACCTGGTTCTGACCCGACCCAAGGAATTGGAAACCATTTCCAGCCCCGTCCCGATTCCCGATTTTTATACTTACGGACTGCTTCAATTGAAATTTGGTCAAAAGATTGTGTTTGTCGACCCCAACCAAAAACACCTGCCCTTTGGGTATATTCCCTATGAATATCGCGGTGCCAAAGGTCTTTTGCTGGACGAACACGCCGATGTGGTCGAGATTACCCTACCCGAATCTTCAGCCCAATCCGAACGGATTACTTTTGCCTACGAAATGGCTATTGATGATACGGGTGCGATGACCGGCAGCGGCTCTGAAACCTTTTATGGTTCGTTTGCAGGAAACCTGGTCGAACGCTACAAACTGCTCAATAAACCGGAAATCAAACAAAGGGTTGAGGCCGGCATCAACGGCAACTATCCCGGGACGCAGGTTCAAACAGTGACGATTGCCGAAGACCAGCCTGCCGGTGAATTTCAGTTGGCGCACACCTTTAGCCATCCGGCTTTTGGTGTTTTGGAAGGCCAAACCTTTAAATTGCCGCGGCTCCTGCCAGAAACCGTTCTCATCCAAAATTACGGATCCCTGGCTGAACGCCACATGCCTTTGCATATCCGCAGACCGTTGGTGAATGAAGGCACAGTGCGCGTCACCTTAAACGGAAAAGCGCATTGGTCAGTTGAGCCCAAAAACGTTAACTTAAAAACTGAATTTGGGGTTTATAAGCTGACCGTCAAGCGCGAATCCGAACAAGTCCTCTTGATTAAGCGCAGTTATGAAGTACCTGACCAACTGATCGCACCCGAAAACTACCCGAAATTTCTTGAGTTCCTCAATTCGATCAACGAGAATGAAAATACCATCAGCGTGAATATGGAAGCTGGAACATGACCGCACAGCAACTGCTCAGCGATTACGGGGCCTATCATCGCGATGCCCGCAATAAAATGACCCACTATTTTGGCATTCCCATGATTGTGTTTGCGATCCAGGTCATGTTGCGGGCGGTCCATATCCCTGTTTCCGGTCTGGCTTTGGATGGTGCCTTGGTTGTTTTGATTCCGGTAGCTCTTTACTACCTGTTTCTGGCGCCCGGTTTGGGCCTGGTCATGGCCGTGCTCTTGGCCATTGGCTATGTCCTGGCAGGTCCTTTGGGCGTTTGGGTCGGTGTTGGCCTGTTCTTGTTGGGTTGGGTACTTCAGTTTATCGGACACTTCTACGAAGGCAAAAAACCGGCCTTCTTAAAAAATGCATTACATCTTTTGGCCGGTCCTTTATTCATTCTCAACCAGCTTTTCCTCAAATTGGGTATGCCAGGCGGCTTGAAGGTTTCTTGACGCCCTGCTATAGCTTTAGCGGACAGATTTAGAAGGAGCGTGCCGAATGCCAGTGACCGATTTATTTGCCGATCATATTCAAACCCTACAAAACCGCTATGAAGAAACGCTGGATTTGCTCCAGAAGAATGGTGTGCAGATCGACGCCGTCCTTTCTCATTCGGGAACGGAATCCTATTACTTTGCCGATGACCACGCCGTGGTCTTCAAGGCCCATCACCACCTTTTGCATTGGTTACCTGTAAATCGTCCTGACCAAATGGTCATGATCCAACCGGGCAAAAAGCCAGTGTTTTTTCAAGTTGTCCCAACCGATTTTTGGTATGAGCAGGATTTTCGGCTGGAACAATGGGTTGCAGATTCATTTGATGTGGTCAGCCTCAGTTCGCCTGAACAAGTTTTGGACCACTTGCCGGCAACGCGACGCATCGCTTTCTTGGGCGAAAACACGGAATTTGCCTCGCAAATGGGTTTGCCCAGCAATTTGCACAACGAAAAGAACCTGCGTAATCGTTTGGACTATGCGCGATCTTTAAAGACGCCTTATGAAGTGGAGCGCATCCGCATCGCCAATCAACGGGCGCTCAAAGGCCATGAGGCCGCCTACCATGCCTTTATGGAGGGTGCCAGTGAATGGGAAATTCACATGCGCTATTTGCAGGCGTGCGGCCAATTGGAACAGGAATGCCCCTACGGTAATATCGTTGCACTCGATGAAAAAGGGGCAATTCTGCACTATCAAGGCAAACGCCAGAGCAGTGGCAAAGACAGCAAGGTGTTGCTCATTGATGCTGGTTCCATGGATGCTTTTTATTGTTCCGATATTACGCGGACCTATGCCCGCGAAGATGCTCATCCGGTATTTCGTTCGTTGGTTGAGAAAATGGATGCCCTGCAACTGGACCTCGTGCAAAAGGTTCATGTTGGTGTCCCCTACCTCACCCTGCATGAGGCCGCCCATGACGGTGTATTAGATATCCTGCTAGCAGAAAATATTGTCCAGGGCGATCGTGAAAAGCTCAAGGATATGAAAATATCCAGTTTGTTTTTCCCACATGGAATTGGCCATTTACTTGGCCTCCAGGTTCACGATGTGTCCGGCCATTTCAAGGACGAAACCGGCGTGTTGGCGCCACCGCCAGAAGATCATCGTTTTTTGCGTCTGACCCGAAAAATGGAAGCCGGAATGGTGTTCACGATTGAGCCGGGCTTGTATTTCATTCCGGTCCTGCTCGATCCGGAACGGGCTACCGAAAAGGGTGCGACCATCAATTGGAAACTGGTGGATGCCTTAATCCCATTGGGTGGGATCCGCATCGAGGACAACATTCTTGTCACCGAAAAAGGGCCGCAAAATTTAACCCGCTAACTCAAGGGCGTGCCTGGGCACCGGGCTCGGTGTCCAGGTGAATGCCTTCTTGCAAAACCGTTTCGAGCCAGGTGTAATAAGAATGTGGGTCTGCGGGGTTGGGGCCGGCCAATTGCAAAATGCCTTCCGGTGTGATTTTGCCTTTGGGATTGGATTGGATCAGGTTGAGGATTTGATCGACTCGCAGCGGCGCATCGGGATGGAAACGCATCCGGACCAATGACCCATCTCGGTCCAGACTGGTGATGCGTTTGTTCTGGGCCAAAATTTTGATTTGAGTCTCGCGCAAAAGCTGGTCAACTGCAGGCGGTAACTGGCCAAAGCAGTCGCGCATCTCGGTGTAAATTTCTTCCGCTTCGATTTTGGTTTGGGCGCGGGCAAATTTTTGATAATAGTGCAGGCGTTGAGCGGTGCTCTCCACAAAGGCTTTGGGGATCGCTGCGCCCAACTTCAGATTGAGGACACAATGAATAACGTCTTCAATTTTTTGACCGCGCAGTTCTGCAATGGTTTCTTCCAGCAGGCGCATGTAGGTTTGGAAGCCAACCGCTTCGACAAAACCGCTTTGTCGTGCACCGAGCAAATCGCCTACCCCGCGCACTTCCATGTCGCGAGCTGCAATGCGAAAACCAGCGCCGAGTTCGGAAAACTCTTCAAGTGCGGCAAGCCGCTTGCGTGCTTGAGGATTCATGCGTCCACGGGGCGGAACAACCAAAAAGGCATAGGCAGGTCGATCCGATCGCCCGATTCGACCGCGTAACTGGTAGAGTTGGCCCAGACCAAACATATGCGCTTGATTGACGATCATGGTGTTCGCATTGGGAATGTCCACGCCATTTTCAATAATGGCCGATGCGACCAAAACATCAAACTCACCTTTGATGAATCGGACCATGACGGATTCCAGCGGCTGACTGTCCATTTGGCCATGGGCGAAATCAATCCGCGCTTCAGGTACCAATTGGGCCAGTTCGGCAACCATTTCCGGCATGGTTTCTACCCGGTTATGGATGAAAAAGACCTGACCTTTGCGGGCCAGTTCAAATTGGATCGCGTTGCGGATCAGGCCGGGCCGGAACTCAATAATGTTGGTGGAAATGGCCATCCGGTTACGCGGCGGTGTCTCCATAACGGAAATCTGACGCATGCCACTGAAGGCCATGTTCAGGGTCCGCGGAATCGGTGTTGCGGACATGCTTAGGACGTGCACCTGTTTGCGCGTTTCTTTCAATTTTTCTTTGTGGGCCACACCAAATCGCTGTTCTTCATCAATGACCAAGCCGGCTAAATTGCGGAATTGGATGTCTTTTCCCAACAGGCGATGGGTGCCAATAACGATGTCCAGTTCTCCCATTTGCACCTGTTCTTTGAGCTTCTTGAGTTCACTTGTGCTGGAAAAGCGGGATACCCAGCCAATCCGGGCCGGTGTTTTGGCAAAGCGTTGACGAAAGGTCAGAAAGTGTTGAAAGGCCAAAACGGTAGTTGGGCACAGGACAGCTACCTGGCCACCGGCTTGAACCAATTTGTAGGCGAAGCGCATGGCGACTTCTGTTTTGCCAAATCCAACGTCGCCGACCAGCACGCGATCCATGGGTGGACCGTTCTGCTGGATGTCCGCTTTGATTTCTTCGCAGGCCTTCAACTGGTCTGGGGTCGCATCAAATGGGAAATCCTGTTCGAATTCCCACTGCAGTTCGTTATCCGGTTCACAGGTCAGACCGCGAATCAATTCGCGTTCGGCATACAACTTCAGAAGGTCAATGGCCAATTCGCGAATGGCCTTGCGCACGCGCTCCTTGGTGCGGGCCCAACTGACACCGCCGAGTTGATCGACATGTACCGTTGAATCGCGTGGGCCCAGACGTTGGATTTGGTCCAATTGGTCTAAGGCCACGTAAAGTTTGTCCTGGCCCTTATACTCCAGCGCCATCATTTCAAAGAGGTGGTCGCCTGCGCGCACATCTACCAGGCCCAGAAATTGACCAATGCCGTGTTCTTTGTGCACCACAAAATCTCCCGGCTTTAAATCGGCCAATTCGGAAAAGAAAACCTTTTTGCCCAGCGCTTTGCGGCGTCCGCCTTTTTGTTTGGGCCAGATATCCGATTCAGCCATGACCAAAAGATGGTGGTCCGGCCATTCAAATCCGGTACTTAAGCTGCCCTCAGCGAAATAGAAACCGGGCGGCAACTCTGCGGGCAAGGGAAAACGAATTTCTTTGATCGGAATGCCAGCGGATTCGGCAAGGTGTTCAGCTTGGTGCATGCCGGCCTGGGTTTGCAGGGCGAACACAATTGCCATTTGGTGCAGTTGCGGGGACCAATCGCGCAGAAAACGGGGAAAATCATCAAGGTATTGGCCCGCAGCTCGGGTTAAAAAGGATTGATCCAAGCGGTCAGGTTGCAGATGGTAATGGACCAAAACTGGCCGGTGCGGGGCCATCAAACGGTTTTGCGCATCCACATGGGTGATTTGGCTCAAGGGCGCAAAGATTTGCCCGGCGTGTTCGGCTTCCTCCTGCTGTTGCTGCCAGTTGGAAATAAGGCTATCCAGCTGGGCTAAGCAGGCGTCCCCATCTTCAAATAACCATTCGGCAGACTTGGCCAGGTCGAACAAGGCCTGGGTCTGGTCAAAAAAGAGGGCGGTCCAATGCTCAATGCCCGGGAAATGGCCGCTTTGATCCGCACGCGCATACAGCTCAAGGAAATGTTGACGGCTCTTGGTTTTGTTCCAGAGCTTACCACCCGCTTTCGCGAAATGAGCGATCTCCTCTGGGCCGGCCACCCATTCGCGGACAGGTAAAATATCCAGGTCATCAATTGGGCTAATACTGCGTTGGGAATGTGCATCAAAACTGCGCAGATCTTCAATGGTGTCGAATTCAACCTCGATCCGTACTGGCCGGTCCGCGTCCAATGGAAACACGTCCAAAATACCACCACGCCGTGCAAATTCGCCCGGCTCACTGACCAAATCACCGCGACGGTAACCCATGTCGGCCAATTGCCGGCACGCCTTTTCCAAATCCAGCTCCTCGCCACAGGAGAGCCTGAAATGGGGCATGGCAAGCCGGTGGGTGGGCGGTAAACGTTCCAACAGGCATTGGACAGAAGTGACCAGAACATCCCAATCCTGACCCTGTAAAGCAAAAAAGCTTTGGATGCGCTGCAGGCGGATTTGATCGTGGATGTGGGTGTGCAGGAACGGGCTACCGCTGCGCGGTGGGAGCTTGATCAGGGTTTTGTGCGGGGCAAAAGTAGCGAGGTCTTGGGCAAAACCATCGATCTGGCCAGCCTGTTCCAGCACAACGACGATGGGTTGCGTTCTCTGGGCCAACCAAAAGGCCAATGCACTTCCGCGTAACCCGTGGATTTGCGTAGCTGAGTCAAGCAGGCTCATGACGTTGACGCAGGGCAGTGGAGCTCAGGTGTTCAAAGGCATGATGATCAAACAATCGCAGTTGAGCATTTGGTGCGTGCAGGCGCAACCATTGGCATGCCGCTTCGAGCTCGGATGACGAAACATTGCGCGGAACGACGCCCCATTCGGCGATGTCATCCACCCAAGAATCAGCTTCAAACCATTGCGATAATTGAACAAAGCTGTCTGCACCCAGCAAAAATCGCCTCGACGGGCTCAATACATAGGGCAGCCAATGGGCGGTGGGGTTGGGTGTTTCTCGGCCCAAAAAGCCTGGGTAAACACAACCGCGCTGGGCAATAATTTTTTGGAAATGACGATAGGCCGCAAACGCACATTCAAGATCGGTGAGCGGTTTGTTGGGGTTTTGGTCGGGCACCAAGATCAGTTCGGGGTCTGGCCAGGCTTGGATACAGGCCTCATGGCCTGCGTGCCAGGGATTAAAAGTACCACCAAAAAAGATAGGGGATTGGAGTGTTGGGCTGGGTTGTCCAAAAGCCTGGATTTCGGAAAGTCGGGGTTCATGGCCGGGCATAAAACCCCAAAATTTGGATAAACCCTCACACACAATGGCGCCATGATCAAAGGCAAAGCGCTGGATTTCGGCGAGCGGCACCCATTCTGCGCGACGGGCATCATCGCCAGCTTTAGGCGGGAGCGGTTGGTCTAGATAAAAAAGATAGGGTTGGGATAGGGTCCAACCGCGCGGATCGCGGCCTGCTCGGCTGCGGAGCGAAAGTGGAACGGCAGTTCGAGCATCCAGGACGAGACCCGTTTCTTCGAGACACTCGCGTATGCTGGCAGCAAGCGGATGCTCGTTGGGATCGACAAACCCACCCGGTAATGCAAGCTGCCCGGCATAGGGTTCCCGCGCACGTTCAATGACCAGGATTTGCATCTGAGCGCCCATCCCCGTGAGGATGAGCGCGTCAGCAGTCAAAGAAGGCTGCGGGTAGGCCATTAGCGTTGTGCGTGTTGGGCCAGAATATGGGTCACGCAGGCAGTGAGCTTCTTGGCATAGGCAATGTGCAAGAACTCATTGGGGCCGTGGGCATTGGATTGGGGACCCAAAACGCCCGTCACGACAAATTGGGCTTTGGGGAACTTATCGCCCAACATGCCCATGAATGGGATGGAACCGCCTTCACCCATGTGGACAGCCGGTTTTCCGTAAAACTCGTTGGAAACTTCGTTGAGGATCGTGTCTAACCAAGGCGCTAATTCCGGTGCATTCCAGCCGTTGGCATATTTCTCACAGACCAGCTCAACTTTCGCGCCATAGGGCGGGTTCTCTGACATCAATTGAATGAACTTTTCCTGGGCTTTTTTTGCTTGGGTGGTTGGCGGTAAGCGCAAGGAGATTTGCAAAGACGTATGGGGACGCAACACATTACCAGCACTCTCAATCGGCGGCATGCCGTCCTGCCCGGTGATCGAAAGGGTCGCGCGCCAAGTCCGGTTAAGCACCAATTGGGTCAAATCGTCGTGCATGGGTTGCATGCCCGGCATCCAGGGGAATTTGGCATAAACATCCTGGCCGAGCGCATCGGCTGCGACCTGGGCCTGTTGCAGACGTTGTTCGGGGATTTTGGCTTTGAATTCGGCCGGGATGATTTCGCCAGTTGAAGGGTCTTCCAAGCGCGATAAGAGTTGGCGAATCACCCGGAAGCTGCTCGGCACGATGCCGCTGGCATCACCGCTGTGCACCCCTTCGGTCAAAACCTTAACGGTCAGGGTGCCGCCCACCATGCCGCGAAGCGAGGTCGTAGACCAAAGTTGATCGTAATTGCCGGCACCAGAATCGAGGCAAATGACCAAGTCAACATCTCCGATCAAATCGGCGTAGTGGTTGACATAGGCAGGTAAATCGGGCGAACCACTCTCTTCGCTGAACTCAATCAAAATAACGGTTCTGGCATGCGGAATCCCTTGTTCGCGCAAAGCTTTTAGCGCGCAAACTGAGGCAAACAGGGCGTAGCCATCATCGGCACCCCCGCGACCGTATAACTTATCGCCTTCTCGGACGGCCTTCCAGGGGCCTAATCCATCGCGCCAGCCCACCATTTCGGGTTGTTTATCCAAATGACCATACATCATGACCGTTTTGTCAATGGCGCCCGGTACATCCAAAATAATCAGGGGCGTTCGGCCTTCCAGCCGGCCAACGTGCAGTTTCGCGCCTTCAAGGGGGTGAGCCTCAATCCATTTCAATGCGAGTTGCAGCACCCGTTCCATGTGACCGTTCTCTACCCATTTCGGGTCAAAAAGTGGAGATTTATTGGGAATTTCTATGTATTCGCAAAGGGTCGGGACAATCTCCTTCTCCCAGAATCCATCTACAAAGTGAAGCGTCTGTTTGGCGTCCGCCATGAATCACTCCTTTCCTCGAGTGTTAAACCCTAATCCTAACCCGGTTCCCGCTAGGACTGAAGGGTTGGCGCCACAGTTTGATGGAATCTTTGCACTCTGCCTCTGGAGCTGCTAAAGATGTGCAGCGGAGGATGCAGATGCTTGACCAGTTGGTGAGCGGATTCAATAGCCGGGTAGGAAGGGTTTACAACACCCAATTAGTAGGCGGAGCGGAAGAGCCGCTTTACCTTCCAGCTGAGGGCAGTGCGGGCCGGCATCGCATCTATTTCCGCGAAAATTTTTTGTCCAGTGCCTTGCATGAGCTGGCCCATTGGTGCCTTGCCGGTGAGGCACGGCGGATGCTGGTTGATTACGGGTATTGGTATAACCCGGACGGCCGAAATGCAGAGCAGCAGATTGCCTTTGAGCAGGTGGAAGTGAAACCGCAAGCTTTGGAATGGATTTTCAGTCTGGCTCTGGACCACACTTTTCATTTTTCGGCGGACAACCTAAATTCCAACAGCGGTGTGAGTGAATCGTTTAAGGCGCGCGTACAGAGCCAGCGGGACTTTTGGCTTATTGAAGGTTTGCCCGCTCGGGCACGTAGGGTGAAGGAATTGTGTGAGGAAGTTAGAGCATGCTCTTTTTATTAGCTTTCCAAGTTTGGGGCCTAACGGGTCTTCAATCCGCATCCTTGGATGCCTCTTTCTGGCTGGATGTGAGGCAGGAAGACGTCCCTGCAGGAATTTCTCGGTCGCAATGGCCTGATTCGTTACGCACGATCTGGTTTGATGCGCAGCTGTTTGAAGATCAATGGGTCACCCCAGCGTCCACGGCTCCGTTTGAAGCGTTTTTGCCCTTGCCAGAGGGTGGCTTTGCAGCCTTTTGGTGTGGGGAAAGCAGTGTCATGAGCCCTGAACTCCAACAGAAATATCCAGGCATTAGGTCGTTTCGAGGCGTGGGCATTGAGGATTCCCGCTGGCGTGTTTGCTTTGACTGGTCGACCCAAGGCTTTCATGGCCTCGTGTTTCGACCGGAGGGTTCTTATTTAATCGATCCCATCCAGCGAGGAAATGAGAATTATCTTTTGGTTTATGAACGGCAGGCTGGCCAGCGCCCGACGAATTGGCAGTGTGCTGTCGATTCAATTCGAGTGCAGAACTTTTTAGGTGGCGAACCATCGCCCATTGGCGATGTCCTGAGGACTTATCGAATTGCCATTGCCGCTACAGGAGAATTCACACAATATTTTGGTGGAACGGTTGCTGATGGATTGAGTGCAGTGAATACGGCCCTCAATCGGGTCAATATGGTTTATGAGGCTGAACTTGGCATCTCTATGCAGCTGATCGGCAATAATGACCAAATTATTTATACCGATGGGGCGACGGATCCTTATACGAATAGCGATGTTTCGGCCATGGTTACGCAAAACCGGGCGAATTTAAATGCAGTCATAGGTTCCGCCAATTACGATATTGGTCATGTGTTTGGGACCGGGGAGGGTGGCGCCGCCCTGTTGGCTGTTGTTTGTGATGCCAATTTTAAGGGCTCTGGTGCCACGGGTTCACCGATGCCCGAGGGCGATCCTTTTTTTATCGATTACGTGGCCCACGAACTGGGTCATCAGTGGGGCGCGGAACACACTTTTAATGCGGCGACTTCGGGCACAACGGGTGCCTGCACGTTTGGGAATCGGGGTGGTTCCACGGCCTTTGAGCCCGGAAGTGGTTCGACCATAATGGGTTATGCAGGTATCTGTGATGGTGAGAATCTGCAAGAGAGTACGGACCCTTATTTCCATGCGGGCAGCCTAAACCAAATTATTTCATTTTCTCGCACTGGATTTGGATCCATGTGCGGGGTTGCAAGTGCGACTGGCAACCAGATCCCTTCGGTGACAGCACCTCCCTCGCGCACGATTCCGGCCCAAACCTTTTTTGAATTGACGGCAGATGGTTCCGATCCAGATATGGATCCCCTGACCTACTGTTGGGAGCAGATGGACCTTGGTCCGCCAGCCCCTCCGGATACGGATGATGGTAGTCGGCCAATTTTTCGCAGCTTTAATCCCTCGGCTTCACCCACGCGTACATTTCCAAAGTTGTCCGATATCCTAAATAATACCAGCAGTTTTGGTGAGTCGCTGCCCACGACAGATCGCAATTTGACGTTTCGGGTAACTGTGCGCGATCAACGTTTAGGGGGTGGCGGCGTGAATTGGGATACGCTAGTTTTGGCCGTTTCTGCATCCGCTGGTCCCTTTGTTGTTACCGTGCCCAACACCGCGGTGACCTGGGAAGGTGGCAGTTTGCAAACGGTGACTTGGGCTGTGGCCAATACCAATACTTCTCCCGTATCTGCGTCGATGGTTGATATCCTGTTTTCGGCCGATGGTGGGCTGACTTACAACCTCATCAGCGCGGGCCAACCCAATGATGGCAGTGTGTTGATTTCCGTACCCAATATTGCGACGACACAAGCGCGAATAAAAATAAAGGCATCGGATAATTATTTTTTTGACGTCAGCAATACCGACTTCACGGTGAACATGGTGGTATTAATTTGTACCGCCGACTATTCAAACTGGTTGGCGCAGACCGAGGACATTTTTCAAGACTTTAATGGCAATGGAATCGTTGATGTGATTGATTTGATCAATTGTATCGTGCCATAAGGCGCGAGAAGGGGGGGCAGATATGCCCCTTCTCGAGTTCAGGCTGATAAGCTTTTTTGCACGTAATTGTCTGTGCCAATAAATTTGTATCCTTGGCCTTGGACGGTCAGGATGTGTTGCGGGTGTCGGGGGTCGGGTTCTATGGCTTTGCGCAATTTAGAGACGTGCATGTCGACCGTTCGCGTAATGTTGGATCCACAGTAGCCCCAAACGTGAACGAGCAAAGCGTCGCGGGTGAGCAAAGCGTTTGCATTTTCAATGAAGTAGCGCAACAGATTCAAGGATGTGCCGCGCAGGTAGGTGATTTTGCCTTTTCGCATGATGTAGCTGCGATTGAAGTCGATTACTACATCACCGATCTGAATGGAGTCTGTTCGTTTCATAACCATATCCCGATGATTGGAATCGGGTACCCTCCTTGTTTGGATTGGACCTCATGCCAAGCTAAACCAATTTTTTGGATCCACCGCTTTGAAAAGGGGCATCCTATCGGTCGGCACCAGATCGGCGCAGGAGGCCGATACCCTTACCAAAAAACAAGAGAATTTGCTGTAAAAACAAGGGTTTAAGTTGTAATTCAGCATGTATTCGCTCCGTGCTTTGGTTTTGAGATCGGTCTAGCGCTGCATTGCATAGAGCAAGTGCGATACCAATGTAAAAACTTGGGCCAGAGGGAGCAAAGATTTCAGAACATGGCTTGTGATTCAACGCTCTGGTGAAGCGATCGTTCCTGGAAATCAGGTTAAGAAGGGCTTTTCCACTTTATGCCGCAACCGATGCTGGGTTTTTGCGCTTTTGGGACAGGTTGTCCCGAAATCAGGAAATCAATGGCTGCGCGCAAATCGGATCCGGTAACGGGAAGGTCATTACCGGGCCGAGCGTCATCCATTTGTCCGCGGTAGACACACATTAATTGTTGATCGAACACATAAAAGTCCGGAGTACATTGGGCACCATAGGCACGGGCTACTGCTTGCGTTTCGTCGTACAGGTAGGGAAAGGGAAAATGTTGAGCTTGAGCGATTCGACGCATTTTGTCCGGATGGTCCTCAGGATATTGGCTGACATCGTTCGCATTAATGGCAACCAGTTTGACCTGATCATTCTGAACGTTTCTGGCAAAGGCAACCAAACCGGGCAGAATGTGCTTCACGTAAGGGCAGTGGTTACAGATAAACATGATCACTGTTGCTTTTTCACCGCGCAATTGGTCCAGGCTCTGCCAAATCTCCAAAAGTGGGTTCCACAGGCGAAAGGGGGGTGCTGTCATGCCTAAAGATTGTGTACCGCTGTGGGTTAAGGCCATTAACTACCTCCCAACATTTTTTGAATCTTGTTGATCAAATCGACAATTTTATAAGGTTTTTGAATGAATTCGGTATAGGGGTCATCGGCAAAGCGTTCCGTTTGAACACTTTCAGAATAGCCCGAACTCAAAAGGATGGGCAGAGTTGGATGTTGATTGCGCAGGCTAGATTGGACTTGAAACCCATCCAGGACGGGCATGGTGACATCGAGCAAAACCAATTGGACCTTTGCGTGCATTTTGTCCAATGCTTCCTGTCCGTCACGGGCCAAGATGACGTTTAACCCTTTGTAGCGCAGAGCTTTGGAGATCATCTCGAGGATAGTGGGCTCGTCATCGGCGACCAGAATGGTGCCCTGCATATCCGAATCTTCCGACGGCGCTGGTTGGCTTTCACTTAAGCTGCCCTGGTATTCGGGAAATCCAACAATGAACGTGGAGCCCAGACCTATTTCGCTTTGAATCCAACAAATCCCTTCATGGGATTTTAAGATACCGGCCACAGCGGCAAGGCCTAATCCACGACCGGTAAATTTGGTGCTGAAGAAGGGATCAAAAATTTTCTGGATATTTTGGGGTTCAATGCCTGTTCCTTGATCTGTGGCTTGAAAGAAATTGTAGATCCTTTGCGGATCGTGTTGGCCGAGTACCAGCTGGCCTGGGGTTTCGGGTCGATTACCATTGTAGGTGCGCAGGAGAATTTGACCGACCTGATCGCCCATGGAGTCTGCAGCGTTGGAGATCAGGTTCATAACGACCTGGGCAATCTGGCCGGGGTCGCCAAAAATTGGTGGCAGGGGTTCCTGGAAATCGGTTGTGATTTGGATTTTTTTGGGAATCGTGACCCGCAACAAAGTACCCATTTCGGCAACAATGTGATTGAGGTCAAGCGCTTCGGAAACGAATTTGCCCTTACCCGAATAGGCCAAGAGTTGACGGGTTAAACTCGAAGCCTTTTGAGTGGCAGATTGAATTTCCTGGATGGAGGTCAGGGTTTGATCGGGATTGCTCTGGCGAATGGCCAGTTCTGCCAAATCCGCATTGCCCAAAATGGTGGCCAGGAAGTTATTGAAATCATGGGCAATGCCGCCGGCTAAAATGCCTAAACTTTCCAGTTTTTGGGTATGTTGAACTTGTTTTTCCAAGCGAACTTTTTCTTTTTCAGCTTCGACCCGACGGGTAATGTCGCGAAACATCAGGATCAGATATTGCTTCTGTAGATGACTGAATTGCGCGCTGGAAAGTTCGCAAGGCACCGGTTTGCCGCTGGCTTGACGAAAATAAATGCGATCGAAATAGTTGGATTCCTTTTCCTGGATGGCGCTGAGCAAAGGAGCCTTTTCGCTGTCGGTACCAAACAGCAAGTCGCCTAGACGTTGAACTTTGGCTTTGTCCAGAGCCAGACCGAGAATGGTGCAAGCTTGGTCATTGGCTTCCACAATCTGCAATCCAGAAGGTTGGATCAAAAGGATTCCTTCATTGGCGGCCTGAAAAATTTTGGCCAAGAGTTGTTCTTGCCCGCGCAATTGGTTTTCGAGCAGGCGTCGTTGGCTCATATCGCGAAAGCCCAGCAATTGACCCATTAAATGGCCGGCTTGGTCCAAAACGGGCGCCAAATACCACTCCAGAGTTTTACCGTGAATCGAGAGAAATTCGCCTCGTTTACGCTGCATTTGAAAGTGGGCGTTGCCCAAGAAGCTCAGGCCCTCCCATTGGCCTATTTTTTCGCCGATCCAGGTTTGCCAGGCCGAAAAGTGGGTCAGAAAAGGCAGTTCAGGCACCTGAGCCAGTTCGCTAATTTGTTGGTTGGCGTAGAGTAAGCGGCCGTCGCGAGAAAACATCAGGGTGGAATCCAAGCTTGCTTCGGCTTGCGCTTCCAACAGCGATTTTTGCAAGGCGACCTGATTCTGGCGCTTGATGGTGTTGGCGTAGAAAAAGGCGGCGGTGAGCGTGCCCAGAAGACCCAAAGCCAAAATCCAGTGCGACCAGCGGTTACTCAAAGATTGGATAAAAGGGCTTTTGGGCCAGATGTTTAAGGTCCAGGTCTGATCGAGAATTTGGATCGGAAGTGATTGGCGAGTGTCCTTGGGGGCTTCGGACGGCAAGTCTTCTTGCCAAGACTGATAAAATGGGGTTTGGTCCTGGGCGATATCAAAATCGAAACGGTCGCGCAATTGGCCTTCGTTCAGACACTCATCGATGAATTTTTGCACCCGAAAAACGCCATTGATATAGCCCTTAATCGAGCCATTGGCATCGTAAACGGGCCAATAGACGGCAAAACCTTTGCCGCCCTGATAGAGTTCAATGATGGGTGTCGCACACACGCCCCCAGTACGTTCAGCCTTGGAAAGGGCGCCGATGACCAACCCACTGGGATGGTGGTGCAAATCTTTGCCGAGCGCATTGCGATTGGGTGCCAGGGGGGTCACGATTTGAATGACCCAATCAGGATCCACCCAATTGATGGCCAATAGTCCTGAAAACCAATGCAGATAGGTTTCGCTCTGTTCGGCGAATTCTTCTGCAGTCACCGGGGTGGGTCCGGAAAACTGGTTGACCATTTGGCCGATCAAGCCGATCCGAGCCGATAAGAAATTTTCAACGCGAACTTTAACCTGGGTGGCCGTGACTTCTGTTTCGGTTTTGAGTTGGATCGATTGGTTTTGACGCAACAAGACAAAAAGCACCAGCGTGGCAAGGGCCATCAAGGCGAAAAAGACCATGGGTCCAATCCATACCTTTACGATGCGGTCCAATCCAACCTCCCGTTCGGTTCAAGTACCCTTATCGGCCTCTTCCAGCATAGTCATCAACTCTTGCATGGACAGTATTTTGTTAAGCGACTGATCATCAAATTCTACAATGTTTTCCAGCAATTCTTTTTTATTGCGAATGATTTTGTCGATCCGCTCTTCCAGCGTGTTGTTGGCAATAAGTTTATATACCGTAACCGGTTGGGTTTGGCCGATACGGTGAATACGATCGGTGGCTTGTTCTTCCTTTGCCGGGTTCCACCAGCGATCGTAGTGGATCATGACGGTTCCAGCGGTCAGGTCAATGCCCGATCCAGCGGCGTGGATGCTGCCGATAAAGACTTTGCAGTTTGGGTCATTTTGGAATCTTTTTTGTTCCTGATCGCGGTTTCGAGTACGACCCTGGATGCCGGCAAAACCAACCCCCCGTTCTTTCAAGTAGGATTCAAAAATGTCGACCATGCCGAGATATTGGGTGAAAATGACCACTTTTTCACCGCCTTCCAGTGCCGATTCGAGTAATTCTGTGAAGGCAGACCATTTTGCTGAAGGATAGCGGCTGTAATCGGAGTCCTTGTGAACCAGGGCGACGTGGTTGCACAGACGTTTTAAGGTTTCAATAAGTTGAAAGACGTGCAGGTACGTCGGTTCCTGGGATTGCAGAGCCAGGCGTCCTTCCAGAAGGGTTTGATCGTAGATTTTGCGTTCTTCTGGGCCGAGGTCAAAATGGATCAGCGATTCAATTTTTGGTGGTAGTTCGCTGAGCACTTCAGCTTTGGATCGGCGCAGGACGAAAGGGGCGATCATGCGTTGGAGCTTTGCGATCGCAGCGGACTCGCCGCGGATAATAGGGTCGCGAAAGGTTTGGTTGAAATGCGTTGTGCTGCCCAGGTAATGCGGAAGGACCACCTCGAACAGGCTGCGCAGATCCTGGATCGAATTTTCGATCGGGGTGCCGGTAAGCCCGATTTTGCACCAAGCGCGCAAGGTGCTTGCTGCTTGATAGTTCTGGGTCTTGTCGTTTTTAAGGTTCTGAATTTCATCGAAGAGGACCAAATCGTAATGGCTTTGGCTGATGCTGCCGACGTCTGAGCGCAAGGTGCCATAAGTCGTCAAGGTGCAACCTGCTTTTTGTAGGCTCGATGCTTGGCGATTTGGTCCATAAAACACATGGACGTCCGTGCCGGGTAGATAAAGCGCCAGCTTTTCCTGCCAATGGTATAGGACTGACAGGGGGCTGACGATGAGGACTCTGAATTGGCTGGATCGTTTGTTTAACTGCTCGATCAGGGCCATGGCTTGGTGGGTCTTGCCCAGTCCCATTTGATCGCACAGGAGCCCGCCGAGGCGATGCGACCACAAATGATTTAACCACTGTAGGCCGGTAAGCTGATAATCGCGCAGTTGAAGTTGCGAGTGGATTTGGCTTTTACTTTGGAACAATAAGTCCTGGACTTGTGCTTCTACCTCAGATGCTTGGGTCAGGGTCATGCGCTCGCCAAACAGGTGAACACACTGTAAAAATTGGATAGGGCTGAGCGATAGGGTAGTGTCCGCACTGGCCCATTCCATCAAGCTGGCAATTTCGAGACTCATGGTATCGAAAAATCGTCCAGACCAAAAACGATAGCGGCCCGTTTGGTTTTTCCATTGCTCCAATTCCGAGTGGCTGAGTTGACTCTCACCCAGACTGACCGAAAAGGAGACTTGGAGCGCCTCTTCGGTCATGCTGTTGACATGCAGGTTGAGTTGATCAAAGCCGGTCAGAACGATTCGGTCCAGGATGCCGGGGTCAAACAATTCAGTGTTTAAGCGCACCAAATCGGAGCGATATTTGGCCAAGAAGGGCACAACCTCCTCTTTATCGATGCGATGATTTTTTAGGCCAGCCCAAAGCTCGAACTCACTTAGGCCATGAGAAATATTAAAGATGCCGTGTTCGGGGTGTTGGTAGCTGGAACTGGCGTCTTTTTTTAAGTCGGTCAGGGGCACCCAAAGACCCGCCAATTGCACCTGCGGCTGAATGTCGAGTGCGCCGTTTTGGCGAAAAGACAAACGGTAAACCAACGGTTTGGCTACGCCTTGGACCTGAAAGTGTTGATGCGGGTCCCATTCCGCTTCACGGCCGCGAATACCTTTTAAATAAACATCACGCGGTAACTGAAATTCCAGAAGAAGGGCGTCATGCCAGGTTACCTGGACCTGGACTTCTGTTTCGGCAAGGCTGACTTGCCAATCCAGGGGCAATTGCTGGTCCAGCAGAAATAACCATTTGGCCAAGGGGTACAGGGCGGACTCCTCAAAACCCAGTTCGGGTGAGAGCAGACCTTTTAAAATAAATTGGGCCTCTGCATCGGAGCGGGCAAACTTTTTGGCTTCGAGCAGTTCCATGCGGTCGCGTTTCACCCGATTTGGGTTATCGCTTTGCCAATCCCAGGCAGCCAGAATCCGTTGATCGATGGGGAGGCCAAAAGGTTGGAAGGTCGGGAGGTTGAGGGGCTTTAGTGCCCGCAGCTGGGGCCGCCAGGCGCGCAACGCTTCGGTCCAAATAAAGCTGGCGAATTGTTGCCCGAGACTTGTGCCTTTGGTGACAAAGAGCTGATGCAAAGCCAAGCAGTGACTGCACATGCCGTAGCGCGAGAATTCAATGCAAGGGCACTTGTTCATGGCATGGGGCAGCTGGCCGCTCACACGGCAGTAATAACCTTTTTTTTCGTCAATACGGACAAAACCAAAGGCGAAATCCCGAAAGAAATCCAAATAATCGATCATTCCATCTGTTATCATTCTATTTGCATTCGCGTATAGATGGCCTGGGAACAGGGTTTGGCTCATGTTGCTCCTCAAAAACGCCACATAATACCAGATCGAATTCTCGCACCTCATCAAGAATTCCCTCCAATGGCGCGATAACTTACAAAAGTAAGGAGCATTGGTAGGTTGTATGGTCACCAACCGGTTTCAACACCGTCTGTGGTTTGTTTTCCTCGGTCTTTTTTTGCCGGGCGGTCTGTTGATTTTGGTCTCAGCTTACCAACTGATGGGTAGCCTTTCCAAAAAAGCAGAAGGGGTTGTGGCCGCTCTGGAGGAAGAAGCCAATAACCGGTTGATCATGGAGCGTTTGCAATTTGCGGGATTACCGCTGGAACAAAGCTTAGACAAACCGATTCCGATGCTGGCTGGGTTGGCTGCACTCACGGAAAACGCCTGGTCTCGAAAAAGTCATTTGCAGGGTCCGGAATGGGCATTGGAACCTTTGCGCTTTAATCAACGCAGGACCTGGGCGCAGAGTGCCTCAGACCAACCCACCGTTGTGTTTGTACAGAAATATCTGTATGAGGGTGAATCCGTCCGCAATGATGTTCGGGAATTAGCCGAGGTGACCCGTGTTCTCAATTGGGTTATGCCGGAACTGGTCCAGCAGGACGATTCAATCCAATTGCTTTACTTTGTCGGAGCTGAAGGCCAATCCTTTTTTCGAATTGCACCTTGGGTTGATATTGGCCCTGCTTCGGATAAGAACTATCCGGGTCACAGTGAAAAGCCATATTGGTCCAGTTATTTTCCCGGGTTATTGGAGTTTTGGATCCATAAAATCGAGCGGGGCGAAAGGGTGGAAGATCCGCGAGAATGGGCCTTGACAACCGGTCTTTACATTGATGCTGCGACCAGCGTTCCGGTCCAAACATATGCGTTCCCAGTAGTGGATTGGACTCATAAAAAATTGCTAGGTGCCATTTGCGCAGATGTCAATCAAGATCAACTCAATCAACTGATCCAAAAAGTGCCAGCGGGAACACAAGGTGTCGGTTTTTTGTTTGACGATGGCGGTCATGTCATTTCTGTTAGTAAGGGCTCCGAGGAGGTGTTTGGGTCCATATTCGGAACCAATCCAGCGGAATTGCGCAGTATTCGGCTGAAACTGAGTGATGTTGAAGGCTTAGAGAACTGGTCCAAGTGGTCAGATTTGGGGATAAACACGGTCACCATCAACGACTCGGAATGGAAGGTTTGCCTATTCTCGCTCGAGCCAAGGCCGGTTTGGGCCAACGATGGGATCACGACCCGGAATCTCCGGGTGGGCTATTTGTACAAAGACGTCAATCTGGAACAGGTCATCAGTGCTTCTTCTTACATGGTCAGCGAGCACCGCAATTTATTGGTTAACCGTTTGATGGCTGTGTTGGGCATGACTTTGCTGGCTTTGGCACTTGGGCTTATTTTGGTGACTCGCCATGTCGTCCCTAACCTGAGGGATCTAACCAAAACGGCCAATCTGATGATGGAAGGCGATTACCAGGCACGCGTATCGATTCGCTCGCAAGACGAATTCGGGCTGCTGGGCAATGCCTTTAATGAGCTTGCCGAAAAGCTGAGAGCCAGTTTTGAAAAGAATCGCCAGCAAACCCGAAAACTCTTATCGGAAATTCGCAATCGCCAGGAGGTCCAACGGGACCAAATGCGGTTGGTTAAGGCCGTCGAGCACGCAGCTGAAAGCATCGTGATTACGGACGTCAACGGTTCTATTTTGTATGTGAACCCGGCCTATTGTGAAAAAATGGGCCAAGACCCGACCGAGATGTTAGGCCAAATGCCGCGCCTGTTTGAAGCGGTCCAAAATGGTGAGGTAGACGCAACCATTTGGGAAGAGTTGGCGCGCGGGCTCGTGTGGACGGGTCAAATCCACAACCGCACCAAAACGGGCCAAACCATTTTGGAGAATTGCACGGTTAGCGCCATTCGCGATGAACGGGGCCACATTGTCAATTACGTTCTGGTCGCCCGGGATGTCACCCATGAAGTTCAGATGGAGAGCCGTTTGCGACAGGCTCAAAAATTGGAGTCATTGGGTACCTTGGCGGGTGGGATTGCCCACGATTTCAACAACTTGCTGACCCCTATTTTGGGGCGAAGTGAATTAATGCTGACCGAAGATCCAGATCCGGAAGCTTTGCGTCAGGCCGGCCAGGAAATTTTTGATGCGGCCCAAAAAGCACGCGACTTGGTGCGGCAGATTCTGACCTTTTCCAAGGATGTGGAAACGCCACGTGAAGCGGTAAATGTCGCTGAAGAATTGCGTGAAATTGCCAAGCTGATGAATTCGTTTTTGCCCAAAACCATTTCGATCAACCTGGATGTTCAATCGGATTCCTGGGTTTATATGAGTCCGAGCCAACTGCATCAGGTCCTGATGAATCTGTGCACCAATGCATTTCACGCCATGGAACTTTCGGGTGGTACTTTGGGCCTTGTGGTGCGCACCGTGTTGGGCAGGGACGTGGAAAAAAGCGTTGCGGCTGGGTTGCCACCTGAAAAACTATTCGTGATTATCCAGATCTCCGATACCGGCATTGGCATGTCCCAAGAAACCCAGGAGCGCATTTTTGACCCTTTCTTCTCAACCAAAGAGAAAGGCAAAGGCACTGGCTTGGGGTTGGCCACCGTGCATGGCATTGTGCAGAGTAATCATGGTCATATCTGGCTAAAAAGCATGCTGAACCAGGGGACCGATTTTTTTATTTTATTTCCAGCATGCGCTGCACCTGTCCCGCGTTCTCCGGACCTGGAAGACAATAAAGCACTGCCGTTCCGCAAAACCGTGGTCCTAGTAGATGACGAGGAGATGGTGCTCGATTTTTCAAAAATGGCCTTGGAAAAGATGGGCTTGGAAGTGATGGCCTTTAAGGACCCCATTAAAGCAGAGCAATTTTTTGAAGCCACCGATAGCCCGTCCTTTGATTTGCTTATCACTGATCAAACCATGCCCAATCGAACTGGGCTCCAACTGATTGAAAAGCTGAAAAGCCTTTATCCGGGGAAACCGGCGCTTTTGGTGAGTGGCTTTAGCACTGAACTAATGGCCATATCCGATAAGTACCCCGGCCTTTTTGTGCTCAATAAACCCTACCATTTAAAAGATCTTTATCGCGCCGTGCAATATGCGCTGAGTCAAACGCCTGACGAGCCAATGCTAAAATGATCTCAGGGAGTTTTTATGGAATTGACCCTTCAGGCCGCTAGTGATTTCCATGTGCATTTACGCGACGATGAGCGCACAGCTGTGGCGATTCGCGCAACACGGGCAGGCGGTACCAATCGGGTTTTGGCCATGCCCAATACAAGCCCTCCTCTATTGACTGGAGCAGACTGTCAGCGCTATCTGGACTTCCTGCGTGCGCAGGGTGCCGATTTTGAAATCCTGCCTACCGTCAAAATTGTCGAAGGGTCGGAACCCGATCGATTTCGCGAGGCTGCAAAACAGGGTGTAGTAGCTGCAAAGCAATATCCCAGCGGCGTTACCACCAACTCGCAGGATGGGGTAACTTCGATTCGCCAACTGTTTCCCGTTTACGAGGCGTTGCAAGCCGAAGACATGGTTTTGTCCATACATGGTGAACGGCCTGCTGCTTTTGTTCTTGATGCTGAAGCTGAGTTTCTGGATGATTTGGTATTGATCCATCGCAATTTTCCAAAGCTGCGCATTGTTTTGGAGCATGTATCGACAGAAGCTGCCGTCACCTGTGTGCGTTCTCTTGGTCCTCAGGTCGTAGCAACTATTACCGACCATCACCTTGAGTTAACCTTACAAGATGTGGTTGGGAGTCGAATTCAACCCCATCACTTCTGTATGCCGGTTGCCAAGCGTCCATCGGATCGGCGCGCCCTAGTCCAAGCGGTTACCCAAAGGGATGCCAAGTTTTTTTCGGGTACCGATTCGGCGCCCCATCTGCGTTCCGACAAAGAATCCGCCTGTGGCTGCGCCGGCATTTTTAATGCCCCTACCCACATGCAATTCCTGGCCACGCGTTTTGCCCAATGGGGTATTTTGGACCACCTGGAAGCCTTTACCTCGGGATTGGGATCACAGTTCTACAATCGCCCACCCGTTGAAGAAAAAATTTGCCTGCGCCGCGAGGCCTGGATGGTCCCTGAAGAATGGGATGGCATCGTGCCTTTTATGGCCGGAAAATCCCTTGATTTCAAGCTTTCTTGGTGTTGAATGCGCTCAGTACCCGGTTATTCTCTGTTGTTGACCCTGGAGGAACCGGTCCAGGCCCAACTCACCTGTGATTTCTTGCGCGGTCAGTCCGTACCTGCCTTTTTGGACGGGGTTACGCAACGCTCCGTTACGCTTTTAACCACTCCTCATTTTGTGTGGCACCTGTATGTGCCGGATAGATGGATCCACCAGGCCCTGACTCTGCTTCAGGCTTGGGATCAGGCCAGTTTGGAGGTGGTGCGCTCCTGTTCATCGTGTGGTGAAATAATCGAACCGCCGATCCAACTGTGTTGGAATTGTGCCGGCATCGAAAACAATGAATGACTATTCATAAACGCTGGCAGTTGAGGCCTGGCCTGTGGTTTACTGAGCCATGGCCATTCTTGATGACTTCAAGTTTGAAGATTTACGCGCGATAAAGTTTGGGCGATTCTTCAAGAATCGTGTGAATACCAGCTGTTATGTGTTCTGCCTGGGCCAAAGCATGATTGATACAGGCCCGCCCAACCAATGGCATTTGGTCCGAACCCTCATGGATGAGGTAAGACCCAGGACGTTGTTGATTACCCATCACCACGAGGACCACAGTGGTAATGCACCCTTACTTCAGAGACGTTACGATTGCCAAGTTCAGTGCCATGCCAAAGCGCTAGATCCGCTCGAGAAGGGGTTCAGAATTCCGTTCTACCGCCGTTTGGTCTGGGGCAAACCCCATGCCGGTGCCAAGCCCGTATGTTTTGAGCCCGATTCGGAGGGATTGGAGCCGATTCAGGCGGTCGAAACGCCGGGCCATTCAGATGACCAAGTATGCCTTTTTTTTCCAAACCGAGGTTGGCTTTTTAGTGGGGATTTGTATATCTCGGAACGACCCAAAGTGACGCGTTCCATTGAGGATCCCTTGCTTGAAATGCAGAGCTTACAAAAAGTCTTGGCTTTGGATTTTGAGACCCTGTTCTGCTCGCATCGGGGCATGATCGCTCAGGGGCGTGCCGCAATACAAAGGAAACTGGATTACATGAAAAATTTGCGTGGAGAAGCCGAAACCCTGCGACAAAAAGGCTGTGAAGTCCGCGAGATCGTGCAGGCCTTGCTTGGTCCGGAGGATCGTTTTATGTATTGGTTCTCCTGGGGCGACTTTTCCAAAAAAAACTTGATTGAGGGTCTGCTCGGCAATCGAGACTGAAAGGGTCTTGTAAAAATTGATATTTATGTGTCAATTTTTTATAGTGAGGGTTGCCACTCCGCCCAATCGTTGAAACATGGTCGTGGACTGTGCGTAGTTAAAGTCTGAGATGGTTGGGTAACCTTGCCCATGGAGTCGTCATGAAATTGTTTTTCTTACTGGTGTGTGGGTCATTGTTAATGGCCGGAGAAGAGGGTAAGTGCTCTGTTGATACCCAGACCTGTCTCAACTTAATGGTCGAGAAAATGTCGCATAAGGGCTGGTTGGGCGTTTATGTCGAAACCGATGGAGAGAAGGGCCCCATAATTATTAAGGTTATGCAGGACAGTCCGGCCGAGCGCGCTGGGTTTAAGGCGGGCGACATCTTGGTCGGCATTAACGGCTATCGCTACGCCGAAAAAAGCCCGGAGCTTCAGGCACAGTACCTCAAGGCCATTCCGGGCAATGAAGCGACCTACTTAGTGGACCGCGAAGGCCAGGAGATGGAAGTAAAAGTGGTTTTTGGGGTTTGGCCAGAGGATCTGATGTATCAACACATCGGCAAACACATGGCAACCTACCACGCACAAAAACCTGCAACCAACTAATTCATATCAGGTTGCTTTAGGCGCCCATTGTGCACGCAGAGTGCCCCAGCCAACAGCGCCGAATCCATTGAGAAAAAGCATGAGGAAGGGGATGCTGGCCCACCAACCGTGGAGGATCGCCCATGCCAAAGCGGCAACATAGGCCAGAGCCATAACACATTCGAGGCTGGTCCATAGGTTGGGGTGAACTCGATAGTGGGCAAGTGCCAATTTGGGCTGGGAAGTCCCTTGCTTGGGCGTGCGGATAAAACCAGATCTTCTGCGAAAAAGCGCTTCCAGAACGGCGCGTGCATTGTTGACGCCTAGTCCAATTCCAATGGCCATCAGTGCAGGAACAAGGCGAAGTGCTTTGCCTGTTGATTGGCCAACCAGGCGCTGTGCCGTGATGTAGAAATAAATGAAGCTGATGCTGGCCATGGCGAATAGGGGCGCGTCCAATATCAGCAAATGGTACCAGTCCGTTTGAACGCGAATAAACAGCGATGGGATGACAAAAAACAAGCTGTTCACAACCATTAAAAGATAAGCCATGTTGCCGGTGAGATGAAAGGTGGCCTCTAATTTCTGACCCCACGTTGCATTGCTGCGCCAGATGGTCGGCAACAATTTGAGCATTACTTCAATGGAGCCCTTGGCCCAACGGTGCTGCTGGCTCTTAAACGCCGGCATGTTACTGGGCAATTCGGCAGGGCACACGACATGGGGCAAAAAAACAAATTTCCAGCCACATAATTGGGCCCGATAACTCAAATCCAAATCTTCGGTTAGCGTGTCGTGTTGCCAGCCACCCGCCTCCAAAATCGCGCTTTTGCGCCAAACCCCGGCTGTTCCGTTGAAGTTAAAAAAGAAGCCGCGTTGATATCTGCCGGCATGTTCCAGCACAAAATGGGCGTCCAACATGAGTGCCTGCACTTGGGTCAATACGTTTTCGTCGCGGTTGAGATGGCCCCAGCGAGTCTGTACCATGCCGACTTGGGGGTCCTGAAAAGCGCCCATGACCTGTTTTAGGAATTCGGGTTGCGGAAGGAAATCTGCATCAAAGATGGCCACAAATTCGCCCTTGGCATCGGCCAAGCCATCGGCAAGCGCGCCAGCCTTATAACCGGTTCGGATGCTGCGATGGCGATAAACAAATGGGATATCGCCAGAAAATTGAGCCAATTTGTGTTGAATAATCGCCTGCGTTTCGTCCGTGGAGTCATCCAGAATTTGAATTTCTAAACGTTCTTTAGGATAGTCAATGGCCGCAGCGGCTTCCAGCAGTTGGTCGACCACAAATTTCTCGTTGAAGAGCGGCAGTTGGATGGTGACAAAAGGCCATTCCTTCGGAGCTTCAGATGATACAGGTTGACGCATGCCCTGCAAGGCGGATCGCGTGATGTAAATGCGATGAACACCATAAACAGCCAGGACAATTAGGATCCCGAAATATGCGCTAAGAATGAGGGTAATCAAGCCAATCCAAGTCCCCGTTATTCATAAAAAGACTGAATCATAGCACAGCGATACTTAAATCCTTTTGGGTCTGCTGGCATGCAGCGGGAGTATGGCCGCATCGAGATTGGCCAACTTTCCCTCGGTTGGCGTGATGTTGTCAATAATGACCAACCCTTCCTTCTTGATAAATTGGCCATCAACTTTGACATATTGTTTGTAGAGACTCAGGTCCTTTTGGTAACGAAGGCCCTTTTCATCGCTTGCAAATTCCCAAAGTCGGCCATTCTCTTCAAGTAATCCGAGTTGGTGCCCACCTTTGCACAATTTGCCCTTCTCCAATCCGACACGGGCCGCGACTTCACAGCCGTAGCAGAATAAGGTTCCCTCTTTTTGTGCGCTGATCAAGCTGTAATCGGGCTCGAGGAAACTGGGTAACCAAAACGCCAAAAAAATCGCAGCGGCAACAGCGCCATAAAATCCGAGCCAGCCAATGCGCAGGCGGGATTTTTTTCGGTTTCCGAAGCGGGTTTGGATTCGGGCCAAAACTTGGTCGGGGCAAACAACGGCTTGACGGTGCGCGCCCAACCGCTTTTTAAGTGCCGTAAGGTCATCCAATTCCTTTTGGCATTCTGGGTTTTGGTTGAGATAGGATTCCACTGCGAGGCGATCAGCGGGGGATAGCTCGTTATCTGCATAAGCATTTAACATTTGAATCCAGTATTGTTTATCCATTTTGTGCCTCCCCTCGTGAAGTGGCGTTTCGCTCTTTAATGGGGTGGACTTTGGTTTTAACAATGCCCTTGCGCTGGGCCAGTTCCAGAAGCGAGCCTTGCAGGGTTTTTCGGGCGCGATGCAAGCGAGACATCACCGTTCCACTTGGAATATTGAGGATTTCACTGGCCTCTTTGTAACTGATCTCTTCAAGGTCGACGAGCAGCAAAACCTCAAGATAGTGGAGTGGGAGCGCGGACAGTGCATCCCTCAACTCGGTATCCAATACGTTGCGGAATAGAAATTCTTCTGGGTTATCGGGGAAATGGGCTGGGGGTTCGAAACGATCGATATCGCGGTCCATGTCCTCAAAGCTTAACGATTGGCCTTCGCGTTGTTTTTTGCGGTACTGGTTAATAAAAATACTGCGGCCAATCGTAAATAACCAAGCGAGAGGGCTGGTTCCTTGCTGAAATTGTTCAAATTTATCAAACGCCCGTAGCAAGGTGTCTTGCACCAAATCTTCCGCATCGCGTTCGTTCATTGTGAGTCGATAGCAGTAGCGGTACAGTTTTGGCGCCAAGGGCAAAATGGTTTCTTGAAAATCAAACACCCACCACCTCCTGATCGAGCTAACAACGCCTGTTATCAAATTATTCCGAATCAGGTGTGTTCTTCAAGTTGGTTTTTGGATCTTGTTGAAATCAGCTATGATTTGCCGCGGAGCGGCTGTGTTTGACTTTAAGAATTCTCTGAATATTGTGTTACACGAACCGGAGATCCCGGGCAATACAGGCACCATCGGTCGCCTTTGCGTTGGCTTGGAAGCCACCCTTACCTTGATTGAGCCTTTGGGCTTTTCATTGGCCGACAAGTACCTGAAACGCGCGGGCTTGGATTATTGGCCCCATCTAAAGCTTCAGGTGCTCCCAGATTTCCAACACTTCTTAAACTTGGTTGAAAGCAACGGTGGTCAGGTTTTTGCCTTCACGACTAAGACACGGAACCCCTATTGCCACGCCCAGTTTCAGCGCGGTGATTTCCTTTTATTTGGTAAGGAAACCAAAGGGCTTCCTGCTGATATATTGCAACGCTATTCCAACACTTTATGTACCTTACCGATGACGGGCCCGATTCGCTCGCTCAACCTTTCCATGGCCGTTGGGGTTGCAGCCTATGAAGCCATGCGCCAGATTAGTGGTGGCTTCCAGTGAAACGTCTCTTTCTTTTGATGTTCTTGTTATACCTGTCCTGTGGCCCCAAAGGTGTTCCTTTGCCGGAAATGGCTCGTTTATCACAAGGTCAAACACTGTTTTTTGGGGTCGAATTGGTTCAACCCGTCGTCTGGTACCTCGGATCCAAATCGGTCTTTCAGCTACCTCTCTACAACCCACAGAGCGAGCCAGTGGGCTTGGTGATCAATGGTCAGAAATTGGAAATTCAACCCCAGCAAATGTTGGTCTGGGTTAGCCCAGCGCCGATGAAAACCCTTTCGATTTTGCCCACGGCCGCTATTTGGATTGGCAAGCCCAGACCTTGCCCAAAGCAACGATCCTCGCTCTTGGTCTCTGTGGATACATTGCGTGCAGATGCCATTGATAAAATGCCGAATTTAAAAACCTATTTCCAGTCGGGGACCCAGTTTGACCAAGTCTATACAACCGCCCCATGGACCTTGCCCGCCCACGCTTCGCTGTTGTTTAGCGCCTATCCGGCCGAACACGGTGTGCGTTTGCCCGATCAAAAGGTTAAGTCCGGTTTGACTTCCCTGGCGGATCAACTGCGCCAATTGGGATTTGTAACAATTGGTTTGACCGAAGGCAATTACGTGTCTGCCCGTTTTGGTTTGGACCAGGGCTTTGATCTCTTCTTGGAGTATCCACCTGAGATAGCCTCAGGCGATCCGGCCAAAGCCAGTGTTCTCGCTGCCAATGCGCAAAAACTTAAAGGCCTGCTAGCTGCCAACCCGGGAGCACGCTTCTTTGTGTTTTGGCATACGTATGAGGTCCATTGTCCTTATTTCCCCCACGAAAATCTCTCGGATCCAGACGGGTTAGGGCTCACACAGGCCCTGCTTGACCTGGAGTTAAAAGGTCCGTCCCCAGAGCAATTTGACCATTTGCGCAGCCTGTATGACGGCGAAGTTCGCTATTCGGACCAGATCATCGGCGATCTTCTTCAATCCTTGCAAGGCGATTGGGTCACCGCACTTACTTCGGACCATGGCGATGAATTTGGCGAGCACGGGGGGTTGTTACACGCGGACACCCTGTATGAAGAAGCGGTTCGTGTGCCGCTTTTAATCAATGTGCCGCTCTCCAATCGCGATAAACCGTTGAGCATTATTGACATAGCCCCCCTCCTTCTGGAGATCCAAGACCTGCCCCAGCCCGCTGGATGGCAGGGCCATCCGTTGCGCTCAGCCATCCAATCGCCCTTGATTATGGAAAGTTTTTTTTGGGGTCCTCACATTCCGAGCGAGGATCCGCGTTTATTGGGGTTTCGCCAAGGGGAATGGAAATTGGTTCAGGCGCGTAACCACGGCGAATTTCATGCTGAGTTATTTCACTTGAGTGAAGATGCGCGCGAGCAAAATAACCAACAAGCCAACCAGGTGGAGCGGCGCGACCAACTGTTTTCCGTGCTGAGTGCCTATGCGGATCGCCAGGTATCGGGCCAACAAGCTGATGAAATGAGCGATGAGCAGCGCGCCCTGCTCCAATCGCTTGGATACGTTTTACCGGGCAAGACCCAGTGATTCTCCAGCCCGACTTTTTTGAGCGCAATACCTGTCAAGTGGCTGAAGATTTGATTGGTTGCCAGCTGTGTTTGGTGCGGGAAGGTCAGCGCATCCAGTTGGCCATTATCGAAACGGAGGCGTATCGGCAAGACGATCCGGCCTGCCACGCCTATGTAGGCAAGACCAAACGAAATGAAGTCCTATTTGGGCCACCGGGTTGTTTGTATATTTATTTTATTTACGGCTGTCATTTCTGCATGAACTTCGTTACGGAATCAGAAGGCGTCGGCGCCGCGGTCCCGCTGCGCGCGGCTGCCCCGGTTCGAGGTGAATCCTGGTTGCGCACGAACCGCCCTATCCCCGGCCCAGCCCAAAATCTCACCAATGGACCAGGCAAACTCTGCCAAGCGCTGGCCTTGAATCGCGACGTGAATGGGCAACCGCTTGCCCCTCAATCGGGCATTTGGCTGGAACAACGGGAATCTGAGCCGCCCATCGCTGTTGGCCCACGGATAGGCATATCCAAGGCGCGCGATCTTCCCTGGCGTTTTGGTTGGGCCAATCATGCCTACCTGTCGGCTCCGTTCAAACCCGATCAAACGTGAATTCCAGTGCAAATCCTTCCAGCTTTAAGGTTGGGTGAAGACGAACGCGGCCGCCATTTTGTTCGATGATTTCCTTGACCAGGGCTAGGCCCAAACCGGTACCTGTTTGTTCGCGTGTGAGTTCGTTGCCACATCTGAAAAAGCGCTGAAAGATTTTGGGTTCATCTTCTTTGGGGATGCCGGGACCATTGTCGTAAATCACCAGGATGGCTTCTTTTTCATTTTCGTGGAGTGAAAACGTCAACGTCGGGTCTTCAACGCCCTTGCCATACTTAATAGCGTTGTCGCACAGGTTGTAAATGACCTGTTTCAAAGAGTCAGGGTCCGCTTTGATCAGTGGCTTTGCCTCGGCATGAAAGATCAGGTTCATACCGTTCTCCTCCATCCAAAAGCGCCAGGACTCCACCGTCTCTTCGACGAGCTCAGCAAAGTTGACGTTTTTCTTGATCAGGTTGAATTCTCCGCGTTCGATTCGCGCAAAATCCAAAATATTTTGCACGAGCCGGGTCAAGCGGTTGGTCTCAGAATGGATGTAGTGGTAATAAAGCTTTTCCTTACCGCGTGCCCAGCCTTCTTCGAGCATTTCGGCATACATGCGAATGCTGGTCAGGGGCGCTTTAAGTTCATGGGTGACTGCGGAAACAAAATCCTTCTTTTTGGTGATTAATTCGTTTTCGGCAAGGATCAGGCGGGCCATGTGGATCATGGAGGCGCTCAGGGCCATAAACAGGAACACAACAGTAAACCAGAAACGGTTGCGTTCAGCATAATAGCCGGCCAGTAATTTTTGGTCCTCATGGGGTTTAAAGGTGATGGAGAGGTTGGTGAACGGCTCAAAAATGCTTTGGCTGCCGGGCGGTGCCTGGGTGATGAGGATATTGCCATAGTCGGGTTGGAATTGTTCCAGGTAGGATTGCGCTTCCTGCAGGAAGAGGAAGGTAGAAATCACAAATCCCTGAAATAAAATTCGGTCACCCATTAAAACCAACCTGAACCCAACTACAAAATGGGTGTCGTTGATCTCCAGGTTATTGAAGGTGTAATCGTAGTAACTGATCTCGACCAGGTCGCTTTTGGGCAGGAACGCCTGGGTGTTGGGACTCATGCCATTCTCATCCATCATTTCTTCAATGATGGAACGCGGCTCTTCAAACTTTTGGATACGGCGGGTTTTGATGTGCAGCAAAATGCTGCGGGCATCAAACTGATTGGTTATCAGATTTGTGGTGTCGCGCAAGTTTGGGATGACCACCTGTTGCAGAAACTGATCAAAGTAACTGCGGTCCTGGCGGACTGAAAGCGGATAGGCTTCATTGGCGTAAGGCGTCGAAATATCTTCGGTTTGCGGGTCGTATTCAAAGAATCCAACCAGGCAATTCTCAAAGATGCGGCCAAATGCCCCGGCCTCGGGGCTTGTGAGGGCGTCACCCTCCAATTGCTCAGGCGCCATGGCGCGGATTGCCTCAGTGAAGTGGTGGGGTTTAAATTGCAGCGGCGAGCGCAGATGGACACGGCCTTTACTAATGATGGGGTTGTCTGCAGGTGCTGGGGTGATGGGTTGAAAATCGTAAAAAGATCGGACCCGCTCTTGTTCGCGAAAAGCGCCCCATTGAGTATTCAGATCCGAGAAGATTTGCCCGCGGATACGCTCCAAATCGCTAAAAAGGCTGATTTCGAGCTGTTTACGCTGCAGTTGGATGGCGTTGTATCCCTGATATAACAGGATGGAGGTCGGGATAATGATGATCAGGAAATAGGCTGAAAATGTCCAAATGATTCGCCAACGCATCAATAAGGACCTTCGATGATATATCCGCTCCCTCGTTTGGTTTTAATAATCTCAGGATTGGTGACATCCTTTTCAATTTTTTGGCGCAATTTGCCAATCGTGACATCGACGGTTCGAGTCTCCAGATCTAAATTGGTATAACCCCAGACCTCTTTCAACAGTGTGTATCGGCTAACCACTTTGCCCAGATTCTCCACCAGAATTTTGAGGATGGAGAATTCTTTTTCAGAGAGATGTAAGGGCTCGTCGTGGAGCCAGCAGGCACGCGCGTCGAAATCTACAGTGAGAAACTTGATCTTCTGTAAGCCTGTATTGGTGGTGGCAGGTGCCATTGCTTCCAACGCATCGATATTGCGGCGACGCAGGTGGGCATTGATGCGGGCAATAAGTTCCTTAATCGAAAAGGGCTTGGTCATGTAATCGTCAGCGCCGAGTTCGAGTCCGGCGACGCGATCGCTTTCACCGCCCTTTGCGGTCAGGAAAATGATCGGGGCTTTAACCCCGCTTTTGCGCAGATTCTGGCAAACATCCAAACCGCTCAGTTTGGGCAGCATGATGTCTAGGACCACCAAGTCGGGGTTCTGGATCAAGGCCAATGTAAGCGCTTCGTCGCCACGGGTCGTGCTGACGACCTCAAAACCCTGCAATTCCAGGGCATCCACGATACCGGTCAGAATTTTGGGTTCATCTTCCACGACCAAAATTTTAGGACTGGGGCTCTTCATGGGCATGCCCTCCAAAATGGATGGATTTGTTTTTTTATTTCTTATTACATCTTAACGTGGGATGCAAGCAGGCCCAAATAGGGTATTAATGAAGGTTTACCCCTTTTTTACCCAGATTTCACGCAAAAAAAAGCCGGCGTAAGCCGGCCTAAAAAGCTGGATATGGGCTTTTATTTCTTTGCGTCCTGAGAGGTGTCGTCATTGGCCATGTTGATATCGACCAAAACGGCACCCGCTTGGGTTAATCCAGAAAAGGCTGGATTTGTGCCAAATAAAGGATTGCCATTGGGGCTTTGAATGGACGCTGCTTTTGTTTCTGCTGAACGCACGCGGTACACGGATTCGCCCTGGGTAAAAACGACATTGGGACCCAGTTCCAGGATCATTTTGATCTCTGAATTTCCCGCTTCAAACCAGCTGTTCCAGGTCGCATCCATGTAAGTCGCACTGTGATCAGGGGCAATTGTGTATTGATCAGGCAGGTTTGTTTGGACCCAAACGTTCCCCTGTTTTTCAAAGGAGCGCTGGCCAATCACGGTTTGTTCGGACTCTGCTGCCCAAATTAACCCGCTTGCAAGCAATAGGATGATCGCCTTTTTCATGTGTTGAACCTCCAACGGATGCAGATAGTGCTCTTCCCATATTTAGCGCATCGGAAAGAATAATGCAAGGCTTTAGAACTTTTTGGTTTAGCAAATTAGTAGCGCGGAATGCTTGAATCCACGCTTTTCGACCATTCGTCGATCCCGCCGGCAACGTTAAATACCTTCTGAAATCCTTGCTGGGCAAAATAATCGGCAGCTTGTGCTGACCGCCCACCGTAATGACATAAAAAAACAATGGGTTTATCCTTGTCACCGTGATCGAGTACGGATTGGGCCATTTTCTGGTCCAGTAGTTCAAAACCGGGAATGGAGGCACAGGCGCGTTCCTCCGGGGTTCGGACATCCAGGAAGAGGGCTTGATTTTCTTCCAGCATGATTTTGGCCTGAGCGGGCCCGATATGCTGAACTTTGCCGGGCGGTTTGGGAATTTCGATTGGGTGATTGGGCAAGGCTTCTTGAAGCGCTTCCAACAGTTCACCCGATTGGTATGCTTCGCGCACAATGTCGCACCCCCCATACAAATCGCCCAAAATGTAAAGCTGAGGGAACGTGGGCCAATCGCCGAACTCCTTGACACCCTGGCGCATGTCTTCGTCAGAGAGGATGTCGAAATGACCGAATGGGACCTTGTAACTTTTCAGGATTTGTACCACCTGATTGGAAAAACCGCAGCGCGGAAAGGTGGGGTTGCCTTTCATAAAGAGGAAAAGCGGTTCTGATTGGACCATGTTTTTGATGCGTTCGTGTAATGCGTTCATGCTACCTCCGCGAAAGAATCGCCTAATTTCAGCCACAATATAACGTGGAGTTGTTAAAACTTCCAGCGGCGTACTCAGATCCAAATCCAATCGCGCAACGAAGTGGCTTGGCTAAACGATTCAAAGCTGGCTGCCTGGACCCAGCCCGGGTGCTCAATGCCGAAAAAGGCCAAGGATCGTTGACAAGCAAAGGTAGGCAGGTCCCACTTTTGAATGGTTCCAGTTATTTTGGTGTCAAATTCCGGACTTAGCAGGCGCACGCCACGGTGCACCAGGAAAACACCAACAAACTCGTGAGGCCGGACACCCGACAAGGCGGCCTGAAGGCAGCTTCGCCCCAATTCTGGATCGCGGTTCCCAATCTGATCCTGGGCAATTAAAAGCCAAAAGCCTTTTTCACTCGGGAAATTGACCTTTTTGGGCGTTGAATCCACTTGGGTTGGGGTTAATGCTTGAATCAGGATGCGGTAGCGATGCTGTTGTTTTTCCGTTTCATGTGGTACCCCTAACTGGGTTAAATGTTTGAGCAAGTTGAGTTTTACAACCTGATTCTCAAGCCAAATTTCTTGGGGACCCTCAGCTGATTTTAAAAGTTCGTCCAATCGGGCCAGCGCCTGCCCAACCGAGAAATTGTGGAAATCGTGTTTTTTCATTAAACCAATCGCTCCAGATCGTAGGGCGGATAGAAAATTTGGTATCGGGACTGAAAGCTGGTGCCCAAACGCCATTCGAGTTGCGGGGCCATTTTTTTGAGTAGAAACAGGAATTGACGCACGCGGTCCACGCGAAAACCTTCTTCAAAGACCTGGGAAAACGGCACGCGTCTCACCAGGTTAAGGTCTAAATTGGAAAATGAAAACTCCCAGAATGGTGTTTTCAAAGTGCAATGAATGATATTGGGTTTGGCATAGCGCAATTCAACGGCATTCAGGTCCGTCCAACGCACAAATACGGGCTCGCGTTTGCCTTGTGTATACAGCATTCCTGTTTCCAAAATCTCCAAACTGCGCCGGCCATGCCAGCGCAATATCCACAAGGTGGTGCCCAACAAAAGGCCCAGACACAGGGCAGCAGTAGCAAAAGGTGCCAGAATAATGTCAAAAGCGTCCAACGGTTCGCCCATGACTAAGGAAACCGCAAAAAAGGCCGCCCCAAAAAACACCACAAAGCCGAAAAGGAACAGAGGGAAAACAGACAGGAACGCCCAGTACCGCCCCGCTAAGTGAATGGTCAGGGATGCGGCGGCATTTTTGTTGGGTGCTTCTATAGGTTGTGCCATAACGCCTCAAAATCTACCACGGGGATATTGGGAATGACCTTGAGAAAGTCGCGCCCATAGGCTTTATCGAGGATTCGAGTATCGGTCACCACAATAATGCCGCGGTCCGATTTACTGCGAATCAGGCGACCCACCCCTTGCTTGAATTTCAATTGGGCCAAAGGCAGTGAAAGGTGCCTGAAACTGCTTTTTTTCTGGGCATCAAGGGCGTGGCTTCGCGCTTCAAAGATGGGTTCTTTCATTTGCGGGAATGGCAATTTTGCAATAAAGAGTTTGCACAATGCAGGTCCGGCCAAATCGACCCCTTCCCAAAAACTGTCCGTGCCCAACAAGACACCATGGGTTTCCTTGAGCCGCTCAATCAGAATGCGGCGTTGATGACTGCCTTGAATCAGGAGAGGTGTGCCCTGACGTGCCAGTTCGGGCTCCAAAAGGCGCGCGACGGCATTGAGCATGCCGTAGGAGGTAAACAAAACCAGGCTCCCGCCCGGCAATTGGGGATGGACCTTGCAGATCAAGTCGGCCAGGCTTTGGGTAAAACCTTTTTCGCGCCACTCCAAAAGGTGGGATTTGGGAATGCTTAGGGCAGCTTGCTTAGGGTAGTTGAAAGGCGATTCAACTGTTTTGAGTTCCATGCTGCGCTCAACGGTGTCCAGGCCGACCCGACCTCTAAAAAAGGCAAAATCGTCACCAAGATTGAGCGTGGCCGAGGTCATGATCACACTGCGAAACGGTTCAAACAGGGCTTTTTTTAACGCTTCGCTGACATCCAAGGGCGAGACGTTATATTCAAATTCAAACTTCTGGCCTTTCCAGATTTTTAAGGCCAACCAGGGAATCTGGTTACCGTCTGTTTTAAGCGCAAAATTTTTTAAAGCAGAAAAGGCCTGATCTAGTCGCTGGTAGCGCGCGTCCAATTCGATGCGCATGCCCTCGAGTTCAGGCGGTTCCTTATCTTCGGGCCACTGGCCCAGCCGGGTGCGAATCCCTTTAAGGCAATTCATGAGTTTAACTGACTCAGCAAACAGGTTTTTGGCGGTAATCCGCGCCTGTTGCAGGGCTTGGCCCTCCAGCAATGCCTCGTGCAACCACAGGACGGTCTCCTTTTCCTGGGCTGGATTAAGCGCTTCATGTAATTCAAACGCCATTTGTTCCAGGATGGCTAAAATCTGATCACGAGTCTCGCGGAAAAGGGGAAAACGCTCGGTTTCCAGATGTTCCACCAAGTCAAGACGGTTCTTTTTCAGGCAGAACTGGGCGATCCTCAACAACAAACCACCTGTCCCTTTGGTCGTCATCAAACGCCCAATCATGATGCGCAAACCCACCGAGGCGAGGCTCGAGCCAAAATGGGCGGTGGCGATGTCTTCCATGGAATGGGCTTCGTCCAGGATGATGGCATCGTAGGGTGGCATAACCGCAGCGGCGTTGTAGTTGCCTGAACTTAAACGAACGGCCAAATCACTAAAAAGCAATGCTTGATTAACGACTAAAATGCCGGATCGTGCCGATTCGCGCCGCGAAACGAAAAACGGCGAGCGCTGAAAATGGGGACAGCGACTGCCCAAACACATGTCCGATTCGGACTGAACTTTTTCCCATGCGGGGTAAGAGGGCAGAAAGGGCAGTTGGGCTTTATCGCCGCCGCCCGTTTCCTGAACCCATTGGGCGATATCCTGAACTTCTTGCAACGCTTGCGTTTCCTGGTCGTCCCATAAGTGCATCTGAACGGTAGTCACATCTTCTAATTTTCGCAGACAGACATAATTGGAACGACCTTTGATCAGCGCCGCATGGGGTGCATTTTCGATTAACTTTCGTGCCAGCGGGATGTCTTTAAACAGGAGCTGTTCCTGGAGGGCAATGGTTTTGGTGGCGATGACAATGCGTTTGCGATTGGCGCGGGTCCAAAGCAGGGCGGGTATCAGGTAAGCAAGGCTTTTACCCGTGCCCGTGCCAGCTTCCACAACGAGGTGGGTTCCCTCGTTGAGGCTCTTGAGGACGGCCTCGGCCATATCGCGTTGACCGGGCCGCAATTCAAAAGTGTCCAGGTTCTTAGCAAGGGCACCGTCGCTGGCGAATAAATCGAGAACCGAATCGCTCTCAACGGCTTGAACTTGGGGTTCGGTGCTCGGCTCAACCACCATGTAGCCATGGCTGACCGAATTGTCCACGATCATCGAGCCGACGCCGAGTTCGCCCATAACCGAGGCCACGTTCAGGTCGGCTTGCGACGGTTTGAGCACGCCAGATGGGTGGTTATGAACGGTGAGGTCGCCCCAGTGCACGCGACTGACCAAGGCCGGCACGGCTGCATCGTTACCGCGGGCCAAAATATGCATCTCATCAAAAAGTTCCTGGCTGGAAGTGCGACGAAAAACCACAAAGAGTTCAGCACCATCCGCTTCTTGGATGGCCTCGCGCATTCCGGCCGCAGCGGCTTGGGTCAAATAGGTGCCAATGGGTTTCATTTGAATTGCGCAGAAATCTCAGGGTAGCGCTTGAGTTTTTCCACCAACGTGGTTCTCTTGACCTGCAGTAATTCCGCAGCCTTTGCTTTAACGCCATGGGTTTCTTTGAGGGCGCGCAGAATCATGGTTTTCTCAAATTCACTTAAGGCCTGGTTTAGGTCCCAAATGGCATCACCCACAACAACGGTATGGGCTTTGGGATGGGCAACCATTTGGCTGGGTAATTCGCTGGCTTCAATCGCTGCGTTGCCAACAGACATGGCCAAACAACTTTCGACCACATTCTCCAATTCGCGAACATTGCCTGGCCAATCGTAATTCTGCATGGCGGTTAGGGCTGAACGACTGAATGGTTTAAACGGTAATCCGAGAATTTTGGCGTGTTTGTTCAGGAAGTGATGGACCAAAAGGGGCAGATCATCCAGGCGGTCACGCAAGGGCGGCATGACCAGCGAAATGACCTTTAGTCGATAATACAAGTCTTCCCGAAACGCCCCTTTTTGGACCATTTGCCATAAATCGGCGTTGGTTGCGGCCACGATGCGTACATCCACTTTTTGGGTCTGATTACTGCCAAGGGGTCGAATTTCCCGTTCCTGCAAAACCCGCAGCAGTTTCACCTGTAAAGGCAAGGGCAATAAGCCGATTTCGTCGAGGAACAACGTCCCACCATGCGCTTGAGCAAAGTGACCAATTCGATCTGAACTGGCGTCGGTGAATGCCCCTTTCTTGTGGCCAAACAATTCACTTTCTAACAGATTTTCGGGGATGGCGCCGCAGTTGACCCAAATGAAGGGCCGGTTTCCGCGAGAGCTGTATTGGTGGATGGCACGCGCTGCCAGTTCCTTGCCTGTACCACTCTCTCCGCTGATCAAAACGGTCGAAGGTGCAGGCGCAGCCCGCAGAATGCGCGCCTTAATATCTTCCATCGCATTGCTTTTTCCGACCAATTCCCAGCGCCCTTCCTGCTGGGCCAACTGGTGGCGCAAGGCGCGGTTTTCAGATTTAAGCGTTTTGTTTTCGAGGGCGCGATCGACTGCGTGCTCGACCTCGTCCAATTTAAACGGTTTCAAAATGTAATCATAAACGCCAAGCCGGATAGCGCTCAGGGCTGTTTCCAGGCTGGCATGGCCCGTTACCATCAGGACCAAGGTATCTGCATCGCGGCTCAGGACCTCCTGTGCGATTTCAAGGCCGGAGACCATGGGCATCATCAAATCGGTCAGGACCAGATCGAAATTGCGGGTCTTGACCAGGTCCAGCGCATCCAATGCATCGGTCCGCATTTCGACCTGATGCCCTTGGCGTTCCATGAGGGCTTGCAGCAGTTCAGCAATGGTGGGATCGTCATCGACGACAAGTATTTCAGCCATAGGAAAGTCAAAAAATTGACACTTAAACATCCCAAATTTGTGAGAAGCTGTCAATGAGATTTAGGAGGATGCAGATGGCCTATCAGGACCCCAATGAGCCGCTTTGTCAGGCAGATGGACCGCTTCGACCCAATGTGGCGGCCTTGATTGTGAAACAGAAAAAAGGTGAAACGCGGCTATTACTGGGGGAACGAATCGATTGGCATGGCGCCTGGCAGTGGCCACAGGGCGGACTCGATCCAGGCGAGGATGCCGAGCAGGGATTACGCCGTGAGGTGCTCGAAGAAACCGGATTAAAAGACTTTGAAGTGTTGTACCGTTTCCCTTTTCAATTGACCTATCAATTTCCGATTTCCCTAGCCAAAAAATTTGAACCTTATGTCGGACAAAGCCAGCAGTATTTCCTGGTGACGCCTAAAAAAGGCCGTAAGCCTGATCTAAAAAGAGCCAAAGACAAGGAATTTCGCGCCTTGGCCTGGGTGCCGTTTGATCAGGCGCTCGATAATCCTGTTTGGTTTAAACGCGCGGTGTATCAACAGGCACTTGATCATGCCCGCCAAGTTCTGCTCTATCTGGGTTGGCCGGGCGTTTAACTTGGGGCTGCAAAGTGACGGTGCAGGTGGTCTGCTACGCCCAACATTTTGGCTTCGCCGAAGAATGGGGCCATGAGTTGTAACCCGATGGGCCGGTTCTTCTGATCCTTCCCGGACGGAAAGGAAATGGCAGGAATACCCGCCAGGTTCGCTGGAACGGTGAAAATGTCGCTAAGGTACATCGCAACGGGATCCTGGGTCTTTTCACCGATTTCAAATGCACTGGTGGGGGTGGTCGGTGCCAGAATCAGGTCGCACTTTTGGAAGGCCTGTTGATAGTCCTCAATGATTTTGGTACGGACCCGCTGGGCATTCAGATAATACCCTTCGTAATAACCTGAGGACAGACAGTAGGTGCCCAAAAGAATGCGGCGTTTCACTTCCATGCCGAAGCCTTGGTTACGGCTTTGGGTGTACATCTCTTGTAAGTTGCGGATCCCTTCTGCGCGCTTGGTGTAACGGACGCCATCAAATCGGGCCAGGTTGGAGCTGGCCTCAGCTGTGGCGATCAGGTAATAGGTCGGGATGGCGTATTCCGTGTGCGGCAACTGAATCGTGACACACTCGGCGCCCTGCGCTTTCAAAAAAGCGGTGGCGCGGGTCAGTGCTGCTTGAATTTCCGGCTGGAGCCCTTCCGTCTCGAATTCGCTTACCAGTCCGATCCTCAAGCCCTTCAAGGGTTGGCCAAGCCATGCGGAAAAGTCCTCAACGGGGTTTGGGGCGGAGGTGGAATCGAAGGGGTCATGTCCGGCAATGACCTGAAGGAGTTCCGCACAGCCGGGGACGTCGCTGGCAATGGGACCGATTTGGTCCAGACTGGAACCAAACGCGACCAAGCCATAACGCGACACGCGGCCATAAGTCGGCTTGAGTCCAACAACGCCACAAAAAGCGGCGGGTTGACGGATAGAACCGCCTGTTGAGCTGCCTAAAGCCAACGGGGCCATTCCGGCTGCGACTGCGGCCGTGCTGCCGCCGCTACTTCCGCCGGGCACACAGCTGGGCGCACACGGGTTTACGGTTTTCCGCAAAGCGGAGTGCTCAGTGGATGAACCCATTGCAAATTCATCCATATTGGTTTTGCCCAAAAAGATGGCGCCGGCTGCCTTGAGTTTCTGAATGACAGTGGCGTCGTAAGGCGAGATGAAGTTTTCCAACATGCGACTGGCACAGGTGGTGTGGAAACCTTCGATATTGATGTTGTCTTTGATGGCGATGGGGATCCCTGCCAACGCTCCCATTGCCTCACCTTGCTGCCGCCGTCGATCGATTTCACGTGCCGATTCAAGGGCTTTTTCCCCATGTACCTGCAAAAATGCACCGATTTTTTCGTCCTGGCCTTGGATCGTGTTCAGGCAATTTTGTACCAACTCTTCACTGGATATTTCGCCTGAGCCCAGTTTTTCGCGGATCGAACCTAACGTTGATAACATGCTTATCTCCTAGCCCTTTACATCGATTACTTTGGGGACCAGAAAATGACCGGATTCGGCGTCCGGTGCGTTGATCAATGCTTTATCCTGATCGAAACGGGGGGCGATTTCATCTTCCCGAAAGGGTGTATCCCAAGGAAACACCTGGGCTGTAGCTTCAATACCGCTCAAGTCCAATTCAGATATTTTTTCGACATAGTTCAAGATGGCGCTGAACTGTGAAACAAAGGTGTCCAGCTCATGTTCTTCAAAGGAGAGTTGGGCCAATTTTGCGTAATGGCGAACCGTGTCTCGAGTGATTTCCGTGCTCATAACGTGCTCCCTTTTGGCGGGGCTGCCAAAAAAATGGCTCCATCATTAACAGGCTTCTCGGCTGGGGTCAATCATTCAGGCCAATTTCGGGCCCGTTCCGAGCAACTTGTCCAAGTGTTGGGCCGTGACGGCTGCTGGTTTTTGTTTGCGCCATTGGCCTTCATTGGCTTCGAGTCCGCCACAGAAAAAGAAAATGCCCCAGGAGTCGCGTACACCTTGGTATTTGTTCTCGCCATGGTGATGGTAAATCGTTTTCACCGGAACATTGATAAAACGAATCGGGTACTCGAAGCTGCGCAACAAAATTTCAGTTTCGATGGTAAATCCTTTGGAGATGAGGGGGAAACGGCGCAGTAAATCGCATTTTAGTGCCCGGTACCCGACCATGGTGTCGGGAATAGTGGCGTTGATGATGCGCGATAACGCCCAGCTGCCCATCTGATTGGTGATTCTGCGCTTGCGTGGCATGCCGCTAGTATCGGTCATGCGATTCCCGCAGATGAAATCATAGCCTTCGACCATGGCGGCCATGAAAGTCGGTAAATCCTCCGGGTCGTGCTGGCCATCGCCGTCCATAAAAATGACATAGTCATAATGTTGTGCCAAGACCCACCCGAGCCCGGTCCGGATGGCTTGTCCCTTACCACCGTTTTTGTGTTGGAAAAGGGTTGGTACGCCCAAGTCGCGCAAGATGTCTGCGGTACCATCGTTAGAACCGTCATCGACAACCAAAAAATGGGGTGTTCTTTGGGCAACGGCCTGCAGTAAATCGGCGATATGGTCTTTTTCGTTGTAACAAAGGATTAAAACTATGAAGCTTGGTTCAGTATTTGGCATGGGTGCTCCGCGAAAAACACATTTTAGGCGAATCGGCGCATTTTGGCCCAGGAAGCTTTTAGCTGTCCGTTAAATTCAGGTAGAATGCCCATGGTTTTTGCTGGAGGGAGGCCTTCATGGCATGGCGGGTCTCAGTGTTGGGCCGAGTGCAAGGTGTTGGGTTTCGTTGGTACTGTCAACGGGCCGCATCTGCATGTGGTGTCCAGGGTTGGGTCCGAAATGAACAAGATGGAAGCGTGCAACTTTTTGTGCAAGGCGAAGAGTCGCAAGCCATGGCCTTTCTGCAACGCGTTAAAAAAGGACCGCCCGGGTCTTGCGTAGACGAGTGCCGGGTTGAGGTAGTTGAAGATTCTCCGACTGCCGTAGCTTTTCAGATACTTCGATAGGGGAGGAGTTTTAATTGGACGTTCTTAAGAATATGATTCGGGACATTCCCGATTTCCCCAAACCCGGCATCCTGTTTAAAGACATAACCCCGCTTTTAGCGAATCCGCAAGGCATGCGCTTGGCTATTCAGACTATGGCTGAACCCTTTCGCAAAATGGCAATCAACCACGTGGTTGGCATTGAATCACGCGGTTTTATGTTTGGGCCGGCATTGGCGCTTGAATTAGGCGCTGGATTTGTACCCGTGCGCAAACCGGGCAAGTTGCCGTTCCGCACCAACTCTGTGTCGTACGAATTGGAATATGGCGTCGATCAGTTGGAGATCCACCAGGATGCGGTGCGCCACCCGGATCGGGTTCTGATTGTGGACGATGTCATTGCTACGGGCGGAACGGCCAAGGCGACCGGTCAACTGGTGCGCGAACTAGGTGCTGAATTGGTTGGCTTCGCTTTTTTAATTGAACTGAGTTTCTTGAAGGGGCGCGAGAAGCTGGGCAACGATTTGGTCCACGCTTCCCTGATTTATTGATTTGGAAGGAAATACCACTATGCTGAACGGAAAAAAGATTCTGGTGACAGGCGTTGCCAACCATCGCTCGATCGCTTGGGCTATTGCCAAATACTGTTTGGATCAGGGCGCTCAGGTTTGCATCACCTACCAAAATGAACGCCTGCGATCTAATGCAGAGAAATTGGTCGGCGATCTGCCCATTTTGCTCTTGCCCTGCGATGTCAGCCAGGAAGAAGAAGTTTCTGCGCTTTTTGCGACCTTGCAAAAAGATTGGGGTAGCTTGGATGGCCTGGTCCATTCGATTGCTTTCGCCAACAAGGAAGATTTAAAAGGGGCCTTCCACGAAACCAGTCGCGCTGGATTTGGGCTGGCACACGATGTTTCCAGTTTCTCACTTGTCATTTTGAGTCACTACGCCAAGCCTCTGATGGAAGCCCATGGTGGCAGTATCATCTGTATGAGTTATTTAGGTGGCGAACGGGTCTTCCAAAATTACAACGTCATGGGCGTTGCCAAAGCCTCGCTCGAAATGGCAGCCAAATACCTGGCATCCGAACTCGGCCCCAACCAGATTCGGGTCAATATCGTATCGCCGGGTCCCATCCGAACGTTGGCTGCTGCAGGGATTGGTGGATTTTCGCCCATTCTCGATCACGTGGTGCAAACAGCGCCCCTGCGCCGCAACATCAATCAAGAAGAGGTCGCCAAGGCCAGTGCATTCCTGCTCTCAGACCTGGCGTCTGGTATTACCGGTGAGACCATTCATGTCGATGCCGGTTACCACATCATGGGTATGTAAACGGCCCTCATGGGGCTTATTCTCTCTTAAAGGAACGTTATGTCGATTCAGTTAAAAGGTCGTCACCTACTCAAATTGGCGGATTTTAGTCCGCAAGAAATTCTTTATCTCTTGGATCTGGCCGATCGGCTCAAAGCGGAAAAAAAGGCAGGTGTTTACCATAAATACTTGGCCAATAAGAATATCGCATTGATTTTTGAAAAGCCTTCTACCCGCACGCGCTGTGCCTTCGTCGTGGCCTGTTACGATGAAGGTGCACATCCCGAATATCTGGGTAAAAACGATATTCAGATTGGGAAAAAGGAAACGGTGGCCGACACGGCTCGGGTTTTGGGCCGCATGTTCGACGGTATCCAGTTCCGCGGATTCAAACACCAAACGGTAGAGACATTGGCAGAATTTGCAGGCGTTCCGGTTTGGAACGGTCTCACGGATACGTTTCACCCAACCCAAATCCTGGCCGATTTCCAAACCGTTCGCGAACAGTTTGGTCGGCTCAAAGGTATCGTTTTTGCCTACTGTGGTGATGGGCGCAATAACATGGCCAACAGCTTGATGATCGGTGCTGCCAAAATGGGTATGGATTTTCGAATTGTTGCTCCGAAAAGCTTGTTCCCCGACCCCAAAATCCACGAAATGGCTTTGGGTTTTGCGAAGGAGACGGGTGCATCGATTCGGCTCACCGACTCGGTCGCCGAAGGGGTTAAAGGTGCAGATGTCATCTACACGGACGTTTGGGCCTCCATGGGCGAAGAAGCCATTCTTGGCGAACGCATTGCGCTGCTATCACCTTACCAAGTCAATCGCGCCATGTTTGACCAAACCGGAAACCCCAATTGCACCTTCTTGCATTGTTTGCCGGCCTTTCACAATCAGGACACCGAACTCTCGCAACAATTCCCCAATATCTGTGAAGTGACTGAGGAAATTTTTGAGGGTCCGATGTCCCTTGTGTTCCAGCAAGCGGAGAATCGTATGCACACCATCAAAGCGGTGATGGTCGCAACCCTTAATCCTCCAGCAAACTGAGGTCGAGCATAAAGGCTTTAATGTCTGCAGCCGTTTGGTCATCCAGCGGCTGCAGGCTATAGCCATTGGGCGCCGGGTCCAATTGAGAGACCCGATATAACCACATGCTTTTTACCTTGGCCGTCGTGATAGAAGCGCGTCGGATGGGCGCGCCATAATACTGCTCGCCGTAGAATGTGCCCTGGCCTTGATCGTGGCATTGCACGCAATAGGTAAAGTAGGGTCCGGCGCCATTGTTTTTGTCGCCAGTGGGATCCACGGCCGAATTTTTGGGCGAGCCGACCGCACTCCAGGCTACCAGCGCATCCTTTTCGGCCTGGGTGAGCGGTGTCCCATAGTCGAGCGGCATTTGGCGTGCATCGGCACTGTTGTAGAAAGCATTTACACCGTGATCCAGAATGCCTTCTTTGATCCAGCGCCCAATGCTATCAGCTCCGCGCACGACTTGAGTTCCTGCCAGACGCGTCTCGTACTGGTTTAAATCCAGGTCCGTTACGATGTTATCCGGACTCAGGTCAGAAGCGGGAACAACGTGGCAATAACCGCATTTGAGTTTGAGCAGTTCACCAACACCATTCTCATAGGTAGGCTGACCGCTAATGGCGACTTCTCGTGGGGGTTCGTCGCCCAAGGTGTCCGTTTTGGAGCAGGCAACCGCCAAACCTAATAATAAAAGTAGGGTCAGGCGCATCATGGTTTCCTCCCGAAGCGGTAGCTGGCACTGAGAATCAAATTTCGCAGGTAGGTGTCGGTTGCGTTTTGCTCCAGGTTGAAGCGCCAACGGTTCCACGGGATTTGAACGCCCAAACCGCCATAATAGGTGCCGTCGTCACCTTCGAGATGCACGCCGTCCAGAGCGATGTCCAGTTGGTTATCGGTTTCATTCCAGCCGACAAAGCCATACACATGGGCTCGGCCGAAATAATGACCAACACTGATGTCTAGGCCGCTGTTTTTGTACTGGAAAAGGTCTTCAAAGTCTGGATCGGTGATTGCGCCCTCAATCTCACCATCGCTGTAGCTGGCCCGCACACTGGTAGTCCAACTCTGGAAAACGCGGCGATAGCCCAGCTCCAGGGCAATAAACTCAGCGCGGTAATCCTGGAAATCAATACCGGGCGCCCAGGCACCACCAATCATCAAACCATTGCGGAAGAAGCCCCGAAACCTCAACTTAGGTACCCAACTCGGTGGGTCCAAGGCTTCCTCCTTGTTCCCGATTCGAGCATTGACATCCGGCTGTGGGTACAGATCCAAAATCGCCTCAATTTGGAAATGGTCGACGATTTCAGGCGCTGTTGCAGGTCGTAAATCCAGTAGGTAGGACTGAATATTCATCAAGCGTTGAGCTTGTTCCTGAAATGTGGTTTGGCCCCATAAAACTGCGCCAACGCAGAGCAAGGCGAGAAAACGCATGCATGGCCTCCTTGAGATTCAATCGCAAAGCAGGCTTCCACTATCGCCGTTTTTGGTGGAGAAGACAAGTTTTTAACCGTTGTTTTGGCTCACGTTTCGCCAGATGTTTGCGGGTCTGAGGCCTGGTAAATAATGATCGGATTATCATCGGGGTCCAGCACCATGCATTCCCGGCCGATGCTGCTTTCCATAATGGGTGACGGCGCACTGTAGGCGTGGATCCACCGGTGAATCGCATCCAAATCGTCAACTTGGAAGCACAGCTGGAGGCTGGGCAAAGTGTTGTGGTAGGGGTCCTCTGTGCGCCAAATGACCAATTTGTAGGGACCCATTTCGAATTGAGCCCACTCGCCGTCTTTTGACGCACTGGGACGTCCGATCAAGTTTCGGTAAAAACCGACCAAACTATCCAAATTTTTGGTTTTAAGACTGAAAATAAGTGCTTTGGGTGTCAGCATAAGCTTGTTCTCCCATCGTCTTTTTCAGTTTAATGCTTGGGAACGCCTACTTCAAGAGGCTGTTTGAGGCGCGGGATGACGACTCCTCCGTTAGGCATAAAACGAGTTGGTCCCAGCCAATGTTGGGATGGACTTGATTGTCGCGCGTCCGAACCATATAGCTGTTCTCCTCCATTTCCTTGTCGCCCAAAACCAGGATGTAATTGACTTGATCAACCTGGGCGTTACGGACTTTTTTGTTCACGGATTCGTTGCTCAAGTCCACTTCTGCGCGGAGTCCTGCGGCTTTTAGCGTTTTCCCCAATTGCGCTGCGAAATCGTGGTGACGTTCGGCAACGGGCAACAAACGAATTTGTACCGGTGATAACCACAGGGGGAACTTGCCGGCATAATGCTCGACTAAAATGCCAAAAAAGCGCTCAATGGAACCAAACAGAGCGCGATGTAACATGATGGGCCGTTTGGGCTTTCCGTCTTCTGCAATGTATTCGAGTTCAAAACGCATAGGCAGACTCATGTCCAGCTGAATGGTCCCACATTGCCAGGTACGTCCAATCGCATCGCGAATGTGGAAATCGATTTTGGGTCCATAAAAGGCACCATCGCCTTCATTGACCTTAAACTCGCGGCCCGATTCGATTAGCGCAGCCCGCAGACCTTCAGTCGTGAGTTCCCAGTCCTCATCGGCACCGATCGATTTTTCCGGTCGGGTTGAGAGTTCCAGGTGGTAGGGCAGATCAAACTGGCTGTAAATTTTGTCGGCCAAGCGCAATACACCGAGAATTTCGTTTTTGATGTCTGCTGGTTTCATGAAGATATGCGCATCGTCCTGATGGAAGGAACGCACACGAAACATTCCGGACAGGGCGCCACTCATTTCGTGACGGTGAACGTTTCCTACCTCCGCTACCCGCCGCGGCAGGTCGCGATAGGAAAATTGGTTTTCTTTATAAAACAACATGCCGCCCGGGCAGTTCATCGGTTTGATTGCGAAAACTTTTTCCTCGATTTCGCTGGTGTACATATTCTCGCGGTAGTTGTCCCAGTGGCCCGAAGTTTTCCACAGCTCGCAGCTCAGCATGGCCGGTGTTTTGATTTCGACGTAGTCATCCTCGCGATGTAGGCTGCGCCAGAAGTCCAACAATGCATTCCAAATCACCATACCTTTGGGGTGAATAAAGGGCATGCCGGGTCCTTCTTTTTGGAAGGAAAACAGGTCGAGTTTGCGGCCCAGGATGCGGTGATCGCGTTTTTTGGCCTCTTCCAGTTGGTGCAGGTAGGCGCGTAACTGTTTACGATCGGGAAAGGAAATGGCATAAATCCGGGTCAATTGTGGGTTCTTAGCGTCACCGCGCCAATAGGCCCCGGAGGTTTTCAGGATTTTAAAACCTTCTACCATTTTGGTGTTTGGCAGGTGCGGGCCGCGGCACAGATCGACAAACTCGCCCTGCTGGTAGGCGCTGAGGCCTTCCTCCAGCTTTTCGATGATTTCTTTCTTAAAGGGATTGTCGCCAAAAACAGCTAATGCCTGGTCTGTGGTCTCGTATTCCAGGCGAACAGGTTTGAAATCGGCTTGAACAATCTTCTGGATTTCGGCTTCGAGTTTCTCAAAATCCTCTTCGGTCACCGTCAAATCTGCAAAGTCATAAAAAAAGCCATTTTCGATAGGAGGCCCGATGGTCGGTTTTGCATCGGGGAAAACGCGTTTGACGGCTTGAGCCAGGATGTGTGCGGAGGAGTGCCAAAAGACATCGCGTCCTTCTTCATCGTTAAAAGTTAAAATTTCTACTTGGGCGCCCGGTGTCAAGGTGGTGGTCATATCCTTGAGCTCGCCGTTAATTCGTGCCGCACATGCTTGACGGGCCAGGGAGCCCGAAATTTGTTTTGCGAGTTCCATGGCGGAGGCGTTTTCGGGTAGCTCCCGGACGCTGCCATCCTTTAATTGTACTTGCATCATATTGAACCACCTTGTTGAAGAGAGCTGCTTGGATCGAGAATAGCCATGCATTCTCCCGCAGAATCCATGAAATCTAAAAGATTGGTTAAACCCTGTCAAGGCACCGCCCTGATGATGGGATCGGTTGCGGGTCCAGCGCCGGCATGATAATTTTGGAATTAATTACAGGAGTTCATTATGTCTCAAGTTCAAATAGCCCAAAAGGAACCCTATGCGGTAACAATTGAGGCGGGCAAAAAATATGCGTGGTGTGCTTGCGGTAGAAGCGCCAAACAACCGTATTGCGATGGTGCTCATAAAGGGACCAATATCTTGCCAGTCCTGTTTGAGGCGGAATCCAGCGAAACGGTTTACTTGTGTGGGTGCAAGCATACCAAGGGCCACCCGTTTTGCGATGGGTCGCACAATCAGCTCCCATGACAAAGTCATCGCTTGCCGCAGACGTTGAGCATATTGCCAACCCTAAAGCTCTATATGAGGGTTTAAGCCAGACTGTCATCGACCAGACCATGGCCCTTGAACAAATTTGTGTTTCTTTATACAAACATTTGAAGGGCATCAAGGTTGGGAACATTCTCCTGATTGGCAACAGTGGTACCGGAAAAACCACCATCATGCGGGCAATCGAAAACTTGTTTCGCAATGATCCGCGTATGGCGCGTTTTACAAACACCATCCGGTTAAATGCCAATGTTGTGGCGACGGGCGATAGTGTGAAACCGGAAACCTCCGTGATTATCGAACGACTTCACCAAAACGCGCTCCAAATTATGGGCGACGAGCCAAATCCAGATGTCTTTAAGATGTTGATGGAACACGGCGTTGTGTTTATTGACGAAGTCGATAAGATCCGTTCCAAAGTGGGGGATTCCAGCAATTCAAGAGGAATTTTGGCCCAGGAAGCCCTTCTGACTTTGATTGAAGGCGAAGTGATTGAGCTACCTCTGGTCCGCAAATCGGGCGGCCAGCTTGAGGAACTCAAGGTTTCCATTGATACGAGTCGGATTTTGTTCATTTGTGGCGGCGCATTCGAAGGACTTTACGACATGGTGTATCGGCGGGTAGCCAGCGGCGAACACAAAGATAAATTGGTCCAGGAATACGTGATTTCCGACCAGCGCGAGATGGAAGAGAAGGAGCATTTCAGTCTGAGCCAATACGTTCGTTACGAGGATATGTTTGAATACGGCATGACCCCCCAGTTCCTGGGTCGATTTGATGAAATCATTGTGCTGAATGAATTGACACCCGCAGGTCTGATGCGCATCTTTTTGGAGCCGCCCGACTCGATTTACCGCGAAGCGCAACGTTACTTCAAATCGCTCGGAATCGAGTTGCAGATTACGCGGGAAGCATTGCAGTTACTGGCCGATCGTGCCTTCGAACAGCACCGCATTGGCGCCCGTGCCTTGCGAAGCCTATTTAAGCGAATAACGCGGGGATTGGAATTTGATCCAGACGGTTCTTATATGGTTCAGGAAAAAGATGGGCGCCGAATGTTAACCATTACTAGAGATTTAGTCGATCGATTAAGCTGAGTTAAAAAAATTTAAGTGCCTGAAATTGGGCCGCTTGCCAGCTGCGAGATGGGCTCTGGGGTTGGTTTGCGCGCGGGTACCCGTTGTCAAAAGGCCACTTATCGGTTAGAATGGTCAGGACTTTAGGATTGGCGAGGTGACTATGTTCCTTCCTGGCGACCACGTGTTTTATCCTAAAGGAGGCGTGTTCAAGGTAGAAACGAAGGCCAATAAAGAAATTATGGGCCGCTCCATTTCTTTTTATGATTTAGTATCCTCTGATGGCAAAACCAAGATCAGTATTCCTGAACGGAATGTTGGGCGCGTAGGCGTACGTGGGCTTTTGACGCCCATCGAGTTGCAGTCCGCACTTGAAACGTTTACTCCGGATCTCAAACTAACGAAATTGCATCACAAAAATCGCAAATCCAAGTTTGAGGTACTTCGGCAAACCGGTGACTTTAATGATATGGGTATCGTAGTGGCAACCATCCACTCGCTTATTCAAAAAACCAAAGCCACCTTTGAAGAAAAGCGCATGTATGATCAGATCCGCAAACGTTTGGCTGACGAGATCGCCATCGTCAAAAAGCTCAAACCTGAAAGCGCAGAGAAACTGCTTCACGAGTTTTTAAACCTCTCGCTTTCGCGCAAGATCACGATCAGCGATGTGTCCGTTGACGATGAAAACGGACAAGATGATGTGGATGAAGAGGAAGAAGACGATTTCTAACCTCTAAGGATTCCAAAGAACGCCTCCTTTATGAAAACCCGCCTTGTGCGGGTTTTTTTTTGAGCTCTGCCCCTAACGCTTTGCCGCGCGCATGTTCTGGATTTGTTAGAATGTGCTGATTTTGGAGGGAATTGCCGAAATGTTTCGGGTCTTAATGTACGGATTGGCGACAGGCTTGTGGAGTGGTTATGCGCCAAAGGCGCCCGGAACGGTGACCTCCGCATTAACTGTTGTTGCGGTGTATTTCCTTCTGCCCCACTCCACGGGTTGGCCGCTTTTGCTGGCCTTTTTGGTGTCGAGTGGATTAGGTGTATGGAGCTCTACCTATGTTGAGCAGCATTCCGCTCGTCACGATCCAGGTTTTATAACGATTGATGAGGTCGCCGGCCAATTGCTGACTTTTGCCTTTGTTCCCTTGGATTGGCGTGTGGCTTTGGCGGGCTTTTGTTTGTTCCGTGTTTTTGATATCTGGAAGCCGGGCCTCATTCGCAAGGCTGGCCATTTAAAAGCAGGCTGGGGCGTAATGGCAGATGATTGGTTGGCGGGTCTATGCGCCTGTGCCGTCCTGCACGGCTTGGTTTGGATTTTATGGAAATAGTTAACAACCTTGACCAGCTCAAGGGGCAACCGCTGGCACTCCTGATTGGCAATTTTGATGGGGTTCACTTGGGCCACCAGTCCGTTATTCATCAGGTGTTAGAGCTGGCTCAGGGCCATCAATGGATCCCGGCCGTCTTGAGTTTTGATCCGCACCCACGCAAAATTTTGGCGCCCGGTTCTGCTCCGCGATTGATCCAAACCCTGGAAGAAAAACAGGCCTTGTTGGCACATCATGGGATCCAAATCATGATCAACTTGCCATTCACGCGTGAGCTTGCCCAACTGGAACCCCGCGCTTTCATGGATCTGCTTACGGCTTCGGTTTCCATTCGTATGCTCAGTGTGGGGCAAGCCTTTCGCTTCGGTCTCAATCGGGCCGGAGGCGTAGACGATTTGCGCGCCTGGCAGAATCATTATGGCTACGCATTATTTGATCTGGCTGAAAAGGTTCACGATCACGGTCAAATTATCTCCAGCTCCCGCATCCGCAAAGAGATTGAGTTAGGCCACGTGCGCGAAGCTGCGGCCATGTTGGGCCGTCCAGTTTTTCGCATTGGTCAGGTTGGCTCAAATTATCGAATAGGCCGCAGGCTGGGCTTTCCCACCGCGAACCTGCAAAGCAGCCACGAATGTTTTCCAAGATTTGGCGTCTATGCCAGCTGGCTTCTTGTCGATGGGAATTTTTACTCCGCCATCACCAATGTTGGCCAACGGCCAACTTTTGAAGGCTCTGGGATCCAGGTCGAATCTCATCTGATCAATCACGAAATCGATTTGTATGATAAGCGGGTTGCCCTGATCTTTTCGGATTTCCATAGACCCGAACAGCGTTTTCCCGATGTCGACCAACTCAAGCTGCAAATAGCTGCGGATATTACGTGGCGGCAACAACTTAATGACCCTGCACCTGAAGGGCTCCGCTTCCTTCAGACTCTTCTTTGAGGTCCACCCATGGTTTCTTTCCAACAAACGCCACACAGTTTTTCCGTTCGGGAAATTCTTTTTTTCGAGCCAGAAGGTCAAGGTGAACATTGCTTTGGCTACTTCGAAAAGGAATCAATTTCGACGGCGGACCTGAAACGCGCAGTTTCGGTGCAAATTGGCGTGCCGCTCGATCAAATCAAGCATGCCGGTCTAAAGGATGCACAAGCGCATGCCTGTCAATGGCTTTCCTGGCCCAGCACCACGGTTCCTGAATCCATTCAAGGCGAAGGCTTTCGTCTGCTAAAAGCGGCGCGCCATCCCCATAGCCTCTCTATTGGTCATATTCGGGAAAACCATTTTTCGATTCGGATTCAAGGTTGTTTATCAGCGGAACGATTTGAAGGGCCCTTTCTCAATCTATTTGGGGCGCAGCGCAACATGCCTGGCCTTAATCAAGTTGGGGATATGATCGCCCGACGTCGCAAATGGACGCCTTTTGTCATCTCGCAAATTCAGGCCAGTCTGTTTAACGCCTTTGTGTTGTGGCGGTATGAGCGTAATCAAGCGCAACCTGAGCCCGGCGATTTGTGGCGCCATGTGCACAGCAAAAAAACATTTTCAGATGATGACTTCGAACTCCTCATGCAGCGCTTTCAGGCCGGAGAGATTTCCCCTACGGGTCCAATTTTTGGCACCAAATCTCAGTATCCCAAACACAACCTCGAGCAAGACTTCCTTCAGCAAAACGGTCTCAGCGAAAAATCTTTTGAGTCGTGGCGCAAAAAAGGTAGAGGTGCACGGCGCCCCATTTGGGTCTGGCCGGGAGACTTTACCCTTCAGTCTGATGAAAAGGAAACTCAACTTTCCTTTTCTCTGCCTAGTGGGAGCTTTGCCACGGTCCTTTTGCTCTGGGCATTAGACCGCAATCGCCTTTTGCAATTGGATTTCCCCAACTTTATCGAGGACCATGTTTTTCCGGATTAACGTTGGCGGAGGTCTGAAAGGATCTCCTCCAGATTGGCCAGGCGCCTGGATAAATCTTCAGCGCGCATGGTTAATTCTTGGACTTCTCGTTCATTAGTGGGGGTTGAATTTACGGATTGCGGTGTCCGATTGCTGAGATGCGTTTTAATCAACCGGTAGGTGAAAAACATCGCAACGATTGAAATGGGGACCCCTGCAGTCGCCATAAACGCCCAAAAATCATTCATGTCTTCTGCCCCCTGGAGATGATTTTAATAGCTTGAAAATCAAAATGCCAATGGCCAGGATCGGCACTAAACAAATGGCGCCAATCCCGATAACGGTACCGAGTATCACAAGACCCTCACTTCTTGGTTTGTTTGGTCGTTTTCTTGGATTTTAGCTTTGCGAGTTCGGCTTCTACCGCGCCTTCCTGTTCAAGTTCTTGGAATTTTTGGTCTAGGCTCTCGGTGGTATTGATTAAGCTGGTCTCTGCCTCCATGACCTGGATTCGACGTTCAAAACCATCCAAACGGTCTATGCTTTGCGTGTTCAGACGGTAAATGCCTTCTTCAACCTTGCGCCGGTTCATCGCGCGTCGTTTTTCTTCTTCCAGGTTTTGGTACTTCTTGATAGCGTTGCGCAGCTTTTCTTCCAAGCGGGAGATATCTTCGCGGTAGTTGTGGGCCGTTTCCTCCACTTGTTTGAGTCGCTCTTCCAGAACCTGCTTTTTTTGGACACAGAGGACTTTTTGTTCCAGTGCCTCGCGCGCCAAATCTTCCCGATCTTTTTCCAAGGCCAGGCCAGCTTTCATCTCCCAATCTTCAGCGCGTGCCTCTTCGGCCTTGACTTGTTTCTGAAGCCGAATTTGATCGGCAATCACTTCCGCCGCCGAAGATTTGATTTCCATTAAGGTGTCTTCCATTTCATGGATCATGAGGCGAACCATTTTGACGGGGTCCTCTGCCTTGTCCAGCATCGTGTTGATGTTGGCATTAATGATTTCACCGATACGCGAGAAAATACCCATGACAACCTCCTCGCAGAGCACCTAGCAAGCATTGAACCAAATTCAATATGGCCGTAAGTAGTTCGAAATAAACAAATTACAACCAAGTCGTGGTGTTCGGGTTCTTGGCTTATTGTGGAATTCGCTAAATATGCGCGCGTCTTTTGGCGAAATTAGTTAAAACAGCGAGAGCTGGCCATCATCCTTTTCTGGGCGAATGAAGAGGTCAGTGCGCAGTTGCCAGTTGCGTTTGTTGAGATGCAAGCGGCGGCAGGCGAGTTGAAAGCGGTTGCGCAACAAATCGGCAAAAGGGCCAACGCCCTTCATGCGTTCTCCGAAATCACTTTGGTTGAGTTGACCATCCCGCGATTGGCGAATGAGCGAAAGAACGTGGTTTTTGCGTTGGGGGAAATGGGTTTCCAGCCACTCTTCAAAAAGGGATTTTAGTTCGTGGGGCAATCGCAGATAAACATAGCCGGCATATGTGGCACCCAAGTCGGCAACGGCCTCCAGGATTTTTTCCAGTTCGGAATCGTTAAGTGCGGGGATGATAGGCGCGACCATGACCCCACAGGGCACACCTGCTTCGACCAAGCTGTGCAATACACGTAAGCGCATTTGTGGGGCGGCAGCGCGCGGTTCCATCACACGCGCAAGGTTTTCGTCCAAGGTGGTGATGGAGACAAATACACTTACCAAGTCTTGTTTGGCCAGTTCTGAGAGCAGGTCTAAATCGCGAAGGATAAGGGCCGACTTGGTGACCATAGCGACGGGATGTTTTGCTTTTAACAAGGTGGCCAGGATTTGTCGGGATAAGCCAAATTTGCGATCAAGCGGTTGAAAGGCATCGGTATTAGAGCCTAAGGCAATGGTGGCTGGTTGGTAGCTGGGTCTGCGCAGTTCTTGTTCAAGAATGCTGGAAATATTGGACTTGACAAAGATTTTTGACTCAAAATCGGTGCCTGTGCTCAGGCCCCAATATGCATGGCTAGGCCGTGCGTAGCAATAAATGCAGCCGTGCTCACAACCGAGATAAGGATTGATGGAACGATCAAAAGGGATGTCGGGCGATTGGTTATACGAAATGGCCGATTTGGCTTGAATGGGCGTGGCCTGAGTCTCAATAGGCGACGGGTCGTCCTGCCACCACCAAGCATCTTCAACAGGAACGGATTCAGTGGCTTCAAATCGGTTGTGTGGATTGCTCTGTGCGCCGCGGCGCGGCCTTTTGTCTGGTTTGTCTCGCATCTTCGCATCCCGAGAAAGCTTCGCCCTGAGGTATAGTATAGGCTTTGTTGAAGGAGGCCCCCTATGTTTTGGGCAGATGAAATACTGGAACACATTCAAGGTGAACAGACGATCAATGATTCGAAAACACCTTCCGGCCGCGTCCATGTGGGTGCGTTGCGCGGTGTTTTGATCCACGATGCAGTTTTTCAAGTGCTCAAAGAAAAGAAGGTGCCGGTTCGTTACCTGTACGGGGTGGATGACTATGATCCCGTGGATGAAATTCCGGCCGGAATGGGTGAGATCTACCGCGAACATTTGGGCAAACCTTTGTTTTCGGCCCCGCCACCGCCCGGTTCGTCGGCGGGTGATATGGCTGAACATTACATCAGCGAATTTTTTGATGTATTTAAGGATTTGGAAGTCCATCCGGAAATCTATCGCATGCGTGATGTGTATCGTTCGGGTCGGTTTAATTCAGCCATTGATCGGATTTTGAGTCATGCTGCAGATGTGCGGCGCATTTATTTTGAAGTTAGTAATTCGGTTCGGCCTGAATCCTGGTTCCCGTTTCAAACGATTTGCGAGCAATGCGGGCGCATTGGTACGACCGAGGTGTTTGCCTACGATGGTAAAGAAGTCAGTTATCGCTGTCGCAGAGACTTGGTCAAGTGGGCGGAAGGTTGCGGCTACGAAGGGAAAGTTTCACCCTTTGACGGGAAAGGGAAGTTGCCCTGGAAGCTGGAATGGGTGGCCAAATGGGCCGAATTTCCGGTGACGATTGAAGGTGCCGGAAAGGACCACTCCACACGAGGAGGATCGCGTGACGTTTCCGAGAAGATCCTGCGCGAAGTATTCGGCTTAAACCCGCCATTAAATATTCCCTATGAATTTTTCCTGGTCGGTGGCGCAAAGATGAGTAGCTCCAAAGGATTGGGTGCTTCAGCTCGCGAAATGTGCGACTTCCTGCCTCAGGACCTTTTGCGTTTTTTGATGATTCGGCCCAAACCCCAGCGACCCGTCAACTTTGAACCGGATGAAAAGAACATCACCAAACTCTTTAATGAATACGACCGCTTCCATTCCAAGGTCCATGCGGGCGAAGGCAATGAGGAGGAACAGCGCATTATTGGTTTGAGCGATCCGTGGGGCTTTTCGGGTTACAACGAGAATTTCCAGGTCCTAACCACCTTAGTCCAGCTCTCTCATTTGGATTTGTGGGCTGAAATTGAAAAACGAAAAGGTTCGCCCTTGACCGATGCCGAGCGAGAGCATTTGCTACGCCGAATCCATGCGGCTCAGTTTTGGCTGGAAAATTACGCATTGGATGAGGAACGCGTTGTTCTGCAGCGCGAAGTTCCGGAACGGGCCGCGGAACTCAGTCAGGCCCAACGTGCCTTTGTTCAATCGCTGGCCGAGAAGCTCGAGGAAACTGCCTGGGATGAGGAATCTATCCAGAGTGCGTTGTATGAAGTCACGCGCCTGTTGCCCTTGGCTCAGCCCAAAGCCTTTTTGGCCCTGTACCGACTTTTTCTGGATCGGGACAGTGGTCCCAAAGCGGGTAACCTCTTGGGCTTTTTGGAAAAGGATTTTGTTCTGGCGCGCCTACGTGCCTTGGATTGTGATTGGGCGGAAGCCTATCAAGAACTCAGTTTGGATCTAACTGGTTTTGGTTCCTGGCTTGAAAAGCAGAAGAAAAAACCGGAATGGCAAGGATACAGCATTCCAGATGCGATGCCGGGTCTCGTCTATTTGCATTTTTCAGTTGAAGATAAGCCCCAGCGTTTACTGCTCTGTGGTGATTCGGCCACATCCGTTGTGGACCAGGTTCAGGCGAAGTTGGGAATTTCATTGCAATCTGTATAAGTAAACGAAAAAGCCTTGGAAAATGGGCTTGTTTTTGTTAGGATCAGCATTCGCGTGTCTGGGCCAAAAATGGGCTCAAAACTGATGAGAAGGAATCGTCATGGCTAAAAAATGTGAAGTTTGTGGAAAAGGCTACCAAAAAGGTCACAAGGTTTCCCACGCCCACAACGTATCAATTAAGCGTTGGTTCCCCAACCTTCAAAAAGTTCGCTTAGCCGGACCTAAAGGCGGGGTAAAGCGAGCTTGGGTTTGTACCGCTTGCATTCAAGCGAACAAAATCCGTAAATCTGTGGCCTAATTTCCCAATAGGAATAACCAAAGCGCCCGTATTAGCGGGCGCTTTCTCTTTTTTCAGACCAAGCCACAGGATCCTGGCGCCAATTTTCTAGGGCAGCGCGCTGGTCTCCGGTCAGTGCCCCACGATTAGCAAGGGTTTCTGCCAGGACGGCGAGGTTAGTCAAGCTTGCGTAGGCGATGTGTGCCTGGGCAAAGGCTTGTTGCGCCTTTGGCAGACCGTATTCAAATATCGCCAAAATCCCCAGGACCTGAGCGTTTTCTGCTAGCAAGGCCTCCAAGGTACTGAGCGAACTGCCACCTGTTGAGATAAGGTCCTCAACAATAACGGCTCGTGCTTCGATGGGGAGCTGGCCCTCAATCCGCTTGCCTTGTCCGTGTTTTTTTTCGGCGGACCGCACGTAAACCATGGGCAATTCCAGTAACCAAGCCAACCAGGCAGCATGGGGGATGCCTGCAGTAGCTGTTCCTGCGATTACGTTGGGCTGCCAATTCAGCGCTTTCATTTTTTCCTGGAAAGCCTTTTGCACCAAGGCGCGGCCTTCCACGCTGCTAATCAGGATTCGGTTATCGCAGTAGATCGGCGAAAGCAAGCCCGAAGCCCAGCGGAATGGATGGTCTGGCCGGACAATCACGGCGTTTAGATCTAACAAAGTTTCTGCAATCTGGTGTGCGTAATCCATTCAACCTCCCGCGCTCACGCTAGCAAACGCTTAAGGGGTGCGCAAGCAAAAGAAAAGGGCCCCGAATCTCGGGGCCCTTTGATTGGATTGGCTGGGGGCCAAATTACATCATGCCGCCCATGTCGCCCATTCCGCCGCCTTTAGGCATCGGATCTTCGCTTTCAATTTCCGTGATGGTGGCTTGGGTGGTCAACATCATGCTGGATACGGAAGCAGCATTCATCAATGCGTGCTTCACAACCTTGGCAGGATCAATGACGCCAGCTTTCATCAGGTCTTCAAAAACGTTGGTGGCTGCGTTGTAGCCAAAGGAACCTTCACCGTCCATAACGCGGTTGACGATGATTGCGCCTTCCAGGCCGCAGTTTGCCGAAATTTGACGCAGCGGCTCTTCCAGGGCATCCAGGACAATTTTAATGCCTTGGTTGATATCCGGATCTGCATCGGTCAAGCTGGCAACTTTGCTCTTGGCGCGCAGGAAAGTGGTGCCACCACCTGCAACGATGCCTTCTTCAACGGCAGCTTTGGTTGCGTGCATGGCATCCTCAACCCGAGCTTTTTTCTCTTTCATTTCCGTTTCGGTTGCAGCGCCTACTTTGATTACGGCAACGCCGCCGACCAGTTTGGCCAAACGCTCTTGCAGTTTTTCACGATCGTAATCAGAAGTGGTGGTTTCAATCTGAGCGCGGATTTGTTTGACCCGAGCTTGGATGTCGGCAGAAGAGCCAGCACCATTGATGATGGTGGTGTTGTCTTTGTCGATGGTTACCGTTTTCGCGCTGCCCAAGTCGTCAAGGGTTACATTTTCCAATTTGATGCCGAGATCTTCGGAGATCAAACGGCCACCCGTCAGGATTGCAATGTCTTCCAGCATCGCTTTGCGACGATCGCCAAAGCCAGGAGCTTTAACAGCGGCAACGTTCAAGGTGCCACGCAGCTTGTTGACTACCAGGGTAGCCAGGGCTTCGCCGTCAACGTCTTCAGCAATGATCAGCAAAGGGCGACCGTGTTTAACAACTTGCTCGAGAACCGGCAGCAAGTCGCGCATGTTGGAAACTTTCTTTTCGAACAACAGGATGAACGGGTTTTCGAAAGAGCAGATCATGCGCTCAGGGTCAGTGATGAAGTAGGGGCTGAGGTAGCCGCGGTCAAACTGCATGCCTTCCACAACTTCCAGTTCCGTTTCGAGGCCTTTGGCTTCTTCAACGGTGATGACGCCATCTTTACCGACTTTTTCCATGGCTTCGGCAATAATGCGGCCGATGGAGGGGTCGTTGTTGGCGGAAATCGTTCCGACTTGGGCGATTGCGTCGCCTTCAACCGGGCGTGCAGAAGCATCAATGTGCTTGATGACTTCTTCTACTGCGCGATCAATACCACGTTTGAGTGCCATGGGGCCGTGACCAGCAGCAACGGCTTTGGTACCAGCGCGGTAGATGGCGCGTGCCAAAACGGTAGCGGTGGTGGTTCCGTCTCCGGCGGTGTCGGAGGTTTTGCTGGCAACTTCTTTTACCAGTTGTGCGCCCAGATTTTCCAACTTGTCTTCCAGGTGGATTTCTTTGGCAACGGTTACACCGTCTTTGGTGATCGTGGGTGAACCAAATTTCTTTTCAATTAAAACGTTACGGCCTTTGGGGCCCAGCGTAACTTGAACCGCATCAGCCAATTTGTTGACGCCGCGGAGCAGGCCTTGGCGGGCTTCGTCGCCGAAATTGAGTAACTTTGCATCTTTTGCCATTGGATTAAATCTCCTTTATCCGCAATTATTCAACGATAGCGAGGACTTCGTCTTCGCGCAGGATCAGGTGTTCGATGTCGTTCAGTTTGATTTCCGTGCCGGCATATTTGCCGATCAGGATACGATCACCGGCTTTAACGGTTAATGCTTGCAGTTCGCCTTTTTCGTTGCGCTTCCCAGCGCCAACAGCGATCACTTCAGCTTCCATCGGCTTCTCTTTGGCGGTGTCAGGGATGATGATCCCACCGCGTACTTCTTCTTGTGCACTTAAGCGTTTAACAAGAATGCGGTCATAGAGAGGTTTAATAGTCATGATGATTCTCCTAGACGTAATGGCGTGGCGCATTTAGCGCTCGATTCGCTCGCCTGCTAATTATAGGTTCAACGTCTTGAGAAATCAAGTCAAAATCAGTTTTGTGACGATATAGAACAAATATAATTAATTCAGCTATTTAAACGTTTTTGAAACAAAATGCGCATATAAAATATTAGTGCGATGCGCTAAGATTTTTTAGGATTTTTTTAGTTTGGGAAAAAGAGAATTAGCAGTCTATTGGTATGAGTGCTAATATCAGGCGCTTTCGGCAAGTAACGGAGGGGTGCTGCCTAAGAGCTTGGCGCGATGGCTGTTGGTGTACAGCAACAAGGATTTTTTGGCCGTTTGCCATTCGCTGAACCAGTGGTAACCGTCTGGATGGTTCTGCGTTCCATTGGCAATTCGATCCAGTTCCTTCTGGAAGCGTTGCCATTGATTGTGAAATCCGCGATGCTCCTGGTCCAATCGGCGCAGAAGTGTCGAATGGAAGCCCTGCTGTCCTAATTTTTGAGCCAAATCTGCCAGTTCAGTTTGTAACCAGTTCGTCCAATCGTTTTGAGTCATGTTATCCTCCCTTTGAAGAGGAGTGTATGGTTGGAATTGGACAGCCCTTGTCATGAATCGCAAAGAGGTCATTCAGGCATTAGTGCCATTAACTGAACTGTCACCGCCTGAGGCAGACTGGGTCGTGCGCCATTTTTTTCAGGTGCTCACCGAAGCTTTGGCTGCAGGCCGCCGTGTAGAGTTGCGTGGATTGGGCAGTTGGGTGCTTTCGGAGCGCAAGCAAGCCGATTTTGTCAATCCGCAAGATGGAAAACAGTACACAGGTCGAACTATTCGAACGGTTCTGTTTCAGGCGTCACGCTTGTCGAAGCAGTGGTTAGCTGGTTCTGAATCTGTTTCTTCGAAAGACTAAAACGCTGTGCCAATGTTTTGATGGCTTGATTGTGGCTTAATCCCGAATCGCGCTGTTGCTGATAAAGGCTATCGAGATCCGGTGCTTCCAGGCAACGTTTAACCGCGCCTATAACCAGGACCATTTCGCCACGCCACTCCTGATTCTGCTCGAGAATGAGCTGTGCGGTTCCACGCCAAACGGTCTGGAACTTTTTGGTCATTTCCCGACACAAGGCCAGTGGGGTATCAGGCGTACGTTCACTCAAAAATGCAAGTGTTCGCTGAATTCTATTGGGTGATTCAAAATGGATGGTGGTCATTTGCAGAGAGCTGACTTGCGCAAGCCATGCTTCAAGGGCCTGGGCCTTTTGAGGGACAAAGCCCAAAAAAGCAAAGGGAAGTGGCGGTAAGCCCGAAAGGGCCAGGGCGGTTATGGGGGCATTTGGGCCTGGCACACAGTCCAACTCGCAGCCGATTTGCAAAGCGAGTTGAACCAGCTCGAAGCCTGGATCCGAAACCAGTGGCATTCCTGCATCACTGATCAGGACAATGTGCTGTTCCTGTTCGAGGGTTTTTTGAACAAAGGCCAAATCGCGTTGGGTGGAATGGTCATGAAAAGCGCGGATCGGTTTGGAAATCCCAAAATGGCTGAGCAGTTTTTGGCTGTGGCGCGTGTCCTCGGCGAGAATGAGATCAGCATTTTGAAGCGTTTCAATCAAACGGGCAGAAGCATCGCCCAGGTTGCCGATCGGTGTGGCTGCGAGGGTAAGTTTCCGGGTCACAGGCCATCCTCCTTTTTTTGCAGGAAGGTATCAAAGGCGTTCCACCTTGGTAAGCTTTTAAAACGGCCAGCTTTTAGTGGCCCCATTTGCGGCCAGGCCAGTGAATAACAGTGTAAATGGAAGGGCGGTGCGCCGTTATGGCCGTAAAACTGATCCCCGATCAACGGAATCCCAACGTGTGCACAGTGAACGCGAATTTGATGCGTGCGGCCCGTCTTGGGGCTGGCTTCTATCAGGAGTTGGTCTTGCTCGGCGTGAATCAAGCGCAGGTGGGTGATCGCCGGTTTGCCTTGCGGGCCAACTTTTTGTTTTTGGGTTTTAGCGCCGTAGTCCGCACCAATAGGCGCATCAACCGTAAATTCCCCATGTGAAAAGGGCCAGGGCCCCTGGCAAAGGGCAAGATATTTTTTTTCGATGCGCTGTTCTTGGAAAAGTTGAGCAAAGAAGCGATTGACCTTGGGGTTCAAGGTAAAGAGCATGAGGCCCGATGTGTCTTGATCAAGCCGATGGTGCAGACCTACATAGCCTTTTTGCCAACGGCAGAGCGCATCATAAAGGGAGATGCTGTCAGCATCGCGTCTGCCCTGTGTTGGTATTCCGGCAGGTTTATTTACAATGATATAGTCCGGGGTTTGAGCAATGATCCATGCAGGGTCCCACTGCAGAGATTGGAATTCAATGGGCAAGCGGTAATAAAGCTCAAGGGCGTCCCGGGGGAAGACCTTGTGTGATGGGTCTTTGCAGCGTTTTCCGTTTAAATAGGCACCACCCATATTAATGATCATGTCAACTTGCGTTGCGGAAAGACCGCTAGCGTGGTTCCAAAATTGAAGCAGATTTGTAGATTGTGTGGGTCGAGCTTTCAGGTGGTGCATAGAACCTCATTATAATGGGGCTGGAAGGTGAACAATGCTGAAAACGATATGGATCCTCGGGGCATTGATGCTATTGGGTTGTGCAACGAATCAGGGGCCCTGGATTCCCAAAAAAGATGAAACGGGATTTAAGTTACCAGCCGAAATTGTGGCCATTGCACCCGAGATGCAATCGGATATTTTTGCACTTATGCGGTATGCTTCGGCGTATTTTCCAGTCAAGCCCGAATTTGTTTTCCGCGAGCAAGACAATAGTTTTATTGGCAATCTGCAACCCTTTGTTCAACGCCTGCATTTGATTCATTTAGTTGGGTACCAGGATAAAAAGCATCAATGGAGCGCTTCGTTGTTGTTTGACCCTGAACGAGGCGCTGCGGTCAATTCGGTTCACGGTTGGTCGCTTGATATTGTGCCGGGTCCAACGCAATTTGAGGTGATCTTCCAGAGCGCGACCAAGATCCAATTTAGCTTGCCGATTGGCCGCGACGATGCGCGATGGGAAACCCTGGAAGGTGATCGGCGAGTGTTTTTTTATTATTATCGCTTTCCAGAGCGGATCTCGGATCAGGGCTCAACCCCGGGTGGCAAAAATTGAATCAGCCCGAATTGAATTTTGAGAATCTTTAAACTGCCAGGCTCCAGATAATAATCATCAAACTGCTGGGGCACGACTTCAATTTGGTAGTGCAAGGTGTTGATTTCTTTTCCAGCCATGAGCAATTTTTCGGGGCCGACAAAGCGAATAACGCTGCTGGTTAAACTGCCTTTGCCCTCATCAAGCCAGGTATAGGTTTTTTGGCTGCCGGCGGTGGTGACTTCGCGTCCGTACATGAGGGGGTGCAATTCGATAAGCGGCGGGTGTTCGGAAGCGACTTCCATGATTTTTGGGGTTTGGTCATTGAGCTGTATTTCGATATGCGTTTTGCCGTTTGCATAGTTGGAGCGAATGGTTAACCTTTTGTCATTTTCGACTCGATCGACCTTCGAATCAATCAAGCCCCAGTGCTGGTTGAGGTGCGCGACACGTGTAATTTGGTTGCGGCTAATGGTACCTACCCCCTGGGACTGTACGCTCTCCAAGCGAAATCCGGTGGACCCATCGGGGCGTTTTTCCTTAAACACCTCAAATTGGAATTTCATGGTGTGTTTGCCTTGGTCATATCCATACAGGACAACCTTGTGATCGGACCCACCACAACAAAAGAGAAAAACCAGCCAAAGAATGTGTTTACGCACGTCTGAGCCTCCGCAGCACAATCGCCTAACCTTAGCACAAGTGGGTGGTGCATTGACCCTTGCGTGTACATGGGTTATTCTCTGAAAAAAGCTGGAAGAGTAATGCATGGCCAATAAACCCAAGCGTATCGGTGAGCAGTTGTTAGAGGCTGGTTTGATCAACCAAAGCCAGCTACTGAAGGCCTTGGAACGGCAAAAAAGTTGGGGCGGTCGTCTTGGTTCAAATTTGGTTCTGATTGGTGCTATTAAAGAACATGATTTGATGCGGTTCATGGCGATTAAAACAGGGGTCCGGGAAATGAATATTACGGACTTGGAAATCGCTCCGGACGTGGTGCGAAAGCTGCCACAAAAGGTAGTTGAAAAGTTCCATTGTCTGCCCGTTTACATCAAGGACAAGAAAACCTTGGTGTTGGCCTTGGCGGATCCGACGGATTTAGAAGCGATTGACCAGGTCAGCTTTATTACTGGGATGAATGTTGAGCCGGTTGTTGCCAGTTATTCGTCAATTCTCCAAGCCATTCACAAATATTATTTCGGCGCTCAGTTGAGGGACACGCAGGACCAAGAAATCATGTTGACCCAAGTGGGCTATCACGAAGAGGACATGCAAAAGCATGGGGGCCGCTCGAGTTTGGAGGATCCTGATCTGATCATTTTTGGGCGCCAAAGTTCAGAACCTGAAAATCCGCCAGCCGCAGAAGAGCCAAAACCGACCGGTTCTTTCCAATTTGACAGCCCTGCGGCAAATCCCACAACAGGCGGTTCAGGCTTTGATTTTGATCCCAGCCCGGCCGCCGCTCTTGAACCCGCATACCAAGCGCCTGAACCCATTCCGGACAGTTCCGCGCTTGACCAGTTCACCGATGCACAAAAGTTGATGGGTTTGTATCATGTTTTGGTTAAAAAGCGCTTGGTGACAGAAGCCGAAATTGCCCAGGAGTTAATGAAGTTATGGGCGCTGGGCAAACTCAAGTAGGCGCCATCTACGACGTAATCCTGAACAATGGTGCCTATATGACGGGGGTTCCAGGCGAACGTTTACCCGAAGGTTATGAACAGGTCTGTGAGATTAAGGGCATGATGCGCTGGCCAATTTTAGGCTGGTTTTTGCGCAATCATTGGGCCAAGAGTCGTGGGGCCCAGTTGCCGGGAACACCGTTTAGCGGATAATCCCGCGCTCCGATTCGGCTATGAAATTGATGAGATAGTCTACCTTTGGCTTGTCTTTGTATTCCGCGCGCAGGCTGTCCAAGGCTTCGACTAAGCGGAGTTTTTTATGGAACAAGGTCCGGTAGGCATTGCGCAAATCGTTAATTTCCTCTTCGGAAAATCCTTGTCGCTGTAAACCGATGGCGTTGATACCATAAATTTTGGCCCGGTTGCCTACACTTTTGACGTAGGGCAGGGCATCTTGGGTGATGACGCTAAACCCACCAATAAAGGCGTAATCGCCAACGCGACAAAACTGATGGACGGCAGAAAAGGCACCGACGGTGGTGCAGTCTCCTACTTTGACATGGCCGGCAAGGGTTCCGGAGTTAGCAAAGACGTTGCGGTTACCGACAAAACAGTCGTGAGCCACGTGTGCGCCCACCATAAACAGGTTTTGATCGCCAATCTTGGTAAGGCCGCCGCCATGCGCGGTCCCGCGATGAACGGTGGTAGATTCACGAAAATGGTTAAAATTCCCGATTTCCGTGTGGGTTTCCTCACCTTTAAATTTGAGGTCTTGAGGGGGCATGCCGATGCAGGCGTGTGGGAAAAAACGGTTACCTTCGCCTATTTTGGTGAATTGGCCAATCGTCACAAAGGATTGCAGAATACTTCCGGCGCCGATGTGGACATCGGACTCCACGATGCAATAGGGCCCGACCTCGACATCCTTGCCGAGTTCGACCCGTTCGCCAATGATAGCGGTTGGATGGATTTTTGCGGTCATGCACCCTCCTCGCGTGGCATCAGGATGGAGCTGAATTCTGCTTCTGCAACCAGTTGACCATCAACGAACGCTTCGCCGCGCATTTTACAGATTCGGCGTTTAAAATAAATGACTTCCACAACCATTTTGAGTTGATCGCCAGGAATAACTGGTTTGCGAAACTTAACTTTGTCAATCGACATAAAGAATATGACGTATTGATGGATGTCCTCAAACTCGTGCATGATCAGGACGCCACCGGTTTGGGCCATGGCCTCAACAATCATCACCCCGGGCATGACCGGTTTGCCAGGAAAATGGCCCTGAAAAAACCCCTCGTTCATGGTCACGTTTTTGAGGCCGACTATGCGCTTTTGGCGTTCCATCTCCAAGATTCGGTCCACCAGCAACAAAGGGTAACGATGGGGTAAAAGGGCCATTATTCCATTGATATCAATCATCATTTTCTCCGCAATTGCTGCATTTTTTTTCCAATTCGGCCAAACGGCCCTTTATCTTATCAAGCGATCTTAAACTTGCAAGCTGCCTTTGATATTGCATGTGGGGAACGGCAGGATTGCCCGCGTATTTGCCGGCTTGGTCCAGATTTTTGGTCACCACCGATTTGCCCATGATAGTGATCTGATCGCCGATTTCGACATGCCCATTTACGCCCACCTGGCCCGCTAAAATACTGTAATTGCCAACCTTGCTGCTGCCGGCAATACCACTTTGGCTAATAATCAACGCGTGTTGGCCTATTTGGACGCCGTGGGCGATTTGGACAAGATTGTCAATTTTGCTGCCCCGACCGATGCGGGTGGGTTTTAAGGCACCGCGGTCAATGGAGACATTGCTACCGATTTCAACATCGTCTTCAATGATGACGATGCCGACCTGTGGAATTTTCTGGTGTTTCCCTGCTGAGAATACGTAGCCATAACCATCGCTACCAATCACAGAATTGGCGTGAATCCGCACGCGATCACCGATTTGACTGTTGGCATAGACACTGACGTGGGGAAACAGTTTTGAGTAGGCCCCAATTTGTGAATTTTCACCGATGACCGTATGGGCCATAAGTTGGCAATGTGCGCCGATCTGGACACCAGAACCCAGTACGCAAAAAGGGCCAATGCTGGCTGTGGCGTCAATTTGACAAGCATCGCCGATAATGGCGGTGGGATGAATGCCCGGCTGGACCTGAGGTTCCGGATGAAAAACAGCCAGCAGGTCCGCCATGACACGGTAGGGGTCATCTACCTGGATTTGCAGACATGGCGCGGGCAAAAATGCTTTGACCAAAACAGCGGATGCCTGGGTGGTTTCCAAGAGCCCCTTGTATTTTGGGTTGGAAAAGAAAGAAATATCGCCCTTTTGGGCTTCATCTAACGGACGAACAGCGAACACCTCTTCATCTTCGAAGGAAGTGTTCGCTGTGCCTTGATACTGAGCAATCAGGGAGCTGAGTTTCAATCTTTCACCGTGGCGTCATAGGCTTTGACGACATCGGCAGTGAGATCGATTGCTTTATTTACATAGGCAATGTTGGTACCCGGGCCGATGTTGAAAACCATGTCGACACTTTTAGAGGTCGCAACGCTTTCGATAACCGGAATCAGTTCACGGCGGAACTTGTCCAACGCATCGTTGATCATGACATCGCTTTCGCGCTTGGCATCTTCCTGCATGCGTTTGATTTCCGTTTCCATTTTTTGCAGTTCCAGACCCATAGACTTGCGTTTGTCTTCGCTCAGGGAGCTGAGTTTGGTCTGAAGCTCTTTTTCTTTTTCTTTGTAGGCGTCTACTTTGGCTTTGATCGAGTCGGTGCGGTTCTTACCAAAATCTTCCATCTGCTTAAAAAAGCGTTTACCTTTGATGGAATTTTGGATCACCATTTCTGCATCTACCACGGCGATTTTGGTGCCAGCTTGGGCAAATGCGGAGAGAGAACCTGCCAGCAGGATCAGGCCAATTAGGGATGTTAAGTGTTTTTTCATGGTTACATTTCCTCTTTGTTGGGTTTAGAAAGTGGTTCCGATCGAAAATTTGGGCTCACCGCCCTTTTCGTTGTTGGGTAACTCGACCAGCTTGTATGCATAAATCAGGCGAAGCGGTGCTTGAAAGACAGGCAGGCTGAAGCGCATTTCCAATCCAGTGGACATCGCGAGGTCCGTATCAAACCAATCCTCGTCGAGACCAAAGACCTGGCCCGCATCGTAAAATAGCACAAAGCGGAACTGATCGGAGACGGGGACGATGTACTCCAGGTTGAACTGGAACAATTTGTCGCCGCGAATGGGTACTTCCCGACCACCGGAAATGACGGTCGGTCCAAGGCTGGCCCGTTCATAGCCGCGCACTGATTCTTCGCCGCCTGAATAAAAAAGTTCATAAAAAACAGGCTTTTGGTCTTCAAACGTCTCCAAAATGGAGCCCTTCAGGTTCACACCGAAGAAGGTCTTTTTATAGGCCTTAAAGTATTGGGTTAACCCCAAGCTGTACTTGTAAAAAAGTGTATCCCCACCCGTTTGCCAGCCGGCAAGTTCCAGCGTGTTGGAAATTCGGCGTCCGCGGGTTGGGAAAAACGGATGGTCGGTTGTGTCGTAAACCAAAGATTGACTGACCGAAGAAGTCAGCAGGTCATCAATTGGTTGGAACGCAGCCGAACTGACGGTTGGAATGTTGATTTCCGAGAAACCGTATGAAATCGAATAGGTAGTAAAGGTAAACGGTCGGAAGCGCAATCCTGCGTCGAAGCCTTGCTGTTCCTGCTGGAAACCCAGAAATTGGGAACGCGTGTTGAACAGGCGGGCGCTAAAGCCACGCGGTTTATCAAACAGCCAGGGCTCTACAAAGGTCAAGTCGTAGGTGTCTGTGAAACGACCCAATTGGGCTTGTACCTTTAGAGTTTCACCGCGGCCCAAGAAGTTCAGGGTCGAGAAGGAGAAAAATCCGTTTTGGCCGCGATAGTCGGAATAACCAATGCCGAAATTCAACTCGTTGACCCCTGACTCTTGTCCTTTAATGGTGACATTGACCTTGTTCTCGTTGGGTAACGGTTTGACATCGGGGTTGTCGTGACTGACGTCGAAGAAGCCGAGTTGGTTAATGCGCAGCATGCTGTTTTTAAAATTGTTGAAGCGGAACACATCGCCTTCACGGATCAGCGCTTCGCGGCGCAAAACCTTGTCTCGGGTTGTAATATTTCCGGCAAAACTGAGTCGGTTCAGGTAGATCTGGTCATTTTCAAAGATCTGGAATTTAACATCGACAATCTGGCCTTCGCGAACGCTAACATCCTGGCGGATACTGTAATTCAGATAGCCGGTATTGTTGTGCAGTTCCTCAAGATTGGTTATCCACTCGTTAATCTTGCCCAAATCGTAAACGTCTTGGCTGCGCAAGGGGAAGGAGTTGCGATAAAAGGCCTCGGGTAAAACGGTATTGCCTTCAAAACTGACGTCGCCCATGTGGTAGGGGTGACCTTCGAAGACGGGAATCGTCATGAAGAGGCGCAGATCTTCTTTAACCGGGCGCAATTTTTTGAGACGTTTCTCGTTTTTGGCTTTCTGTTTGGCCGTGGTTTTGTCTTCGATCTGCAAATCCGGTTCACCGATCAGGACGTCCTTATAGCCCAGTGCCCAATACTTCTTCTTTACTTTTTCCAAGTCTTCGTCGAACTTTTCCTGTTTCAGGATGTCGTGTTGGGTGAGCCATGAGAGAAACCAATGTTCTTTGGTTTTTCTCATGATTCGGCGCAATTTAGCATCGCTAAAAACTTTATTGCCTTCGAAATCAATTTTGTAGATATGAACCTTGGAGCCCTCACGAATGTTAAAAACGGCGCGCGCGGTACCTTTGGCTTTTAGGGGTTCCAATTCGAAATCGACTTTGCCATAACGCAAACCCTTCTCGTCGAGGAGGCCCTTGATCAGGTTGCGGATGGCGTTAATTTTTTTGAAATCTAGCGGTTCATCTTCTTTGATGGTGAGATGTTGTTCTTCAATTTTGTCGGTAATGGAGGACTTACCCACTTTGGAATAGCCGCGATAGTCGACTTCGGCGATCAGGGGCAGCTCTTTAACGATGACGGTTAAAACAACCCCGCCTGACGCGCTCACCTCTTTTTGGATCCCGAGGTTTTCAAACAGACCCATATTCCAGAGACTTTTAAGGTCTTTGGTGATCTGGGTTTCGTCGACAGTTTTGCCGACCTGAGAGTTCATTCGGTGAATAACGGCATCGCTGGGCACACGGGTATTCCCATAAACTTGAATCTTTTCGATCAGTTCCTGGGAGTAAAGGTGAGATGAGAGAGCCAGCAGGCAGCCGAAGCAGTAAAGGGTCAGCTGCCGCATTGAACCTCCTCCTCTTTCTGAGGGTTGGTATCGCCTTCGTTGAGTTGGAGGTGGAGTTTCCCATCGACAACTGTAATGTCGACGGTACCGTGAATTTCGATTTCGCTGGATACAATCATTTCCGCTAAAGGGTCCTCTACGTGTTTTTGGATGATGCGGCGCAATGGGCGGGCACCATATTGGCGATCTTTGGCTGTTAAGTCAAGCAACCAAAGGTAAGCTGTCTCGTCCAGACGGACAGATAAGTTCTTCTTGGCAAGGGTCTGATTCAGCTCGCTGACCAGTAAACGACAGATGTTGAGCAGGTCGGACTCCGACAATTTGTCGAAAACCACAATTTCATCAATGCGGTTGATGAACTCAGGGCGAAAAACCCGTTTGAGTTCGCGCATGGCCTCTTGTTTCATGTCCTTATTGCTTTGCCGCGTGTTATCGGTCAAGCCCAAGGTTTTTTCAGCAATAATGGTTTTGGACCCCACGTTGCTGGTCATGATTAGGATCGTATTGCGGAAATCGATGGTGTTGCCGAAGGCGTCGCTGACCTGGCCGTCCTCAAATATTTGTAAGAGGATGTTTACCAGGTCGGGATGGGCTTTTTCGATCTCATCAAACAGGACAATTGAATAGGGGTTTCGTTTGACCCGGTCGGTCAATTGACCACCCTCTTCATAACCCACATATCCCGGCGGTGAGCCGATCAACTTGGACACGGAATGTTTCTCCATGTATTCCGACATGTCAAAACGAATCAGGGATTTAACGTCGTCAAATAGGAATTTGGCTAACTGCTTGGAAAGTTCGGTTTTACCGACCCCGGTCGGACCGAGGAACAGGAAGGAGCCCATGGGTCGATTGGGATTCTTTAAGCCTGTACGCGATCGGCGAATGGCGCGGCTAATCGCACTTATCGCTTCGTTTTGGCCAACGATGTACTGAGTTAAATGGGCTTCCATTTGGGCCAACTTTTTCTTGTCTTCCTGCTTGAGTGCGGTGATGGGTACACCGGTCCAGGAGGAAACCACCTTCTCGACATCATCCAGAGTCACGCGTAACACGGGTTCCTCGGTGTCGATCTGTTCTTTTTCTTCCTGGATTTTTTGGCGTAATTTGATTTCGTATTCGCGCAGGACAACGGCCTGTTCAAAGTCTTTGTTGGAGACGGCTTCGTTCATTTCCTCGCTGATATGATTGAGGTCTTTTTCAAGCGAGCGAATGGTCTGCGTATCCGTGGTGTGCGCCAATTTGACCATGGCACCGGCTTCATCCATTAAGTCCAGCGCCTTATCGGGCAGGCTGCGGTCGGTAATGTAGCGGTTGGAAAGGTAGACAGCGCCTTGAATCGCATCGTCATCGTACTGTACACGGTGGAAAGATTCGTAATGGTCACGCAGGCCAAAAAGGATGCGCATGGCTTCGACTTCATCCGGCGGATTGATTTGAACCGGCTGGAAGCGGCGAACCAATGCGCGGTCTTTTTCAATGTACTTGGTGAACTCTTTGTGGGTGGTGGAGCCGATACATTGGATCTCACCACGGCTCAAAGCGGGTTTTAAAATATTGGCAGCATCGAGAGAACCTTCAGCCGCACCCGTCCCAATAATGCTGTGGATTTCATCGATAAAGAGGATCACGCTAGGGTCTTTGGTGGCCTCGGCGATAATGGATTTGAGCCGTTCTTCGAACTGTCCGCGATATTTAGTACCGGCCACAATCAGGGATAAGTCAAGCGCATACACGCGCTTTTCCATCAGGCCAATCGGCACATTGCCCTGGACGATGCGTTGGGCCAGGCCTTCCACAATGCTGGTTTTGCCAACGCCGGGTTCACCCAAGAGAATCGGGTTATTTTTGCGCCGACGAGACAGGATCTGAATGATGCGTTGAATTTCATTGTCGCGGCCAATTAAACGGTCAAAGGCGCCGCGTTCAGCCAGTTCGCTTAAATTGCGACTGAATTCCGAGAGGAGAGGGTGTTCCTTCTTCTTTTTGTTGATCTTTTCTTCTTTGAGGATGTCCAGCAGGATTTCTTTGGCGCGATACAAATCGGCACCCATTTCAATCAGCAGCTGGGAAGCGAAGGCATGTTCATCGCGTAAGATGCCCAGCATGATGTGCTCTACGCCCACATACTTGTGGTTCAGAGACATGGACTCCTTCATGGCATAGTGCAAAACCCGTTTGGTTTCCTCGCTGAGCGGAATCTCAACGGATGTGGAAATCTGCTTTTTTGGCAGATTATTGGCCATGGTGCGCTCTTTGAGTTCCTGAATATTAATGCCCATTTGTTCGAGAATTTGAACAGTTGTCTTTTCTGCCTCACGGATGAGCCCCAAAAGGAGATGGGCACTGGTGATGGTGCTGGCTCCAAATTGGCTTGCTTCATAGCGAGCAAAAAACAAAACGCGTCGGGCCTTATCCGTGTATTTTTCGAACATGCGCTACACCTCGTTCGGCTTTGAAAAAGCGTTGAAATCCGCACCAAGCGCGAACATTCTATCACACCTGCCTGCGAGCACCGGGTTGTGGGTCACGAAAAGAAATGCCATGTTGTGTTCCTTGCGCAGTTGTTGGATCAGGTCGAACAAAGACTTGCCGGCTTGTGGATCCAGGCTGCCCGTCGGTTCATCAGCCAGGACCAGTGGCGGGGCATTCATGAGCGCCCGGGCAATGGCCACCCGTTGTTGCTCGCCTCCGCTCAACTGAGCGGGCTTGTGCGTCAACCGGTCTGATAGTCCGACATGGGTTAGCAAGTCCTGTGCCCGACTTCGGCAAGCAATAGGGTCCTTGCGCAGAATCAGACCCGGCATCATGACGTTTTCTTCAGCCGAGAATTCGGGCAGAAGTTGATGGAACTGGAATACAAAACCCATCGATTGGGCGCGAATTTTGGCCCAGCCCGGTTCATCCAGTTGGGTTAACTCCTGGCCTTGAAAACGGATGCTGCCTTTTTCGGGTCGGTCCAGGCCGGCAATGACGTTTAGCAACGAGGTTTTTCCTGAGCCGGACTGACCAACAATGGCCACCAACTCGCCCGCCTGAACTTCTAAGTTTAGGCCAGAGAGGATGTGTAAGGTTCGCGACCCGCTGCGGTAGGATTTGTGCACGTCCACAACGCGCAATAACGGTTCATTCATAACGCAAGGCCTCTACAGGATCCAGAGATGCGGCCTGAAATGCGGGGTACAAACTGGAAAGCAGGCTGATGGCCAGAGACCCGGCTGCCACCGAAAACACTTCCAAAAGCTTGATTTTGAAGGGTAAGTAGCGCAGGACCTCGTAAACATTGCGGTCCAACTGGATCCATTGATAGTGATCGGCCAGAAGGGCAAGCAGGACACCGAGAACGGTGCCGGCCAGGGTGCCCATCACACTGAGGAACATGCCTTGTCGAACAAAAATAAAGACCAGCATGCGACGAGTTGCGCCCATGGCCCGGAAAATACCGATATCGCGATGTTTCTCCATGACCAACATGATTAGGGCCGAGACCAGATTCAAGGCAGCGACGATAATGATTAAGCCAATGATTAAGGTCGTGCCCCATTTCTCCAATTGGAGCGCGTGTAGGAGCCCTTCATTCGCATCGCGTAAATCATAGACGCGTGCATATTCGGGGATTTCGGGCAGGTTGCGCACAACGGTTTTGGTTGCGTCCAGGAGATCAACACCTTCCAATTTGATTTGTAAGGTATGGACTTCAGCCGCATTGAGTTGCTGGAACAAAACTTCAATGTCCAAGTAGGCGCGGTACTCGTCGATTTCGCGTGCCCCAGTTTGAAAAATCCCGCCAACGACAAACGTTTTTTGTTTGAGTTTGGCTGATTGCATCAGGAAGGAAGGGTTGGCCATTCGCAGAAACGTCAATTGCAGAATATCGCCTTCATGTACGCCAAGTCGGCGGGCTAAATCGACACCTAAAAGCAGGGCCGGCCGTGAATCGACCTCGTTTTGCAGGTTCTGCCAAGTACCTTCCTGCATGGTTTGCAGGAACGGGCTGATTTTTACTTCCTGATCGGGGACGATACCGAATAGTTGTGCGGGTGCTGCTCGTTTTGTGGGTGTGGTTAAAAAACAAAACTCCTGTCGAATGTATGAAATGTTTTCAACACTGGGGATTTTTTCCAGGGCACCGACCATTTCGCGGACTTGTGAAAGATCAAAACCGGAGCGCTCCCAACGTCCATCGTCAATGTTGAGGATGCCTGTATCACCGATCAAACTGGTCAAAAAGGCCTGGCGCATGCCGTTGTGGACCGAAAGCCCAAGGTTTAGGGCAGCAACCCCGACGGTGATGCCGAGAAAGGTGATGAGTGAAATGACGCCAATAAATGCTTGTTTGCGTTTGGCACGCAGGTAACGCATCGCCACAAACGATTCAAATTTCAACTGGATTTTCCTCGCTTAACTTTCGAGTTGGGGCGAATAGGCCATTACCGATTGTTCTCCGACCAGACTGGCTTGGGCTTGGAAATGGGCTTTGAGTGCCGCCAAACAGCGTTCTGCTTTTTCACTATCTTTGGCCTTGACCGTGATTTTGGTGCGATAAGGTCCTGTGTATTTTGGGTAAGAACCAATTTCCAAATCTGCAAATTGGCGCTGTAATGCGTCTAAAAATTCGGCGAATTGAAATTCGTGCTCGGAGGTTAAAACATGGGCGTACCAAGTGGTTGCTGCCGGTGGGAGAAGTGCCAGGACCGCATTGAATTTTTTGATGAAAATTTCGGGTACACCGGGCAAGGCAAAACAGTTTTCGAGCTTGGGCACGGGCCAGGTCTCTGGGGTTGCCGCCACCAATTCTGTACCTTCGGGTACCCATGCCATTCTGGCTTGGGCGTCCGATAAAGGCGCGCCATGATATTGCTCGAGGCGGCGCATTAATTCAGGATCGCGAACCATATTTCGGCCGAAGGCCTGGGCATAGGCGGGCAAGGTCACATCGTCGTGAGTGGGTCCAACGCCACCGGAGCTAAAAACCCAGTGACATCGCTCATGCAAGGCACGCAGAGCCTCGACGATTGCGTCCATCTCATCGCGCACAAATCGAACTTCTAGAACCGTTTGACCGGCCTTGGCCAGGTGTTCGAGCATGTAGGCCAAATTGGTGTCGCGCACTTGTGCGGACAGGATTTCGTTGCCAATTACCAATATCCCGATCATAGGCCCTCCGGCAAGTCGCAGCGATTATAGCAGAGCCGTCTTTTTGGCCGGATTTTTTGGGTTGGCACAACTTTTGCCCAAGAGGGTGTGTTCTGAAAAGGAGGTTTCGTTATGAAATTTCAATTTAAAAATACCCGATGGATCTTTGTTTTACTGGTGCCCGTGGCTTTGAGCCTTTCGGCTCTGCAAACCGGCACAGATGCAGGCAAACCGGCACGCGTCGCCGAGGTGCCGCAACAGTATCCCAATATTGCCGACCTTTCGGCCGCTTTGAGTCCCACGGTCGTGTACATCGAAAGTATTGTTGAAGCCCATTCTTCCCAAAATCCGACGTCTCCTTTTGAATTTTTTATGCAGCCCGATCGCGGGCCTCGTAGCGGATTGGGTTCCGGCGTGATTGTGGATGCAAATGGCTACATCATTACCAATAACCACGTAGTAGCCGATGCCGACAAGATTCGGGTGACCTTAAATGATGGTCGCGAGTACCCGGCCAAAGTCGTCGGCACGGACCCTCAGACCGACGTCGCGGTCATTAAGATTGAGGAAAAAAATCTGACCTACGCCCTGTTTGGTGATTCCGATAAGGTGCGGGTCGGTGACTGGGTGGTGGCCATCGGGAATCCGCTGGGTTACCGCTATACGGTGACATTTGGAATCGTTAGCGCGCTAGGCCGCAGTTCTATCCAACCCAACACCATTGAAAACTACATTCAGACCGATGCTGCTATCAATCAAGGCAATTCCGGTGGCCCGTTGATCGATATGAAAGGCCAAGTGATTGGCATCAATACGGCCATATCAGCCTATGGCCAGAATATTGGCTTTTCTATTCCCGTCAACATGGTGCGAAACGCTTACGAGCAGATTCGGGCCAACGGCACGGTTTCGCGTGGTGCAATTGGTATTGGCTTGCAGGAATTGACCTCCGAATTAAAAGAGTATTACGGCGTCACCCACGGGTCTCTGATCAACACGGTTTCCCAAGGATCACCCGGCGAAAAAGCAGGTTTGCAACCTGGCGACGTGATTACCGAAGTGGATGGCAAAACGGTTCGCGACAATGGTCATTTGGTTTCCATGGTGGCCAACAAGGCACCGGGCGATCCGATTGCCCTGACCATCCTGCGTAAAGGCAAAGAGCAAAAGGTGTCATTAACCTTGGGCGATCGTGCCGTATTGGCCAATGCGCGTCCCAGTCGAACCAATCCCATTAAACCTGAGTCAAAGCCTAATGCCTTGGAACTTAAAGGTTACGGACTAACGGCCATCCCGTTGTCCGAAGCAGATCGCGCCGAGTTGGCATTTGAACCCGAAGAGGGTTTTGTGATTGCCGAAGTCGACGAAGAGAGCCCTGCTTTTGAGAAGGGAATACGGCCCGGCCAGGTGTTGTTACAAGTAAATGACTGGCCTGTTTCTGAAAAGAATCGCGCCAAAATCGAAAAAGAATTAGAACCAGGTCAATCCGTAATTCGTCTACAAATTCAAACGGAGCGCGGCACCCAGCTTGTGGGTGTCCGACCCAAAAAATAACTCCCTCCATATCCAACACTCCTCCCCTTGCCTCACCGGAAACGGTGAGGCTTTTTTCGTTTTCTGGGCGGGCGGTTGCGCATGCCTTTGGTAGCAGTTCTGGGCCACAGGTATCCCGTGTGATTTAGTGCAGAAGCCTGTGCATTTCATCACCGATGTTTTCCAGGGTGATGCCTTTGGACTTGCCGTAAAGGGTTTGCAAGAATACGCTCTGCAATTCGCGAAGGTTGGCGGGTCGGCGATCGAGCTTTTCATCCAAGCAGGAGCGAATCACAAACTTGAGATCGGACGGGAGATCGGTGGCTTCCACATATTTTTTAAAGTCGGCATTGCAATTCACGATGTAATGCAGGATGCGGCCCGGGTGACCAAAAAGCGCTTCGGGCAGGTTGGCGGTCAATTCCAGCGCCATTACACCAATGGAATAGATGTCGGCGCGGTGATCCACCTGCGCGCCACCTTCCGCCGCTTTGCGAATTTGTTCAGGGGCCAGGTAGCGGATAGTGCCGCCCAGCTCTTCGCGCGATGACCGGTCGCCCAAAAGGGAAGCAATTCCGTAATCGGTAACTTTGGGAAACCCGGTTTGGCTAATAAGAATATTTTCTGGTTTAAGGTCGCCATGCTGAATTTTGAGATGGTGCAAAGCCTCAACACCACTGCAAACCTTGGCCAGGATCAAACTGGCATATTGGCGCGGAAACGGCTTTCGATTTTGGGTTTCAAACACCTTTTTAAACTTGGCCAAATCGATTCCATCGATGTAGTCCATGATGATTGCGGGAACCAATTTGCCCGCAGCCAAGCCCGTAGTCGCCTGGAGCAAGATGCGTTTGTGAAAGCTGACCAGGTGTTCGTGGTAGATGTTGATCCCGATCTGCGATTCCATTTTAAAATTTCGGTACAGTTCCGGGTCCGTCATGATGTCAGGGCTAAATACTTTGCAAGCGTAATAGCGGCCTGCTTTATTGGAGATCCGAAAAACACTGCCATTGCCACCGCGCCCCAAAATGGACCGGAAACGATATTCCTCTGTATCCTGAAAAACGTAATCCGGTTGCGGGAAACTCAAAACTTTACCCCCTTACGGGCGGTTTTTGGCACTCATCGTATCCATTGTAAGCCGATCCCATAGCCTTGTGTTTTGAAACTGTTTCGACCGCGAAACATGGATTCAGCTTGGAAAAAAAGATTCCATTTCGGGCTGAGTCCCACTTTAAAATCCAGTCCACCCTTCTGAGCGCCCTGGTCGATCGGGTAGACCAAGGGATCATAAGCCGTTTGACTATTGGATTTACTCTCGTGTGATTCGTAATGCAGGTTTATTTGGCTGTTGCGGGTGGTGCCAATATGGAAATGGGCGCGGATCAAAAACTCATCGTCGGGTCGACCATTGCGAAAGATGTAACCGATGTCCAACTCCACGCCGGACTGGTTGGGTCCAAAATTCTGGGCATAGGTGCCGAGTAGGACCCAGTCGATGCCGCCTGAGCCGAGGGGCAGAGGGTCCGTTTCGTCATAAGCTTGTGGCAGGACCACACCAACCTCGGAATAAAACACCTGGCCAAATATCGTGGCTGGGATTTTTTGCTTAAGAGCTAAATAAGTGCTGCCAAATCCCTTGGATTCGTAGGACGCTGAACCGTCATCCCAATTTTGGTTTTTGTATTCCGCGTTCATGATTAGGGTAACGCCTTCATACAATCCATATTGGATTTCAAATTGGTTGCGACTCAATTCAAAATCGTTTTCGAGGTCTAAGGCGGACCGATTTTCATCAAATAGACTGCTGGCCGTTAAATTCCAGTAGTCCAGGCGCAATCGGGTCTGCTTAGCTGGGAGCGTATCTCCGGCAGCATAGAGATTGGCTAACCCCAGGCTGAGGAAAAAAAACGTAGCGATTCGTTGCATGTTCTACTCGGCGTCAACCGTTTTTTCAAGCTCGTAAATGCGCTTTTTGATGATGGCTTCAGAAAGCTCAGGAATGACCTCCCAGGCGATTTCCTTGACAGCTGTATCACTGAGCAGGGCAACAACCCGCTTGGCCACGGCTTCGACCAGGTAATCTAACTGGTCTTTATCCAGCTGGATGGCTTGGCCTTTTTCTCCGGGCTCACCTAAATGGAGTTGGTCGGTGTCCGGGAAGGAAATGTTGGATGCCGTGTCTTCGGTTTCTTCTTCAACGGGCTCTGGAACCAAGAGCACGGGTTCGGGTTCCATTTCTGGCTCTTCCTGTGGTTCGGGCTCCAATTCGCTGAGCGGGCTCTCCTCATCCTTATCACTTAAGTCGAGCAGTTCGTCTAGTTCTGGCTCGGGTGGGATCTCTTGTTCTTCGGTATGCAGGCTTTCTTCATCCAAATCGCCTAAAAGCGGCTCGTCAATTTCTTGCACAGAAAAATCTTGGGTTGACTCTTCTACAGCAACGACTTCGGTCTCTTCCAATAGATCCATGGGTGAATCCAAATCATCTAGCGGTTGAAGGTCGGGTTCGAGGTCCGGAATGGATTCCTCGGTCATGAGCGCAGGCTCTTCGAGGTTGGGTTCGCTTTCCTCAAAATCTATGGGTCCAGTATCAATCCGGTTGTCTTCCTCTTCCAGCATTTGCGGTTCACCGAGTGGTTCTTCCAACTCAGGGTACAAAGTCTCATCCAGGTTTTCCGTGGCAATGTGTTCCGGATCGTCTTCCTGTTCGTTTTCGCTCAAACTGGGTTCAGGAATTTCCTCAACTTCGGGTACAGCGGGATTTGGCCATTCAAAAGGTTCGTCATCTGCGCTGTGGTCAAAGGAGACACTTTCCGGGAGTTCTAAATCCGCAGAGAGGTCAGTGGGCTCTTCATCGGTGGGTAGCGGTGGCGGCTCCTCAATTTCTTCCAAAGCGCTTTCCGGTTCGAGTTCCAACAGGTCTTCAGGATTTTCGGAGGGCTCCGGCGGGCTCAGGTCCAAACTTTCCGGTTCCTTGATTTCAAAACTGTCGTGTTCAAAGGTGTGGTCCTCTGAAAATGTGGACTCGGCTTGAGGTTCCTGTTCTTCATCATCCAGAGACAAGGTTCTCATTTGGTTGGGGTCCAGATCCATCACGTCTGAATCTTGAGGTTCCTCATGGTGGTGACGCTCTTCCATCAAATGATGCTGCTCAGAAATAGCCTGAAATGATTCAAATTCGCTGATTTTCACCGTTTTTTCTAAATCTTCATCATCCTCAACGCTCATGACCGGTGATTCATCAAACTCGGCTGGGGGCAAAACCTCTTCTTGGACTTCCGCAGCTTCTGCTTCATCCAGGAAATCCATGGCTTCTGTTTCATCCATGGCCACAGTTGCATCTATGGAATCGGCCTCCTGCTGTAAACGACTTTGAATTTCGGTCTGGTTGATGGCTTGCGTTTCGCCGCCCAAACTGGGTTCATCATCGAGGTCGAGGCTTTCGAGGGATTTTGAAAAGCTATCTTCAAAGACTTCTTCCAAATCGTCCTCATCGGCCAAGTCCAATTCCTCGACTTCGTCGAGTTGGTCAAGTTCTTCAACCTCATCAGCAGGTTGTTCCACTTCTTTAAGGAAGGCCTTTAAATCATCGGGTTTAACGCGAATGGTAGTATGGCTGTCCGCATTGATATTGGGCGGTGTGTAGGAGGCTTCCTCATCGGTTAGTTCTGATTCGAGAGTCTCTTCTGCTTCCTCGATTGGCTCAAGATCCAAAGTGTCCTGAGGCCCTTCTGGTACCAATTGGCGTACCAAGGAAACCAATTGGTCCTGGACAAAAGGCTTGACGATTCGTTCATCAATACCTACCGCCTGGGCGCGTCCCTCGTCGTAGGGCTGGAACCTTCCCGTCAATAAAACGACGGGAACATTGGCGAATTGAGGATCAGATTTAATGTGTTCGCAGACTTGATAGCCATCCTTGACCGGCATAATGGCATCGGCAAGAACAATATCGGGCCGAAAATCATTTAATTTCTCGATGGCTTGCTTTCCATCTGACACACTTAAAAGTTCAAAGTCTGTGTCACTGAACGCCATCTCCACCAATTTTTGGATGGTGATGCTGTCATCCGCAAGCAAAACCCGAGTCCCCATAACCGCCACCTCATTGATAAACCTTGGATCTGTTGGGAATAGATCCAATCATGACTTGGAACAATAATAATCCTCATCTTAAACTTATAGGCATTATCAATCAAGCTGCTTAGGTTGAAAAGCAACGAAGGACAAAAGATGGAAGTTGTTGAATTTAAGATTCCCGGATTGGTTCTCCTCAAACCCAAGGTGTTTCGGGATGATCGCGGCTATTTTTTAGAGGCATATAACCAGCGCATCTATCACCAATTGGGCATCAAATGCGATTTTGTGCAAAACAATCAGAGTTATTCGACCCGCGGTGTCTTGCGCGGGCTCCACTATCAAGTTAATCGGCCGCAAGCGAAGCTGGTCCAGGTTGTGCAGGGCAGCGTTTGGGATGTAGCGGTAGATATTCGCCCAAACTCCCCCACTTTTGGGCAATGGGAGGCGGTCCACTTGGATGCTGCTGAACCTAGTCTGTTCTTTATTCCCGAAGGCTGTGCGCACGGGTTTCAAGTCTTAAGTGATGCGGCTCTGTTCGCTTACCAATGCAGTGATTTTTATTCGCCACCCGATGACCGTGGCCTGCTTTGGTCCGATCCCGCCCTCAATATCCCCTGGCCAATCGCGCCACCCATCCTCAGCCCAAAGGACACTGTTCACCCGCGACTTGAACATTTGGACCCCAATGAAAGGCGGACCCGTGATTAAAGTTCATATCATTACCACTGGCGAAGAAGTGCTCCACGGTGAATTGGTTGATACCAATGCGGCCTGGCTCTCGGCACAGGTAACCCAACTGGGTGCACATCCCGTTGCGCGGTTTACGGTCGGCGACCAGCTTTCAGCCCTAGTAGAGCGATTTCGCGTCAGCGCAAATCAAGCTGAGATTGTTCTGGTCAACGGTGGCCTGGGACCTACCAGCGATGATTTGACCGCCGAAGCTGCTGCCCGTGCATTCGATTTACCGTTGGTCCATCGTACGGAATGGGAAGTCAAAATGCGCGAAAAATTCGCCAGCCGCGGTAGGGAGATGCCTGAAAGTAATTTAAAGCAATGTCTGCTGCCTGAGGCCTGTGATCTGCTGGATAACCCGATTGGGACGGCCTGTGGATTTGCCCTGAATCACGGCAATACACGCTTTTATTTTTCGCCCGGCGTCCCACGTGAAATGGAACGCATGTTCTCCGAACAAATTGCGCCCGATTTGGTGCAACGGTTTGGACTGGCCAATAATCGGGTTATGCGCCGCTTGCACACCTTTGGTGTTAGCGAGGCGCGCATGGGTGAACGCCTAACGGCGGTCAATACGGACCATCTGGTAGAACTGGGTTATCGCGCCCATTTTCCGACCCTGGAAATCAAAATCTGGTCCGATGCACCGGATGCGCAATCACGAGTTGAAACCTTTTTACAACGCGTCCCCGACGACCTGATGCAAAACGTGATTTTTCGCGACCAAGAGCAGCTCAATCAGTGGCTGTTGAACCAGCTCCAAGCGAGAAAATTCCGCCTGGCCTGTGCCGAGAGTTGCAGTGGAGGCTTGTTGTTTGGCGATTTTGTGGCCGTGCCCGGCAGCTCCACCGTCATGGAGGAAGGTTTTGTCACCTATTCCAATGCCGCCAAAACCAGAACTTTGGGCGTTTCTGAGGAGACCTTGGAACGCCATGGTGCCGTTTCATTGCAGGTTGCCCTGGATATGGCACGCGGAGCGGTGCAGGTCAGCGGCGCCAGTCACGCCCTGAGCATTACTGGGATCGCAGGGCCAGACGGTGGCACGCCGGAAAAACCTGTTGGAACCATCGCATTTGGTTTGGCAACGCCCGCCGGTGATTATGCGCAAATGCTTGAAATCATTAACTTAGGCCGCCACAAATTGCGGGCGGCTTCTGTTGTAATTGCCCAAGATATGTTGCGTCGCCATCTCTTGGGTCAAAGCGTTTTTGGCGCGTTTGACTTGGCCAAACGAAGGGGACTGGTTGAACCCTAATTCAGAGCATTTTTAGCCCAGTCCAGGAATTGGGCAGGCGGAACAAAGCCGAGGTACCGATCGACTACTTCCCCTTTTGAATTGAGGATCAATAGGGTCGGATACCCTTGCACCTGGTACTTTTTGGCAAATTCGGGTCCATCGCCTTTCTCGGCATCGACCTTAACCGCAATCATCTTTTCCGAGACAAAGGCCTGAACCCGCTCGTTGGGCCAGGTAACCTTGTCCAACTGTTTGCACGGGCCACACCACGTGGTGTAAACGTCAACCAAAACATATTTCTGGTTGGATTGGGCCTGTTTCAGGGCCTGGTTTACGCTGATGTCTGAAAAAGTTGGTCCACTGACCAACCAAAAAAGGGCAACTTGTAACATGGTGTAGGATCCTTCCCGTGAATGCACTCGCAGGTTTGCAACAACGCGAAACGTTGTTCTATTCCCTGCTTGGAGCGTACAATATTCCCAGACTCGTTCCCAAGAGTCCAGCTGTAACGTCGAGGTAAAAAATGCCGAACTACGAATATTACTGTCCGGAAAATGACCAAACAGTTGAAGTATTCCATGGAATGAACGAAAAAGTGACCACTTGGGGCGAGGTGTGCCACTTTGCAGGACTTGAGCTGGGCGAAACCGATGCCAACACACCGGTTAAAAAAGTTCCCTGTGCGCCCGGGTTGTCTTTTCCCAAAACCAATTCACAGCTCAAAAATATGGGCTTCACCAAATTGGTCAAACGAGAAACCGGGGTGTATGAAAACGTCACGGCTACGGGCAACGAAAAACGCTACATGCGCGCAGACGATCCGTCCAGTTACCCCGACTTAAAAAGAAAAATTGGCGATTAAAATGTGACATTGCTGATCGCCCTGCGTTTTATCTATTGGAAGACGCAGGAGGCGCGTGTCAATGCTTCAAGAGACAAGCGAAAAGGATCAAATCGAATTGGCTCGCGCGGAGCCAAAAGCTTTTGGTCCTCTGTATGATCGCTACTTCGATCCCATTTTTAACTATTGTCTGCACCGACTTGGCAGTGTGGTGGAAGCCGAAGACATTACAGCCCAAACGTTTGCCAAGGCCCTAGCCAATCTGCGGTTTTTTAAATGGAAGGGCATTTCTTTTGGGGCCTGGTTGTACCGCATTGCCACCAACGAAATGCAATCTTACTTGCGCAAAGGCCGCATTACATATGTCGACCCTGCTCAAATGTCGATAGTTGAACCGCGAAACCCGCATAGCGAATTGGAAGAATTAGAACAGGAACTAGCCGAATTCGAAACGTTTCGGGTTTTGCAACGCTGCCTGGGCCAACTGAAGCCGCGCGACCAGGCCTTAATCACCCTGCACTACTTCGAAAACAAAACTTTTTCCGAATGCGCCGAAATATTGGGGGTTCGGACAGGAACCCTGATCATGCGCTGTCGGCGCGCACTCGAAAAATTGAAATTCGTTATGGAAAAGAAAGGAGTCCGTTATGAAGGATTTGGAACGTTACCTGAAGGAAACCCCCAAACCGCAACTTTCTCCTAAACAGTTTCGCCAAGATTTACGTCGTCAATTAATGACGCCCAAACCGCCACAACGGCCCTGGATCCTTAAGGCTGAATTCGCCTGGCTAGCGTGTTTGGCTACGGCTGGCATCCTGGTTCTTTTGGTTTGGCAGCCGCAATTGGCGAACCGCGCCCACGCCCTGGTGTTTGGCAAAAAAGCGCAAGTTGAGATGAGTCCATCACCTTTTGATTTGGACCCTTCCACCACCGCTTTGGCGAGTTCGGAAGCGGATCGCAAATTGTTTGAATCTTGGGCCCTGGCCCAAGGTTGGGACAAGGCGCCGGAAATTAAGAATCAGGAAACGGAGCGACTGCTACTGCGGCGGTATGTCCTGCAAGATGGTCGGATGGTCGAGGTCGTTTCGCGCCAAAACGATGACGAAGTTAAGCAACAAAATGTTCTGTATTAAACCTGGAGGTTATCTATGATCAAGAAAACACTTTCCATTATTTTTCTTTTGAGTAGCCTGGTCCTTGCTTCGCCCGGTGAAGGTCGACTGGGTGTGTTTCTACAACGACTCGATTCCGATTTGGCCGAAAGTCTCAAGTACCGCGGCGATGGAGTTGTTGTCCAAAAAGTCATTGAAGATGGCGGGGCAGACCGCGCCGGTATTGAAGTTGGCGATATTATCGTCACCGTCAATGGCAAACAAGTCCTAAACAACCGGGACGTTCTTGTGGCGCTGGATGCGAGTGCGCCCGGTGAAGAGGCGAAGGTGCATGTTATCCGTAAGGGTGAACCGCTCGACTTTGTCGTTTCGCTCAGCGGACCAGAAGTTTTTCCCGTCCAACAAAACAAATGGATTGTGATTCATGAAGAAGGTCCTTGGCTCGGTATCGAAATGGTGGAAATGAGCGACCAATTGGCCGGCTTTTTTAAAGTGGAAGGCGGTGTCTTGGTCAATTCGGTTATCGCTGATTCTCCTGCCGCAAAAGCGGGCCTTCTCGCCGGTGACATCATCGTCTCTGTTGCAGACAAAACCATTCGCAAAAATGAAGATTTGATGCGCGAACTGCGCCAGCATAAGGCAGGCGAATCCGTTGATCTCCAAGTGGTTCGCAGGGGCAAAACACAAGCCTTAAAGGCCGAGTTGGCCCAACGCGAAAATCGTAAAAATAACCATTCCTACAGCTATTTTTATAGCGAACCGGATGGCAATGGACCCGAGCGGGCTGAACCCTTCCATTTTGAGTGGCGTTCGGACAACGACCTGCAAAAACAGCTTGATGATCTGAAAAAAGAACTCGACGCATTGCGCAAAGAGCTCAAAAAGGACTGAACATAAGCCCTGGGCAGGCCCTTAGGCCTGCCCATCCCTATCCTTCAATGGTAATCGAAAAATCCAAACCTAAGGGCGCGCATACGAGCCGCAACTGGTCAGGCACCAAGATGGGGCCGACACCTGCTGGCGTCCCACTGTACAAAAGATCCCCCTTCACTAAGGGCAGGGTTCTGTTTATCGTGGCGACCAACGGTTCCGGTTTGAAAATCATGAGCAATGGATCGCCATCCTGCAACAGGGTCTCGCCTCGAAATAGCTGAAAACGAAGCGCTTCCCAATTTTGATAAGGGACCATGGGCCCCAAAAAGCAGCTGTTTTGAAAGCTTTTAGCCCTGTCCCAGGGTAAACTTTTGTTTTTGAGCAGGGTCTGCAAGTCGCGGGCGGTGAAATCAATGCCCAACCCGATACGACTAAAAAGCGAGCCGCCAGTGTAAGAACCCACCGGGCAATCTCGGCCAATTTCAAAAACCAATTCCAATTCGAAGTGGATGGGCTGCAATTCCGCTGGAAAAACCAACTGGGTTTCTCTGGTCAGGCTCGACCCTGTCTTGGTAAAAATAACTGGTTGGCTAGGGACTTCATTGCCCAGTTCATGGGCATGGGCTACGTAGTTGCGACCGATCCCGAAAATAGTGTTCCACATGCTGTACCTCGCTCAGGCGAGAATAGCAAAGGCCCTGCCTGGCGGGAATGCGAATTGTGCAAGAATGGACGAATCTTGTTCGGGAGCTACCCATGCGCGCGTTTGATTCCGTTTACATAACCTTCCCCTCTCTTGAGTCAGCACAAACTCTTGCCAAAAAATTGTTGGAAGGTAGGTTTATTGGATGTGCCAATATTTTCCCCTCGGTTGAGAGTTGGTATCAGTGGCAAGGCGCTATTCAATGCGACTCGGAAGTCGTCTTGATTGCGAAAGCTCCCCGTCGAAACCGCTCGACCATTATCGATACCGTCCTGGCCATGCACCCTTACAAGGTACCGTGTGTTCTATTTCGCGAAATCGCCGATGGATCGGGCTCTTATTTGGATTGGTTGGACGGCGAAACCTCTGATAACGGGCCTGGATAAAAACCAATCATCTGGGCCCGACTGCCCAAGAATCGGAAGTGGGCAATGCCGCCTTGTTGAAACACATACGGCCACTGATTGGAAAGCGGTGTGTTCAACAAGCGACAACAAAGCGTTTGCAAAAGGCCGCCGTGTGCGACCACAACGGCTTGCGGCGATCCTTTTTTTTGGAAATCTGCGAGCCAACTCTCCACCCGCGCCTGAACGGAAAATAAGCTTTCGCCTTTCGGAGGTGCAAACACAGGATCGCCTGTTGCCCATGCTGCAAAAACGTGAGGGTCCTGTTGTTCCGCCTCTTCGCGGGTTAACCCTTCCCAAGCGCCGAAATCCTGTTCCATTAATCGCGAGTCTGTTTGTGCGTGTTGGCTGAATAGCAAAGCAGCGGATTGGGATGCGCGTTGCAATGGGCTGGTCCAAATTTGGTCGGGCTGGTTCGGCAAAAGGGCGCGAATCGATTGCATCTGCTTGCGGCCCAAATCCGTTAGCGGTGGATCCTGGCGTCCGAGAAAACAATGGTTGCGGTTGCCTTCGGATTGGCCGTGCCGCACCAACCAGAGTTGGTTCATGCGCTAGCCGATTTGTTTGACCAAATTGGCCATTTCAATGGCGGCCAGGGCCGCTTCTGCGCCTTTGTTGCCAGCTTTGCTGCCGGATCGTTCCATGGCCTGTTCCAGGCTGTCACAGGTGATAACCCCAAAGGTCACAGGCACGCCCGTTTCAAGGCCAACAGCTGAGATTCCGTTAGTCGTTTGACCTGCGATCAGCTCAAAGTGTAACGTGCCCCCGCGAATTAATACGCCTAGACAAATAATGGCGTCATATTTTCCAGAAAGGGCCAACTTTTTGGCAATCAAGGGGATTTCAAAGCTTCCGGGCACTTTAACCACATCGTATTGATCGCAGCCGTGCCGTTTCAGGCAGTCTTCCGCCCCTTCGAGTAAGCGGTTCCCCATCAAATCATTCCAGCGCGCCTGCACAATTGCGAAACGCAGACCTTGGCCCATTAAGTTTCCTTCAATCAACGCCATAAAAATTACCTGCTTGCCCCAATATTTTCACCGACATTCTGCAATAGGTGCCCCAAGCGGGTCGCTTTTACCTGGAGATAATTTTGATTCTCAGGATTGGCGGGTACGATCAGCGGAACGCGTTCCTGAATTTTGACTCCGCAGGCTTCCAACTCGCGCATTTTATTGGGGTTATTAGTCAAAAGACGCACGGATCGCACGCCTAAATCCTTGAGAATAGCTGCGCCAATATCAAAAGTTCGCGCGTCCTCGGGAAAGCCAAGATGCAAATTGGCTTCAACCGTATCCATGCCGCGATCCTGTAATGCATAAGCTTTAATCTTATTCGCTAAGCCGATGCCGCGACCTTCTTGGCGTAGGTAAACCAACACGCCACAGCCTTGCTCTTGTATTTGGGCCAGGGCTTGTTGCAATTGATCGCCACAATCGCAGCGCAGACTGCCGAACACATCTCCGGTCAGGCATTCAGAGTGTAAACGGGCCAATGGCAATTGTTTTTCCAGGTCTCCACAGGTAAAGGCCAGATGCTCCCACCCGCGATGGTCTTGAAACGCGTGGACCGTAAAAACGCCATGGCTTGTGGGCAAATTGGCCGTATCGATGCGCCGAACAATGGGTTCGCGGTGCATGCGATAGGCGGAAAGGTCTTCGATGGTCAGAACCGGCAATTGATGCGCTTGGGCAAACTCAATTAAATCGGGGAGACGCGCCATGGTCCCATCTTCTTTGATGATTTCGCAAATAACCCCGGCAGGCCGCAAACCGGCCAATCGAGCCAAGTCCACAGCGGCTTCCGTATGACCACGTCGCTCCAGAACGCCGTTTTCTCGTGCGCGAATGGGGAAAATGTGGCCGGGCATGGTGATGTCATCTCGGGTCGCGCCCGGTCGAATGGCGGCTTGAATTGTTGCTGCACGGTCAGGCGCGGAAATTCCAGTGGTTATGCCTTCTCGGGCACCAATAGAAACGCCAAAATTGGTTTGAAACTTGGAGTGATTGCGATTGGATGCAACCATTAAGGGGATACCCAATGCATCAAAAATAGAGGGTCCCATGGCCAGGCAAACCAAGCCCCGTCCATTCTGGATCATAAAGTTGATTGCTTTTGCATCGATATGTTCTGCGGCGATGATCAGGTCGCCTTCATTCTCTCTGTTTTCATCGTCGACAACGACAACAAAACGCCCGGCGCGGATAGCCTCGATGGCGGCTTCCACCGTGGAAAATTTCATGCCTATCTCCTGGTGACGGCTGGGGTCCGTCCCGGCCCAAGTATACCCTTTTCTTCTAGAGGGCGCTAGAACCGCTGGGGCCAATTGTTTTTGGGTCCAATCCATTTCTCTAGGTACTTACCCAGGATGTCGACTTCCAGATTGGCGCGATAACCCAGCGCCTTTTCGGCCAGAATTGTTTTCTCCTGAGTAATGGGAATTAACATCAGACTAAAGCGGTCCTCAAGGGCGTCAATAACCGTCAAGCTGGCTCCGTCCAGGCATACAAACCCTTTATTCACAATGTATTTCATTAGCTGGGGTGCTGCCAAATAGTGGAGCAGCACCGCCTGGCCTTGCGCTTTTTTTTCCACTAGTTCGACCGTGCCATCGACGTGACCTTGAACCAAATGTCCACCCATGCGACTGGTTGGGGTTAAGGCCCGCTCCAAGTTCACGGGGTCGTGCGGGTTGAGGTTGCCCAGGTTGGTTTTGATAAGGGTTTCTGGTGCGACATCAACGCTGAACTGATCGGGCGCCAAATGGGTAACGGTTAAACACACGCCATTGACGGCGATGGAGTCGCCGATTTGGCTACCTTCCAAAACGGTACGGGCCTGGATGTTCAGGGTTTGACCCGCTTCGTCACCTTTTCTGGATAACACATGCCCGACTTCCTCGATTATTCCGGTAAACATTACAAACTCCTCTCAAGCAAGATGGCCAGGTCGGACCCTAAACGTTCGCTCGATTTGAACTGAAAACGCGGCGCAGATGAAAGTTCATTGACGCCAAAGGGCAGTCCCGACCAGGTCGGGGCCTGACCGGCTAGCACAATTGGCGCAATCATGAGCCATATCTCTTGGATTAAGTCCTGTGATATCAGTTGGTTAACCAGGCGAGCCCCGCCTTCGACTAATAAATGATTGATGCCGCAATCGGCGACCTGGGTGAGCAACCTATCCAAAACAAAGCCGCCTTCTTCTTCAGGGACTTGGTTGGTTTCAAAGCCCATTTCGCCCAAGGATTGCATGCGTTGTGGGTCCAGGTTCTGGCCGTGAAGGACGATTTTTCGGCCTGGCAGTTCGGCGGCACGAGCAAAATAATCCATGGGAACGCGGCCCTTTCGATCCAAAAAGCAACGGGTAGGTTGATCGTCTTCGGATCCGTTGTGTACCGTCAGACGCGGCCGGTCCACAAACAAGGTTTGTGTTCCGACCAAAATGCCATCACACATTTTGCGCAAAGCTTGAACTTTTTGACGGGCGATGCCACTCGTAATCCATTGGCTCTGGCCTGTTTGGGTGGCGATTTTGCCATCCAAACTCATGGCTACTTTTAGGGTGACGTACGGTTTGCCGGTTAAAACGCGGTGGAAAAAAGCCCGGTTAAGGTAGGTCGCCTCCTCGCGAAGACAACCTTCTCGAACGTGGATGCCTGCCGCCTCTAACCGCGCGCGACCGCGACCCTGGACTTTGGGGAACGGATCTTCCACTGCCACCACAACTTCCGCCACACCCGCTTTGACCAGTGCCTCAGCACAGGGGGGCGTACGGCCGAAGTGTGCGCACGGCTCTAAGGTGACATAGGCGATCGCACCGCGTGCGGCCTCACCTGCCTGTTCCAACGCCACAACTTCCGCATGCGGCATGCCTGCCTTTGGGTGAAAGCCTTCTCCGATTATTTGCCCGCCCTTGACCAGGACACAGCCCACCATTGGGTTAGGCGCAGTATGGCCTTGCGCTTTTTCGGCCAAGCTCAAGGCCCGCTGCATAAAATGGAGATCCGAATCTGACCACATGTTCAGGCTCGTTAATAAAAGGGTTTAAAAACCATTAGGGCCGTTAGGCCGGTAACCAGTGAATGGTGAATGATGCTGAACACAGCAAAGGCTTTAAATGACTTGGGAAAATGCCCGGCGTTCTGGGCTTTTTTCAGCGTTTTGTCCATCATAAACATATTGCCCCACAGGACGATCAACGCGCCAATTGCAATTCCGCTGAACAAGGCGGGAACTCGGCCCATGAAATGGAACATGCCCATTCCGGTCAGGAGCAGCAGGACCATGGCCAAGTGTAGATAATGGAATAAACCGCGAATTTGTTGGATTCCAGCTTGAAATATGGCGGGGTCTGTGACCCGAACCAAAACGCGTTTCATCCGGGTAAATGCAAGTGGAAGCCCCAAAAGGACCATCGCTGAAATCAGATGCACAAACTTGAGAAATAGGAACATGGCGCCTCCACCCGAAGATTATAGCTGCTCTGCATGAGTGGTTGGCGCGAATGGCGCTGTGCTACAATTTTGGCACGGTTGGGTAGGGTTCAAAATTTGTTCTTGAGGTGTTTCGTTATGAAGGACCCTGGTCTCCTTGAAGGCCCCAAACCCCGCGGTTCCCGCATTAAAAAAACCAAGATTTCTGTCGGGTCCGATGGCCTTGACCCGGCGCTGCTCGCCAGTTTGGATTTAACGGATCCGCGTCTGTACCTGAACCGGGAGTTAATCTGGCTGAACTTTACCCGACGCGTTCTTTACGAGGCTGAAAACCCGCAAAATCCCATTTTGGAGCGGCTCAAGTTTTTGGCGATCACGTCGAGCAACATCGATGAATTTTTCATGAAACGAATGGGGGGTCTCAAGCAATTGATTGCCGCCCGGATCCAGGAAACTTCGGTGGACGGCCGAACGCCCTCGGAACAAATGCGCGATTGTTATGCGGCATTGGAGGAGATTGGCCAAAAAAAGGGCGATATTCTCTTTTCATTGATTGCGGAACTGCGCGAACACGGCATTCATTTATTGGCCTATCCCGATTTAAACGAAGATGAAAAAGCCTATTTACGCCAGTATTATTTAAAAAATATTTTTCCGCTGGTTACGCCCCAAGGCATTGATCCTGCACATCCTTTCCCATTTATTTCGAATTTATCGCTTAATTTGTTGGTGAATTTGAAACCAGAACAGCAGTCAGAAATTTCTATGGCCCGGGTGAAAATCCCTGTTGGGCCAGACATCAAACGATGGGTGCGATTACCTGATACCTACCGTTTTGTGGCGCTTGAGGAAATCATCACCCAAAATTTGGATTTGTTATTTCCCGGTATGGAAGTTTTGGCCTGTGATTTGTTCCGGGTTACACGCAACGCCAATACTGAAAAAAACGAAGAGCAAGCCGACGACTTGTTGGAACTGATTGAGGCCGAGTTACGCGACCGAAAGTTTGCGCCCATTGTGCGGTTACAGGTAATGAAAGGTATTTCCTCAGAAAATAAAGCCTTCTTGCTGAACAACTTGGACCTAGAACCGGCAGATGTTTACGAGACACGCAGTGTTCAAGGTAAACGCGACCTAATGGAAATCGCACTACTGGATATTCCAGCCCTGCATGATCCGCCCTTTCATCCGATTGACCATCCACGCCTGAAAACAGCGGGTAACATTTTCGACAGCCTGCGCGAAGAAGGCCCAATCCTGCTGTTTCACCCCTACGAATCGTTTGTGAATTCTGTTGAACGCTTTTTACGCGAGGCTAGTGAAGATCCCAAGGTTCGGGCCATTAAAATGACGCTTTACCGCACGGCTTCCGATTCAAAGGTGATTCATTACCTTCTGGAAGCAGCCCAAAACGGCAAGAATGTGGCGGTGGTTTTGGAGCTCAAAGCCCGGTTTGATGAAGCCAACAACATCTATTGGGCCAATATTTTGGAAGAGAGTGGTATCCACGTCACTTATGGGGTAGTTGGGCTGAAAACGCATGCCAAACTGATTCAAGTCGTTCGTATGGAACAGGATGGCTTACGTCGTTACTCTCATATCGGGACGGGCAACTACCATGCGGGTACTGCCCGGCTTTATACGGACCTGGGACTTTTGACCTGCGACGACGATATCGGCTGTGACCTGACCGAACTGCTCAATTACCTGACCACTGGCTTGAACCCGAAACGCAACTACAAAAAAATCCTGGTTGCGCCGAGCGATATGAAAAAGGAACTGATCAATAAGATCCGTCGCGAAGTCGAATTTGCCAATAAAGGTAAGGCCGCACGGGTCTTGATCAAGACCAACGCCGTCGATGACCGCGATATCACCCGCGAACTCTATCGTGCCGCCCAATCGGGGGTAGACGTTCATCTGATCGTGCGCGATAGCTGCCGTATTCGACCCGGGATTCCCGGTCTCTCGGAAAAAGTAAAAGTGCACAGCATCATCGGTCGCTTTTTGGAACACGCGCGTCTATATGTGTTTGCCAATGGCGGAAAACCCGAGTATTACCTGGGCTCCTCAGATGTGATGCAGCGCAATTTGGAGCGCCGGGTCGAAATGCTGGTTCCCCTCGACACCCCGGAAATTCAGGAAGAGATTCGGAAAATCATCCAGATTCAGTGGGCAGATCGGGAGGGCGCCTGGGAGATGGAATACGACGGGTCTTACAGCAGATCGCTCTCGAACGGTGGTCCAAGTAGCCAACAAATTTTTATGGAACTTGCCGATAAACGCGCGCGGGCGTCCGGCAAACTCAAGCAGATCCATTCCCGTGGAAAGTCCAAGAAGGAAACCTGGAGTGGTTACTAATGCTGGCGCGAAAAGGCTTTTGGCTGCGTGGGAAACCGCATCAGTCCGGGTCCATCCAATTCCACTGGGAATCTGAAACCAAGCAGGGTTTTTTTCCCAGCGATATTGATCCCATTTCAGCGTATTGGTTTGGTTATTTGCCGCCCTTTTTGGAGCGATCAGAAAATCCGTCTGCTTGGGCCTGTACCTTTGTGAATGGTGTGGCCTGCGATCCAAACGGAAAATTCGTTGCTCAGCTCTGTCATTGTCAGTGGGATGAAGACCAGCTTTGGACTTGGATTGGACCCTACCGCGGCTATGAGCAGATGTGGCTGGACATGATCCCGGCGCGGTTTAGGCTTCTGCCGCTTCGAAGGGCTCTTCTCCGCACAGCTGAACAGACCACGGCTTGGTCGCTCGACCATGCGCTCGAACCTTTTTTGTGGCAGAAATGGGTAAAGAATCATGGTGCATATGCCACCTTATTGGCAGACCGACCCGCATGGGGTGCTCATAGCGAATGGGTGCATGATATTCGCGTTTATGGACGTCGATTGCGCCAACTCATGAGCCTGTTCGCGGGCGTTTCATGGCACAAACACGAAAAGGTCCTCAAGCGCTTACACCGCTCGTGTAACGATCTTCGCGATCTGGACTGTTTGGCTGCTCAATTCCCAACCCTCCAAACTTCAAAGCGATTTGAACAAAGCCATCTGGCCGCGTGGGAAGGCTTTTTGGCGGTCCGTGATACGCTCGATTTAGAGCGTTACCAGGCCGATGCTTTACTTGCAGAATGGCGGGATCGGGTACCTTTTTTTAAGCTTTCTATTGGCGAAATGGTCCAGGCCATCTTGCATGAGGCGCAGGTCGCTTTGGCTGGTTGGCCAAAGCTCCACAAGAAGAGCCCAAGCGTGGATTACCATCAGGTACGCATTTCGGCGAAACAATGGCGTTACCGGTTGGAGTTTTTTACTGAGGTGGCCCCTCCCGTTCGACCGCTGGTCAAGGCCTTTAAAGATATTCAGGACCAATTAGGCCTACTCCAAGACCGGGCCCAGGCCAAAAGATGGCTCAAAAAATTTCAGCTCAATAACCCAGAGTACTATCGACTCAAACCCACTAAAACGCTCAAAGAAAATGCATTGAACTGTCTTGCCAAGCGGATGCCTCAACTGCAAAAGAAAATTCAATCGCTCTTGGAAACAGGTAAGATGTCGACATGAGCCTCATTGTTGTTTACAACCTTAAGGGCGGCGTGGGCAAAACCACAAGCGTGGTGAATTTGTCCTGGGTCTCTGCCCAGCAAGGACCTACCCTGGTTTGGGATTTGGATCCTCAATCGGCGGCCAGTTTCTACTTTCGGGTTCAACCTCAAAAAAAGGCCGGTGGAAAACATATTTTTGAGGGATTGGATGGTCTAATTCACGAAACCAACTACCCCAATTTGGATTTGATTCCCGGCTCATTCACCAACCGAAAATTGGGGAACTTATTAGTTGATCAACCTGCAAAAACCCTCAAAAAACTGCTCAAACCGCTTGCGGCTCAATACGACTGGATTTGGGTGGATGCTCCGCCTACCGCATCCGAGTTGGCCGCGCATTTATTTTGGGCTGCAGATATTTTGCTGGTGCCCCTGATCCCTACGCCTTTAAGCATTCGGGCCTATGAAACGATCAGCCTTTGGTTGCAGAAAAAAAAGGGAAGCTTGCGTTCTGTGCGGCCGTTTTTTAATCTGGTAGATATGCGCAAATCGCTCCATCGCCGACTGGTGTCCGAATACCGAATGGATCATCCCGAATTCTTGGAAACCCTCATTCCACAAGCGGCAGCTGTTGAAAAAATGGGCGAAGAATGCCAACCGTTATTGATGTTTGCGCCTTCGCATCCCGCAGCGCACCAATACCAGGCCTTGTTCCGCGAGTTGGCGGTCGCTCAGCAGGTGGATCTATAATGTCGCGATTCCCGATGGTGGCTGCCCTGGATTTGGGGTCTAACAGCTTTCATTTGGTCATTGCTCGGGTTGAAGGCGAAAAAATATATTTTATCGATCGGTTGAAAGAAACCGTGCGCCTGGCTGAAGGTTTGCGCAACGGTGTCCTGGCCCAGGAAGTTCAGGACCGAGCGTTGCTCAGTCTGCAAAAGTTAGGGCAACGCTTGAGCGGTTTGCCTGAAAAAGCTGTGCGGGTTGTGGGCACTAATACGTTGCGGGCAAGCAAAAATGCACGAGAGTTTATCCAATCAGCCGAAAGAATTCTCGGCTATCCCATTCATGTGATTAGCGGTCAGGAAGAAGCGCGTCTCATTTATTTAGGGGTGACCCATCACTTGGCTGCGGATGAGGCCCGCAGGTTGGTGGTCGATATTGGTGGTGGCTCCACCGAAATCATTGTCGGCCAAGGTGATAAGCCTCTGTTTCTCGAAAGCTTGCACATGGGTTGTGTTTCGTTTACCCAAAAATTTTTCCCAAAAGGTCGGTTGAGCGCGATCCATTTCGAAATCGCCTTGCACGTGGTCCAGCGGGAGCTCGAACCGTTTAAGGAACGATTGGCCAAGGCGGGTTGGCTGCGGGCGATTGGTGCTTCTGGCACCGTAAAGGCAGTGGAAACCTGCATTCGCGAATTGAGCAAAGGGGCTTTGACCATTTGCCCTGAAGGCATGAACCTATTGCAAGACTACATGATCAAGGCCGGAAGCATGGACCGGCTAAAGTTCGCCAATCTCAGTCCTATGCGATTACCCATTTTAGCCGGTGGATTTATCATTCTGCATGGCATTATGCGCGAGCTTAAAATCGATTCCATGATCGCTTCACCCTACGCCCTGCGAGAAGGCTTGCTTTTGGATTTGATTGGGCGCCACAACAATCGCGATATTCGCCAAGCCACTATTGAAAGCTTGGTTACACGTTATGCGGTTGACCGCGAGCAAGCCAGCCGGGTCGCCCGTTTTGGTTTAACCTTCTACAACCAAATTGCCAATAAAACCGAAGATGATCCTCAACGTGAGATGCTGGAATGGGCCGCTCTATTACATGAAATTGGTCTGGCGATCAGCCACAGCTCTTATCACAAACACGGCGCTTACCTGGTTAAAAATTCCGATATGCCTGGGTTTGACCGAGCGGATCAGGAACAATTGGGATTCCTGGTTTTGAATCATCGCCGCAAAATACGAAAAGACCCCAATCTGGAGGTGGATTGGAGTCTTTTGCTATCGTTGCGACTGGCCGTACTTTTTGCCCGACGCCGGATTGAAAAACCGTTCCCACCCGTGCTACTTGCCCGAAAGAATCACAAATGGGTGTTACAGGTTGAAAAGGATTGGGTCGAAGCCCGACCCCTGACCGAGGAAGACCTGATGGGGGAAGTTCAAGCCTGGTCCTCGATCGGGGTCAAGTTCCGATGGGATAAAGTTGAAACACTAGGCGTTTGACTTATTTCAACATCCACTCGTCGGTGTATTCGTTGCCTTCGGTGTCTTTGATGGTGATCTCGCCGAAGTTCAAGCTGATTTGGCACATGTCGCGATAGCGTTTGGCTTCATCCGAACAGGTATTGAGCTTGTAGACCGACAAATTGGTGACCAACGCCTTCTTTAATTCGTGCGTGAAGTAATGTTTGATGTCGCCGCTTGCCGGATCGGGCTTGTAGTGTTCGATGGTTACGGTTGCAAGTTCAATGTTTTCGCACAGGTGCTTGGCGAGTAACGGGCACTCTTTACCCATTTCGATGGTCAGGGAAAACCCGCCGTGTTGGCGTCGTCCGGTAATACTGCCATCGCGAACGTCAACTGGCATTTCGATGTGGTAACGCAATTCGTAGACTTCGGTTTGGCCGTCGTTTTTGCCACCTTTTACTGAACCTGGGATTCCGTCAAATTTCACAAAAGAACTAACTGTCATATGTCACACTCCTTTTAAGCTTTCGCCTCACGCTTCTTGTAAAGGCGAATGTTGTGCCAAAAAGATAAGTTCTTTTTTCTGTGTGGCTTAGGTGACTAAGATTTCAGGCCATGGAATTTTGTGTTCCGGAATCTGAATAGAACTCTGGCCCATTTCGAACACTTTATTGCATTTTCCGATTGGTGACCGGTCGGGCCAAAAACAGGAACAATGCGCAGAACCCAACGAGGATAAACAGGCAGGTGGAAAAGCTCCAATGGCCGAGCGGACCGTCCAGCAAGGGCTGACTCATTTGCCAATCTGGATTGAAAAACAAGGCGCGCATCGGTTCCACTGCCAAAGTGATGGGATTGAAGCAAACCAATCCCTGTAACCAGCCGGGCATATAAGACATAGGCGCAAAGGCTGAGGACAAAAAGACCATGGGCAACGAAACGATCATGATCAAACTGAGCAGTTCAAAATGGTAACGCAGGCTAAAAGCCAGGATTAGACTGATGGTGGTGAATAAAAAAGTTATCAGCAAAATGATGGCGATCAGGACGGCAAAGCCGAAGAGCCCGCCCTGGAAGCGAACACCCATCAAAGCGGTTAAGACCAAAATGACAGTGCATTGGATTAAGGTCATGGCAGAAATATGAATGCCACTGGCGATGATGATGGAGTTTCGAGAGACCAGGGGGGCGACCAAAAGCCGATCCAAAAAGCCCTGTTCGCGGTCAAACAGGAGCGGCACACCACCGTTGAGCGCGCCAGTGAAGGCCGTAAAGATCAAAGTGCCGGGGGTGATGAACGCTAAGTAACTGGTCGCGCCTGACAAATTGGCGAGCGGGCTATTTTTAAACACGGTGGAAAAGAGAAAGAGCCAGATAAACGGTTGAAAGAGGCCGGCAAATAAAACGATTGGCCGCCGTTTGGATTGAATAAACAAGCGCCCGCTCAGGGCTTTAATTTCAAGCCACCGATTCATGAATGCCTCCAATGGCAAAGCGGTATACGTCTTCCAGGCTCGGCTGTTGGACCTGAAGGGAAAAAAGTGGGACCTTGGCCTTTTCAAAGGCCTGGTACACGCGATCTTGTAGTTTGTGGAAGGATTCATCTTGGTGGAAGAGCACAAAATAATCCTGGTCTTCTGCGAGGCCAGCAGGTGCGCCCAGTTCATGGTCAAGCACTTGGCGGATTCGCTCCATCTCTGCCTGATCCATAAATTCACGTGTTTTCAGGCGAACCACCGCTTTGGCCAGGTTGGCCTTTAGTTGGGAGACGGGGCCGTGCTGTTTGGTTTGGCCTTTATCCATAACCAATACTTGGTCGGCGAGTGCATCCACTTCTTGGAAATCATGGCTGGCCAAAATGAGGCAGCCACCATTGGCCTTGAAATGCCGGATCAGGCTCCATACCAATTCGCGGCCTTGAATGTCCAAGCCGGCACTGGGTTCATCCAGAACCAAAAGTTGCGGGCTGGAAATCAACGCACACGCCAAGTCCAAGCGCCGTTTCATGCCACCCGAATAGGTGCCCACTCGTTGGTCTTTGACCGATTCCAAATCCAGTTTGGACAGCAATTCAAGGGCGCGTGCTTGGCAGCTGGACCAGGCCAAGTGACGCAGGCCCGCTTGGAAACGCAGCGTTTCCAGGCCGGTCAGGGTTTTATCCAATGCCAATTCTTGAGAGACATAGCCGAGAATGTCCCGCAGTCGGGCCGGTTGTTCAAACGTATCCCAATCGGTACATAAAAAACGTCCGCTATCGGCTTTTTGCAAGGTTACAATCGTGCGGATCGTGGTTGATTTTCCCGAACCATTAGGTCCTAGCAAAGCCAGGCCTGCGCCTGGTTCAATCGCAAAGTTCAGATTGTCGACCGCCAATTTGTCCTTGTAACGTTTACTGAAGTTTTCAAGTCGCCAGGCCACGTTTCACCCCTCAAATCCAAGGGATCTTAGCACAAGCAAAAGACACCCCTGCGCTTAATCCCAATCTTCGATCTTGCTAAAAGTTTCAAACCGACCGAGCATGATCCACAAAAATAAAAGATTGGCCCCAAACAGAAAGGTGCCCCACCATAATAAGTGCGGGTCAAATAATTGTTTTTCGAAAGGTAAGCGGGTTGGCGGATTGTAGCCCTTGGCAATATTTTGGAAATCGTTGGTCACGCGGGTGAGGTCTTCATAGGGTGAAATCAGGATAAAAGAGACCCCGCCTTGATCCAATTTTCGGTAGAGAAATTTGACTTGCATTCCGGCATAAATTTCGGGCCCGTCCAGGTGGTACTGATTGGGTGCCGTATTGACCGGCTGGCTGAGTTGAAAATTTTCTTGAGGAAATATTTTGCTCAATAAATTGGGGCCACTAATTCCGTTGGGGTGATTTTCGTCCCAGTAAACCAAAACCACGGGGAAAGGATCGTTATTGCGCACGGCAATGATCTTGAGTGCCTTATCGTTTGTCAACACGTCAATATTGGGAAAACTGCTTGTTAACGGGATCGAACTGCCATCTTCCATCAAGAGCCTAAAGGGTACTTGACCCCAAAGAAAGTATGAGAAAAGGCAATTAAGGGCGATGGCGAATTTTGCGCAAGGCATCTAGGAACTCGGTTTCTGAAATCAAATTGAGAAATCGATTTGGGGCAAGTTTGCCCGATTCAATTTGTTCAACCACATGATCCACCAGATGGGTCTTTAATTTCAAGAATTCGCGGTAGGTAATGTCAAACTGATCGGCGCGCGCCTGCAAGCTGTCTTGCCGGGCCTCTTGAATCTGGCGCACCATTTGATTCAGTGCTTTGCCCGGTCCTTTGACAATTTCCGCATGGCCCTCTTCGCCGACCAGGCGGTGGACCGGCACGTTTAAAACGTAGGCTAGGCGGTGAATGGCGTCCAGGCCCGGGTTTGCCAATTGTTCGAGTTGGCGATGGTTCATCACAATTGCGCCGATACCAACCCCGTCCTCAAATCGGTAACATTCGAGTTCCTCACGGATCTGGTCCAAACTGCGTTCCCATAAGCGGATTTGTTGTTCATGTAGACCGGCTCTGCGGGCTAATTCCGCTTCATCCCAGCCCTTAGCCTGGCGCAGTGCGGCTAAATTCTGACTGACATCCCAGAAGGGTAGTTGATACAAATCATGCCGATCCAGACGTTTCAGGATTTTCTGGATAGCTGGAAGCAAGCGCGGTTTTAAGTCACGCCAATCGCGGTACTGAATATAATGCGGCGCGTTCTTGCCCTCGGCGCGCAACGCATTTACCGGCGTACCAAGCAGGAATCGCGACACTTTATCTTCGCGTGAGAGGAAGAGGATGGGTTTGCCGAGCGAAGTAGCCATTTCTACTTCACCACCGATACCAAAGCTGGTGTGGTCCGCGATAACGAGCAGGTAGTCCGCCTGAATAATGCGGATGCGATCCAGCAAGTAAACATGTTCAGGCGACATGTGCGCGCGTTTTTCGGGTGAAGTGACCAGACTGGGAATGTAGAGTGACGTAAAAAAGGGTTCGCCATCCAGGGCTTCACTCATTTTGCTGACCAGGGTCTGGATCCGGCCTTTTTCCCGCTGGGGACACCGTGTAATGGGTTCACTGAGATACGCGCGGTAGCGCGTTTCCCCGTAGCCCTGATGCAAATCTGCCCAAACCTTCATGAATGACTCACAATGCCGTTTAGTTATAGTATTCTAACTATACTATGTTTGATAACTTTGGTGCACTGAAAACACGGGTGTGGTGTTGAGATGGCGTCGTGGGCGGATTGGAACCCTTTAGAACTTTTTGCGCCAAAACTGTGTTTGGTCTGTGGCCAGGCCGGTGAGGCGTTATGTGCGCAGTGCCGCCGGGCGTTGGAGCCGATTGCTGCGGGCTGTCGGCGCTGCGGGTATCCGGGCATCCAAAATAAATCGGGATCTCCCCAAAGTGGAGGGTGTTTTTGGTGCAAACCGTTGCGCGGATTACCCAGTGCAGCGGATATGAAGAGTCAGTTCGTCTACCGCAATGCGGGCAAAGCCCTTTTTCAACAAGCCAAATTTCAGACCTATTTTCGAGCGATTGATGGTTTGCTGGATCCACCGGACGCGCTTGTGGCCTGGATTAAGGCAGGTGGGTTTCAAGTGGTCTGTCCGATTCCCGAGCGGTTTGAACGCATGTGGCGTCGTCCATTTAACCCTGCGGAACGGATAGCGCGTATCCTATGTCGTGGCGCGGAATTACCGCTGGTGCATTGGCTGCGCTGCAGGGGCCAGCGTTCTCAAGTTGGTCTAGCGCGCAAAGGGCGTCGGTCCAATCCGCGTTTTATTTGCACGGTTTCTGCTGAGCAACTTGCGGGCAAAAAGGTACTCTTGGTAGATGATGTGCTGACAACCGGTAGTACCCTTTCTGCGGCCAGTCGCGCGTTGCGAATGGCAGGCTGTGCGCAAATCGGTTGGTTCACCTTGTTTCGCGCCTTATAATCAAATCAAACATCACAGTGAGGCCTTGTGGGCAATATTCAAATTTTTAACCCCGTCTTTAATCAACGGGTCAAACAGAAGAGCATTAACCTGATGGGCCGCATCCATCTCAAACCGTTGCCGACTGGACTGGGCATCTATTTAAACAACTTTTTGTTGCGACGGGTCCGTCCAAACCAGAATGGTGCATTTGAGTTGCGCATTGATCTTAGCGAGTTAACGGAAGGTGACCATCAGATCGAGATTCGCGCGATCGCGGGGCACAGCACTGAACGAGCATTTGTCACGTTCCGCATGGTTAGCGAACAGGACAGTGAAGAGTCGGAGCCACAGGGATCGGACAATCCACCGCCGGATGAGCCGCCTGATCCCAGTAGTTAGGCGCTTAATCGACCCACATTTTAATGTACATTTCCTTGTTGTCGATCTCGAGGATGACTGTTCCTGGCTCCATTTCAGCCAAAGACAGCGCGATTTTATCCAAATCGACGTTACTGTCCTTAATGATTTCCATTTGCTTCGTGTCAAAGGATTTGATCAGTATGTTAAACAGGCTGATGGGGACGTTGATGCGAACATTACTGTCTTTGCTGGTTTTGTACTCGATCAGCAGGTGAACCATTTTGGGTGCGGTTTTGACTTTTTTGGTTTGCAGATTCTTTAAGGTGTCGTCAAGCCGTTTTTTGTCGCTATCGCTGCCGATTTTCAGGATATAACGCACTGCTCGGTCGCGCAGGATGCCATCTGATTCAGATTCGACGATTTGGAACAGGACTTCCATTCCACTTTTATCGTTCAGTTCAGCCAAAAAGCAGGCGGCCTCAAATGCGATCTCGCGCATGGGGTCATTAAGGTTGGTTTTGAGGTAGGTGTGCATGTTCTTATCTTCGGACGCTAGTGAAAATGCGATTTTTAAACTTAATCCCTTGGCGTCGAAAACCACCTCATCCTGCGCGCCGTTTGGCTTTTTGATCAAGGATTGAAGCTCTTTAAAAGCTTCGGTTTTTTTACCCTGATTAAACAGGCAATATCCTAGGAAATAACGGCTGGGGTTGACATAAGGACTGTTGGGGTAATTTGCGATCAACTGGCGGTAGGATTGGGCTGCATTCTCCCAATTTTCCTTGAGGGAGTTGGATTTCCCAGCGATGTAGAGACTGTAGTCTTCGCCGGGCGCGAGGCTAATAAATGCCAGTAAGAGTGTTGAGATCATGTCAGCCACCTATGAAACCGCGATTTCCTGAGCGAACAGGCGCAGTTTGGTTAAGATTCGTTGTTCCTGGATGTGTTGGTTGAGGAGGTCCAATTCCATTTTGTCCGAGCAGCGGTTAAGGGTGTTGAGATCCACCAAGATGATTTCTAACTGCTGGAAAAATTCTCGGACCTGGTGGTACTCGAGTTTGTCCATTTGGGGTGTGAAGCTTTTGTGCTGTAAGAGCAGGCCTTTAACAAATTCTTTTTCGGTTTGCACATCAACCTGGTCAGGCGTGCATTGTTGGGTCGGTTCGCGCAGGCTTACCAGCAGGAATTCGGTTTGGGTCAAATAATCGTAAAGGCCTTGACGGGTTTCGTTTTGGGCAATTTGGTCCAAAAGGCTTGGATCGATAAAAATCCGTTCGTCCTGCTTGGCTTGACGCGGCCAGAAAACAAAAAGCAAAAGCGCTGCCGCGAGGGTGAGAACAGGTGCCCACCAAACCTGCTGTCGTTTGGATCGCGGTACCTTTTTCAGGACTTGCTGCGTAAAAAGGGGACCGGGTTCTGGTGGATTGCTCAGGGAAGCCATATGGTTGAGCCAGCGGACAAAGCGCACATCTTCGGCTAATTCGGGATCTTGGATGTGTGCCGCGGGAGTGTTTTGGTCCAAATGGTCTTGAATGCGGTCAAATTGATCGGCATAGTGAGATTCGTTAGGATTCATTTGATTACCTCCGCATCGGCAATACCCAATTGGCCCAGGTGGTCTCGCAAATTCCGTACCGCTTGGAACAAGGTGGCCTTGACGGTTCCTGCCGCACAGTCAAAGACCTCGGCAATTTCGTTAACAGCAAATCCTTCGTAGTATTTCATAATGACCATCCCGCGTTGGCGTTCACTGAGTTTGGCAAGTGCCCGCTCCAATTGCTGGCGGGCTTCTTGAATTTGAAGTTGGTCTTGGGGTCCGTGGTCTTCGGATACGAATTCTTCGTGTTCCTCCAGGCCTTGAACCTTTTGGTCTCTGCGCAATTGGCGGATGCGGTCGATTGCGGCATTGGTTGCAATCCGGTAAAGCCAGGTCGTGAACTTGGCATTTTCGGCGTAGGATTGCCTGGAATTGTAAATTTTAAGGAAGACTTCTTGCGCCACATCCCAGGCCTCCTCTTCTTGGTGTAACATGTGTAAAATGAGTCGGTAAACTTTGTTTTGATGTCGTTTGACGAGGATTTCGAACCCATTCAGGTTTCCCTTTGAAACCTGGGTCATCAAGCTTTCGTCGCTCTCAAGCGCCGGGTTCTGATCCATCATAATGAACGAATGCCAAGCCTTCCGCGTTTATTTCAGCATGTTAAAAAATTTATCAAAACCTTGGATTGTCATGTCGTCGGGGTTCTGAATGTCTTTGACCATGCGTTCCTTTAATTTTATGGCATCTTCGTGGGACATGACGAGTGTTGCTTCAACCTTGGTGTTGTCGTGGTTAACGCTGATGGCGTTGAACAGTTTCGAGTAATCCTGATCGCTACCAAATACGCCCTGGGCCACTTTGACTGAGCCAAAAATGATGTCGTAGAGCATGATGGTGCGTTCGGGCGAGTTGAGGCGTGCCACGGCTTTACCCGAAATTTGTCCTTTCAGGTTTAAGGCCAGTGAAACACTGCCCAAATCTTGTCGATAGGGGAATTCGGTGAACATATGTTCGGGTGGTGCCGACCAAATAAAAACGGAATTGTTCAACGGTGTGGTTTTTCGATACTGCTCAAAATCGGGCCGGTTCCAAAGCCGATCTTGCGGCTCGATGGTTTTGAGGAAGCTCAAGATTTCGCGCTTGGCCATCATCAAGACACCGTCGGCGGGGATAAACAGTTTTTGTTCTTCATAGACATAGTTGAAGGTGCCATCGTTGTTTTGCGTGAATCCCAGGTCGAGGATTTTCTGTTCAACCTCGCTTTTGCGGAAGCTGCCCGAGGCTAAAATGACCGGTTGCTCCAAGTAGATCATGATGCCAGTGGATTGGATTTCACTCCAAGGCAGGCCTAAAGCTTCCATCAGCGAGGTCGCCAAAACGCGATAGTGTTCCCAATCCTGGGCTTGGAAGGCCCACTTGGTGTCCATCAAGTCCTTGAGTGCCAACTCCGTAAATGCTTTTTGGCTAAACTCTGCCAATTCATTTGGGTTGACCATGGCGACCAGTTCCGGGTTGTTGGGGATGTGGTTGAAGAGCGCCTTGTTCTGATCCACTTGTTGGCTGCATTGGCATAAAAATATGGCGGCTCCGAGACACATCAAATGCTTACGCATGGAAAAACCTCCTCTGACATTTCACTGGTCAATACGCTTGAGTTCACCGTTCGGTTGAGTTGGCCCATTAGGTTCCTTCAAAAATCATATCGCGATTGGGGCCAAATTCCTGCCGAAACAACTTGGGGTATGAGAGCAAAACGCGTGGGGCCCGGTCGAGGTGGAGGTACACCAGCGCTTTATGGATGGATTCGGCCGGGCCTTCCACCTCAATAAAATTTCCGATTGGTGTCTCATCCAACATGATTTGGGTGTGAGCGTCGAAGCGATAGATTGTGCGGTATTTCTGATAACGAAAAACCGGGCTATAGCCCATACCGGCCAGAATTTGACGAAGTGTTTGCGCATCGGAAACGCAACATTCCCATTCTGTTCTCCTTTTTATGCCGTCATCGGCGGGTATTACGGGTCCTTTAAAGGTCAGAATATGCATGTCGCCAGCCGTGCGAATGCGCAGCGCCTGGCCATTGCTTTTCAGCTCTTCTGATCGATCGAAAAGCTGATTTTCCTCAAAATGGCGCGGGACCTCTAAGGGCAAATCGTTTAACAAGGTTGTCAAAGATTCGAGCTGATCTATGCGAATCTTGACTTCCGTCTCAATCATGGCTCTTTTCCAATGCGGGCCATGACCAGTTTCATGTCCTCCCACACATCTCGCTTGCTGGCCGGATTGCGCAAAATGTATGCGGGATGGAAGGTGGGCATCAGGGCGATCCCTTTCCAGTCGATAAACTTGCCGCGCATACGTGTGATTCCGGCGCTTTCGCCGACAAAGTGGCGTAGTGGGGTGGCACCAAGGGCAATGATAACTTGGGGCTGAACGATCTCAATTTGGCGATTCAGGATGGGGGAACAACTCGCCATCTCGTCTGGCAACGGGTTGCGATTGTTGGGCGGCCTGCATTTGACAACGTTTGCAATAAACACTTCGTGGCGCTTAAAGCCCATAGCCTCAATGATCCGATCCAGCAATTGGCCCGCTTTCCCTACGAACGGACGACCACTCAGATCCTCATCCTCGCCCGGCCCTTCACCGACAAAAAACAGACTTGCGTTGGGATCGCCTTCACCAAACACAAATTTGGTCCGGGTGGTCCCGAGCGCACAGGCCTGACACTTGTGAAAGGCCTTGTACAGGGCTTTGAGACCCGAGGCTTTGTCTGGCGCTTGAACGGCTTGTGCGATTGCCTGCGTTGACTGGTCTGGGGCCGGTGCATCGAGTAAATCCATTATCAGGTCGAGTGCTGGCCCAGCTTTTGGCTGCGGGCCGGCTGGTTGCTGCGCGGTGGGTTTTAGGCTCATTTTTGGCATGGGGCTGGGCGCGTTTTGGACGCGCTGAGGGGCCGCTTGAGTACCCATCGTTTGGCCGTTGTTCGCAAACGGGTTTTTGTCCAGGCGCAAGCCCATTACACCCATATCGCGATAAAAGGTTAAATAATTGGCAATGTGTTGAGCCAGATTCGTTTCCGTCATGTTGGGCATTATACGAAATCGCGCCTGAAAGGCCGTCAACATTTCTGATCAGGTGCGAATTTCCGACCGGCAGCAGCGCTTCAGCGGATAGCTTTTCCTTTGTGGGTTTGCATATCTGTGGTAGAAAAGGGCAGTATGTGCGGACGCCTTGATCAGCAATGGCGGGTTGAGTCCGCCGCCGATTACCCATGGAAATGTGAACGATATTCATGACACACCGCGATTCGGTTGAAACCGATTCACTGGATTCTTTTATCCAAGCCGGTCGCCCTCTGCTCTGGGTCCAAACTGGTGAAGAGGACCGACTTCAAGAACGCTTAGCCCACTGGTCCAGCGTCTGGAAAACACCGCTCTGGACGTGGGATTGTGACCATGGTCTGGGGTGTGTGGGCCAGGCTATTGCCGACAGTCAATCACTCGGATCGGCCCTGCGTTACCTGCAGGAAAATGCGGAAATTCGCTTGGTTTGGTTAAAGGATGCCGTACTGTTTTCGAGTCCAGAAGTGGCGCGTCAATTGCGGGACCTGTATTACGCATGGCGCCACACTGGAAAGGTTTTGGTCCTTTCCGGACAGGGAAACCAAGGCATTGCCGGCCTGCAACATGAAATGGTGGCCTGGCGCATGCCGCGGCCAGATGAAAAGAGCTTACGCGATTGGATCCATAATTGGGCTGCCGCTCAAGGCGATTGGGTTAAGCAGTTGAATCTGGATTTGATGGTGGGCACGCTTAAAGGGCTGACGAGAATGGAAGCAGATCACGCCCTGCATCGTCTGGCCCATGAAGCGCAATCGGGTCCGGTTAACTTGCGTATTCTACAGGAAGAAAAACGCCGTTTAATCGAGAACATGGGGACCTTGCAGTACATCGCGGAAGTTCCCAAACTCGATCATTTGGGCGGTTTGGAAAATCTGAAAGACTGGCTGCTTAAACGGCGCGAGTTGTTAATGACACAGGATCCACATCTTAAGGATATTGCGCCCAAAGGCATCATGTTGATGGGTGTATCCGGATGCGGAAAATCGCTGTGCATCAAGGCAATTTCTTCTGCCTGGAATTTGCCGCTTTACCGCTTGGAAATGTCCAAAATCTTTTCCGGGGCACAAGGTTCACCCGAACATGTCTTTGTTGAAAGTTGCAAGGCCATGGAAGAGTTGGCGCCTGCAGTGCTTTGGATTGATGAAATTGAAATGGGTCTTGCCGCAACGGGCAGTACGGCCGTAGACCCGGTTCTCAGCCGAATCTTTGCGTTCTTCCTGACCTGGATGCAGGAAAAGCCGATGGGCCTCTTCGTGGCCGCTACGGCAAATCGCATCGATTTGTTGCCGGCCGAGATGATCCGCAAGGGTCGTTTCGACCAAGTTTTCTTTGTCGACCTGCCTTCGCTCAAGGAGCGGGAAGACATTTTCAGAATTCACCTCTCTATGCGTGGTTTCGATCCCAGTCGCTTTGATGTAGAAATCTTCGCCGATTCTGCACAGGGCTGGAACGGAGCCGAAATCGAGCAATGTGTGGTTGCCGCCGTTACTCAGGCCCGCATGGAGAATCGCGATCTCGAACTGAAAGATCTGTATCTTGCGCGAAAGCAAATCGTTCCGATCTCCACCACTATGGAAGAGCAGGTTCGCCACATCCGCAATTGGGCCTATGAACGCGCTGTTCGCGCTTCTGCGGGCCAAGATTAATCCGTTTGATCGCGCCTTTTTTTATATCTCATGAAGGATACACATATGAATCACTATCGGAAAAAGAATTTTTCCCGCAATCGCAATTTTGGGGGACGTCATCGTCGCCCCATGGAAAGTGTTAACCAACCCCTGCCAGCCAATTTAGAAATGATCCCTTACAGCCGGCACACCATGTCGAAGCAAGACATTGAGGCCGTCGTTGAGGCGCTGTTGTCTGGCACCCTCACGGGCGGCGAGGAACTGGAGCGCTTTGAGTCGCTGCTGGCCAAATTGACCCACTGCTACCACGCCGTCGCATTTTCATCTGGAACTGCTGCCGTTCACGCAGCCCTGTCCTGTTTGGATCTCGGTCCTGGTGATGAGGTCATTACCAGCACGTTGAATTTCTGTGCGGTCGCCAATATGGTAAAGCTGGTTGGAGCCACGCCTGTTTTGATTGACTGTGACGCGGATTCCCTGACGATTAGCCCCGAAGAAGTGAAACGGGCCATGACGCCTAAAACGCGGGCGGTTTTCTCCAATAACTTTGCCGGCCACGCTGCCGATCTCAGCGCTTTACGCGAAATCTGTGATGAGAACAATTTGGTTCTTTTGGATGATGCCTGCCACGGATTAGGTGGACGCTACCGCGGCCACTACATCGGCAATCAGGCCGATTTGACTTGTTTCTCATTTCACCCCTCTAAGGTGGTTACCACCGGGGAAGGTGGAGCCGTCACGACCCAAAATGCGGAATGGGCACAAAAATTAAAAATGTTCCGCCACCATGGCATTCGCCGCAATATTGCCGATCGTCCGGCCTATTACCAGGAACAGCAATTTCTGGGACTGAACTACCGCATGAGCGAATTGCACGCAGCCCTGGGTCGCAGCCAGTTGGCACGTCTGGAGCGCCATGTTGAGCGACGTCGTACGATTGCGGATTATTACCGCAAGAATTTGGCTGAATTGAGCGATATTGCGCTTCCGCCAAGTGCCGACTGGGTGGAGCACGCGTACCATTTGTTCCCGATCCAGCTCAAAGGCAGCTTGGCCGGGCATCGGGACACCTTTTTCAAGGAAATGCACGCCGCCCATATCGGTGTTCAAGTCCATTACATTCCGGTCCATCGCATGCCTTTCCACCAACAGGATCCCAGCCACTTCCCGAATGCAGAAGCGTACTACCAAAATTGCATCAGCCTGCCTATCTTCCCAGACTTAAGTATCAAGGACCTGGAGCGGGTTGTTGAGGCCGTTCGAGCTGTTGCGGAAAAATGTGCGCATCTGCCGCGCCCCAATGTTTCTGAAGTAGCGGAGAAAAAAGCCGAGCCGGAACAACATCCGCATCGCGGTCGCAGCCGTTACAAGGGTAGAGGTCGCGGAAAACAAGAGCACGATAACGCTGCGGACACCGCAAAAAAAGCGCCGGTTGTAGAGGAAAGCAAACCCGCCGCAGTCGCACCACCCGTTGTTGCTGAAGGTGAAAAGCCCAAAAAGGCCAAAACGACACGCAGAAAAACAACCAAGCCCAAACCCGTAGAAAAGGAAGCGGCTAAAGAGGTAGCGGCCAGCGCGCCAAAAGCGAAAGCTGAGCCCGAGGCCGAGGCGGAAAAAAAACCAGCTAAGACAACCAAGGCGAAAACCACCAAAGCCAAAACCACCAAAGCGAAGGCTGCACCTAAAAAAGCGGCCAAAAAAGAAGAAAAAGCCGATTGATTTAAATTCAAGAGGGGGCAAACGCCCCCTCTTTTGTTTTAATTAAGTAAACCAAACGGAAGCAGCTACGTATCATGCTCAGTGCGATAAGCCGTTTGGCTAATTTTTTTCATTTGCAACCTGAAGGTGAGGGAATCATGAAATTAAAAGGGATCTTTTTGTGCGTCATAGGCTTGGCTGTTTTGGGCCAGGACGCCAAAAAATTGAGTTTGAAAGAAGCGCTCCAGGCGGCGGTTGAAAACAACCTCGATGTGAAACTTGAAAAAATCAATGTGGATTCCCGATCGATTTCGCTTGATTTGACTCGGGCCGGTTATGAACCTTCGGTCAGCGTTGAAACCTCTCATTCTGAGTTTGATGCACGTCCGAGCAATATTTTTGAGGGCGATGCCGACAAAACCTTTACCAATAAATCAGACGACCTGAACCTGACCTTCCGAAAATCGGAGGACTTTGGTTTGGGCTATAGCGTACGTTTGACCAACGGTCGGGACGACAGCACTTCCGCTACCTCCTTTGGTGAAAGTTACTCCTCCAATCTAACTTTGGGTTTTGAACAGAAACTGCTCAAAGGATTTGGGTTCGACCCCGGCGTGCCGCGTAAAGATGAATACGTTGCCAAGGGCAATTTGCAGATTTCTAAGTTGGATCTGGAAGTGCGCATGGCTCAGGTGCTGGTCGATACGGAAAATGCATACTGGGATCTGGTCCAAGCAATTGACGACTTAAAAGTTAAAGAAAACAGCCTGAAATTGGCCCAACAACTTTACGACCAAAACAAGGTGAAAATCGAAGTAGGCACCTTGGCCCCCATCGAACTGGTTTCCGCTGAAGCCACGGTGGCTAGTCGTGAGGCCGATATTGTGGTCGCTGAAAACCGGGTCAAGGCCGCTGAGGATCGCCTGAAAAAAATTCTCAACCTTCCGCCTGCCTCTTGGTCCCAATCCATTCAACCGGTGGATGAACCCGAATTCGAATTGCAACAGCCCGGCTTGCAGGAAGCCTTGGATAAAGCCCTGCGCAACCGCGCGGAAATGCGGCGCAGTGATATTCAAAATGACAATGCCAATCTGGAGTACCGCTACCAGAAAAACAATCTGTTACCCGAACTCAACTTAAGTGGTGGTTACAGTTGGCGCGGGACGTCCAACCCTAAGTTCAACATGGCGGGTGAAGTTATTGAAGGCAGTTCACTTAGCGATGCCTACACCCAAATCACCGATCGCGACTTGCCCGGTTACAACGTTGCCCTCAACTTGGTTTGGACTCCGTTCAACAAAGCCGCCAAATTAAACTTGGCACGTGCCGAAGTCGCACTCAAACAACGCGAAGTCGAAGATGCTCAACTGCGGCTCAACATTTTGGAAGAAGTGCGCAGCGCCTTGCGCGAGTTGGAATCGGGCGCTAAATCCATCGTTGCCAACGAAAAAGCGCGCAAGTTCCGCGAGGAAAACCTGAAAGCCGAAATCCAAAAGTTCCAAAATGGGTTAACCACCAACTTCAATGTCTCCCAGGTGCAGGATGAACTGGCCCAAGCGCGAAGCGCAGAAATCGCTTCGCGAATCGCGTATCGCAAAGCACTGGCCAGTTACCTCAAGGCTTTGGGTACCCTGATCAACGAACGCAACATCATTATTCCCTGATCTGATTCCCGATCTGATCAAGCGGCTTGAGAGCGCGGAGGAGCGATGCTATCCTTGGATGGACTCGCACCTCTGCGCTTTGTCACATTAATTGGCTGGGGATAAACGTTTGATCGGGACCAGTTTTGCCGGATTCAAGGTATTAGAGCGTTTAGGTGGCGGGAACACCGGCGTCGTGTATCGCGCCTTTGATCCGAGCGGGAATCGGGTTGTGGCTTTAAAGGTCCTCGCCAATGACCTGCTTTTTAGCGAAGAGAAAAAAGCGCGGTTCCTGCGCGAAAGTCAGGCGGCGGTGCTTCTGGACCACCCTTCAATCGCCAAGCTATACCATATGGGCGAATATCACCAGTGTCACTATTTTGCCATCGAGTACATCGAGGGCCAGTGCTTTCGCGAATTGATCGAATCCCATCCAAACGGATTGCCGCTTGAACGGTTTTTTGAAATTCTGCCGCCCATTTTGGAAGGAATGGCCTATGCGCATTCGCTTGGGCTTGTCCACCGTGACCTTAAGCCAGAAAACTTAAAAATTGACAAACAGGGCCAGCCCAAAATTCTCGATTTTGGGCTGGTTAAGTTTTTGGATGACGATTCCAAAGAAAATGAGGGATTCAAAACCATGACGGGTATGGTTTTGGGCAGCGCCCGTTACATGTCGCCTGAGCAAGCGGATGGCCTTTTGCTGGATACGCGGACCGATGTGTTTTCATTGGGCATCATCATGTACGAAATGTTGTCGGGCAAAAATCCCTTTCACGCCAAATCGCCATTTGCAACCATGCAGCGAATTCTGCGGGATGATCCCATCAGTGTTGAATTGGTTCGCACTGATACGTCTCGCAAACTCTCTGCCCTAGTCGAACGTTGCCTGCAAAAAGACCGCACCAAACGCTTCGCGGACGCCTCAGACCTCTTGCAGGCTTTTAACGCACTCAGTGGTTAGTAGCGCAAAACCTATCTCCCATCCGATCCGATTGGTTTTGTGGGTGGTGCTGAGTTTTGTTGTAGCGCAGGTAATTGGCTGGACCGTTGACCCAACCCAGGGACTGTACCTTTTCTACGCCTGCTTTGTACTGGCCGTGTTTGTGCCCCATTGGCGTCAGCAGGCCTATCCATTTTGGCGATACTTTGCTTTGGCTGAGTGGGGCTTCGTTGGGCTCGGTCTCGTCGGCTTATTGGGCATCTTTGTTTTTTTTGAATGGTTAGGGTCGTTGCTGCCCATTCCTCAGTTTCGGACAAGTAGCGCGGTGCTCCTCGCGCAGTACCAAGCATCGCCGCTGCTTTTTGGGTTGCTCAGTTGCGGTCTGGCGCCTCTGTTTGAAGAGTGGTTGTTTCGCGGCGTTTTATTGCATCAGTGGGCAGAGTCTCGTTCGGCTTGGCGCGCCATCGTGGGCACATCGCTGCTGTTCGGTATTCTTCACCTCTCTTACCCGCTGCACGCTTTTGGCATGGCGCTTATCCTGGGTTGGATCGCTTTGCGCTTACAAACTTGGTGGCCGACCTGGCTGATCCATTTAATTTGGAACAGTTGCCTACTGCTAGGCATGAACAAGGGATTATTTGCATGATTCTTTACTTATTACTCTTCGGGATTTCGGATCCTGAACCATGGCAATGGCCCATTGACACGCAATATGGGGTGACCGCTACCTTTGGCGAATTTCGCGGTGACCACTACCATATGGGCTTAGATTTCAGCACCAATGGCGTTGAAGGACAAACCGTCCAAGCGGCCCAAAGCGGTAGCGTTTACCGGCTTCGCGCCCAGGCCCATGGTTATGGCCGAGCCGTTTATATCGCGCACAAGGATGGCTACATCAGCGTGTACGCCCACTTGGCCGCATTCGGTCCCCGGCTTCAGCAAGCCATTCGGGAAAAAGGTTACGATCCCGACTCTTTTTTTGGCACGTTGGCCTTGAACCTGCCCGTACAAACGGATGAAACGTTGGCGTTTTCGGGCGAAAGTGGGGCGGGTCTACCGCATTTCCACTTTGAAGTGCGCCGAGGCGAGAATCTGGCCGTTAATCCCAGTACATTGCCCTTCCCCCGTTTAACCTATTCCAGCCAGCCGCGCATCTTTTCTGTACGCCTGGTGCCGCTCACACCCACCAGTCGGGTTAACGGCTGTGCATGGCCCATTTGGATCGATCGAGAGCAGGAAGTTAGTTTTGTGGGCGCCATTGGGGTTGAAGTCAATGCGGCTACACTCGGGCCGCGCGGAAGCCGTTTGGGACCAGCTCAGGTCCAGGTTCAGGGGCCGCAATTGGCTCATTGGAAACCCAAAGGCATTTCCTTTGATGTTTACCAATCTGCCGGGCATGTCTTTAATCAAGCTTTTTCCGGATTTGGCCCCACCCAATACGTCTACCGCTTCGATTCCGTTTGTGGCGATAGCCCTTTACCTGACCAACGTTTGCTCGCGTCCATTCAGTCACCCGGCGAATGGATCATTAGCGCAGAGGATGCCTTTGGGCGAAGCGATAGCTGGCGTCTCGCGTTCCGGGCTGAGGTGGAGCCCAGCTTGAGCCAAAACCTGCCCAGACTTTCTGCTGTCCAACCCGGCAGTCTCGGTTTGCTCCCCTGGCTGGACCACATCTTTGGTCTGGCCCAAGCCGATGGGACTTTGCGATCTCCTGCGCAGGCTTTGGGTTTACAGGCCCAGACGCCGTTTGGTCTTCCCGTTCAAGAGGGAGAGTTGCGCTGGACCCAGGCGGGCGATACTGCTGTTTGGCAGGTTTTTGCCCTTCGTTCAGCTGGAATCCGTACTTTAGGGCCATTCCTGTTGCGTCAAACCCAAGACTTTCCGGCAACCGTCGCGGCTTTGCTTCAACCGCCGGACCCCAAAATCCAATCTGACATTCTTGTTTTTGTCTCACCTGTTCTACGATTCGGCTGGGATGGATTTTTGGTTTCAGGCATGCAGATTTCCGCCCGCAGCTCTGAAAAGTACGTGGGGTTATATGTGTGGGCTGAAAATCGTCAAAAATGGGTCTATTGGGGCGATCCCGCCTCGCCCAGTGGCGTGGATGTGGATTACCTGGCGCCTTTGGTTTTAGCTGCGGATTTAAGCGATCCTGTGGTTGGAAAACCCTACATTCACCACTATTTTGCCGGGAAGCGGCGGATGATTCCGGTTAAGGACCAAGGCAGTGGTATCGATGCGAAAGCCCTTTCCGTTACAAGCAAAGGACAGCCGGTCCCGTTCAGTTATGATGCAGACCGCGATGCCATTGTGCTGGCACTTGAACAGGCGTTTCCGCTTCTCGTGCAAGTTAAGGATCGCGCTGGTCGTACCGTTGAGGTAATGTTGAAGGGTCCTTAATCCAGAAAATCCGCGATGCTCACGTTTGCCGGGTCTCAGCTTGCAGTTGAACCGTTGAAATTCATGGGGTTTAATGGATGGTAACAGTACAAAAATCAGTTATTTGAATGGAGGGGCGACATGATCAAGATCGACGAGTTGCTCAAAATCATGGTGGAAATGAAAGCCTCGGACCTTCATCTCAAACCGATGCGACCGCCCCTTCTGCGCAAAGATGGCGCCCTTCGACCCTTAAAGTTCGACGTCCTTCAGCCGGAAAATATTGAAGAAACCATTCGATCGCTATTAAAAGAACGCCACATCAAAGAACTGGAAACCCAGCAATCCGTTGATATTGGTTATTCGGTGGCCGGGGTTAGCCGGTTCCGGGTCAACATTTTTGTTCAACGCGGAACCTATGGTGCTGTTTTTCGACGGATCCCCATTATGATTCCCCGCATTGACGATTGGGGCTTGCCGCCTATCCTCAAAACCTTTTCCAAACTCAATCAGGGCTTGGTGTTAATTACGGGTCCCACGGGTAGCGGCAAATCTTCGACCTTGGCTGCGGTCATCCGCGAAATTAATGAAACCCGTTCAGTGCACATCATCACCATTGAAGATCCCATCGAATTTCTGTTTCGCGATGAAAAATCGGCCATCACCCAACGCGAAGTGGGCATGGACACGCCCACTTTTCAGCAGGCGCTGCGCAACTCTCTGCGCCAAGATCCAGATATCATAATGGTTGGTGAAATGCGCGATTTACCGACCATTGAAACGGCTATAACCGCGTCTGAAACGGGCCACTTGGTGCTCTCGACCCTGCATACCAACAGTGCACCCCAATCGATTGACCGCATTTTGGACGCCTTTCCGGCAAACCAGCAAAAACAGGTGCGTATGCAGCTTGCTCAAATACTGCAAGCGATTTGTTCCTTGAAGCTGGTCCCCAAAAAGGATGGCAGCGGAATGGTCGCGGGTGTTGAAATCTGTCGCAACTCGCCAGTCATTTCCAAAATGATTGAAGAGAACCGCATTTCCGAAATCTCCGAAGAGATGTCGAAATCGGTCAACTACTACAGCATGCAAACCATGAATCAATCCTTGACGGCCCTGGTCGTTAACAACCAAATTACACGCGAGGTCGCCCTTTCTGTTTCACCGGAACCGGAAGACCTCGACCTGCACCTGAGAAAAATCTTTTTTGGTTCAGACACATTCGGAGGAAAGCAAATGGCTGACAGTTACTCGGATTACTCCAAAATCGAAGAGCTCCTGGAGTCCAAGCGGCTCTATACCGAGTTGCAGGACAAGTTTAAATTCGAGGTGGATTCCCGCGAAGCGCGGATCTACGAGATGCAAGGCGAATTGCGCGAGCATGAGAGCCGATTGGAAAACGCATTCACCCAAATTGATAAATTAATTAAAGAGCGCGAACAGCTCATGTCGGACCGGGAAAAGATGCGCGACCAATACGAAAAAAAGGTTTTCCAAATGCGCAAACAATACGAAGACCGCATTCGGCAATTGTCGGGCGGAAAATAATGAAGGAGTCCCATGTTTTGTTTTACCTTGATTAGTTTATTTTTGGGGTTGCGTCTTGGTGGAGACGAGAATCCCTTTGAAAAGGCGGAATTGGCAATCGATTCCGGCAAGTTTGAACAGGCTGCAAAATGGATCGAAATGGTGGGCGCCGCTCCGGCCTCACCTCTGCGTGACTGTCAATTGGCCTACTTGGAAGCGAGCCAGTTTTTTCGCAAGGGCGATGCAAATCAAGCCCTAACCCGGTTGGCATCCGCAGAGAGCCAATTCACGGCCATCCAGGACCCTCATTTGAAGGCCAAGCTGTATCATCGCTATGGCTACCTTTTACTGGTTGCGGGTCGTGCGGCACCTGCTGAAATTCAATTGAAAAAGGCCCTTGAAATCAAAGCCGCGCTTAAGGATCCCATCAGTCAAGTCAAGACTTTACACACCTTGAGCGATTGCGCGCATCAATTAGGCCAAATCGAAAATGTTCTTAAATACAGTCAACAGGCACTGGATCTGGTTGCACAAAAATTTGGCAAGGCCCATGCGGAAACCGGTTTTGAACGCGGATTCATGATGGAAGCCTATTTATTGGCGAATCAACCCAAAGAAGCCGAAAAGTTGGTGTCCGAGAATCGCGATCTTATGAATACGGACCCAATAAAAAAAGACCCGCGATATGCGGATTACCTGCGCCAAATCGCGCGGGTGGCGACCAAAAACGGAAATTTTGCCAGTGCGTTTTTCGTGTTGGACGACGCACAAGCTCTGGAAAAACAAGCCTTCGGTGAAAAGGATATGAAACGGATTCCAACGTTGTTACAGCAAGGTGATTTGGCCTTTCTTATGGAAGAAAGCTGGCGTGGTGAGGGGCTCTTTCGTGAGGTGATCACCATTTTGGAAAGCAATCAGCAGGGCAATTCCCCCGATATGGCCCGAGCCCTGTATGGCTTGGGTATGATCTATAAGGAATGGAACAACCTTGCCGAATCCAAAGCCATGTTCTCGCGGGCGCAACCCATCGCCCAGAAATACAAACAAAAGTTCCCCAGTCTCGTGATGGAGATCGAAAAGGAGATGGCGGCCTTTAAGCCTGCACCTTAAGACGTAGAATCAAGACATCACCGCCCAAACCAAAGGCGGTGATGTCATGGTTTCCGGGGATCTGGGCTGCCTGGATAAGGTGGTAGGGTGCCAAGTATGAACCAAAACCAACGCACCCCGCCTTACACGCCCGTTGGGCCGGTAGGTTAGGGTAGAGCTGTTGGAAAAGCTCAGCCCAATGCGAATCGTCGGGGCGAAACTCCCAAACTGTGTCCGGCGCGCCATAACGTTGCCAGTGCTGCTCAAATTTTTCCCGAACGGCAGGAAACGCCTGTGCGAAGGAGAAGGCCGGGGTACCCGTTATGCGACCTTGCGTAAAGCCCAAAATTTTTTTGCCGCTTTCCTGCGCAGAGAGTTGGATCAGGCAACAGCCTTCTCCTAATACGAATCGACTGCCGTAAGTGGGATGTGATTTCCAAACTTGGAATTGGAAGGGCGAGAGGATATCCACCGCGCCGCTGACCAGCACTTGGTCTGGATGGGTAGAAATGTGATTTACTGCCGCCTGAACTGCGGCTAACCCGGCCAAAAAATTTTGACAGGCCATGGAATTGGGCCCTTGCCAACCCAAATGGATGGCCGCTTGGCCAATGGGCGCGTTGAGAACCGTGTTGGGAAATAACATCGGGTTGGCACCTAAAGGGCCTTCCTTGAGGTAGCGGCTCAAAAAATCTTCTACCGCATCACTGCCAGCAGAGAAGGTACCCAGGAAGAGACCGGTCTCAGGCCCGAGCGGCGCCTTGGCCTGTAGGTTTTCCAATCCGCTGCAGACCATACGAGAGGCGCGGTCCATGCGGCGCAGTTTCATCGGACCAATCTTGGGATGGGCCTTGAAATGGTCCATGGCGTATGCCGGGAAATAGGCGTGACCTGCATCGGTGAGGCTTTGCAGCCCTTCGGTTTCGGTCTCTTGGCAGGTCAGACTGTCGCTGGCGTGGACATACACGGGAACCATTCCTACTCCTTAGTTGCGTTTTATGTGGTATAAGCGCTCAAAGTTTTCAGTCGTTGCCTGAATAACGGTTTGTAAGCTCTCGTTTTTTAATTCGGCGACTTTTTCGGCAATGGCGGGCAGAAAGGCCGGTTCATTGCGCTTGCCCCTGAAGGGGATGGGTGCCAAATAGGGGCTATCTGTTTCGATTAAGATGCGCTCGAGCGGGGTTATCTTCACCACTTCTTGCAACTCATGTGCGTTTTTGAAGGTGATGATGCCGGTAAACCCCAAGTAAAAATCCATGGCCAGAAGGGATTTGGCAAATGCTAGACTACCCGTAAAGCAGTGGACTTGCCCACCAAAAACGGGGTGGCAGTTTTTGATTTCGGCAAGACTTTCCTCTTCGGCATCGCGACTGTGGATAACGACGGGTTTGTCCAACTGATTGGCCAACTGCAACTGTTGGGAAAATACGTGCTTCTGCGTTTCACGCGGGCTGTGGTCGTAATAAAAATCCAGACCCATCTCACCGATGGCCAATACTTTGGGATGTTGGGCAAGTTCGGCTAAGCGGGCCAGATCCGATTCGGGAAATCCCGCAGCTTCGTGGGGGTGGACCCCCACAGAAGCGAACAGGTTAGGTGTGGACTCCGCCAATTGGACAGCCTTTTCGGAATCGGCCAAATCGCAGCCAATCACCATCATTTGGGCTACGCCCGCTTGATGGGCTGCCTGAATAACGGATTGGCGGTCCGCATCATAGCGGGCGTGGTGGAGGTGACAATGTGAATCAATCATACTTACGGAGTTACGCCCATCCGTTTATCGATTTCCTGACGCAGCAGACTCATGCCTTCGGGATCTTTTCCATTTGTGAAAAAGACAACTTCATTTTTTTCGTTGACCAATAAAAAGGTTGGGAACCCGCGCACTTTAAGCACGTCGGTGCAATAGCCTAAGGTGTCCATGTACAGCTCTTTAGGTGCTTCGTGGTTTTTGAGAAAATCCTGGACACGGACCAACTGGTCCCGGAACAGGGTGCCATTTTCAAAGTTTACAGAAACACAGCGCAGGCCCATCGGCGTGTAGTGTTCTTCCATGGCCCGCGCTTCATTCCAAAATTCGGGTTCAGCACCACAACAGCTGGACCAAACCTGGATCAAGGTCCAACCAGTGAATTCAAGCGTTTTTACTTTTTTGTCCAAGGTGGTTAAGCGCACGGGTTCCGTGAGTGCATATACATCTGCACTATAAGATTTATCAGTCGTATTGAGATTAAAAACGGCATCTTGGGCAAACAAACCCGCAGCCAATAAGCAGAGAAAACTCATGTGAATGGATACTCCTATTGGGATATGGAAGGGTCAATGGGACGTCGGCCCAAATAACCCATATGGTAATCGTGGCGGTAATAAATGTCTTCCTCGGGATATTCCCAGCAATAAAAATCGGAGCCACTGTCGAAATCGACGGTAAACGGTTGTTTGGGCAAGGCACCCAACTTAAAGATCGTTTCAGCCCAATGCTGTATAATTTCGCTTTGCTTGGCAGCTGCCACCTCGGCGGAATCCTTTTGGATCAGAGTCATTTGGTGGTCTGCATGGGCGGAAACTTCTTTGAGCCAGGGCAACAGCGCACGTGCTTCTTCAAGGGTAAACGTTTTTTGCTCTGTCATTTTCGGCTCCTAATTGAGGCGATCTGTGAGTCCAACATTAAGCGTAACGGTGTGTTTGGGTCCCAACTGTTCCGTGCTTGGCGGTCAAGAACTGCTGGGCTGGTGCCAGGATTTGTGCCAAGCCGGCCTGGCGCTTTCGGTTGAGACGGTTCTGTGCACGGGCCATTGCGCTGAAGCACCTGTCGTGTTGTGGCAGGACCGCTATGTGACCGAGGCCAACCCTCACCAGCTCACCGAACGGTTGATTCGAGAGGGCTGGTGCGTATGACCCGTTCCCAGTTTAGCAAAATTCGGGCCGATCAGGCGGGCTCAATCGGGGCGACGAACCGATAGCCAATGGTTGGCACGGTTTGAATGATTTCGCGTTGGTCCTGATCGCCTAGCTTTCGCCGGATCCGGGCGATGTGTGTGTCGATCGTTCGGGTCGTGGCATTGTCCTGATAACCCCAAACAGCAACCAGGATATCTTTTTTTTCCAGTGCTTTGCCAGGATTTTGGGCCAGGTACTTTAATAGTTGAAACTCCTTTTGGCTCAGATGGATCTCTTCGTTATCCCGTTTTAAGGAGAAATTTTCCAGGTCCATTTCGAATTGGTGGAAGGCGATCTTCTGTTCCTCGTGCAAAGGACGCGAGCCCCGCCGTAGCAGGGCCTTAACCCGAGCCAAAAATTCGCCAAGCGAGAACGGTTTGGTCAAATAATCGTCGGCACCCAATTCAAAGCCGATGACCTTATCCATTTCCGAACTTCGGGCGGTCAGCAACATGACCGGGATTTGTTTGTCGAGTTTACGAATCTCCTTGAGGGTCGCCAGGCCATCCATTTGCGGCATCATGATATCCATAACGACCAGATCTGGGCGGTCTTGTTGGAAGACCCTTAAGCCTGCCAGTCCATCATCGGCTTCAACGACTTTATAACCCTCGAATTGCAAGTTGTGGGCGAGGGAGAAGCGCAGCTCCTTTTCATCCTCAACTAGCAGAATGGTTCTCATCTTCTGGCTCCTGTTCTGAGTTAATTGGTAGGGAAATGGTCACGGTCGTCCCTTTGCGGAACTCGCTTTCGATTTGGATTTCACCCTGGGCGTGGACCAGAGCGGCGGATGCAATGCTCAAGCCGAGACCAGACCCGCGAATCCCCTGGGTTTGCGGATCGGGAATGCGGTAAAAGCTTTTCTGAATGTTTTTAATTTCCTTGCTCTCCATGCCCAGTCCAAAGTCCTGAATGGCCAATACATAACGATCCTTTTGCCGATTCAGTCGGATTTGAATTTGCGGATGGGTTCCGCGATACTTAAATGCGTTATCAATAATATTATCAATGGCTTGGCGCAGTAATTCAGGGTCGGCCAGGATGGGCATTTTTACCGATTGAAGTTCAACCTGGAGTTCGACCCCTTCGCTCTGCGCTTGGAGTCTAAATACTTCGATGCTTTTTTCCAGGACTTCACGAAAATCGCACGGTCTGGGGTGGACCTCCATTTGGCCTGTCTCCATGCGACTGAATTGCAGGATTTTTTGAACGAGCCGATTCATGCGGTTCAATTCGTTCTGAATCATTTGAAAGAAACGCGATTTTTGTTCATCATTGCGGTAACGACCCGATTCAAGCGTTTCGGTTGCCACGCCAATGATGGCCAAAGGCGTCTTAAATTCGTGGGAGACCGTGCTGACAAAAAAGCTTTTTTGGCGGGCGACAATCAATTGTTGGCGGATGGAATGGGTGGTGAACCAAATACTCCCGATAAATAGAATAAAGAAAAGGAAAATTAAGCTGAAGTTGAGTTTCTTTTTGGCGACGGCATACAACTGTTTCGGCCCAAAGCTCTGGTAAATAATGTCGAGCTGATACGGGCCGAGCGAATTTTCCATTTCATAGCTGGCCCGTGCTGACCAGGTTTTAGGCTCGGGATAGGCCTGAAACACGGGGTGTCCGGTTTGATCTACGATTTGAAACCAATAAACAGGATCGTGAAAGGCGGTCCGCGAGATGATCTGCGCCACACCTTGTTGCGAGCGGAAAAAGCTAGCTAACTCGTTTGGCAGACGCTCCTTGTCCAGGTAGAGCGCCCACTTACCCTCAAGCTCAAACAATTTGCCTGTCTCATTCGGTGTTTGGGTGAACCAAGTTTGGGCCAAACAGGTTTCGTCGCCGGGCACCTGGCAATGTTCCAGCCATAACATCTCGCGTTCGAGTTTGAGTTGGAGATACTCCTGGATCAGGCCATTGGCGTAATCCAAGTGAAAGCTGGAGGAGACACGGACCAAGTTGCGCAACTGGACCAGACTGAGCACCATGTAACCCACAAAAAGCACAGGGGGAAGGACCATCAGACTGATCCTTAACCAACTTGGCCAGTGGCGAATGCGAAAATCCATAAAGTTGCGGCCCTTTAATCCCCTTCAAAGTATTGCATAATAATAGATCAATGGTTCCTTGGTGTCATGGAGGCGCATGCGTGTCGATTCTGGCTTTTGAAAAAATTCATGCCTGCGGCAACGATTTTTTGTTTTTTCAGCAACCCTTTCCACTGGTCCACCTAGCGGCTCTTTGTGATCGCAATGCTGGCGTTGGCGCGGATGGGGCTATGTTGCTCGTGGATTTAGCATCCGATCAGGTCAACTTACGCCATTGGGATCCAGACGGCAGCGAATCTTTCTGCCTCAATGGAACCCGTTCCAGTTTGGAATTCCTGTATCGATCCGGGCGGATTGGTCCAGTTGGCAAAGTGAATTGCTCCGGGCGTGTTATGGACTATGAGATAAATGAATTTGTTTCACTTTTCTTTGCGCCCGCCCCGGCTCGGGAAATGATCTTTGAAAACGAGGTGGTTCGATTAAAGGGTCTTTTTTTGGATGTGGGTAATCCACAATGGGTGACCTACCCCGGTCAGATCGACGCGGTTCAGTTTCGGACCCTGGCGCCGCATATTCGCAAGCAACATCCCGAACGGCCCCAGGGTTGCAATGTCAATTGGTTAGGGTTAGGCGAACCCATCGTTATTCAAACCTTTGAGCGCGGAGTGGAAAATTTCACCAAAGCATGCGGCTCGGGAATTCTGGCTTCCGCTATGGCCCTGAGCCAAATGACAAATGCCGACCAATTTCAGTTTCAACCTGAGGGACCCGATTGGGTTCGCGTTCACAAAATTAATGGCTTTTATCAATTGTTTGGACCCACCCGCTGGGTTTTTTCAGGAGTGTACCCATGTCGTTAGTCTGGCTGTTTTTATTGGCTCAGATTGAAGAGCCGGTTTCCACCAAAGTGTCTGTTCACGTTTTGCTTAAAAATGGCGACTTGGTGACCCTTCAAAACGTTGAATTAGCTGGTGGCATGTACGATCAGGATCTGATGATTGATCGGGGTGGCATTATGGAGGTCCTGCCGCTTGGCGATGTTGCCGTTATCGAACTGACCAACCCCAACGAATCTGAATACAGCGTCAAGACCGAGGCAGGCGACTCCATGTCCGGCACCTTACGACGGTTTTTGTTGGTGGGCGATGATCCGGCAAATCCGGGCTACCGCAAGACGCTGACTTCGCAGGAAATCCAGAAAATTCAAGTTCTTAGCGTTGAGAAGCTCAAGCATTGCCCGGTGTGCGGTTATGAAGAAGTGACCAGTTATCCGTATTGTCCGGCCTGTGGTGGCATCTTGGAAACCGGTTCCGAATTAACCGAAACTGATGATTCGATCCAGGCCCCGCCCCTTCACCGCTTAAGAGTTGATGAACGCGAGCCCGTTCGACGCGATCAATAATCTCGGAAAAGCGTTGACATGAATAATCTCGATGGCTATACTGGCGCTTCGGCCTAGAGGCCCTTTGATTTGGAGGAAGGTAGTATGAAACCTTTTGCCGTGATTAAGACTGGCGGAAAACAATACCAAGTTTCTGAAGGTCAGGAACTGCTGATTGAGATCCAGCCTGGTAAAAATGAAGGCGATACCTTGGAGTTGCCCGTTTTGGCCGCTCACAATGGCACCGAGCTGCTGCTCGGAACCCCGATGCTTTCTCAAGCTGCAACGGCGACTGTGCTCGCTGAAAAACGCGGCAAAAAAGTGTTGGTCTACCGCAAAAAAAGACGTTCCACATTTAAAAAGAAAAATGGGCATCGTCAAACTTATTTTCGGATTCGGATCGAATCCATTCCCAGCAACTGAACTGAGGTGAGTCATGGCACATAAGAAAGGCGTCGGCAGTTCCCGTAACGGACGCGATTCTCAATCAAAACGGCTTGGCGTCAAGCGGTTTGGTGGACAATTGGTGAGTGGCGGTTCCATCCTGGTTCGTCAGCGTGGGACGCGTTTTAAGCCGGGCAACAATGTTGGCTTGGGTAAAGACGATACGTTATTTGCCCTGGTTGATGGACATGTCGAGTTCCGCGATCGCGGTCGCTTGGGCAAGTTTGTCAATATCGTTCCTGTCGTTTAATCCACCTATTTTCCGATTTGGAGGAAGCCGCGCATGCGGCTTTTTCTGTTTTTATGTTTATTGACCAACTTGAAATCGACGTTTATTCCGGTGCTGGCGGGCATGGCGCTGTCAGTTTTCGCCGTGAAAAATATGCCCCATTTGGTGGGCCTGACGGTGGTAATGGCGGAAATGGTGGCAGCGTTTGGGTCAAAGTGAACCCGGCCTTGAATACCTTGCTGCCCCTGCGCAACCTGCGGCGCTACCGCGCTCCAGATGGCAAACGCGGGGGTCCATCCAATCAAACGGGTGCCAGTGGAGACGACTTGGTCCTATTTGTGCCCAGAGGAACTCTGATCCGGGATCGGATGACGCAAACCTTGTTAGCGGACTTGACTGGACCTGAAGATGCCGTCGAGATTGCTGTTGGTGGACGCGGTGGTAAAGGTAATGCCCACTTCACCACTTCCACGCATCAGGCACCGCGTTTCGCCCAGGATGGTCAGCCCGGCGAAGAGCGTCTGCTGGCACTTGAGCTCAAGATGATGGCTGATGTGGGTCTGGTTGGGTTCCCCAATGCAGGCAAAAGCACGCTGGTGCGCGCAGTCTCGGCCGCCCGTCCTAAAGTAGCCGACTATCCCTTCACTACCCTGGAACCCAGTCTGGGTGTGGTCCAGGCCGACTCCTTTGATGGATTCGTGATGGCCGATATTCCCGGCATTATCGAGGGCGCTTCTGATGGCGCTGGTTTGGGCTTGCGCTTCATCAAGCACATTGAACGGACCGGTATCCTGCTTTTCCTCATCGATCCCCTGGATCCGACAACGCCCGTCGCGGATGCCTATCGTATTCTGGATGGCGAGTTAGTCAAGTTCAACCCGCGCCTGGCCCGCAAAAAACGCTTTGTTGCCTTTACCAAATGCGATTTGGTTTGGGGCGAAGTTGCCGATGCGGTTCGGACCTTGTCTACAGAATTGACCTCTAACGGAATCGAAGTGTTCGAAATTTCGGCCATGAAAAAAATCAACACTGCGCGTCTGGTCCAACGCCTCTTTGAAGGCGTTAAAGCCGAGCGCGGAACTTGGCATTTGCCCGAAATCGAAGAACCCGTGCCTACACCCAAAATGAGCTCTGATCCCCTTGATGAGCTGTCCTGACGGAGTCGTGATGAATACTGAACAAAAACTACAGGCCCTGATCGAAAAGGCCGAAGAATTTAAAGCATTTGACATCAAGGCCTACGATGTTCGCGGCGTTTGCTCCTATGCAGACTTCTTTTTGTTCTTGTCCGGAACCTCTTCTGTGCAAATCCAATCTTTGGCCGAAGCCCTGATATTACTCGCTAAAAAAGCGGATTGCCCACCGTTGGGCTGGGAAGGTCTCGACCTCGCGGAATGGTGCTTAATTGATTTTGGCGATATTTTGGTCCATCTGTTTCAACCCGATAAGCGCGAGTTCTTTGGGATCGAGGCGCTTTGGCAACGGTGCCCGCAGGTTTATTCCAGTCCCGCATGATCGGGATCCGTTTATTTTGGTTTGGTAAGCCGCGCAATCGATCGCCAGAAGACGATTTGGTGCGGCGCTATACCGAACGGCTTCAACCCTGGGCCAAGTTTGAACAAATTGTATTAAAGCCGCTCAATATCCAATCCGAATCGGCCGATAAGGCGCGTATGCTGGAAGCCCAGCGTTTTTTAGAGCGTTGGGACGGCAAAGATTTTCTGGTGATCCTCGATGAACGGGGGCAGCAAATGACTTCACCCCAGATGGCAACCTTTTTCGATCAACAACTCAGTGATGGACAAGCTCGTTTTTCTTTTTTGATCGGTGGCTCTTATGGTGTTGACAGCAACCTGCGTCAACGGGCCAATCAGCTTTTGTCGCTCAGCAAAATGACCTTCCCGCATGGCTTGGCTCGCGTCTTGCTTGTCGAACAATTGTATCGGTCTCTGGCTATTCGCCATAACCATCCTTATCACCACGAAGAGTAAAGGGCCCAAACATGAAACCCCGCACCATCATGACACTTGTTTTTTGGATGATTTGCGGAATTTTATTGATTGTTTTTTATCGCGCGAATCAAGCCCAAATGACTGCCTTTATCCAATTTTTTGGGCTGGAAATGACCATTGTGCAGTTGTGGTTTATTTCTCTTTTAAGTAGCGTGTTTGTGTGCTTTTTCTATTTCGGCATCAAGCGTATGGGCGATCGCAAAAAGATCCGTCTCTTCCAGGAAGACAAACGCGCTTTTAAGGAATTGGGTCAGTCTTTGCTCTCTGTTCAAAACCTCATGGCCTTGGGCGAATTTGGCAAGGCGCGCGTTGCGCTCAACAGTTTGCCCTTAGAGGCCAGTTACAAAGCCTATCTCCAGGCCCAGTGCCTGCAAGGTCAAGGCAACCTGAGCGAGGCGTTAAAATCGCTGAAGGAGGCCTGGGATCTAGGCTCTGACTTAGCGGGTTTTGAACTCGTCGAGGCCCTGTTGAAGACCGGTAAAGAGGATCAAGCCACTAAAATCCTCGATTTTATGCTCGAGAAAAATCCTGAGGCCGTGCGTCCGCGCAAATTGAGAATCGATCTGGCTGAACGCAAAAGTCAGTGGGAGCGCGCCCTAGAGCTGTTGGAACCTTTTGCCGACCAGGATCCCGCCTTTTATCAGGAAAAACAACCTGCCTTGCTTTACGAACATCTTATGTCCCACTTCAAGTTGTCCAAATTGGGCCGCAAAGATATGGATGATTTGCAAAAATTGCAAAAGGACCATCCGCAATTTATTCCAGCACTTTTACTTCAATCAGAAGTGTATTTTGAGCAGGGCGACGAACGTCGCGCGTTGCGCACCCTGGAAAAGGGTTTTGAAACGACCGGTCACCCCGAGTTTTTGAGCCGCCTTGAGTTGTATTACCTGGAGCAGGGTCGACCTGAGGATGTCCTGCAGATTTATCGCCAAATGTTAGCGAAAAACGATGATCCTGTTGTCCGTTTCCAAACCGGACGCTTGTACAAAAAGTTGGAAATGACCGACGAAAGCCTCAATATTTTGGAACCCTTGGTGAAGCAGTATGAAGGCTTCACTCAATTGGGGCTCCTGGTTGCGGATGGTAAGGCGCGTCGTTTGAAATACGAAGAAGCCTACAAAATCCTGCGCAACGCAGTAGATCCCAAAGCCGAAAATACGGCATCGCTTCAATGCCGTTCCTGCCAGACTTACCATGTTAAATGGAGTGCGCGCTGCAATCAGTGCAAACAATGGAATCAATTGGATTCGGCCATTCGCTTGCTCAAGGAAAAAGAGCCAGACCACAATCCGATCTACTATTGAGCGCATCTGACTGGGTTGGTCTGCAGTTGAAACTTTTTTGGGCTCCACTCATCTTTAACGATGAATGGCCCGATGCGAGAACAGGGGCTTTCTTTCCCGCAGGTCTGAAAGCTCCATATTGACATCGTTGCTTTTTCTGTTAGCTTAAAGACTGAAAATCCAAAGGTTCACGTGCAGGAGGATGGATATGGCTGGTCACCCTCGGTTAGGGAATTACTTCCTGTTCCAGGAAGAAGAAAATACACCGATGCATCGGTCGGTACGCGGCGGCGAAATAGAAGGTGGCAAGTTAAGCCAGCATGTTCGCCTGGATATTTTTCAGCCCGGCCTAGCCGCTGATCGGACCTTTGCGGATCAGTTGGGAGCTTTTTCAATTTCGGCTATTAAGCTTCAGCATCCTAATATCTTACGCAAAATCACCTCGATTAATGAGGGTGGCCAGTTGGCAACGGTCAGCGAATATTTGGAAGGCTTTAGTCTCCAGCAGGTTTTGGATCGGTCGCGATCCGAAGGCTTTCCGTTCAGTATCGACCATTCCATCTTGGTCGCCTCTAAAATGGTTACCGCTTTATCCTTTGCCAAGGATAACAAAGTCAACCACGGTTTTCTGAACCCCAGTTTTGTGCTTATTTCCAACGAAGGGGAAATCAAACTCAAAGGTTTTGCAGCCAGCTCCGCTCTGCGGGCCGTTTTGGCCAACCACACACCGATTGCCGAGCACTTCCGCAACTATCTGCCCGAAGCCCAGCATGCAGGGTCCGGGGATAATGCCCGTTTTGATGTGTTCGCCTCTGGTGTCATTCTTTTTGAAATGCTGACCGGCGAGCCTTTTTACGCCCAAGGCCGACAGATCAATGCTCGAGACCGCATCATGCAAACGCCTACGGCCTCCGATGCCGAACCCATTCCCAGTAATATTGCCCGCATCATTGTGAATGCTATAGACCCCCATGGCCCTGAATCCTATCGCGACATCAAACAGATGGTGTCAGATATGGACAGCCTGCTCTTTAGTGGTGAGTATTCACCCACCACCTTTAACCTCGCATTTTTCATGCACTCGGCGTTCCGCTCCGAAATAGAGGAATTTACGACCCGCATTGGCGAGGAAAAAACCAAAGATTACGGGGCACTCGAAAAATCGATCTCCTCGCCCAGTATACCGGTTCCTTCAGCTTCTGCACCGCCACCACCACCGCGTCAGGAAGTCGTAATGCCCACAAAAATGGCGGATCGACCCCCCCAGCAACAACCGGCCAAAAGTAAGTTGCCCCTCATTATTGTTGCAGTTGTTGTCCTGGCTGCAGCAGGAGTTGGCGGATTCATGTTTCTAGGCAAGGAAAAAGGACCCAAAGTTGACGAAAACCTGATTGCCCAACAGCAAGCTTTAATGGCCGAGAAGAAGGAAGAGGTCCAGAAACAAAAAGAAATGGAAGAAGAATTGATGCGGGCCGAAATCGATGCCTTGCGTCAGCAGTTAGCCGATCAACAGCGCGAGCAAGAAATGCGCGAAAAAGAAGAATTAGAAGCCCAAATCAAAGAGACGGAATTCAAATTGAAATTGGCTCAGGAAGAACAGAAACGCAAATTCTTAGAGCAACAAATTGAAGAACGTGAAGCCCAACTGCAGAAGAGTAAGGATGAGCCGGAAAAAGGCCCGGACCAATCCACCCGCAAAGTCGTTCAAAACGATGCCAAACCGGTCGAAAAACAGCCGACCCCAACCCAAGTTCCGGTGCAAAAACCCAACACCCAATCGGAATCTGTCGCCAAATCGCCAGAACCCACAACCACGAAACCTGAACCCACCGTCAGCCAGAAACCTGCTGAAACCAAGCCAAATCCGGTTGTTGAAACCAAAGCTGAGCCTGCTCCGGCGCCTGTGCGGAAACCCCCGGTAACACCTGAGGAAGGCGAACTGGTTGAGCTGGATGAATATGTCAATATCCCAACCCTAGCCGATCGTTCGCGCATGCTGGAAATCCCACCCAAGGCGGTTCGCTCAGGCGCGTTTAAACAGGGCGAAATGGCCTTGTTCCTGTTCGAGGTGCTTGTCACAGAAAAAGGCAAGGTGGATGACCTGAAAATCATGCGCAGCCCAATTAAGCCGGGCACCGATGATTTCGGCATGGAAGAAGAAGCCATTAAATACGTTAAGCGCTTAAAATGGAATCCCGGCACCAAACTAGGCGTTAAAGTCAAAGTTTGGACCACGGTCGGTGTCCACTTCAAAGCCTTCTGAGGTTCAGTTTGACCATCTTTCAGAAAATTATTAACCGTGAAATTCCGGCCTCGATTGTCTATGAGGATGATTTAATCTTGGCCTTTCGCGATATTCAACCCCAAGCACCGGTCCACATTTTGGTCATCCCCAAAAAACCGATTACCAATTTGGCCGCCATGTCGGAGCAAGATTGCGCTGTTCTGGGGCATTTAATGTTTCACATTTCCCAGATTGCACAGGCGGAAGGGCTGACCGACTATCGTGTTGTGACCAATAATGGCGCGGGTGCGGGTCAATCTGTTTTTCACTTGCATTTTCATTTGCTGGGCGGGCGTGCCTTCGGGTGGCCGCCCGGCTAAATTATTCTCCATGATTTTTTTGCTACTCCTCGGGTTCCAAAACGGAAGCCAAGATTTGATTTGGGAGAAAAATGTTTCCCAAGTCCGGGCTGCTCTTGAGACCAATGATTGGTATCGCGGCAAACAACTTCTGCGCACGCTTGAGGAATTAAATCCCGAGCGCTACCATAGCGAACTTCTAGACGCGACTATGGCGTGGATCGCGGAAACTGAAGGCCATTTGGATACAGCCATCGGGTGCTTAAACACGGCATTTAGACATCAGCCGGATCCGCTGTTGGCCCTGGAATTGGGTCAGTTACTCGCCCGCCAGAAACGCTGGCAGGCGGTATCAGATATCCTGCGGCGGTTCCCCGAAAGTCGCTACTCGGGGAAAATGGCCCGGCAATACCTGGATCTTTATTCTCAAGCGGAGTGGCATTTGGGAGCCCGACCCCTCGCTTTCCAGAAATTGAAACAACTTTGTCGGCTGCGCGGTCCTTCGAGTGAAGTGCAAGAGTATCGGCTGCGCCTAGCCCATTGGGCTTTTGCGCTTAATCAAAAAGCCTATGGCCAACAAACGGCATGGGATCTTTTGGAGCGCTGGCCCGGCAGTGATGAAGCTTTGGATGCGGTCAATCTTTTGGAAAGCGAATTGGGGCCGACCTTTTTCCAATCCGAAAAACGCACGTTTACCCTGGCTTGGGTGTATTACCGAAATCGCGAATTTGTGCGCGCGTCGAGGGTGTTTGACCAGTTGATTGAGGCGGGGCCGCGCCATCCCGATTACGCCAAGGCCATGTATTTTCGGGCACTTTCTGAACTTAAGGACGAAAATCCCGACCAGGCCCTAATTCACTTCCAACGCCTGTGGCCGCTTCTGCAAAACACGGACTATGCCGGACAAACCGCCTTCCAGATCGCACGTTGTCTTTTTATGCTCAAACGCGATAAAGAAGTGGTTTCCTTTTTGGACCAGTATTTTGAGCTGAGTGGCAAGTGGTATTTTGAGTGTGAACGCCTGCGCATTTTGGCCTTGCGAAGACAAGGGTGGCTTGTAGATTTTGAGCAAATGAACCGCCGCAATTGGCCGGAATGGTTAAATGAGTTTTACGATCGCAATGCCGTTGCCTGGGCGCTAGAACGCGGTGAGCCGGCACTGGCTGCGCAAGCCTTAAACCGGTTGGCGGCCCATCGACTCGATTACGGCGATCGGCTTGAAATACGTCTTTGGCAAGGCATAATTGAGTACTTGCAGGGCCAGTACACCCATGCCGGGGAAACCTGGATTGCCTTGGCCAAATACGATCCCAACCACTTTTATGGTCTGGTGGCGCGCCAACTCCTTCACGAAAGCGGATTGGGCAAACGCATCTTTGCCGGGCTCCAATTGGGGCAAATCAATCTGGAAGATGCTCAAGTCGGATTCCTGCTCGCTGAAGATCCGTTTACTCGGAGACAGCTTGGCGCCTATCTACAAACCTTTGTTCCGCAATGGAATATGGACTTGGGTTACGAGGCACTAAGCCCGGATTCGGTTGCGGCGAAATGGGCCCGTATTGGTCGTTATGATCTCGCCGCGCACTGGGTTCAAGGTGGCGATGGCCTGAGCAAAGAAGAAACGCTGCTTTTAAAAGCCAAATGGTACAAGGCCGGCCAAGTGCCGTTTGCGAGTATTTTTAATGCGGAAGTTTTGGCCCGTCGGATCCCGCGTTGGTTGCCCATGGAACTTTACCCACAAGCCCTGCAGGATTGGCTTTACCCCAATGGATTCCAAAACCTAATTCAAAATTATGCTCAACAGAAAACAGTAGACCAATCGTTGCTTCTGGCCATTATTCGCGAGGAGAGCCGTTTTAATCCACAGGCCAAATCAGTGGCGTCAGCCCGCGGTTTAATGCAATTCATTCCCGCTACGGCGCGTACCTTTGGTGAGCAAATTGCGGCATTAAACCCATTTCAAATTGAAGCCTTGTACCAACCGCGGGTTTCAATAGAGTTAGGCGCCAATTACGTCCACCATTTACTGGACCAATTTGACGGAGTAGTGCTTTATTCGATAGCTGCTTACAACGCGGGCGAAGATGCGGTAAACCGCTGGCGCAGCTTTGACTCTGGCGCAACTATGATTGGCTTTGTCTGGGATATCACCTACTCGGAAACCAAGGAATATTGCCAAAAGGTGCTGCGCTCTTATTTTCAGTACCAGCGTTTAAATGGGGTCATGAACCCGCCCATGCCCGTGTCGATCCCCACCATCCAGGGCAAGGGTCGTTAGTTGCTTGCCCGGTCTCGCCATTTTCGCTAACATGAGCGCTCATGATCCGCTTCTACCATGTGTTTAAAAGTTACAACCGCGATGCCTACAGCCTTTCCGATGTTTCACTTTCGGTGCGACCCGGCAGCTTCGTCTTTTTGACCGGAGCCAGTGGTGCGGGCAAAACGACATTACTCAAGCTGATCATTCGAGAGGAGGTCCCCAACAAGGGTCAAATCCTCGTGAACGGCCAAAATGTTGCCAGCTTGCCTGTGACCAAAATTCCCCGCTTGCGTCGTTCCATTGGCGTTGTGTTTCAAGACTTTAAACTGATTCGCACCAAAACTGTCTTCGAGAATGTGACTTTTGTGCTTAAAACCTTGGGGTTTGATTTGAAGGAACGGCGCCGCAAGGCTTTTTCGGTGCTTAAGCAGGTGGGGCTCCAACATAAAACGCACTGTTATCCTTTGCAGTTGAGCGGTGGCGAACAACAGCGTGTGGCTATTGCGCGGGCGATCGTCAATGACCCGGTTCTCTTGTTGGCCGACGAGCCGACCGGTAACCTGGACCCCGATATGGCCAACGAGATCATGAACCTTTTCTCCAAGATTAATATGCATGGCACCACGGTTCTGGTTGCCACCCACGACCGCGACATGATTCAGCGCATGTCTCATCGCGTTATTACCTTGCATCAAGGTCGCCTCGTTCATGACACCTTGCCCCAAGGCCGGTTGGACAGTCATTAATGCTTCAATTTCTGTTTTTTTGTTTCTCTGAAGGGTTAACCAACCTGTGGCGTTCGCGCGTCCTCAATCTGTTGTCAATTGGCACCATGATGCTGGCCATTTTTATTTTGGGCGCATTTCTCCTCTTAGGCACGAACCTCAACCGTGCCTTGGCCCATTGGGAGCGCCAGATTCAGTTCCATGTGTTTTTATCGGATGCGGTTACGCCTGAGCAAACGGACAACTTGCTTGGTCTCTTACGTTCCGATCCGTCTGTGGCATCCGCACGCCTAATCGATAAGGCAGAAGCGCGAAAACGTTTCGATGACGACTATGCCGATTATGCCGATATCTCCCAAAACATGGAAATCAACCCATTTCCCGCTTCCATCCAAGTCGCGCTGGCGAGTGGTGCCGATGAATCCCGTTTTCGACAGCTACAAGATAAGCTCAAAAAACAAGCTGGAGTGGAGGAAATCCATTACGATTTTGAACTGTTTAAACGCCTGCACTTCTTTTCGGAGTTTATCCAGTGGACGGCCTATCTGTTATGCGGGATCGTCGTTTTTGCTTCCATCTTCACGATCTCCAATGTCCTAAAACTTACCTTTTTTTCACGTCGTGATGAAGTGGATATCATGAAGCTGGTCGGCGCCTCGCGCGCGTATATCCGCGGACCCTTTATGGTGGAAGGTATGTTACAGGGCCTTTTTGGTGCTGGCATGGGTTTGGTTCTTTTGTTTTTGGCGTTGTTCACCCTGCAAAATTATCTGAATTGGGACACGAACAGTTTGCTGGGTCAATTTGATTTGGTTTTCTTGAATCCGGGCACCATCTGGATTTTATTAGGCGGAGGCTGCCTAGTGGGCCTTTTTGGCGCAGCCATTTCTCTGAACCAGTTCTTGCACGAACACATCAGTTACCAATAGTGGACACTTGTTAAGACGTTACCGACCTCAAAGGTCTGGAAAAGCTTGTCTTTGTATCCAAAACAAAACTTGGCCTAAGGATTGCTAGCCAAAAAGTGTCGCGTTAGTGGGTTTCGCAACCCTAACCTTTTTTTGAAATCCTCCTCGCCCGGGAAACAGATACCCTCCCCCACATTCCTGTTCCCGGGCATTCCTTTTTTTGGAATAACTGTTCATCCACTGCCTGTTCTCACTACAATGTTAAAAAACAGCATTGCCTTGGTAGTGGAGGATTTTTTTTGCAACCCCTAGTCATTATTGGCAACGGGATTTCTGGGGTGACCTTAGCCCTGGAGGTCCGCAAGCAGAGCGATTTGGAAATCGTTGTTATCTCTTCTGAGTCCCCCCATTTTTATTCGCGTCCCGCGCTGATGTACATTTTTATGGGCCATTTGGGCTTCGATCAAACCAAGCCTTATGAAGATTGGTTTTGGCAGAAAAACCGCATCCAACTCGTTTATGATCACGTGGATGCCGTGGATATCGCCAACCAGTCCTTGCTCATGCGCCGTGGCCAACCGCTCAAATACGGGCAGCTGGTGATTGCCTGTGGGGCCAAAAGCAATTTTTTCGGTTGGCCCGGTCAGGATTTGCAGGGCGTTCAAGGGCTTTATGGCTTAGAGGATCTCAAAAAGTTGGAAACCCTCATGCCCTCTGTGCAAAACGCGGTCATTGTCGGTGGCGGTCTGATCGGCGTTGAATTGGCCGAAATGCTTTTAAGTCGCCGCAAATCCGTTACCTTTTTGGTAAGGGAGAACCACTACTGGGGCAATGTTTTGCCGCGTGAGGAGGCTGAACTGGTGGGTCGCGAGATCGTCCAACACGGCGTTGACCTGCGGTTTAATCAACAGCTCGCTTCTATTGAGGGCGATGGTAAGGGCTGTGTTCAAGCCATTCACACCCAAAGCGGTGAACGGATTCCCTGCCAATTTGTTGGGATTACGACCGGGGTTTCGCCCAATATCGGCTTTCTTAAGGACAGTGGCATTGACTTGGCACGCGGTGTCCTGGTTAATGCCTTTTTCGAAACCAATGTCCCACATGTGTTTGCCATTGGCGACTGTGCTGAGTTTCGCGACAAACAGGATGGACCCCAGGTGGAACAACTCTGGTACACGGGCAAATTGCAGGCCGAACAATTGGCGGCTAATTTAACCGGCCAGAAAAAAACCTACCAACGGGGGATTTGGTTTAACAGCGCCAAGTTTTTTGATATCGAATACCACACTTATGGACGGGTTTCTGCCTTTCCCCAAACCGATGAGATCCATTTTTATTGGGAACATCCCGACGGACGCAAATCGCTGCGATTGGTCGGGCGCAAGAACGATCGGGTTTTGGTCGGCATGAATGCCTTCGGAATCCGCTATCGGCACCGTGTTTTTGAGCATTGGATTCAGGCCGGTCTGACCCTGGAACAAACCATGGCCCAGCTCCTCGACGCCAATTTTGATCCTGAATTTTTTAAGCGTTACGAACCTCAAATGGTTGAGGCCTTTAACCGTGCCTTTCCTGAACACCCGGTTCAATTGCGCAGAAAAACACGCTGGTGGCCGCGAAAAGGAGCCTGATATGAACGCCGATTTTGGATTGCAATTTACGCCGGATGGTCCCCCCAGCGAACTGACCTGGAGCCATAAACTCGCAATCGCCCTTTTGAGCCTAGGCGCGCTCCTGATCTTATTGCTTTTAATGAATCGCCAGGACAGTCTGTTTGGTTGGTTGGGGTTAGGGCTTTTTGTTGCCGGCGCGACGTTTTGGTTTGTGCCACAAATGCGCACCAAACCCGGTATCCGCAACGATTATTTGATGGTGAGCAGCCTGAGCCGGCGCGGTGCCTTGGGTTGGGCGCTCGGTCTTTTTCTAACTGGCTTTTATGTCGTGCTCTATTTTTGGCCCCAATACTTGCGGGGCCTCATCGTTTGGGTGGACCCACTTAAGGTTGCCTTGAGCGGGTCCTCTGCACTTGACGGAAGCGTCCAGGGCTCCCAATGGTTCCTGTATGGTTTTCTCTACACCCTGGCCGTGTCGATCATGGGCGTCCGCGCTTTGATCCGCTACCGACACAGTCGTTATCAGGTGATTCGCACCGCTAGCGTCATGTTTTTCCAATTGGGATTTGCCTTTTTAATCCCCAATATCCTTCTCAAATTGAATCAGCCCTATTTCGAATGGACCAATATTTGGCCGCTTCGTTACTACGAGTTATGGCCCGATTCCGCTACCTACCTCGCGCAAACGGGCTGGGTTGGTCCGGTCATGTTGTTTTGGGGGATTGGTTCTTTCCTCATTCTTACCCCTATTCTGACCTACTTTTTTGGTAAACGCTGGTATTGCAGTTGGGTTTGTGGCTGCGGCGGACTCGCCGAAACACTCGGTGATCCCTTCCGACAAAATTCGAGTAAAACCGAGCGCGCTTGGCGATTGGAGCGTTGGCTCATCTACAGTGTGTTGGGCTTCATCTTCCTGACAACCGCTCTACTCTGGGCCAATCACCAGTGGCATGGTCAGATTCTGGGGACCTGGTCGGGGAAATTTGCTTCGGGTTACGGTTTTTTTATTGGGGCCATTTTCAGCGGAGTCATTGGGACTGGCTTTTACCCGATTCTGGGCAGTCGGGTTTGGTGCCGTTTTGGCTGTCCAATGGCGGCTTATTTGGGTATTTTACAAACGACTTTCAGCCGCTTCCGCATCACCACCAATGGCGGGCAGTGTATGTCCTGTGGCAACTGCTCCAACTACTGCGAAATGGGTATTGATGTCCGCGCTTATGCCCAACGGGGCGAAGATATCGTGCGCGCAAGTTGTGTCGGTTGCGGGATCTGTTCGTCTGTTTGCCCGCGCGGCGTGCTGAATTTGGAAAATGGTGGGTGGTCAGTGGGAGACCGCTGAACCCGTTTCGGGGAGGCGGGCCAAAATGTCCATGCATTCGTCCAAATCCTGGGCGAAGGAAATAAAGGCCCAGCACTTTTCTGCTGCATAACCGTAATGGATCATACTGGCTAATAGCGTCTTAACGGCCTCAATCTGGCGGCCCAAAAGAATCAAGGGGATATGCGGATTCATCTGATGCGCATTTTTTAAGGCCAAAACCTCAAACAGCTCATAAAAAGTGCCAATGCCACCCGGTAAAGCGATATAAGCGTCGCCAAGCCCAATCAAACGTTTCTGACGATCCCATAACTTATGAAAATGTTCGATCTGATCTGCATGCACGCTGTGCACACGCCCCTGTTTCTCTAACCGAACGCCATGGGTTTTGGCGTGTACCGTTTTTGCACCGCGTAGGGTTTCGTCCATTAAACCGGGCCCCCCGCCGTTGACCACGACATGACCCGCTGCGCCCAGCCGGATACCCAGTTCAAAAGCCAATTGCCGGTCCTCTGCGTTCGGGCTACGACTCGCCCCAAAAACCACCACATTCATAACCCCATCCCTCCCCACCTGATTCTTGACCAAATACTTCCCTAAGCCAAGTCTTTTGCCTGTCTTCATGGCGGAGACATGCGTTGTCTAAATTGGAATTGCATGGGGAATGAACACGTCTTTTTAAATGTATGTTAGGAATAGAGCTTTTAATCCAGTGGAGGAATCAACATGGTAATGATGAAAGTGGAATATCAAGGTGATTTGCGCTGCCAAATCTCACATGGACCCAGCGGGAATACGTTGATTACAGATGCGCCGGTTGATAATCGCGGCAAAGGGAGCAGTTTTTCACCGACCGATTTGTGCGCCAGTTCATTGGGCGCTTGTCTGTTGACCATCATGGGCATGAGCGCGATGGACCATGGTTGGGATATGCTTGGCGCTCGTATCGAATTGGAAAAAGTTATGAGCAGCGAGGCGCCCCGGCGTATTGCCCAAGTTCGCATGCACATCCACATGCCGCATACCTTGGATGAAAAAGCGCGAACCATCCTGGAGCGGGTCGCACGAACGTGCCCGGTTGCACGTAGCCTTCATCCTGACCTGGTTCAGGAACTGGTCTTTCATTGGCCCGGTGTCAATTGATGGCGCTCTTTTTCATGTTCCTGCTGCTGGGCGAACCCGAATCCTGGCATGCAGAATTCGCCTCGCCAGGCGGACCATTGCCTTTCGAGTTGGTGGTTTTGGATACGCAACCGCGACGTGCCTATGTGCGCAATGCGGATGAGCAGGTTTATTTCGATGAAGTGCAATTCGATCCTGCCAACCAGCAATGGCTATTCCGCTTTGGTGCTTACGATTCTGAAATTCAAGCGGTTCAGGCCGGAAACCAGATGACAGGTAAGTGGGTCAAGCGGACCTCGGCCAGTACCTGGACGAGCTTACCTTTTTCTGCCCAACGCATGCTCCAACCACGAGCCCGGTTTGCTGAACCCAACGCCTCATCAGTGGCAGGGTCCCCTTTGGCCGAGCGTTACAGGGTTACCTTTCACCATGTTGAGGAAGGCGACTCGTCTGCCATTTTTGAGGTTTACCAAGACCAACCTCGGTTGATCGGAACCTTTCTTACACCGACTGGTGATTACCGCTTTTTAGAGGGCAAGCATTACGGCAACCAACTTTTTTTGAGCTGCTTTGATGGCGGTCATGCATTTTTGTTTACTGCTACCCAAGTAGGCGATCAATTGCAGGGTGATTTCTGGTCGTCCGACAAATGGCATGAGACGTGGCAGGCCGAGCCGGATGCCAAAGCCCAGTTGGAAGATGATATGGGTATGACCCATCTGCGCCGCGATGACCCGTATTTCCCCTTTTCTTTTCCGGATCTCGAAGGCAATGTGTGCAGCGATTCGGACCCCGCTTTTCAAAATAAGGTCCGGGTTATTTCCCTCTTTGGCAGTTGGTGTCCAAACTGCAATGACGAACACCGATTCCTCTCTGAGCTGGACCAAAAGTACCGAAAGCGGGGATTGGCGATCATTGGCATTGGGTTTGAGGTCACTGGTGACCCCGAACGCGATCGTCAGGCCTTGACCAAATTCAAAAAACGCATCGGTTTGGAGTACCCCTTACTTCTGGCCGGTGCCAAAGATAAAAGTTTGGCAACTGAAGTGATCGGCAACCTGGACCGCATTCGCGCCTATCCAACCACCTTGTTTATAGATCGCGCTGGAAAAGTTCGAGCCATCCACAGCGGATTCAGCGGACCAGGGACCGGCAGTCACTACCGAGAATTACAAAACCGCTTTACGCATTTGATCGAGCAATTACTTAATGAAAATTAATAGCTTTGTTCTCCTGCTTTTGCCATTAACCGCTTGTTTTTCGCCCCAGCTGCGGGTTCCGGTTAAGACCGGGCTCGATATCTTGGTCGAACAGAACTTTGCCCCGCTAAAGGGCAAACGGGTTGGCTTGGTCACCCACCCGCCCAGCGTTGATCGACATCTTGTATGGGATGTCGATCTGTTCCGGGCCAGCGATTCCTTTGAGTTGGTCGCTCTTTTTGGACCGGAACACGGCCTGTTTGGTCAGGCCCATGCCGGTGAAAAAGTTTCTGATCAGGACTGGAATGGCATTCGCCTGCACAGCCTTTATGGGCAAACCCGCAAGCCTACGCCAGAGATGCTGGCCGGCCTCGACATCCTCGTGTTTGATTTACAGGATATCGGCGTCCGTTCCTACACGTATATTTCGACTTTGGCGCTCGTTATGACGGCCTGTGCAGAGGTTGGCTTGCCGCTTATGGTTTTGGATCGGCCCAATCCGATCGGCGGGCTGGTTATTGATGGGCCCATTCTCAAACCGGAATTTCAATCCTTTGTTGGCTACGTCAATGTGCCTTATGTCCACGGCCTGACCATGGGTGAAATGGCGCGCTGGATCAATGGCGAGATGCTCGAGGGAAAAGTTGATCTGACCGTCATTCCAATGCACGGTTGGCATCGCAAAATGACCTGGCCGGAAACGGGTCTGCCTTGGGTACCCACGTCGCCGCACATCCCGCACTGGCAATCAGCGGCCTTTTGTGCCACGACCGGGATTATTGGCGATTTGGGTTGGGTCAATATTGGCGTGGGTTACCCCCAACCATTTGAACTGATTGGCAGTCCCAATTTGGATGGATTTGAGTTGGCTAAACGTCTGAATGCCCTTCAGCTTCCCGGACTGCATTTTCGACCCATTCAATATCGACCGTTTTACGCCCTTTTTAATGGACAAGACTGCCAAGGTGTCCAAATCCATGTGACCGACCCGCAGACTATTCAACCGTTGGTTACTTGTTTGAGCATGATGTGTCTTTTACGTGACATGGATGCGGCAAATAACCCGGTCCCCACTTTTTCGGACGAAAAAAAGGCGGCAATCGATCGGTTATGGGGTACAGAACAGGTCATGGACGGCTTCCGATCAGGCCAAACAGCAGAAAAAATTGCCGCACAATGGCAGCCGGAATGGGCTCAATACCGGAATACCAGACTCGTTTATCTTCTTTATTCTGAGTGAATTATCGCGCTCAAAAAGTTACGGTTTTGAAAAAACGTGACGGAATTGTGAACGCCTTTACAATTGTTTAACCCCTTTAAATTCAACTTTTAGGGGGGGCTGCCGTTCCATTAGGCGTATGATTAACCTGCGGCAGTTAATGAAGGTGTTATATGGACAATTCATTTCTCATCATCGGAACCAACTTTAAAGTTGCAGAGCTGGATCGGGTTGCCAAGGTCCACTGGCGGGAACAGACCCGGCTCACCTATTTTTTGAAAACCGTAAAAGGCCTCTTTGGTCTGGATGAAATTTTTTTCTTAGAGACCTGCAATCGCCGTGAATTTTTCATGAAATTTCGCTCACCCGATGTGGACCTTCCCACCGTTAAAGAACGTTGGCTGCAGCTGATGGAACGCGATCTGGAAACGCAGTTGGACCCCTTCGACTTTTTTATGTATCAGGGTGATGATGCGTTTATGCACCTGTTTAAAGTTGCCAGCTCGCTGGAAAGCATGGTTCTAGGTGAAACTGAAATCACCAAACAAATTAAGGACCAAACCGCCCGCGCACGCCAAAGCGGACTGTTGGGGCCCTTCCTCAGCCTGTGGGTGGATACCGCCTTACGCGCTTCCAAACGAGTGCGCACGGAAACCGCCATTACCAAAAACGCCGTAACACTTGCTTCGCTGGCCTACCGCCATGTCACCCATGGTGAAAGTCGCAAAAAGGTCGTGTTTATTGGTGCGGGTCATTTCATGCGCAGCATTCTGCCTTACTTCACCAAGTGTGCTGAACTGGAAATGATTTTTGTAAATCGCACCTTACCGGCGGACCTGGCCCTGCAGTATGGCGGTGTCGCCATGACGTTGGATGCCTTTTTGGACAATCCGCCCGAATTTGATGCCCTGATTTCAGCCACCCGTTCGCAAGAACCGATTATCAAGGTCGAGTGGTTGCGCAAGTTGCCGTTTAAACCAACTGTCTTTATCGATTTGGCATTGCCGGCCGATATTTGCCACCAGGTAGCAGGTCTTCCGGGTGTGAGTTTGTTTAATTTGCAAGGTTTGGAGTGCGAATTAAAGTTCAATCGCAACAATCGCGAAGCAGAACTGCCCAAAGCCGAGCCCATCTTCCGCGAGATGTTAAGCGAACTGAAGGAAAAGTTATTTGAACAGTCCCTGGCCGGTTTCCATCGCGAAATTCGTCAGCATTACGAAGAGACTGGCGATAAAGCTTTGGAATACTACCTCAAAGAACACGGGGAAAACCTGCAAGCTCTGCAAGTGGAGCAATTGCGCCTGTGGACACGATCATTGGTTGGTCGACTGGTTTCCGTTCCTGTGCTAGGTTTAAAAGGCGTCGCCCGCCACTTAGGCCATGAAGGAATTCGCGCTTATACGGACGGGGTTCGCACTTCCACAAAATTGTTTCAGGAATCGACGATCTCCAACGTATGATCACAATCGGGACACGCGGCAGCCAACTCGCCTTAGCGCAGGCGCATTGGGTTAAAGGACAACTTGAATCACAAGGCCATTCGGTCACCTTGCAAATCATTAAGACCCGCGGTGATGTGGTTCAGGATCGCTTTGACAAAATGGAAGGCAAGGGATTCTTCACCAAGGAAATTGAAGATGCGCTGCTTTGCCAACAAATCGATTTGGCCGTCCACTCGATGAAGGATTTACCAACCGAGAATCCCGCAGGCTTGGTTATTGCGGCCATTCCACCGCGCGAAAATCCACTGGATTTGCTGGTGGCGCGTACCGATATCCAGGCGCTCCAATCTCAAAAAATAATCATCGGGACAAGTTCCTTGCGTCGCGTGGAATGTTTGAAAGCCCGCTTCCCGCAGGCAGAATTTTCGCCGATTCGGGGCAATGTCCCGACCCGCTTAGAAAAAATGGCCCGCGGCGAAGTTGATATTGTGGTGTTGGCCCAAGCCGGCCTGAACCGTTTAAACATTGACTTGAGCGAATTCCACACATGGACACCGCCTTTGGATGTGTTGGTGCCGGCGCCGGCACAAGGCGCGTTGGCCCTGCAGGTTCGCGAGAATTTCGATTGTGACTTGGCTTTCCTTGAAGACCGCTCTACCCGAGAGTGTGTGACCGCAGAACGCGAAATTTTGGCCTTTCTTCAAGGCGGCTGCCAACTCCCACTGGGCGTTTATGTTCATTCTGAAGGCCAAAACTTCCGCCTCCACCTATTCATGGGCCAAGGGGTTCGGGGTCGTTCCCGCCGTTTTCAGGTTGAGGCTGCCTCCGTATCTGCCTGTGTCCAAAAGGCCAAAGAGCAACTTCAAGAGCAATGAAGCTGTACATCACCCAAATTGAAAAGCCGCGTGCGGAAGTCCTGGAATTGATTGAGAAACAGGGCTGGGGCTGGCGTCATGTTCCCCTGCGGCATGTTACTTTTTTGGACCCCACATTTCCGTTTGATGCCTGTGATGGTTTGGTTTTGAGCAGTAAATATGCGGCCCAATGGCTGGTCCGTCAGTTTGCACCTGACCAAATCGCCAGCAAACAACTTTATGTGGTCGGCGCAAGAACGATTAAGGTACCAGGAATGCCAGCCTTAAAAGCAGGTGATTTAGGTCCATTTCCCCACGCTCAGGCCCTGGTCGAAGGCATCCTTGCTCAGCCGGAACGGGCCAAGCAGCGCATTTTGTTTCCCTGTGGTGAAACCCGGCTGCCCACTTTAGAAAAGTCTTTAGGAAATTGGTTCCAGCGCTTTCAGGTCCTGGAAGTTTATTCCACGGTAAGTGTTCCCCATGGCAACCCGGCCGAGGCGGATGAGGTTGCGCTCTTTTTTTCCCCGAGCGCGGTGGAAGATTATCATGCGCTATTTGGCCAACCGACCGGATTCTCCTTGGCGATAGGGCAAACCACGCTGGGCATGATGCAAACGCTGCGTTGGCAGGCAACGCGGGCCGTGGACCAGCCTGATTGGAACCATCTCATTCAAGCATTGCGGCGACTGGAAAAGGAGTTGAAATGACCCGTTCAGAACAACTGTATGCGGCAGCACAAAAAGTCATGCCAGGCGGGGTTAGTTCGCCTGTCCGGGCATTTAAATCGGTAGGTGGCAGTCCACTGTATATGACAGCTGGCCGCGGGCCGTGGATTCGCGATGCCGATGGGCGCGATTACCTGGATTTTTGTGGCAGTTGGGGTCCGCTGGTTTTAGGCCATGCCCATCCTGAGGTAAAAGCCGCTATGCAGGCCGTTTTGGAAAATGGCTGGACGTTTGGGACCCCGGTCCCGGGCGAGGTCGAACTGGCGGAATTGCTGGTCCACCAAATTCCGGTCCTGGAAAAAGTACGCTTTGTATCCAGTGGTACGGAGGCTGTCATGTCGGCCGTCCGTTTGGCGCGCGCAGCCACGGGCCGCGATGCGGTCCTGAAGTTCAGTGGCTGTTACCACGGTCATGCAGACTACCTGTTGGTCGAAGGTGGCAGTGGATTGGTCACACTGGGCAATCCTTCCTCTGCGGGTGTCCCGCAGGCATTTGCTGCCTTAACCATGAATTGCCCGTTGGATGACGAAGAAAAGTTGACGGCCCTTTTTGCCAAAGAGGGCGAGCGTTTGGCTTGTGTGCTTGTGGAAGGGGTTCCGGCCAACAATGGCCTGCTGGTCCAACGCAAAGAGTGGGTCCACCATCTTCGCGCATTATGCGATCAATACGGCGTTCTACTGATCTTCGATGAGGTTTTGTCCGGGTTCCGCTGTCCCAACATCATGGCCCATGAGGATTATGCGGTAAAACCCGATCTGATCACCCTGGGTAAAGTGGTAGGCGGCGGGATGCCTGTCGGGGCATACGGTGGCCGAGCGGAACTGATGGACCGTATCGCCCCTTTGGGACCCGTTTATCAGGCGGGTACCTTAAGTGGCAATCCCCTGGCGATGGCGGCAGGTGTTGCAACCTTGAAAGTCCTCCAAACCGGTGGGTTTAAGCAACTCGACGCCTTGGGGAAAGCGTTGGATACACGCATGCAATCCGTATTAGACCAATCTGAAAAAGTGGGCTATGTGCGCTATGGCGCACTCTTCTGGTTGTATTTCCACAGCGCCGAAGTCCCGCGTTCTGCTGAAACCATTCACGCCGATTCGGCGAAAAGCTATGCCGAGCTGTTTCGATTTATGCTAGATTGCGGTATCTACCTCGCGCCATCAGCTTACGAAGTTGCCTTTCTCAATACCGCACAAACGGAAGCGCATTTTGATCAGTTTGCCGATGCATTGCGCGCCGCAATTCAGAAAGGAATTCTTGCATGATTTTTGTCGATGCGTGTTACTGCCGCAAAACGGAGCGTCCGCCGGTCTGGTTCATGCGGCAAGCGGGCCGCTACCTGCCAGAATTTAGAGAAATCCGCAAAAAGACCGAATTTTTAGAGCTGTGCCGCACCCCTGAACTGGTTACCGAAGTGACCATGCAGCCCATCCGCCGTTTTGATTGTGATGCAGCCATTATTTTTTCAGATATTTTGGTGCCTTTCACGCCGATGGGTCTGGACTTGGCTTACGAAAAGGGTGAAGGACCGGTTATTCGCAACCCCATTCGCACGCTGGCCGATGTTGAAGCCTTGCGCATCCCGAATTTTCAAACCGATCTGGGCTACGTGGGTGATGCTTTGCGCCAGACCCGCAATGCTTTGTCACCGGAAAAAGCACTGATCGGATTTGTCGGTGCGCCGTTTACCCTGGCCTGTTATGCTGTTTCGGGTCGCATGGGCAAATCCACCGAAGAGATGCGTCAGTGGATGTTTGCCAACCCCGAAGCGTTCCAGCTATTGATGGACAAATTCACGGAGATGTTGGCCGGTTATCTAGTCTATCAGGCCGAAAGTGGTGCGGATGCGCTGCAAATTTTTGATACTTGGGGTGGGAGTCTCAGTGCTTATGACTTTCAAGCCTATTTTTTGGAGCGCTTTCAAACCCTGATGCGGGTGACGGCGGACCTCAACGTGCCGCGGATCCTGTTCATCAAATCGGCAGCGCACTTGCGCTATTTTCTGCCGTCGATTGGCGCCGAAGTTATCGGTTTGGATTGGACCATGCCGATTGGCCATTCACGACGCATGCTGGGTCCCAAAACGGCCGTTCAAGGCAATTTGGATCCCGCCAGTCTGTTCGCGGATCCCGAGTGGATTGCCGAACGTACACGGGCCATGATTGAAGCCAATTCGGGCCAGCCCGGCTACATTGCCAATTTGGGCCACGGCATTCACAAAGATACGCCGATCCCCGGCGTTGCGGCTTTTGTAGAAACCGTGAAAACCTATCAATTTTGAGGAAGTCACATGATTTATTCCCCCTACTTTTGGTTTAAAGCCCTTCATCTCATCGCCATGGTGGCCTGGTTTGCTGGTCTGTTTTATATGTTTCGCTTGTTCGTTTATCACACGGAAAATAAGGACAAACCCGATGTCGTGGCGGTTCTCTCCGTTATGGAACGCAAACTCTACAAAATCATCATGGTTCCGGCTTTTATCGCGACCCTGGTATTTGGGATTGCCATGCTGTATCTCAATTCCTCTTGGCTCAAGGCGGGCTGGTTCCATGCAAAAGCTTTTCTGTTGGTGGTTCTGATTGGCTATCACCATTACTGCAATTATGTGCGCAAACGATTTGAGCGCGGCGATGTATACCTGAACTCTGTGCAATGCCGTTGGCGCAATGAAATACCAACGATCATCTTGATTGCCGTCGTATTGTTGGCAACCCTAAAACCTTTTTAATGCAACCCGGTTGGAATTTGGGTAGATCGAATCGTACGCCCTACTAGCCGGGCTTGGCTTAACAAAGGTGTAATAAGCTCCTGCGCTACCGTGAACTTGCAACCTAATATTTCTTGTTCAGCTCCGTTGATCACCACTCTTCGGATCGAGGTGATCTGGCAGTTAACCAGGACTCCTTGGTTTTCATCAATACGCATCATGCCTTGATAAAGGCTCGTTCCCATCTTAAAGACAACCCCCGAAACATTTACCAGCGCGCATCCTCTTAAGCTGATATCGACTACAGGAAACACTACACTTTGGTTGCCCCGATTGGTGGTCACAATGCATTCAAAGGTAGCTTTTGGGTATACCGTGATTCGCTCATCACGGGCACGTGCCGGTGGATAAAGCTTTTTGGGTAAGCTGAGCAAGAAGAGGGTCTCCCCTTTAGAGCCCTTTCCCCGCTTCAATATTTTGGAAACAAAGGTGTAACCGTTTTCGACGTTACGGACGTCCAAATTTACCGATGCCAAATCGCCTTCAAAGCCTGCAATTAAAATGGAATCGTGGTTAACCGTGTAGACATAACTCAATGATGCTTCTTTTGCTTCCGTGAACTTAATCTCAAGCTCCGGGCATTCCTTTTGCCAACGTTCCAACTCTTTTTCGATTTCGCTTTTAAATAACCAGCCCATGCGGATGCACTCCTTTAAGGCTTCTCGACCAAAAAGCCAAAAAGTTAATGATTGGTCTGGAAATGATAAGGAAAATTCGTCACAGTAAAAAAAGGGGTTGACATGGGGTACTACGCCGCCGTTATGCTATGCGCGAGGTTTAACAATGTTTGCTTTGCATCATCACCATCATCATTTGATCCAGTCGGCAGGAGTTCCACCGAGGTGATGTTGCTTTATTAACAAGCGGCTCGATTTTCAAAAGCCCCGTTGGTTCTCAGGACCAGCGGGGCTTTTTTCATTTCTGGAGGATTTGTGAAAATTAATTTGGTCATTCCCAAGGGACGAATGTTTGACAATGTTGCCACCTTAATGGACGACATTGGCATCTCCATCAAAGGCACGGAGCGCAATTACCGACCGTACGTCACGGATCCCCGTTTTGCGGTCAAGCTGCTCAAATCACAGAATATCCCGGTTCTAGTCTCGCTGGGCCAACACGACTGTGGCTTCGCAGGGCTGGACTGGATCGCTGAGCAAAATGCCGAAGTGATCCAGGTTCTGGACCTGGGATTTGATCCGGTCGAAATCGTGGCCTGTATTCCCGAGTTTGAGTCGCTGGACAAATTGCGTCAGCGGCCCATCATCGCCGTTTCCGAGTACCGCATGCTGACAACACAGTACTTGGACCGCGAAGGACTCGAGTACACCTTTCTGCAGTCTTACGGCGCCACTGAAGTCTTTCCACCCGAAGATGCAGACCTGATCGTCGACAATACGGCCACCGGCAGCACGATTAAAGCGAACCGGCTCAAAATTGTTGGCCGAATCATGTCCAGCTCGACCCAATTTATTGCCTGTCCAAAAGCCATGGACGATCCAGACCGACGCCAGGTTATCGAAGATATGGCCCTACTTTTCCGATCTGTTTTGGAAGGCCGCAAACGCGTGCTCTTGGAAATGAACTGTCCCGATCAGAACCTGCAAACCATTGTGAATATGTTACCTGCCATGAAATCGCCGACCATCTGTAAACTCTTCGATCAGGACGGCTACTCGGTGAAAGCGGCTGTTCTCAAGGACACCGTCCGCGACCTGGTCCCCAAACTGCGTTTTGCCGGTGCGACCGACATCCTCGAAACACCCATCCGCAAAGTGATTCCCTGAGGTCCAACATGAAACTCGATCAAAATGAACGTTCTGAAGGCGCGCCCGAATGGGCCCGTACCACTCTGCGCGAACTGGGCGATCAGGCCATTTGGGGTTATCCCAAACGCGAACCCGCTGAAGCGTCCATCGCCGCGTTCTGGAACTTAGATCCAAAACAAGTCCTGTTGGGCAATGGCTCCGATGAGGTCATCCTTTACCTGTTCTCCTCGCTGAAACCCGGCGCACCTGTGTTACTGCCCTGCCCGACCTTTGGCTTTTACAAAGAGCAAATGGCCTTATGGCCGATTGATGCGCGTATTCTGCCCGCAACACCGGACTTTGATCAGGATTGGGACCAGGTCCGCACCGTCTTAAGCCAAATGCGCGATGGCCTTTTGATTTTAGTGCGGCCCAACAATCCGACCGGTTACTGCCAGCCCGAAGCGGAATTGATCGCCCTGATCCAATTGGCGGCAAAAGGTGGCAACACGGTTCTGCTCGATGAAGCTTATGGCGAGTTTTGCGGTCAAACCTTAATCCCAAAACTGGACCAGTTTCCCAACCTTCTAATCATCCGAACCCTCAGCAAGGCCTTTGGCCTGGCTGGTTTCCGCTTGGGTTATATGCTGGGTGCCCCTGATAAAATGCAACCTTTGCGCGATCGCGCTATGCCCTTCAATGTGACTACACCCGGTATCGCCTTGGTTCAGGCCGCCATGTCACCTGCGGCACAAGCCGATACGCAGAACTACGTTCAACAGGTTGTAGCCAATCGGGATCGCTTGTTTCTCAAGTTTCAGGAATGGGGTGTCCCGGTCAAAGCTTCGGGTGCCAATTTCCTGATGATGCGTTTTGCGCCCCTCAAAGCCGAATTTGTTTTTCAGGCGTTGGCGGGTTTAGGTGTTCGTATCCGACGCTGGTCAGACCCCGATTGGGCTGGCGTCTTGCGCCTTTCGATCCCAGCCGACTTGCGCGATCTGGAGGAGAAATTGGCCCAAGTCTTCCAGCCACAACTGCTGTGCCTCGACGTTGATGGCTGTCTGATTGATACGCGGCCCAGTTTCGATGCTGCCATCCTGGCCACCGTTCGTCAGTTTGGCGGTAGCGCTGATGAGGCGGCCATCCTGGCCTTGCGTCGTACTTCCGGCTTCAACGACGACCACCGATTGACTCAGGCCCTGCTGCGCAACCAGGGCATCGACATTGAATTTGCCGAAATCCAGTTGGTCTTCAATCAAGCCTATTTCGGTTCGGCCCAAACGCAGGGATTAGTAACGCTGGAAAGCCCGCTGATCCAGACCGCGTTCTGGGCTCGGTTACGTGACCAATACCAGGTAGCCTTAGTCACCGGTCGCAATCGACGCGAGATGGCGTATGGTCTTGAAACCCTGCAAGCCAAGGACATCCTGGTTTATTGCCTGGACGATGTCCAAAAGGGTAAACCAGATCCCGAAGGAATTCTCAATGCGCAGAGCCGTTGCGGTACCCGTCAAACATGGATGGTCGGAGATAACATCGACGATATTTTGGCGGCCAAAGCCGCTGGAGCGATCCCGATCGGGGTAGGACCCAACCGCGAAGCGCTTCTGGCAGCTGGTGCGGCCATTGTTCTCGAAGACATTAACCAACTGGAGGCGCTGCTGTGATTGAAAAAACCCGCAAGACCAAGGAAACCGATATCACCCTAAAGCTGAACCCACAGGGCCAGCAAAAGATCGAAATAGACACGGGCCACAAATTCTTCGATCACATGCTCGAACAGCTGTGTTTCCATTCCGGCTTTGATTGTCACCTGAGTGCAAAAGGCGACTTGGCCGTGGATGACCACCACATGGTCGAAGATGTGGCCCTGTGTTTGGGCAGTGCTTTGCGCGATTATTGGCAAGCGCAAACCCGTATCGCCCGTTATGGCCAAGTCCTTTTACCCATGGATGATGTGCTTGTGATGGGCGCATTGGATATTTGCGGTCGACCCTTTTTTAATTTGGCCTGGCAAACGACCCGCGAGTCGGTCGGCGGGCTTGCCCTTGAGATGGTGCCGCACTTCTTCCAATCTTTCAGCATTGCCGGCAGTTGGACCTTACACCTGCGCCAAATGAGCGGTTCCAACCATCATCATTTGGTAGAAGCCTGTTTCAAAACGACTGGACGCCTGCTACGCCAAGCGTTGGCGCCCAGCGATCAAGCCGCATCCACGAAGGGGGGCTTATGGGCGTCGCAATAATCCACCCGGGTAGTGGCAACATCACCTCCTTGGGTGATGCGCTTGCCCGCCTGGGTCAACCCTTTTCTGTTGTCAAAACGCCGCAAGACGTTTCGGCTGACGTGCTGTTCCTACCCGGACAGGGCCGGTTTGGGACGGTAGCCCAATTCCTCTGGGATCAGGGCTGGCAACCGTTTCTCCAGGATTGGTTGGCCCAAGGCAAACGGCTCGTGGGCATTTGTGTAGGCATGCAGGTCCTTTTTGAGGGTTCGGAAGAAGATCCGACGGTGCCTGGACTGGGCTTTTTCACTGGGATTTTGGAAAAACTGTCGGGCATTACACCCATGATGGGTTGGGCTCAAGTGGAATGGCTGCAGGCTGGTTGGCCAAAAGGTGCCGGTTACTTTGTGAATTCGTTCGTGATGCGCCAATCGGCCTTTGCACTGGGACGGACCCAATATGATCGGACTTTCTGCAGTGCCGTCCAAAAAGAAAGCTGTTTGGCCTTTCAGTTCCACCCGGAGAAATCAGGGGCGTTTGGTGCGGAGGTCCTCAAAAAATGTCTGGATTAATGAAACGCATTATTCCCTGTTTGGATGTCAATAATGGACGCGTCGTCAAAGGCATCCACTTTGAAGGTTTGCGCGATATGGGCGATCCTGTTGAATTGGCCTTGCGCTACCAGGACCAAGGCGCAGACGAGTTGGTCTTCTTGGACATTACCGCAACGGTGGATGCGCGGCCCACAGCGCTAGCCATGGTCCGGCGCGTTTCGCAAGCACTATCCATTCCCTTTACCTTGGGCGGTGGATTGCGCTCGGTGTCCGACATCAGCGACTTTCTCGAGGCCGGAGCTGACAAGGTCTGTTTCAATTCAGCAGCCCTGGCGGATCCCAGCCTTTTGAACCGCGCCAGTCAGCACTTTGGCAGCCAGTGCATCGTGGTGGCAATGGATGTTAAACGCGACGGAGAAATCTATCGCGTCTACAGTCACGGTGGCAAAAAAGGTACCGAACGCCAAGCCTTGGCATGGGCAATTGAAGTGGCCGATCGCGGTGCCGGTGAAATTCTGCTCACTTCAATCGACCGCGATGGGACTGGTTTGGGATACGACCTCTCCGTCCTCCAATCGGTGACCAAACGCTTGCGCGTACCGGTCATTGCCAGTGGTGGCGCTCAATCGGCCGAACACCTGGCCGAAGGGCTTGCCCATGGCGCCAGTGCGGTGCTGGCTGCAACCATGTTCCATTCCGGTGCCTATACCATCCAATCCGTAAAACAACACCTGGCCCAGGCCGGAATCCCTGTAAGACTGGAGACGCTCCCATGTTAATCCCATCCATAGACCTGTTTGATGGCAAAGCCGTTCAATGGCGCCAGGGCAAAGAAGCCGTATTGGAAAGGTCGGATGTGTTTGACCTTTTTGATGAATTTAGCTTGTTGGGTGAGGTCGCCCTGATCGATTTAAATGCAGCCACCAATCGCGGTTCCAATCGCGAGCTCATCCTCGAGCTACTCAAAAAACGGCCCTGCCGGGTCGGCGGTGGGATCCGCGATCTGGAAACGGCTCGCACCTACCTCAAGGCTGGCGCTAGCCGACTCATTTTGGGTACGGCCGCCCGTGAGCCATGGGTTGAGAAACTGCCCGCCAATGCGCTGATCTTTGCGATTGATGCCAAAGGCGATCACCTGCTCAGCCACGGCTGGCAAACCGAATCCCAAGAAGATCCACGCGACCTGTTGCAACCGTTGGCTCAGCGCTGCAGTGAGTTCCTTTATACCCAGGTGGAAAAGGAAGGCATGTTACAGGGCCTGGACCGGGTCCGTGTAGAGACCATCGTTAAAGCTTCGCCGATTCCGGTAACCGTTGCGGGTGGGATAACTGATTTGGACGATATAACCTTTCTGCGCCGTTTGGGTGCCAATGCCCAAATCGGTATGGCTTTGTACACGGGTCGGTTCAGCTTAACCGAAGCCTTTTTGACTGGACTCAAATGGCCGGACTCTGGGCTGATGCCCACCATGGTCCAAGAGGTGGAGGGTGGAACGGCTCTGATGTTGGCATACTCCAATCGGGATTCTCTGAAACAGGCGATTGAAACGCGCAAGGCGACCTATTTTTCGCGCAGCCGAAACCAATTGTGGGTAAAAGGGGAGACCTCGGGTCACACGCAGGCGTTGGTTGGAATTGAGGCCGATTGTGATGGCGATACCTTGTTGTTCAAGGTCCGTCAGACAGGCATGGCCTGCCACCTCAATCGTCCGAGTTGTTTCCCGCAGGAAGGGCATCGTTTTCGGTTGGAGAATCTGGATCAGGTGATTGCCGGCAGAAAGGTGCAGGCAAACCCACAAAGTTTTACCGCCAAGCTCTTTGCCGATCCGGCCTTTTTGGCCTCAAAACTAACCGAAGAATGCCAGGAACTGATTGAGGCTCAGACCTTTGACGAAGTGCGCTGGGAAGCGGCGGACTTGATCTATTTCGCCTTGGTCCGCGCTCGAGCCGCTGGGGTGTCTTTGGCTGATATCGAAGCAGAATTGAGGAGTCGCCATGTTAATCCTTAAAGCCGATCAATGGACCCGTCCAGAACTCAACCAAGCGCCTGAAGTTGAAGCGCGCGTTAGGCAAATTTTGGAATCGGTGCGGCAGGAAGGGTCCGCCGCGTTACGGCTTTGGAGTCTGCAGGTGGATGGCTTCCAGCCTGAACGAATTCCATTAAAAGAATTTCGCGATTACGACGTGTCCCTTGACCTGCGCGACGCCTTGGAACGCGCTGCGGACCGGATCGAACACTTTGCCAAAATCCAGCGTCAAGGGGCCCAGGACACCTATTTTGAAGATGCCTGGGGCCGCTACGAATCAGTTCATTTACCGGTTGAACGTATGGCGGCCTATATTCCTGGCGGACGTTTTCCCTTAATCTCCACAGCCTTGATGACCTTGATTCCCGCTTGTGTGGCTGGTGTGAAGGAACGGATCGCCTTTTCTCCTTCGGACCATCCGGCCATTCAAGCGGCAGCCGCTCTGGCAGGTGCAACCGGGTTTGTGCGTTTGGGCGGTGCGCAGGCGATTGCTGCGGCTGCCTTCGGCAGTGACTGGAACCCCGCCTGCGATGTGGTGGTAGGTCCGGGCAATGCCTACGTCAATGCCGCAAAAGCGCAGGTCCAAGGTCAAGTTCGGATTGATACCCTGGCCGGTCCAAGCGAGTTGTTGGTGGTTGCGGATGAAACCTGCCGGCTGAGCTGGATCGCAGCCGACATCCGGGCCCAGGCCGAACACGATCCCAACGCACTCTCCATCTGTGTGTCGGAGTCCGAACCTTTCTTGCAGAACCTGGCCCAGGAACTCGGCCAAACCGAGCAGGGCATGGGTCTAGTCCAATTGGTCCACGCGGATTCCCGTGACGAACTTTTAGCCTTCATCAATGGTGTTGCCGCTGAGCACTTGTTTATCGCCATGGACCTGGCTCAGGCAGAAATTCAACAGATTCAAAACTATGGCTCGCTCTTTATCGGTCAGAATTCAGCGGTTGCGTTTGGTGACTATTGCAGCGGTCCCAACCACACGTTGCCGACCCGTAGTTCGGCTCGTTTTAAAGGCGGTCTTTCGGTTTTGGACTTTTTGCGCACGGTAACGACTCAAACGCTTTACGATGCCGGTGTGCAGGATTTAGCGCCGTGTGCAATGGCGCTTGCCGAAGCGGAAGGACTTGTTCATCATTATGCAAGCATCCGCATTCGCAAGGATGATCTCAAAGCCGGGAGATAAAGCATGTTGGTTTTTGAAACACCGCGGTTAAGGGTCCGTCAAGTGGCAGAAAAAGATTTGGGCGTTTTGATCCCGCACCGCTGTGATCCTGAACTGACCCGTTATATCACCACACACACACCTGAATCCGCCCAGAAATACTACCAAGGCTTGTTGGGTCCGTGGAGTCAGGAGGATCAAGCCTGGTTTTGTATGGTCATGGAACAAAAGTCAGATGGGCAAATCGTTGGAGAATTGGTGTTTCGATACATTGATAAACGCAGTCTGTTGGCGGAGTTCGGTTATGTCATTCAGCAGGCCTTTCAACGCCAAGGCTTTGGTGCAGAAGGTACCCAAGCCCTTTTGCAACATGCCTTTCAGGTGTGGAAGCTGCACAAGGTGCTTGCCATTTGCGATACGCGCAATGTGGCCTCCTATGGTCTGATGGAACATTTGGGCATGCAGCGCGAAGCGCATTTCCGGCAGCACAGTCGTATGGGCGAGGATTGGGTTGATCTTTTTCAATACGGATTACTCGCCGCAGAAAGTGCCTGGTCTGGATGAGTCCAACTTATTCGGCTGTAGCTTATGACCCTGATATTTCCGGAGTCGCCCAGGGCAATCTGGTTATTCAGTCATCTAATGCCGTCTTTTGGGGTCAAGCGGGTGAATTCAGTCTGCCCTTAAAAGGACTGCGATTGCGATTGGGTGGACAAGACGATTTTCTTTTCTTGGAGCACAGCGACTTTCTCGGTCGCAGCTTCGCAACGCAGGATCGGGCGGTATTGTCGGACCCTAATCTGTTGAGCTTTCCTGAACTGGTAGACCAGATTCAGGGCATTGGCCGGCATAAACACAAGCGCCTGCGCGGCTGGTTGATCTTTTTGGCGATTGGGGCGTTAGGTATTGCATCCCTTTTCCCACTGCGGACCTGGTTGGTCTTTCGGGTCACTGAAGCGGTTCCCCGTCAATGGGAGCAGGATTTTGGCCAAGCGCTCTGGGACCAAATGGCTTCGGAGTTAACGGTTCTGACAGATGCGGAATTGCAGGGCCAATTGGATCGATTGGTTCAGCCGTTGTTGCGGACGACGGACGATGCCGATGCCTTTCAGTTTCATATCATTGCAGATGAATCGATCAATGCCTTTGCCTTGCCGGGCGGTCATATCGCCATCCATTCGGGCCTAATCCTGGAGGCCCGTCGACCTGAAGAAATTTTGGGTGTGCTGGGTCATGAAATGGCGCACGTACAGCGCCGCCACAGCTTACGGGCGCTGGTCCAGCAAACCGGTAATCAGGTTTTGATTACGGCCGTTTTGGGCAATTTGGACGGCATCTCGCATTACCTCCTGGCCAACAGCGCGTTCCTGCTCAATCAGTCCTTTTCGCGCAGCCAGGAGGCTGAGGCAGATCGAATCGGCTTGGAAACCCTGCGAAATGCGGAACTGGACCCAACGGCCCTGCTTGATTTTTTTGAGATCCTGCAAGAGCAAGAAAAGCGGTTGGGCGGCGCGCCACCGGCCTTTTTGAATTCCCATCCCGCAACCCATTCTCGGATGGAGGCCCTGCGCAAACAAATTCAAACAGCACCGCCTGCCGAAGTTCGCCATCTGGACTTTGATTTGGCGGCTTTCCAAACTTTAGTCCAAGAGCAAGCTTCCACCATTACCAAGTGACTCGACCGTTTCCTGCTTTTCATGGATACAATAAATGTAAATTCAAGGAGGCGGTATGTCGGAAGAAGTTCGGTCGATCAAGCGCTTACTGGTCGCGAATCGCGGTGAAATTGCCATTCGCGTTTTACGCGCGTGTAATGAGTTGGGCATTGAGTCGATTGCCATCTACACCCATGAAGACCGCTATTCCTTACATCGCTATAAAGCAGATGAAGCCTATCAGATCGGGGCCGATGATGACCCGCTTAAACCCTACTTGGATATCGAATCCATCCTACGCTTGGCCAAGGCCAAAAAGGTTGATGCCATCCATCCCGGTTATGGTTTTTTGAGTGAAAATGCGGAATTTGCTGCGCGCTGTGGTGAAGAAGGGATCATTTTTGTCGGTCCGAAAGTCGAAATCCTACGCGGGTTAGGCGACAAAATTTCAGCCAAAAAGTTGGCACAAAAAGCCCAAGTCCCAACCGTACCGACCAACGAACAGGCCGTAACCTCCGCCGAGATCGCCCGGGTAGAAGCAGAACGCATGGGGTTTCCCGTCATTATTAAGGCGAGTGCTGGCGGGGGTGGGCGCGGCATGCGGGTAGTGCGCAAGGCCGAGGAGATGGACTCCGCTTTTGAAGCGGCGCAGCGCGAGGCGGGCACCGCATTTGGCAATGACACCGTTTTTCTGGAAAAGTTTTTGGAGAACCCCAAACACATCGAAGTCCAGCTTCTGGGCGACGAACACGGGAACTTGGTCCACCTCTTTGAGCGCGATTGTTCGGTCCAGCGCCGCTTCCAAAAACTGGTCGAAGTGGCCCCAGCCAAGGGATTGGCCTCAGAGGTTCGCGCCAAGTTGTTTGAATATGCGCTGGCGATTGGCCGCTCGGTTGCCTACAACAACGCCGGTACGGTCGAGTTCCTGGTCGAGAACGATCAGGTCTACTTCATCGAGGTGAATCCGCGTATCCAGGTTGAACACACGGTGACGGAAGAAGTGACTGGGGTTGATATCGTCCGTTCGCAAATTCTGATCGCTAAGGGCCACAAGCTCTCCGATACCTGTATCTATTTGCGTAACCAAGACGACGTGCAGTGCAACGGGTTTGCCCTGCAATGTCGCATTACGACAGAAGATCCAGAAAACAATTTCCAGCCCGATTACGGCACGATCATCGCCTATCGCCATGCCGGTGGTTTTGGCATCCGCATTGATGAAGGCTCGACCTATCCCGGCATGCGTATCTCACCTTTTTTTGACTCCTTGCTGGTTAAAGTAACCGCCTCTGGCCGCACCCTTTGGGGTGCCAGTGAACGTTTGGAACGCGCCTTGCGCGAGTTCCGCGTGCGCGGTGTCAAAACCAATGGGCTCTTTCTGCTCAACGTGATTCAGCATCCGGTTTTCTTGGAAGGCAAAGCGGGCGTTCGTTTTATCGCCGATCATCCTGAACTGTTTATCCTGCCCAAACGCATGGACCGTGCGACCAAAATTCTGCGCTTTCTCTCGCATGTCAGCATTAATGGCCACCCTGACTTTGCCAAACAGGAAACGGTCCCCTCTTTTTTGCCGCTTCGCTTGCCAGGCAATGATGAAGGAGAGATCCCGGCAGGTACTAAACAGAAGCTGGCGACTTTGGGACCCGAAAAATTTGCGGCCTGGCTACGGGCAGAATCGGGTATTCACTTTACGGACACCACCTTTCGCGATGCCCACCAATCGCTGTTGGCCACTCGCGTTCGCACCTTAGATCTCGTGCGTGTGGCTTCCCTATTTGCCCAACAACATCCGCAGACCTTTTCCATGGAGGTCTGGGGTGGGGCCACCTTTGATGTCGCCATGCGTTTCCTGCATGAATGTCCCTGGGACCGACTGCGTCAACTGCGGTCGGCAATCCCCAATATCCTGTTGCAAATGCTGTTGCGCTCCTCCAATGCGGTCGGCTACTCGGCCTATCCAGACAATGTCGTAGCGGCCTTCATCGAAAAAGCAGCCGAGAACGGCATTGATCTGTTCCGGATCTTTGACAGTCTGAACTGGATTGAGAACCTGAAAGTCAGCATTCGCATGGTTCGGGAACGTACCAATGCGTTGGCTGAAGGCTGTATTTGTTACACCGGCGACCTTCAGAATCCCAAGCGCAAAAAGTACAACCTGACCTATTACCTCGATCTGGCCCGTCAAATCGAGGATGCCGGTGCACATATCCTGGCGATTAAGGACATGGCTGGACTCTTGAAACCCTACGCGGCCCAGGAACTGATCCAGGCCTTGCGCGAGACGGTTGCCATTCCCATCCACTTGCATACCCACGATACTTCGGCGATCCAAGCCGCAACCTACCTCAAAGCCATCGATGCCGGCGTAGATGTCATTGATGTCGCCCTGGCTTCCATGTCCGGTCTGACCAGCCAACCCAATTTCAACAGCATTGTGGCCATGTTAATGGGCCATCCACGTGAACGCAGGTTCGATATGCACAGCCTCAACCGGCACAGCGATTATTGGGAAGATGTGCGTACCCGCTATTTTCCCTTCGAGTCGGGACTCAAAGCTGGAACAGCTGAGGTCTACGAGCACGAAATTCCGGGTGGTCAATACTCCAATCTGCGGCCACAAGCACGCGCATTGGGGCTGGAAGACCGCTTCGACCTGATCAAAAAGAATTACACTGCCGTCAATCACCTGTTTGGGGACCTAGTCAAGGTAACCCCTTCCTCCAAGGTGGTCGGCGACATGGCCATGTACCTGACGGCCAATGGGATCAGCATTGAAGAACTCGAGAACCAGAGCCGCGAGATCAGCTTTCCTGGCTCCGTTAAACAGTTCTTCCGGGGTGAATTGGGTCAACCCTTCGGCGGATTCCCCGAAGCCCTGCAAAAACAGGTTTTAGGTAAGGAAGAACCCTATGTGGGTCGGGCCAACGAGCATCTCAAACCCATCGATTTGGAAACGGCTTTTCCCGAATTTCAGAAAAAATTCCCCGACCTGGCTAGTTTTGAGGATTTTCTCAGCCATACGCTTTACCCCAAGGTGTTTGAAGACTATTACCAGCATCGTGTCCAGTATGGTCAGGTGGCAAAAATCCCGACCGAAGCCTATTTCTTTGGGCTTAGACCCGGTCAGGAACTCATGGTCGAAATGGCGCCCGGCAAATTGATTCTGGTCCAAATGGTCCACCTGGGACCAGCGGATGCGGAAGGCATGCGGTCGGTACAATATGCGCTGAACGGTCAGATGCGTTCTGTTCGCGTGCGCGATTACGCGGTGCAGCCGAGTAAAGCGGTCCATCGCAAGGCGGAGAAAGCCGGAGAGATCGGTGCACCGTTGCAGGGCAAATTGGGCAAGATTTTTGTGGAAGTCGGTCAAACCATCCAGCCAGGCCAAGCCCTTTTCAGTGTGGAGGCGATGAAAATGGAGAGTACCGTCCAAGCCAGTGCGGGCGGCGTGGTTCAGGAACTGGTTCTGACCGCCGGTGATTTGTTGCACCAGGACGATTTGGTCCTGGTACTCAAACTTTAAACTTACTCGGGAACTTGGTTGGCCTGCATCAAGGTTATGGCGGATACCAAAACAATATCTTCTGCATTACAACCGCGCGAGAGATCGTTCATGGGCCAGGCCAATCCTTGCAGGATCGGGCCGAGTGCGGTGGCACCAGCTAGGCGTTCGGTGAGTTTATACGCGATGTTCCCGGCATGCAGGTTGGGGAATATCAGAACATTGGCTTGGCCTGCCACGTTGGAGCCCGGCGCCTTGCGTTGCCCGATTTCGGGGATGAGCGCCGCATCGGCTTGCATTTCCCCATCGACCCGTAACTCGGGAAAGCGTTCGCGGGTCAACAGCATGCCGGAACGAATCACATCGATGGATGGATCTGAAGCACTGCCATAAGTTGAAAAGCTCAAAAAAGCGATTCGGGCTGGCTGATGGGTTAGCTGAGTCCAGGATTGTGCAGAAGCTGCAGCGATATCGACCAATTGTTCATCGCTGGGCTGAGGAATAACACCGCAATCGGCGTATAGCAGACAGCGATCTTCAAAGACCATTAAAAAGAAACTGCTGATCGTTTTGATGCCGGAACGCGGACCAATCATTTGGATTGCGGCGCGTACCGTGTCCGAGGTCGTGCGTACTGCACCGCCGACTGCGCCATCCGCGTGACCGGACGCGACCAACGCGGCGGCCTGGAATAGCCGATCCGCGCCCTGGACCAGGGCTTGTTCCTGGGTCACACCTTTGTGTTTGCGCCGACTGTACAACAAGTTGGCGGTGGATTCGACTAGCCCCTCCGGGTTCAAAACAGCAAAGTTAGGCTCCGGAAGGTCGAGTCGTTTGCGCATGGATTCAAATGCATCGGGCGCGGCGATCAGTAAGGGTTCGGCGACCTGCTCCTGGCAAAGCTGGTAGGCGGCCGTGATGACCCGTTCATCCTCGCCTTCGGGGAAGGCCAATACGCCCAATGTTTGACCCGGGACCCGGCTTTTTACGGCGCGGGCCTGGGCTAACAAATTGTCTTTGAACGACATCTCAGCCTACCGTGAGTCCCAAATCGGGCCGTTGGTGGGCCTTTTTTTTGAGGATTTCGGAGATATGTAAGGAGAGTTCCAGGCTCTGTTTCGCGTTGAGGCGTGGGTCACAGGCCGTGTTGTAACGGTAGGGCAATTCTTCGTCCGTGATGTCTTCGACCCCACCTAGACATTCTGTCACGTGGTCGCCGGTCAGTTCTAAATGCACACCGCCCGGATGGGTTCCTTCGGACACGTGGATTTGGAAAAATTGGTCCAATTCGGAAACGATCTTTTCGAAATGCCGGGTTTTGTAACCGTTGGTCGTCGTGTAGGTGTTGCCGTGCATCGGATCACAGCTCCACACCACACTGGCACCTTCGTCGCGCACGGCACGAACGAGTGGGGGCAGACAACTTTCAATTTTATCCGCACCAAACCGGGTGATCAAAGTCAAACGCCCGGGCTCATTTTCCGGATTGAGCTTTTCCACCAGTTTCAGCAGGGTATCGCGGTCACAGGTTGGGCCAATCTTAACGCCCACCGGGTTTTTGATCCCGCGGAAATACTCGAGATGGGCACCATCCAATTGACGGGTGCGTTCCCCGATCCAAATGAAATGGGCGGAGCAGTTGTACCAATCGCCGGTCAAGCTATCGACGCGGGAGAGCGCTGCCTCGTAATCGAGAAGGAGCGCTTCGTGTGAGGTGTACAGGTCGACTTGGTGCAGTTGGGGGAACTTTTCTGAATCGATCCCACACGCACGCATGAAGGCCAGAGCGCGCGTGATGTCCTCGGCCATTGCTTCGTATTTATTGCCCAAGGGGCTGTTTTTTACAAAGTCCAGGTTCCAGGAATGGACCCGGCTCAAATCCGCAAAACCACCGTGGGTGAAAGCGCGCAGCAAGTTTAACGTTGCAGCGGATTGGTGGTAGGCGCGCAGGAGCCGGTTGCTGTCTGGTGTGCGGGCCTCCAGGGTGGGCGTAATCGCATTTACTGAATCGCCGCGGAAGGAAGGTAAGGTTTGACCGTTGACCTCTTCGGTCGGTTTGCTACGCGGCTTGGAGTATTGACCGGCAATACGGCCAATTTTGACGACAGGCGTCAAGTTGCCGTAGGTCAAAACGACCGCCATTTGCAGCAGGATCTTTAATTTCTCGCGAATGTTCTTGCCGTGTGTGCCTTGGAACTCTTCAGCACAATCGCCGGCCTGGAGCAAAAAAGCTTTGCCTTGGGCGACTTCGGCCAACTGGCGTTTGAGTTCACGCACCTCACCGGCAAAGACGAGTGGGGGCTGGTTACGGATCTCTTCCAGAATGGCGCGATGATAAACCGGATCCGGCCACACAGGTTGTTGTTCCGCCGGAAACATTTTATAAGAATCGATACTCCAAGGTTTTTGAGCCATTTCTGCCCCCTTTCTACAAAATAAATGGCTCATTATAGTCTGATGCAAGCGCGATTCAAGTGTTATTCCTGGGTGAAGCTTTGATTAGGTGGGGGTGATTGGCCATTTTTGGTTAGTTCTTCGATTGAAAAGGCGCGCCCACCTGCATGAACTGCATCGATCATCTCGTTGAGTGTGAAAATGCGGCTCCGATCGAAGAAATTGGCCCTGGAGAGCATCTCTGCCTCATGCATTTGGCTCAAAATTATGAGGTAGTGAATTGGTTGTTCCCGGAAATCGTCAATTTGGCCTAAAGGGTATCCGTGGAAATTCGCGCTATCGCTTTTAAATGAGGTCACAAAAATGCAATTCAAGGGTTCCAATGTGCCCCTATCTACAAGAAGCCGTGCGATTTCGCCACAGCCATAAAGCAATATTTTGGTTCCTGGCGGGAAGCCTTTAAGGAACATTCGGACAGTTTCCGACCACTGCCAAGCTGGAGAAGCTTTTTCTCGCAAAAGCTCCACATTGGTTAGGAATTTTTCGAGGCCGAGACGTGTGATTAGATTGAAAAAGCAAGGTAAGGTCTGAACACAGGTTGATGCGCAATAATATTCCTCGCACCTAGCAATGAGTCTTTGAAGCCCTTGAACAAACCCTTCTTCGTTTTTGACAGCATCCTGTGTACGATTCCAGAGAGTTTCCAAGTTGTTAAAGCACACTTGAATGTAGTTGTTCATGCTTGAATCAGGTAAACGTGTTTGCAGGGGTAACACCCGGGCGAGTTCCTGTTCTAGGAGCTGAATTCCACGCTGTGGGTCGATTTTTGCCAGACAACCCACCAGATCCAGATTTCCAACCCCAGGGTGGAGGCGATTAATCTGGTGGCAGACTTCTATGGCCCGGGAAAACGCATTCCAGCGGAGACACAAATCTAATTTTGCAAAAAGGTAGCCGGATTGGTCTGGCCCTAATCCATCCAACGCTTGATAAGCTTCCTCAAATGACCCCGTCTTAACGGTAGTTGCTACTTTTTGATCAAAGTGTACCCTTTTCTTTTTGGTGGATTCGGCTAGGTGCATTTTATCCGTGGAAATTTGCCTATCCGAGAGCCTTTCCCAAAATAGGGAACAGGCCTTCTGATAGAGTGCCAAATCCTTCTGATTGACAATTTCTAACTTCCTCAATGTTTGAGGTTTTATCTCGATTTGGCTACTGGAGTCGGTGGTATTAAGTGAACTGAACCCTTGGACGGGAAACGGGAGGGTTTGAGCAAATAATGCCAACGATGCGCTAAAAAATTCGGTAATTCCGAATTGATGGTAGGTGGACGCCAGCCTTGAATAGGCCAAATCAGGATCCCCAGCGCCTAAAAATGTGCAGAGCGTATTGGGTTGATACAAGCCCTGCTCAACATAAGCATCAAATGAACAGCAGATCTGATATTGCCGGTGCAATACAGATATTGAGATTTTAAGAGTTCCAAAGGATGCCTCAGAAACGTCAAATAAAAGCATCTTCGGTTCTCTAAATGTTCGTGAAGACCCCATATGTAATGGCCACTGACCGCACAGGGGCCTGGAACCCGGTTAATACAATTTAGGGTTGGTTCCCATTGCACGGCCCAAACACAGTGGAAATAGGGCTGTATTGCTTCCGAAAGAATTTGGTTAAAGGTTTGTCCGGCCGTCTTTGGAATGTGATGGAATAAGAGCACATCACCGTTCTGGCCAAAGGGTTCTTGCTCCTGAAAATGGCTGATACGGCCCACAACACCACCTCTTTGGGGCATCCCAAAAAACACTACTATAACTGCTCATCGGAAAAATGCACCACAACCCTGGCTTTTATCCAAAAAAGTTCAAAGAATTGTTTTGATATCGCCGGGGAGTATTAATGCCACCATCCGAGGATCAGGCCCATGACCCCAAACGACACCGCCTGGAAGCCGGCATTGATCAAAAAATGTTTGAGCGGACGCCGTTCAAACAGGTAAATCACACCCAAAGCGGTGCCGACCCAACCCACACCGGCCAGTAACCCAGCCGTCAGACCCCAGGCCCAATCGGATTCCTTGCCGAGGAATGCGGCTAAGTTGAAGGCCATGATCAAGGTCAGGAAAAAGGACCCACCAAAGATTTTGGCCATGTTGCCTTTAGCCAGTTCTTCTTCCGATAAACCGGTGACCTGCATCCAAGGTTTGGCGAACAGGATGGGACTGAACCACATTCCGCCCAAAACAAAACTGGCGACCGTTGCTGTGAGTACCGCCCAAATATTGATATTTTCCATGATTAACTCCTTTCAGGGTTTTAAAGCCACGTTGACCTAAAACCGCTGGAGGAGCCAGTCCCAATCGACCGAACCGGGTGAAACCCAACCCGAACCGGGAAAATAAACGTCTGAACGGCTGCGCTTGGGGTTCCGGGAACTGGGACGTTGTTCGGCAAAGGGACCTCACACGAAGCCGCTAAGCCACGAAGAAAACCCCGGCTGAGTTGACGTAGCCAAGGCAGTTCAAAGAGCGAATGGGATTATCAAAAAGCCCGGACCGAAAGGCTGATTATCCCTTTAGATTTATTTAGCTTAAGGGATCACAAATCAACGCCCAAAAAGGTGGATCTGATGGCAAATTTAAAGCCAGGAGACCTAATCGCTATTCCTGTGGGGAATTGTATTGTTGTTTCGAAAGTGGTCTTCGTCTCAAAATTTTTTGAAAACATCATGATGCCGATAATCAAAGGTATTTCGGAAAAAATAAAAGGTGATATGATCCGGCCTTTTCCAATTCGTGACTTGGTGATTTATACAACATCTGTCGGGATCGCCAGGCGTCGAATTCTGGTATTCCTTTTGGTCACCGGAAGTGCTTTGTTTTGCATCGCTTGTGGCTTTGTTTGGGTGGCTCTCTCTAACCTTGGTGATAGGGTGAAAGCTAAGCTGAAGATTGGCTTGAAAGGCATTGCCTTCGTGGATTGCTGCACCTCGGTGCAGCTCTTAACCCAGCCACCTCGGTGGATGGGCTCGGTGTCGCCGAAACGAGGTGGGACAATCGGACCCTTGATTGGGACTGGGCTTGTTTATTGACCTTTTTTGGCTCTGAATTTGAGTTGTTTTGTATGGTTTCGTTTGTGCGGACGGGGTTGGTCGCCATCGAGATGGCGACCGCAGGAGCTGTTTCGAGAAACAGCATTCCGCGAAGGCGCTCTTGCCCCGCGTTTGTGCGGGTGAAACGGTGTCGTGTTTTTCACGCGGATTGGGTATCAAGTGTTACCGTGGGGTTGAAAACCCACGTGTTCGGGTAAACAAAATCGACTGGATGAAAGATTGGGACTGCCAAAATGGATTGTTTTTTAAGGTTTTGCATCAGTCGGGGTTACAGGAATCTGGAAGGAAAAAGTTGCCCTCACCCATTGGTGAACAGAAGTAATCGATCATTGAGCTGCCATCCGAAACCAAAAGCAATGAATACCCTGAAATTCCATCAGATCCTGAAATGGTTACATAAAACCACCCATTTTCAGTTCTTGCGAACTGGGCATGCGCTGGGGTTAATCGTGCAAAGCAATGCTTAAAAAAGTTATTACCAAAATAGAAAGTCTTTCCATTGAGCATGAGGGACTGAAGAAAGTATAAGTCTTCCATTCCGTCATCTTGAATCGCTCCCACTACGCTTTTACCCTGGTAGGTGTGGAAAAAATCGCCCTGCAGTTTGGCGGAGGCCGTTTCATATCGGATTATGAGTTCCAAATCGGACTGCTTTATCGTTTGAACATGTTGATGTTTAGGTTCTTGAAAGCAAAAGAAAACGAAAATTATTGGCATATGAAATACTCTTCCAACCGTTCCAAACATTCTTTGCCTGTGTAAAGTAGGACCCCATGGTCACCTTCAAGTTTGGCCATTAGCAAAAAACCGATCGCAGCGGATCCATTATTCCCCGTCACCAGGATGCAGATCTTTTCATGGTTGCCGGTACAAAACCGGATGGTCTGAACATTTTCTATAAAGGGGGTATCTGGGATGGAAATGATGGTCAGATTATCTCGGGTAATTTGAACAATACCGGAGTGACGCTCCGCATTAGCCAAATATTGGATTTCCGTATAATCTTTTAGGTCCGCCTGCAAAAAACAACACCAAAAAAAGATGAGGAGCATCATAAACCTCTAGAAAAGGGGGTGATGGGGAAGTGCGGCCATTCCAAGCCTGCAAGAATCGAAGCGATATCTGCCTATTTTTCATGAGCACGACGGCCAGATTTCCCTAGATCAACTCGGGCTTGAATAAATCAGATCCAGCTGGGGTCTGGGTTCAAAACCAGTTCCCAAGTACTTTAAGATCAGCCTGAATAAATGAAACGCTGTTGGGTCAAAAAGGCCCGATTTACCCCTTCGTGGCTCCGTGTCTTCGTGTGAGCCTTCAAGCGACCCAAATGCCCGGGTCGGAGCGTACCTTGATTGGACGCACACAAAGCCGCCAAGCCACGAAGAAAACCCCGGCTTGGTTTGCAGGGCCAAGGCCTTTATTTCCCGGACCTTTTGGGCAGCTCGAACAAATCCAATGCAGGTCTAAAACAAGACCGGATTGTCGGGTTGTCAAGAAATCCTTTATGATTTCTCTGCTTCGTGTGAGCCCTCAAGCGAACCATGGGTCAATGCCTTCCTGTGAGCTTTTAGACCCCGCTTCAAAACCGCGTGCGATTTTTTCCCAGCTGGACTTCATGTAAAAGGGATTTTTGGCAGACAATGGAGTATGGCTGAACCCCTGATCCATGCTCCATTACCACCGGTTGACACCCCAGATCCCCCATCGCAGCCCCAGGTCCAGGTTCAATTGGACGATTTCTGGATCCGCCTGCTGTGTATCCCTTTGTTTGGGTTGGCGATCCCGCGCTTGACCGGATTGTTCGGCGCGGTTCAGCCCAATCAAATCAGCTACTGGTGGGGTTCTCTGCATTTCCTATTTGTCAGTTTCGCCATTTGGCATGGCAACCGGTTTCTGCTCTTTCAACAGCGGCGTCACTTCAATTGGTTTAACTTCCCGATCCGCAAGGTCATGATGTTGCTCTTCGCCAATATTTTTTATACCGCGCCATTAACGATTTTCCTGCTCTGGCTGTGGTACCCGCTCAGTGGCCAAGCCGTCGATTGGCCAGCGATTCGGGTTGCGACCTTGGCCTGTGTCATCTGCGTGGTCTTCATTACCCATGTTTACGAAACCGTTTTTCTGATTAATGAACGCGAAGGCGATCAATTGAGCTTGGAAAAATGGCGGCGCACGGCGACGGAATCGGAATTGGAAGCCTTGAAAAGCCAAATTGCCCCGCATTTTCTGTTTAACAGTTTAAATACGCTTTCTCAGCTGGTGGATCAGAGCCCGCAAGACGCCAAACAATTTATTCACCACCTCAGTCAAATGTACCGCTACATCCTGGTCCAGAAAGACCGCTTATTGGTTCCCTTGGATGACGAATGGGCTTTTTGCCAACATTACCTGGCCCTGTTAAAAACCCGCTTCGGTGATGCCATTGAGATCCATTCCGCCCTAACGCAAACCGATAAATACCTCATTCCACCCATGGCTATCCAGGTCCTGTTGGAAAATGCCTTTAAGCATAATCGGATGGGTCAGCAGGAACCCCTGCCGGTTCATGTCATGTGCTCTGAAAACTGGTTATGGGTTGAGAATGCCAATCGGCCAAAAGCGATTGCAAGTCCTTCGTCCGGTACAGGGTTAAAGAATTTAAGTGAGCGGGTCCAACTTACCCTGGATCAACCGTTGCGGATTGAGGCCGGAGAACAGGTTTTCCGGGTCGGGATCCCGCTCGCTCCGGTGAGGTCGTAATATGGAATGTGTCATTTTAGAGGATGAAATCCCTGCCGTTCGACGGCTCCAATCGCTGCTAAGCCAGCTGGATCCACCGTGCACGGTTCGGGCTATCCTGGGGAGTTTGCGTGAGGCATGCGCCTATTTCCACACCCACCCAGAACCGGACTTTTTCCTGTTTGACATCCAATTGGGAGATGGCCAGAGCTTTGATTTGTTTCAGGAATTCCAATTCCGGGCGCCCGTCATTTTTACGACCGCGTTTGACCAATTCTGGATGCAAGCTCTGGAAAATAATGGCTGTCACTACCTGCTCAAGCCTGTGGAATTGGAAAAACTCCAAGCCGCAGTCAATAAAGTGGAACGCTGGTTTGGCAGCTCAGAACCAATCCAGCCAAAACCGACAAAAGGGCAGCGGATTTTGGTGCAAAAAGGGATGGATTTCCTCGCCTTGGACCCGGAAAAAATTGCTTATTTTTGGAGCGAGCACAAAATCACCTTTGTGCGGGGTCTGGATGGCACTCGTTATATGACCGACTTCAATCTTAAGGACTTGGAAAGCCAATTGGATCCCAGCCTTTTTTTTCGCCTTAACCGCCAATACCTAATTCATATCCAGTCCGTCCAGCGCTTTCGGCCAGCTGAAAAAGGCCGTTTGTGGGTTTTCCTGGCGCCAGATCCAGGTGAACCGATTGGGGTTACCCAAGAGCGCGCCGGTCGGTTTAAAGAGTGGAGTTTGGGCCGTTAGGATTCGTTGACCGAGTGCGGGAGCACATTTTCCAGCAGTCGCAGGGCTTGTGGCGACTCCAATTTGGATTTGATTTCGGGTGAAAAAGGCAGGAACCGCGCCAGTTCCGGGCAACCAAAAGCCAGGCAACTGTCATCGGCAAGTTCGGCCATGAAGCGACACATCCACTGGTAGGATTGAGCGCGTTGATTGACATCAGGCGGTGGAGAGACCAGCTCCAAACCAAACCAGCCTTGATGGGCAGAGACCGCCGTTTGCAATGGATTGGGCTGCTCAACACCACGCTTTTTGAAATACGGCCGACTGTGTTCCTTGAGCACAAAAGTACCCTGTGGCACGTGAATGAGGAACTCGCGACTCACGTTACCTTCTTGGGTCTGACAGACAAACTCATCCGGGTTATCGTCCAAGTTAACCAGTGGTCGATTAAAAATTTTTCGGGCTGCGGCCCGTACCCGATGCTCTTGGAAAGGCTGGCGTTGATCGACCAAAAAAACCATAGAAATGCCGGTGTTGGACGATTTTGCCGATCGCCACTTGAGCAAGACGATTAGGGCCGGTACCGTCAAAATCGTGAACCAAATCCAAAAAAGGTGCACATGCATAAGGAATTGCCTCTTTTTTTAGTATAACCTTTTGGCATTCTGAAACCGAACAGCTGTTTGAAGGCGCTATGGATCCACAAGCCAAAACCCGTTACTTGGAAATTAAAGGAATCCTGGACCAACTAATGGATTTGCCGGCCGATCAGGTGCAAACCCGGTTGCATGAACTTTGCGGATCTGACCCCGAAAAGCGGGTTCTGGCCCAAGCCCTTTTAGATCAAATCGATCAACCGACCTTTGCCGTTGATTTTAAGCTCGCCCCGATTCCACCCCAGCTGGACGGTCAACGCATTGGTCCTTACCGGTTGATTCGGCTGATTGGTGAGGGCGGGATGGGTAGCGTCTATGAGGCCGTGCGCGATGACGGCGGTTTCGAACAGCGGGTGGCCCTCAAAATCATGAGACGGGGACTGAGTAGCCAGGAAGTCGAATGGCGATTCCATCGCGAACGCCAGATTTTGGCCAATCTTGAGCATCCGCACATTGCGCGACTCCTAGATGGCGGGATGTCCGCAGAGGGCATCCCCTTTTTCTCGATGGAATTTGTGCAGGGTTTTTCCCTCTTGGCCTACTGTAAACAGGCCCAACTCGACTTAAATGCTCGATTGGAGCTTTTTCTGCAAGTCCTTCAGGCTGTTCAATTTGCGCATCAAAATTTGCTCATCCACCGCGATCTAAAACCTGCCAACATTTTGGTCACCCATGAAGGTCAGGTCAAATTGCTCGACTTTGGGATTGCCAAGCTGTTGGATCAAAGCGCATCGCCATCCAAAACCGTAACCGGCCGCAACCCCATGACGCCGCAATACGCTGCACCCGAACAATATATGGGCCTTGCCTTGACGGTGGCCTGCGACATTTATGCGCTGGGCTTGCTCCTGTACGAGTTGATCACCGAAACACCCGCCCATGATTTTCCCGATGATTCACCTGCCGCAATTGAACGCGTTATTGTTCGTCAGGCACCGTGTCCGCCTAGCCAGTTGTTGAACGAAAAGTTAATGCCATCAAGGGGTCACGGGTTGGGTTATCCCGCGCATCAAATCCGAAAATTGCCCGAATTGATCCGTGGTGAGCTGGATGCCATCGTCCTTCAAGCCTTGCGCAAAGAGCCGGATCGACGTTATGTGTCCGCCCAAGCCATGGCCGATGACATTCAAAATTACCTCACGGGTCGACCGGTGGTGGCGCGCGGCGAGTCAATCCTTTATCTGACCCGAAAATTCATTCGACGCAACCGGGCTAAAGTGGTTTTGGCGGGGCTTACCCTTTTGAGTCTAATAGCGATTACGTTGCTTTCCGTTCGATTTGGCTTGGTCACTCAACGCCAAAACGAAATCATTCGTCGAGAACGCGATCGGGCTGAACAGACCCGTCAATTTTTGTTGGAAACGTTTAAAGCGATTGACCCCAAGGAACGGGAAAGTGGGGAGTTGAGCGCTCGTGACCTGTTGGATCGCGGTGCCGCGCGCGTGGATTCGGAATTAAAAGGTCAACCTGAATTGCGTCGCAGCATGCGTGCCCTGCTTGGCGAACTCTATTCCGCTTATGGATCCTACCAAAAGGCCGAAAGCCTACTGAACCTGGCCCTGAGCGCCGATAGCAATTCACCGTTAAGCCCGCGAGAACACATGGAGTGGCAATTGCTTTTGGCCCAAAACTACATTTATCAGTCCCGATTGGATGAAGCCCAGGTCAGCCAACAGACCGCTCAACAGCTGGCCCAAAAAGAAAAAGATCCTTGGTTATTGGCCCAGACCCAGCTCATGGCCGCCAAGCTTAATTTAGCCGCTAAAAAATGGGATCAAGCACGTCAAACCGCAAGGGAAGCCGAATCCCTCGTGGCCCCAGCAGACGCCCGCTACCCTGCGTTTCGGGTCGATTGTTTAGGCGTGGTGGCCGCTACCTATGTTGAAACCTGGGAAACCGAGCAAGCCCGTCCCATTCTCGAAGAATTGGTTAGTTACAATCGCACGACCTTTGGCGAAAAATCATTTCAATACGCTCATGCCTTGGGCAATTTGGCTATGGTGGAAGGATTTGCACAGTCGTTTGACCTTTGTTTTACCCATTACTTAGAAGTGAGAGACCTGCTGGTCCCCATCCTGGGCGAAAAACACCTTTTGATCGGCGATGTTTACAGTTCGCTCTCTGCTTTTTATACGGATGCAGGCCGTTTTGAAGAGGGGCATAAAATGGGCCTTTTGGCCTTGGATATCACTCAAACGCTTTATGGATCGGATAGCCCAGAAACCATCACTGAACTGAATGCTCTCGGTTATAACGCCTTATGCGCCGAGAACTTTGCTCAAGCAAATCAATATCTGAGCGAAGCCATTGCCATTGGCGAACGCGCGCTCCCAGCCAATCATCCCCATTTGGGAAATCTCTATAACTTGATGTGCAATCTGGCGGCGCGACAGGGTCAGCTTCAAGACGCCATTCGCTGGGGTGAAAAAAGCCTCAAAATCCATCAAAGCGATCCCGATCAAGAGAACGATGCTGCCTATTCGGCCTCAATGCTGGCTGGCATTTATTTAAAATTGGGGAAGGGCGAATCGGCCTTACCCCTTGCAGAACTCGCCGTCCAAGTTGCCCGAAAACGCAACGATCCAGTGCTTTACCCGTTGGGCGAATGGTTACTTAAAAAAGGCAAGGCCTTGATCTTGGTCGGTCAGGCGGCGCAAGCCGAAATATGTTTGCGTGAGGCCTTGGACCAAATGCTGGCCCTGCCCGAACCGCCTTCTGAAAAAGTAAATGAGGTTTTGATGCACCTCAAGACTGTGATGACTCCCGAAAGACTGGCTGAATGGCAGGCGCTCCAGAATCGCGCCCATGCCCTGCGCTAACCCAAGGCCCGTTCGATGCGTTTATCTGGGAAAAACCACAACACGGCAATGGCGAGGTACAAGCCGCAAGAAATAGCGGTATGGACAAAGGCCAAGGGGATTGCGATCAGGTACACCACCACCGAAATTTTACCCTTGAAATCCGAACCCAAGGCTTTAGCCAGGGCCGAATCCTGACCATGCCGTTTCAGCAGGCCATGCGACAAAATAAAGTAGGCGATCGCGGCTGCCAGGAGATCCAAGCCGTAAATCGCGGTGGGTAACGCTGCAAAATGGTTTTCACCCATCCAACCGGTCGTGAAGGGAACCAAAGTCAGCCAAAACAGCAGGTGAAGGTTGGCCAACAGGATTTTTCCGTCAATACGGTGCACCGCTTGGAGCAGATGGTGATGGTTATTCCAGTAGATGCCGACGTACATGAAACTCAGCACGTAACTGAGAAAAACGGGCCATAATCCGCGCAGATCGGCCAATTGATCGCCATGCGGCACTTTCATCTCGAGCACCATAATGGTGATGATAATGGCCAAAACCCCATCGCTAAACGCTTCCATACGGCTCTTACTCATAATTGGTGGCTCCGGAAAAGGAATGGCCTCATTGTAATCCAAGCGCTAAAGACCTGCGAGCGGGCAAGTTAGTGCCATCCCCCGATCCAGCATTAAAAAGACCAAAGAAAAAACTTGAGTAAAGGAGCCGCTGATCCGATAATTATGTATTATTCGGCCGGCAGGATGGGTTGGCCGCGCGGTTGGCACGCAGCGAGTCATCCGGTTAGCCACCAATTTATTGGATAGGATGGGCGTTACCGTGGAACAACTGACTCAGCCCGATTATCAGACCAAGAAAAAAATCGCCATTCGCGAACACATTGTCGAAATCGCCAGTGATTCCGGGGAAGGCGCTCAAACTGCAGGCCAGATCTTTGGCATTATCTCGGCCAAAATGGGCAATGGGGTATGGACCGTTGAACTGATTCCTGCCGAAATTGAACCGCCACCGCGTTCGCGGGCTGGCGTTAGCGGGAACCGCATTCGCCTGGGCGAAAAATACATGACCAATGCCGGTGACCTGGCTGATGTGGTGATTGGCTTCAACGAACAGGTTCTTTACAGTCGAATAGACATGCAAGCTTACCGGCCCGGTACCCAGATTTTCCTGGAAAGCAAATGGTCGATGGATCCGGATCCCAGCATTCGCGAAGCTTACGCTGAAGCTGTTGCAGACTTCAAAAAGCGTGGCTATGAAGTATTTGAAGTGCCTATGGAGTCCGAATGCCTGAAATCCGTGGTGGATGCGCGGCGCGGGAAAAACGTCTGGGTGCTCGGTCTCTTATCCATGCTGTACCAGCGCGATATGGAATTGATTAAATTGGAGATCCGCAACAAGCTGGCCAAAAAGGGCGAAAAGGTCATCCAAACCAATTATGAACTGCTGCAATCCGGGTTTGATTGGGCTATGGAAAATTTGGACTTCTATTACGATCTGCCCTGCGCCAAACGTTCCGAAGCACAAGTGGTCATGAACGGCAATCAGGCGCTCGCCTTAGGGGCGATGGCCGCAGGCATTGAGGTGTGCGCTATGTACCCGATTACGCCCGCAACCAGCGTGTCCCACCATCTCTCTGCCAGTTTCAGTAAAGTAGGCGGATTTGTCCATCAGGCCGAAGATGAAATTGCGGCCATGGCCTTTGCCATTGGCGCATCCTATTCGGGAAAAACGGCGATGACGGTCACCTCCGGCCCCGGATTAGCCCTGAAAACCGAGTTGATCGGACTGGCCGTTATTGGCGAGTTACCGTTGGTTTTGGTAAATGTGCAACGCGGAGGCCCATCCACGGGCCTGCCAACCAAGGTCGAACAAGCTGACTTATTAGCAGCGCTTTTTGCCAGCCCGGGCGATGCGCCCAAAATCATCATTGCACCCTCGACGATTGAAGAATGTTTTCATTTCATGGTGACGGCGCGCAAATTGGCTGAGGATTTCCGTATGCCGGTCTTCTTGCTTTCGGATGCGAACCTGGCCACAGGCGTTCAACCCTTTAAACGACCCGAACCGGATCCCGCCTGGCTCTCGCCGCCCTTGGATCAGAGCGATTGGAACCGTGAAGTTGCGCCCTTTGATTGGGACGAAACGACCGGTCTTTCGCAACGGCCTATTCCCGGACAGCGGGACGGCATGTACGTACTGACCGGTTTGGCCCACGATCGGCGCAGCCGCGTCGCCTATGAATCCTCCATTAACCAACATGCGTCCGCAATGCGTAGCCGCAAAATGATCACGCTTCTGGAGAGCCTCAATCCGCCGCAAATCTATGGCGATCCTGAGGGTGATCTTTTGGTGGTGGGCTGGGGTTCAACCCGCGGCGCAATCGAGGAAGCCGTGGACCGTCAGCGCGCTGCTGGTGCCAAGGTTTCCGCAATCCACCTACGCTTCCTGGCCCCCCTCGAACCGGGGCTCAAACCCATTTTCCAACGGTTTAAAAAGGTACTGACCGTGGAAATCAACTATTCCGATATTGTCGACGAAGGTCCTGTTACCCAGGAAAACCGTCGATATGCGCAACTGGCCATGCTCCTGCGGGCCAAAACGCTGTGTGATGTGGATTGCTGGTCGCGTGTACCGGGTGGCCCGCTCTCACCGGCAGCCATTGAAAATGCACTTAGCCAACACTTAAAAGGCCTGGGAGGTTGATCATGTACGGACTCAAAAACGATTGGCTTTATGAACCCAGCCCCCGCGCTTTTGTATTGGAAGATTATTCGGGGGCCGTCCCGCGCTGGTGCCCCGGTTGCGGTGACCACGCCGTGTTAACCGCGGTTCAGAAACTGTGTCGCGATGAGCAGCTCAAGCCTGAAGAAACGGTATTTGTTTCGGGCATCGGCTGTTCCAGTCGTTTCCCGCATTACATGAAAACTTACGGATTCCACGGTTTACACGGACGTGCATTGCCGATCGCGTGCGGCGTGCGCAGTCGCCGACCAGATCTAAATGTTTTTGTTTCCACCGGTGACGGCGACTGTTTCTCGATTGGGACCGCGCATTGGATTCACGCCCTGCGCTACAACATGAAAATGGTGGTCATGATCTTCGACAACAACATTTACGGTTTGACCAAAAAACAAACCTCGCCGACAACGGCTAAAGGCAAACATTCCAACACCCATCCCAAAGGGACCTTTCTCAGCCCCCTCAATCCCATCACGGTAACCTTGGGGGTTGGTAATGCGTCGTTTGTGGCCCAAACCGTAGATTGGTCACCACCCCACCTGTATGCCACCCTTAAAAAAGCCTTTCACCATCCCGGCTTATCGTTTGTGCGCATCATGCAGCGCTGCCCGCATTTCACCGCTGAAGTCTTTAAACCGTTTATTGAAGATCCGACCCAAGTCCTTTTGATGACCCATGAAAATGGAATTCAGGTCGAAGGGGCGGTGAGCCGTGTCTTTTCGAACCAAATCGTTCACGATCCCTCGGACTTAAACCAAGCCCACAACATTGCCACCAATCTCGACCATTTGCCGATCGGCCTGTTCTACCAAAACACTGAAGCTGAGCGTTACGATCAGTACACCATCAATGGGCTCGGTTTTTCGGATGACCAGAAATTGGCGGGGTTGCAATCCGAACTCAACCGTTTCTCGATTTAATCGGCCCGGAGGTAATCCTATGTCCTCAAGGTCAACACCCCTCGCTTCTGCCCATCCCACCTTGAAATGGCCCCTGGGCCAATCCGAAAACCCCGGAATTCAGGACCATTTCTGTTTTTTTGCGGGTTTGGCCCCGGATACTTATCGCACTCAAGCCTGGAGCCCTGCTGTTGTCTTGAGCCCTGCTTTTCGCGAGCAAAAACGGCTGGGGTTCCCCGTGCTTATCGCGGATCAAGGGCCCGTGACCTCCTTTTTCCCCGTGCTGGATAGTGCATTGGAGAAGTTCCCGCTCCTGTTCGAACATCGGGCCTTTATCTACTACCTAACGCGTCAGGCGCTTATCACCGCTCTGGAAATGAGTGCAGAAGACCTGCTCTCTAGCTTGAGCCAAAAATACATGGAGGGTGCCGACCTCAGCCAGGCGGGGCGCAGCCAAGTCCAACAGGCTTGGAGCCAGCTTCAATCGAATCTGCCCTTCCGTGGCCGTGTGCTTGGCCTGAGCGAAAAAAGCTTGCGGGTCTTTTATCAATTGGCCCATCAGGCCATGCGCAGTGAAGAATGGCAACAATTCTTTGGGCGATTGAACAGCCTGAAAACCGATCTGGAAGCGCGCTTGCGCACCCACCACATGCAAAGTCAGCCGAGCGATCAAGCGGAGAGCCAATTGGGCCAGTTGGCCAATCAATTCATTCAATTAGGTGCGGTCAATCAAAAGGTTGGCGGCAAACGCATGGGCTCGATCCCTTTGGATGAACATCGTGTGCAACGCATGCGAACGGCGTATGATTCGATTGTCAATTTCCTAAAGCGATACAGTGCCAACGAGGTACCACTCATTTGGGTGGAAGCCAATAGGGAACCCTGTGCCGAGGCCGAATCTTTATTGACGTGTGCCATGTCCGTTCATGCCGATACGGCTGAGCAAATCACCCAATGTTTTAAGGCAATGCGAATCGCCGATTTGGAGTTGCGCAACCATTATCACGCTGAATTACACGACAATTTGTTTGAACGCTTTGACCGCCATGCCCTCTCGCCCAACGAGCGTCGCTTGTTGCCGGTAACCGTCATTTACGCTTCGGATCCAGAAATCAGCAAGGATCCGGCGCTGGGTGATTTGTTGATGAGTGGCGCTCCCATTCATCTGATCATGGAGCAGGCGGTTTTCCCCGTTGGAGAATACACCTCAGATCAGGCCTACCGGGCCATGGCCTATCGTGAAGCCTTCATTTTGGAAGGCAGTCTGGCCGATCCTGCCCATCTTTACCAAGGTCTACTCGGCATGCAGGTGCAGGCCAATCCAGCCTTCGCCGTTGTGGCTGTACCTCAGTGGCAATCGGAGGAAGATCCAAGCTTCCAGGTTGCGGCCGCGGTGACCGCACGCGAAACGGTTTTGTTTCGCTACAACCCGACCAATGGGCCTACCTTTGCCACCAACCTCGACGTTGAAGGCAACCCACACGCGTTAAAAATTCATTGCCCATTCACCTTGCCAGTGACAGAGCCCAGTTTGGTCTGTGCTTTTACCTTTGCTGATTTTGCCGCTTTTGATCCTGAACTGGAGCACCACTTTTGGCCGATTCCCCGCGATCAGTGGGGCGACCATCAAATGGTGTTGGATGCGTACTTTGAGCAACTTGAATTGGGTCAACCCGACAAAGTCCCCTACATTTGGGGCGTTGACAGTCAAGGCGAACTGACCCGCGTCCTGATTAGCCGCAAGATGATGTTGGCGGCCCGTCGCCGTCGACACTTTTGGTTATCGCTCCAGGAACTTTCCGGATTAGCCAATGCGTTTGCGCAAAAGGCTGCTGAATTGGCGCGTGCTGAAGCCGAATCCGAGGCACAACAAACGCTTGAAAACCTGCTGGCCGATCACAAACGGGAATTGGCCCAGGCGACCGAACAAGCCAGTCGGAACGCCTACCGCCGACTGGCTTATTCGTTGGTGCACATGCCAGAACCAGCACTGGTTTCTTCTTCGCCGGCTTTGAGCCCTGCTCTAGCGCCCAGTGCTCCATCTGAACCCAAACCGCCCGCTCCTCAAACCCAAGCGACTGCACAGCCGGCTGCCGCCAAACCCGCTGAAACGGCTCCGGTTGTGCCATCGGGCAACGAGGAACCCTATATCGATTCAGATCTATGCACCTCCTGTAACGAATGTATTAACCTCAACGGCATGATGTTCGCCTACAACGGCGATAAACAGGCCACGATTGCCGATGCCAGTGCCGGCACTTTTGCGCAATTGGTCCAGGCCGCCAACAAATGTCCCGCCCGTTGTATCCATCCCGGTACGCCGCGGCCGGATGATGCAACCGCCACACCCGATGTGGTTGCCCAAGCTGAACCGTTTCGGTGATGGGAGCGGGTCATGTCTGCCGAGCTGTATAGCCTTCTCCAATCCGGTCTTTTAATGGCCGGTTTGGCTGTTGTGTTTGGCAGTATTCTGGCCATTGCGTTTCGCTACCTTAAGGTGGAGGAAGATCCGCGCATTGATCAATTGGAAGAGATGTTACCGGGCAACAACTGTGGCGCTTGTGGATCACCCGGTTGCCGGGCCTTTGCTGAAGGATTGACTGTGGGTTCTTTTCGTCCGGCCCAGTGTACCGTTTCCAGTTCGGACAATATTGATCGCATCGCCCATTTTCTTGGCGTTGATGCCGGCTCCATTGTCAAACAAGTTGCACGCCTGCACTGTGCAGGTGGCAAAGGACTGGTCAAGGAGTTGGCCCAATATCGAGGCATGACGACCTGTCGCGGCGCTGTCATTGTGAATGGTGGCGGGCGGGCTTGTGTCTATGGCTGTTTGGGTTTGGCAGATTGTGAACGGGCCTGCAGCTTTGGCGCGATCAGGATGAATACAGCTGGCCTACCCGTAGTCGATACCGATCTTTGCACCGCCTGTGGGGATTGTGTTGATGTTTGCCCCCTTCACCTCTTCCATTTGGAACCGCTCGCGCAAAAGTTGGTGGTTCAATGTTCTTCACCCTTAACCGGCTCCCTGGCCACCTCAATCTGTGCCGTTGCTTGTGATGCCTGTGGTCGATGTGTTTCTGATGCGGAGCCAGGTGTGCTGGAAATGGTTTCTGGTTTGCCCGTTATTCGCAAAGCCGATGAAACGCAGGTCAATGCCACCTACCGATGTCCAACGGGCGCCATTCAATGGGTCGCCAAAGATCAATTCCCGGTCTGAAGAAGGAGGGCCCCATGCTCAGCGGTAACCCGGAATACTTAAAACATGCACTTCGCACCATTGGGGAATTGGATCAGGGTATTTGTGAACAGGTCTATATCAGCAAAAAGCTAATCCAGCTAACTGCCAATTTCAGTAATGCCCGTGTTTTTTCCAACCCGTTGATCGCCTTAAATGAAGCGCTTGGTCGCGTGTTATCGGGCGAGCGAATTGCGTTCTGGGCTGCCCAAGAGGAAGTGCCTGGTTTAGCGGTGCGGCTTGGCTGGGCGCGGGAACACCATTTACCATTTGTATTGCTAGCCGTAACGAATGATCAGCGTTTGGCCTTAGATGCTGGGTTTTGCCAGGTCCATTTACCCGACCATGAACAGGTCGGCGCTTACTACGCCGCGGCACGCATGGTCTGTGAACGCAGTTTGGTGCCGCTGATTGTCTGTCTTGATGGTTTGAATTCGCCAGGCCCATCGACAAAAATTAACACTCAGGTTTTGCAGGATCTGTTTAAAAGTCCTGATTTGGTTGTGCCGACTGCTTCCCAAAAACTGGTCTTTGGCGCCCGGCGCGCAGCCTTACCCGCCTGGATCGATCGGTCAACTGCACTGACTTTGGGTTTGCAACGGGCCAATGCGGATCGCGGTCGGCGTCAGTTGGGCCAAAATCTTTTTTTTGAGCAACATTTGGTTAGCCTTGCTGCGCGTGTTTTAGCCGAACTGGGACCCCAACTCAACCAACGGCTTGAGTTCACCCAGAAGTATCAGAGCCAATCGGATTCCATGATTGTTTGCCCAGCCAGCTGGTTTGAACGGGTCGTCAATGCAGTTCAGGGTTTACCCCATGGCGTTTTGGGCGTGGTTTGGCAATTCCCTTCAGGCGCAAGTGACTGGGACGCACCTTTACGCAGTGCACATAAAACGATTTTGTTGGGTCCGCCGGATGGTGCCTTCCACAATTGGGTGCGCGATCAGGCTTTTTTTCCCAATCTGATTGAAGGCCTGGTCAGTGAGCCTACCCGTGCGCGGATCCAATCCTTCTTGGCCTACTGTGCCCATTTAGATGGCGGGCGATATTTCTTGGAAACCAGTCCCATGCCCCGCGACGCGCGTTTTCCTAAACAAGAACTTTGGCTGCAAATGGTAAAGCGTGAGTATCCCCACCTTTTGGATGCGAGTGTGCCCCAATTCGAGGAGAGCCTGTCTGATAGTTGGGGCTCCACTCTTCCGCACCTCGTTCAGGACCATCCCAGTTACACCCAAGGGCTAGGCGATTTGGCTTGGGTTTGGGGTCAATCTTTGCAGCCGCGCCTGGAAGGAAAACGGGTCCAGACCATCCCTGATCCGCTTGGAAGTTTTTCGCTTGCACCGGCGTTTACTGGCGCTTTCATTGACCTCAGCCCGACTCAGCCGCTTATTCCTGAATTCAACCCCGAACGCTGTACGGGTTGTGGAAAATGTTGGGTTGCCTGCCCGGAATCGGCGATTGGTGTCACTTTGATTGAACCCAAAAACCTGCTCGACCATTTGTCCGACCAAGTGCGGCATTTGCACGGTGATCTCAAACCTCAGGCCGATAAACTCAAACGCCAGCACAAAGGCCTAACCGCGCTGCTACATCCGAATCGCTTTGAAGATACCGGCGCCTTATCCAGGCGGATGCTGGAACAAACTCTGGATGCTTTTATCACCCACAGTGCAACCCCAGACGCTGAAGCGGAGGCGTTTCGAACGGTATTTGCGAAATCAATGGACGAATTGGATCTCCTGAACTGTGCTACGCCCATCCGTTTCACTGATCCCAAAAGTACAGGTCCACACCCAGTCCTGGTCCTGGCCGTCAACCCGGCGACCTGTAAAGCCTGTAGCTTATGTGTTGACATCTGTCAGGATCAGGCCCTCCTGTTGAATGATTCACCCAGCAATGGCCAACAAAAGTGGTTAACTTGGGAAGCTTTGCCCGATACACCCGGTCCCATCGTGGAGAAAATCGGAAAATCCGACTTGGATTGGGCAGCACCCTTCCTGTCACGCCACGTGAATCAGGTTCTTGCCGGTGCCGATGGTCTTCCCTCAAGTTCCATCGCTCGAACGGCCTTGCGCCATGCGTTGGGGATGTTGGAATGGTTGACCCAACCGTTGGAACTTAAACGAATCCAGCAGTTAAATGAATTTTCCCGCCAAATTCAAGACAAAATTCGCCAGTTATTCAGTGCCGGTTTGCCCATAGAAAAGATTGATCAAATTCACCGCCAACTCGGAGCTACACCGACCCAAAAAACCGATCTCCTGGATTGGGTTCAAAAACTGTCCGAGAAAGGCCTAACCCAAGCGATTGATAGCCAAAAGGTCTCTGCTTTGAGTGCACTGGAAGCTCAGGTTCAGGAACTACTGGATTCGATTTTGAAGGCCAACCAAGCAAGAGGCCGAGCACGAATGCTGTGTGTGGTGGCCGCCCATTCGATTACCCGTTACCTGGAGTTTCCCTGGACTTCCTTTGGGTGTCCGGTCTTGTTGGACAGCGAATATGGCGTGGAAACAACCTTGGGTTTGATCCAATCTGCCAAAGCACAGTACCTAACCGAAATAGGGCAATTTCAGTATTTACGCGAAGCGGTTTCGGCCACCAATCCGCTTGCAGTTAATCCTAAGCCAATCGAATGGTCCCAGCTCAACCAAGAGCAGATCCGAGAAGCACCACCCATCCTGTTGGTTCTCGACGCCCATTTTTGGGAACGAACGACGACCAAAACCCTGGTAGACCTGCTGACTTGTGACTATCCTTTGCGCATCTTGTATTTGGATCGGCGCCCGTTCTCCTGCCATCCCGAACAGCAACAGATGCTTCTAACGCATAACAATCTGCATGTCGAGTTCATGATCTCGCCGCTCCGATCCGCTGCGATTCAAGCCTGGCAACGGGCTCTCCAGGCGGCCGGTCCATCCTGGATTCAAGTGCCTGTTTTTCCGCTTAAACAAAAAGTTGAGGTGCAGCCGTATGCCCTCCTGGAAATGGCGGAATCGGCTAAGCTGCTCTTTACCCTCAGTGCGCCAGCCCAGGTGGGGCCTTGGCATCAACGCATTCATCTGTTGCCTAATGAAACCTCGGAAGAAGAGAGCTGGCGGGCAGCACTTCACTGGGCTTGGTTCCAATTGGGCTGTCCACATAGCGAAACCCGTTCAGGTCCAGAACTCGCCGTTTGGCTCACATTGCCCGAGGCTCAAAGGCAAAACCAAATCCCCAATATTCAAGTTGGCACCGATATGTGGTTCCAGCCGAGTCCCTCTGTATGGCAAGCCGTGTTGCAACGCCGCCAGTGGACTCAGGACCTATTTGATTGGGTCACCCCTCCGCAACCAAGTGGCCCTGATCCGCAATTAATCGAGGCCCTGCTCGCCCAGGAGCGCGAAAAATACCATTTGGCCCTGCAGGAACAAGCGATGACCCTGCGCGCAGAAATGGCGGATCGTTTTGGCGATGCTTTGCTGGATTGGGTTAACCGCAACGCACCTGAAACGGTGCCCGAGGACTGGGGCCAATCATGACCCATGCCACACTGCCAACCTTCCGCCATGGCGTGCATCCGCCCGAGCGCAAAGCCTCGACAGCCGCCCTGTCTGTTGAGCGGATGCCGTTTGTTGAGCGCTACATCGTGCCGCTTTCCCAGCATATTGGCAAAGCAGCCGTTCCTTTGGTGAAACCCGGTGAAACGGTGGTGCGCGGTCAGATGTTGGCAAAGCCCGATGGCTTTATTTCGACCGCTGTTCATGCCCCCGTCAGCGGCAAAATCCTAAACTTGGATTTGCAACCGCATCCTTCCGGTCAACTGATGCAGGCCTTTACAATTCAAGCCGATTCTTTTTCGGCCCAGACGGTCGATACACAAGTTCCACCCGATGTGGACAGCCTCAGCATTCAGGAGACCATTCAGTGGGTGCAAAATTCCGGATTGGTTGGATTGGGTGGGGCTGCGTTCCCGACCCATGTCAAATTTTCCGTGCCGCAAGGCAAACGCATCCAAGCCGTCATTCTCAATGGTTGCGAGTGCGAACCCTACCTGACCTGCGACCATCGGGTTATGTTGGAACAACCCGGCAACGTGGTTCGCGGGTTGCGTCTCATGATGCGCAAGTTGGGCGCACAAAAAGGCTACATCGGAATCGAGAGCAACAAGGCTGATGCCATAGACCTTTTAAAAAATATTTTGAGTGATCAACCCGATGTGGAAGTTGTTGCCTTAAACGTGAAATACCCACAGGGTGCTGAAAAAATGTTGCTGGACGCCATTTTCCAAAAAGAAGTACCCAGCGGAAAATTGCCATTGGATCTGGAAATGGTCGTGAACAATGTGGGCACTGCAGCCGCCCTTGCTCAGTACTTTGATGATGGCGTCCCGTTGATCGAACGTGTGGTCACGGTTACCGGTCCGGCGGTGCCCGAACCCAAGAACCTGATGGTCCCCTTGGGGACACCCCTGTTCGAAGTGCTGAAGCATTGCGCTGTCGATTTAGAACGCATCCGCCAAGTGATTTTGGGTGGACCGATGATGGGCTTTGCGCAGAAGAATCTGCAGGCGCCGATTATCAAGGGAACTTCTGGCATTCTCGTTTTTGAACAACCGTTGGCCGAACCAATTGGCGAGTTGCCCTGTATCCGTTGTTCGCGTTGTCTGGATGCCTGTCCCATGTTCCTGAACCCCTCGCGACTGGCTGCCATGGTGCGCCGCGAGTGGACCGATGAACTGCAGCAATACCATCTAATGGATTGTTTTGAATGTGCCTCGTGCAGTTATGTCTGTCCGAGCAATATTCCATTGGTCCACCTCATGCGATTGGGCAAGTTAATGATCCGACAAGCCAAGGCCAAGGAGCAGGTCAAATGATCCAGCCGCAGCCAACACCCAACCTAGTACTAACCACTGCACCCTTTTTGCGCGAGGGAACTACCACGCCGGTGCTGATGAATCGCGTCACTTTGGCCACGCTGCCGATCATTGGTTTTTCAATTTACAGTTTTGGTCTTAAGGCGCTCTTGGTTTTGTTGGCTTCAGTTTTGGGTTGTCTGGCAACAGAAGCTTTGCTTAACCGCAACCGGACCGAACCCAAAAGCCTGTTGGATGGCAGTGCACTGCTTACGGGCGTTCTTTTGGGCTTAACCCTTCCGCCAGCAATCCCCCTTTGGTTGGCCATTTTGGGTGGAATGGTTGCGATTGCTCTGGGCAAATGGGTGTGGGGCGGGCTGGGTTCCAACCTGTTTAATCCGGCGCTGGTCGGCCGCGCCTTTCTACAAACTTCGTTTCCTACCGTGATGACCACTTGGACGGATCCGTTTCAAGGTTGGGGCCATATCGCAAAACCCAATCTGGCCTTGCCCTTGATGCAGGGGGCAGTAGACGGCATGACGGCCGCAACTCCACTGGGTATGGCCAAGTTCGACCATGCGACGACCGCCATGGATTTGCTTTTCTTGGGTAAAACCGCGGGTTCGTTGGGCGAAACCTGTGCCGGCCTTTTGTTTCTATGCGGCTTGTGGCTGGCCTACAAAAAAGTGTTCGATTGGCGGTTGCCGGTCGCAACGTTGCTGACTGCGGGTCTGTTTGCGGCCCTTCTGCACGGCTTTTTCCCCCAACGCTGTGTTGCAGGCCCTGTGGCTATGCTCTTTTCGGGCGGTTTATTATTCGGGGCTGTTTTTATGGTGACCGACCCTGTGACGACTCCGTTGACCAAAAAGGGCATGTGGATTTTTGGTTTTGGGGTAGGCAGCCTCACGCTTCTGATCCGGGTCTTTGGCGGTTTACCGGAGGGTGTCATGTTCTCCATCTTATTGATGAATGCGGTGACCCCACTGATTAATCGTTACACCCAACCGCGTGTTTTTGGAGGGGCCCGATGAGTGCACAACCCACCTCCGCACGTCTCATTATCAGCGTGACCCTGGCCGGGTTATTGGCCGGTCTGTTGTTGGCCGCAACTTACCGCGTGACCCAGCCCCTAATCGAAGCGAACCAACAAAAGGCCACGGAAACGGCCATTTTTCAGGTCCTCCCAGGAACCGACCATTTTGAGAGTTTTTGGGCCCATGACGGAATTCTGGAGCCCATTGAAAATCCGTTATCGATTCGCGCCGATCAACAAGTCGTTTATTTGGGTCGCGACGGACAAAACCAGATGACAGGATTTGCCATTCCGGCGGCCGGGCCCGGATTCCAAGACACGATCAAAGTCCTGTACGGGTTCGATCCAAACAAGCGCGAAATTATTGGATTCCAAGTGTTGGACAGCCGCGAAACGCCCGGGCTCGGCGATAAAATCCTCAAAGATCCCGCCTTTCTCGGCAGTTTCAAACACTTGGCCGTTGAGCCGGTTATTTTGCTGCAAACCAAAGGCCCGCCCCAACACAACAACGAAGTGGATGCCATCAGTGGCGCAACCATTTCCTCGCGAGCAATCGTGAACCTGCTCAACAAGAACCTGAATCCGCTATTGGATTTACTGAGCCAAAAGGCCCAGGCGGAAGGTGGGCCCCATGAGTGAAAAAAACCTGCAAAGCGAATTTCTCAAAGGGATTTGGCAAGAGAATCCCGTGTTTGTCGCGGTTTTAGGGCTATGTCCGTCTTTGGCAGTGACCAACTCGTGTATCAATGGATTGGCTATGGGTGCTGCCACGTTTTTTGTGCTGGTCTGCTCCTCTATCCTGGTCTCTGCTCTAAAGTCGGTTATTCCCAAACCAGTTCGCATTTCGATGTACGTCCTGATCATCGCGACGTTTGTGACGATTGTTGATTTTTCGCTTGCCGCCTGGTTACCCGATATCCACAAAGCGTTAGGTGCTTTTATTGCGCTGATTGTGGTCAATTGCCTGATCCTGGGTCGCCAGGAAGCTTTTGCCTCCAAAAACCCGGTTGGGTTATCGATTGCCGATGCAATGGGGATGGCCTTGGGTTTCACCCTGGCCTTGACCTTGATCGGTGGCATCCGCGAAATTCTGGGCAATGGCAGCTTGCTCGGGTTCTCCCTGTTTGGACCCCATTTTGAGCCTTGGGTCATCATGGTCTTGCCGCCCGGTGGGTTCTTTACTTTGGGTGGATTATTAATGGTCTTTCAGTATTGGAAAGACCGAAAACAGGCACGGTTGCGCGCTGAACAGAATCGCGAGCCGCTCGTGAAAGGGCCAATGGTGGTGTGATGGAACTGCTTTGGATTTTTGTTTCAGCCTGTGTCATCAACAACTTCACCCTTGCCTACTTTCTGGGTCTGTGCCCGTTTTTTGGGGTTTCGGGACGGCTGGATACGGCTCTGAAGATGGGCGTTGCCAATACCTTTGTCCTTACGATTACCTCGGTGTGCGCCTACCTCCTTAACACTTACTTTCTGGTCTATGTGCCGTATTTGCGTTTGATCAGCTACATTTTTGTTATTGCCAGCACTGTTCAATTGACCGAAATGTTGATCAAAAAAATGAGCCCGGTTCTGTTTAAGGCGTTGGGGATCTTTTTGCCTTTAATTACGACCAACTGTGCCATTTTGGGCTTGGCGCTGTTTCAAACCAATCGCGAATACAACTTTGTGGAGGGCGTGGTGTTTGCTTTGGGTGCGGGAGCTGGGCTTACTTTGGCTCTGGTCATCATGGCCGGAATCCGCCGCGATACGGAGCTCTCCAATGTTCAGGATTTAGTGCGCGGTGCCGCCATGAACTTCTTCATTGCCGGCATCCTCTCGATGGCCTTTATGGGCTTTGCCGGCTTGTTTTCCAGTTAAAAGCCCTGCGGAATGACCAGGAAAAAGAAAAGCCCCAAGGTAAATAGGGCCAAGTAGCAGGCGCCGATTACCGTGCCAATCCAAGCGCGAATGCTGTGCGGTTGACCCCAATTCAGGCAAACTAATGCCACCCCAAAAAGGACAGAAACGATGGCTTCTGCCCAATGGAATGCCAAAAACAGAATGGGCCCCGCTACCAAAATCAAGCTGCCGCCGCGTAGGGCGACAAAGTTCGCATAGAGTTTCTTACGGCTGACAAGCGTAGAAATCGCAATGACCAAGTCCATGAGCGGCCAAAGAATAGACTTGCTTTCAATAAATAGGATGAGGATCAAGGTCAAAATGGCATTAAACCCCAAAGTGGAAGCACCGACCACGTGTGGCCAGCGTACGCGTTCACGATTTGGGTCAAACCCGTATTGTTTTAGAAAGGGATCCACATCTTCCTGGGGATGAGAGTGCACAGCGTCTGCGGGTGCTGCATAGAAGGATTTGTCTTTCACCCCAATTTCCTGTCTAACCGATAAACAATTGGGTTATTAAAACTGCCTTGAAAAATAATGCAAAGCTCGTCAGGGTCATACCAAGCCATCTGAATATAGGCATTCCTCTAATCAAGAATAAGATACCCAAACCAACGTACAAAAGTAGGTCACTATCCACATGCCATTCGCCATTCAGCCAACTGACTGAAAGACTAAAAAACACCCAAGCCAACAGACGCAAGCGTGCAAGCCTGACCGGCGCATTGCGTTGGACGACCATAATGCCGAGTCCCAAGCCAAAATCGATGGGCGGACCAAACGTGAAAAGGGTCCGAACTTTAATCAAGCTGATGAATGCAAGAATAGCCGAAACCAACAAGCCACAGCCGCCCCAAAAAGCGGCCGAATCCAGAGGTTCCGAATTTTGGTTTTTTGGGCGCAAAATTTCACTGTCTGGCGGCAGGTAGGGCTGATTCAATTGACATTCTCCAAATGGATTGGGGCCTGAACTGCACTGTGAGAGGTGCAGTCCAGGCCCGTTGGATTCCAGAGCAGAGGAATTAACCTGCCAGGTTTTGAGCGGCAAATTCCCAGTTCAAACATTTGTCGATGATGGCGGCAACGTAATCGGCGCGACGGTTCTGGTAATCCAGATAGTAGGCGTGTTCCCACACATCAATGGTTAACAGCGGTTTCAGACCATCGGTTAATGGCGTTCCCGCATCGGAAGTTGAGAGTACTTTTAAGCTGTCGCCATCGGCAACCAGCCAAGCCCAGCCACTGCCAAAATGGCTGGAGGCGGTTTTGCTGAACTGCTCTTTGAAGGCATCCAACGAACCAAAACTTTTTTCAAGGGCTGCTTTCAGTGCGGCGGGAGGCATACCACCGCCATTCGGTTTCATGCTCTGCCAATAAAAACTGTGGTTCCACGTTTGGGCCGCTAAATTAAATAAACCCTGATCGTTGCCGTGGGCAGCCGAAATGATGGCATTCAAATCCTGACTTTCCATGGCGGTGCCTTGGATCTTGGCGGTTAATTTTTTGAAATAACCCATGTGGTGCTTTCCAAAGTGGAAGCCCATGGTGTTGGCAGAAATAACCGGATCCAGTGCATTTTCCGCGTAAGGCAGTTTCGGTTCCGCGAGCGAAACAAAGGCGGCAGGCCGGGTCGCGGCGGTGAACAGCGGGGTTGCCGCAGCAGCGGCCAGGGTTTTTAAAACGGTACGACGATCAGTATTCAGCATGGTTTCCTCCTGAGAAATGAGATGGGTTGACTCCCATTCTACTCCTAACCGCGATGTCTTGGGCGTGAGGTTCGTTTCGGTGTCTTTGGGGATGGTTGTCGGTTTTCCTAAGGTGAGCCTGATTTGGATATTTGGAGACGCGCCATATGAAGCGGATCTTGTTAAAAAAAGAACTTCGTGGCTTCGTGCCTTCGTGTGAGATCCCGTCCTTCGCGCTCTTTGCGACTTCGCGTGAGGATTGCGCCTATCGCGCGCCTACAACGCTTGCCAACGAAGCGGACTGGTTACCAGGGTTTCGCGGAAGGAATTCGTACCTCATCCATTCCGCTTCACCCTTCGCTAATCTGTCCCAGGCGTTGGCCTGAATGGAAGCATCAACAGTGGAAAAACCCTTCGTGCTTTCGTGTCTTCGTGTGTGATCCCCCAGTCGGTCGCTGGCGCTCCCTTACTGGGGGCTTCTGGTATGCGGATCCGTTGGATCCGGTGTGAGGTGAGCTTGATTTGGCTTGATCTGGGGTGGCAGTCTATTTTAAGCGGATCTTGACAAAAAGAACTTCGTGGCTTCGTGCCTTCGTGTGAGATCTCCTTCTCGCTCTTTGCGACTTCGCGTGAAAACGCCTTTCCTTTCTGCCCATCTTGGCGTGATCGCCCCGCCATATAGCCAAAATTAAGAAAATTTGTAGGTTTTGCGCCCCGAATTAGGAATCTTTTACGAATCACGCAAATTCTGACCGCCGTATGATTCGCGGTCCGAACCCATGGTGTTCGGCAGAAAGGGTGAATTATGTTTCGTTTTTTTATGGTTGTGATTTGTGGGTTACCGCTATTGGCCCAATTTCAAATATCTGCTGATCAAGTATTTCGAATTGGCGATCGCTACACAACGGTACGCGCCAATGCATTGAATTGGGAACCCGGTCCCGGCGGCAATAATCAATTATGGGATTTCTCCACGTTGGTTCCCCAATCGGAAACCCGAGTGACCCAGGAGGTTTTGAATCCAACCAACACCCCGTATTTTGCGGATTTTCCTGCGGCCAATCGGGTCGTAAAAGTTTTGGGGAGCCAGCCGGTTTACGGCTACTGGCAGGTAACCGAGAGCGGCATGGATTTCCTGGGCTCGCGAACGACAACAGGTTCCCTGACCTTTTCGGATCCGCAAACGCTGATGGTTTTTCCTTTTGGCGTTGGCGACCAGTATTCCGATATTTTCTCGGGTACTCTGGCGGATAACGGGACGGTCATTCAACGGACCGGTACACAATTCACAGAAGCGGATGGTTGGGGCAGACTCCTCATCCCAAGTGGCCAGTACGACAATGTGTTACGGGTTGTTCAAACCGAGAGCATTGTCGACCAAGCGGGTGAATTTGAGATCCAGACCAACCACGAACAATTCGTTTGGTGGATTGCAAGTCGTCGCCAGCCCCTGATGATTTTTGATCGGACCACGACCATCCTCAACGGCAATTCCATTGTCCAATCCAATGTCACCTTCTTGGAAACCAATACGCAAAATCAAGACCCGCCACAAACCAGTTGGTTACCGCACATCACCGATTTTAATGGTGGATTCGAAACCAACTTGCGTTTTTGGAACGGATCCAGTCAGGCACAAACGCTGATTTTGGAAGGGTTTAGTGCTGCGGGTTTGTTGGTGGAACGCAAAGAAACAGTTCTGGCTGCCCAAGCTGATTACCAGACCCCAGCCGAAAACCTGTTTAACGGTGTGCCCTACAGCCATCTAAAAATTACGGCTGATGTGCATGTTCATGTCACAGCTGCTTACCGCGCAAAACAGAACGGCGCTTCCGCTCATTTACCGCAGCAAAAGCCCCAAACCCAGTTCAGCCTCTACAGCGGCGAGTGGGATTGGGTCTTTGACGGAATGGCTCTGGTCAATACATCAGACCAACCGGCCCAAATTGTGGCACAGCAGTGGGATGTAGATGGTAATCTGCTCGCCAGTCAAGTCGTTGCTACAAACTTGGCCCCTTTGGCCAAGACCTCGTTGGTCTTTGATAGCGTGTTCGCGGCTCAGCCCGGTTCCAGCCTGACCTTGACGTGTACCCAACCCTGTGCGGCCATCTTTTTGCGCGGCACCCGTTTTGGCGCAGCACAAGGTTTGCTCTACGCCAATCCGCCTCTTTCCGAAATGAACCAAAGCGTCCAGTGGGTGCCGCATTTGGCCCAGGCCAATGGCGGATTCACCTCAACCTTACTGTTCCAGAACCCTTCTGCTTCTGAGAAGTCTGTGACCTTGAAACCTTACTTAAGCGATGGGACCGGCTTGGCCGAAATCAGTTTGGTTGTTCCGGCTGCCAGCAACATGACCTTGCTGCCGCAGGACGTGTTTGGCAACCGACCGATCAGCCATTTTTCCGTTTCCACCACAAGTGTGCAGGTGACTGTTGCCTTCAAGTCGGCTCAAGGGGAGGGCGCTTCTGCCCACGTCCCCCAAACCGAACAAGCTTCCACCCAATTTGGAATTTATCCCGGTGAGCCTGATCGAGTCTGGGATGGCGTGGCCTTGGTCAACATTGGTACGGCACAAACCAAAGTAACCGCTTCGGTCCTGGATACCAACGGTCAAGTCCTTGAAACCGTAACCTTGACCGAACATTTAGCCACCTATGCCAAACATCTGGCTGTGCTGGGTTCACTCTTCCAAAACAGCGCCGGGAACCGCATTCGCCTCAACAGCGACCAACCCCTGGTGGTTGTTTTCTTGCGCGGGACGATCGGATCGGGCGCCAGCTATCTATTTGCCAATCCTGCCCTGGTCCCTTAAGCGGAGCAGCCAAAACTAGCCTGAAAAAGGGTGCCAGAGATTTGGCACCCTTTTTATTTGCTGAAGATTAACTCTGTATGATCCGGGCAAACCCGCGTTTTGGAGCCCCAGTCGCCAATTGGTCCATATTTTTTTTTGAGAAGTGTGAAGAATTGGGCGCCTCATGTGTATGGATAGATGAAGACATAAGGAGGTCCCAATGAAAACGCCCTGGAATGCCTTGATCCTTTTAGCGACTGTGCTGATTGCCGGCCTAATTTTTATTTTTGTTTTTGAACGGCAAGGCGAAAACCATGCGCCAGAACCAGAGCTGTGGCTCAAAACCTATCAATTGCCCGCGGGCTATGCGCCTAAGATTCGCGATGTCATCAACAACACGATCAATGTTGGCAAAGCCAGCAGTGATGGTCGTGCCGAAATCTTACCGGACGGCCGCCTGGCCGTTTACGGAACCCCTTTTATTCAGTCGGGTGTTGAGAGCATCATTAAACAGCTTCAGACCAATCAAGAATTGCTGAGTCGCAATGTGCGCTTCGATTTTTGGGTACTATTTTCCAACTTGGACAAGCCAGACGCCTATCCAGCTTTGCCCGACCATCTCAATGCGGTATGTCGCGCCAATGGATTGGAAAATGTGCGGGTCTACCAACGCCTCAGCCTGATGACCTGCGATGGAACATGGGCCAGCACCAAGTCGCTCGGAATGAAGTTATCCGCTCGTTTTACCTATATCGGGGAGAGTATCCGAACCGAACTGGAATTAAGTGGACCGGCCCAATTGGAAACCCAACTCAACCTCAAGTCCGGGCAAGTGATGCTCGTAGGCCAGGCTGGGCTCAACCCCAAAATCTTTGAAATCCCCGAACAAAAAGGAAACGGTCAGGTCATTTACCTGCTCGAAACACAAACCCTGGATTAGGGCGCAGTCTTTGGACATCGAACGGTTCGAGGCGCTCTACCTGAGCTTAGAGAAACCGCTGTTCAACACGGTTTATCGCTGGGTGTGGAGCGAACAGGAAGCATTGGATATCGTTCAGGATGCGTTTGCTGAAGTCTGGGCGGTCTGGGAACGGATCCGCCCCGACCAAGCCAAAGCCTACGTCTATCGAACCGCCCTTAACAAAGCAGCCAATCATCGCCGCCGTCAAAAGCTATGGCAGTGGATCGGCCTTGACGCAGAATCCAGTTCCAAGCACAACCCTGCTTTGGATCTCGAACAGAAAAAGTTGCAGGAGGCGCTGAAAAAGGCGTTGGATGGGCTTTCTCGAGATCATCGCCAGGTCATCCTACTCGCGCGTTTCGCCGAAATGACCTATGTTGAAATCGGTGAAATGTTGGCGATTCCGCCCGGCACAGTGGCTTCTCGCATCAACAAAGCAATCCAGCACCTGCGTGTTGCCCTCAAGGATTGGCAAGGAGAATGGCCATGACCCAAACCCCGTATCAACAAATTCAGGATTTGCTGCCAGACGAGCTGTTCCCCGAATTGGATCCACCAGCCCATGGTCTGGCAGGTCTGCGTCTGCGTTTACATCCCGCAAAGGAAAGCGCGCCTTTTTCCTGGTTTTGGGTCCTGGCTATGGTCGCCATTGTGTTGGTTTGGGCCTTCGGCATCCAATTCGCCCGGCCCAAAGCGCAGCTGACCTTTTCGGCGGCTGATCGAGTCGTATTAGGACTCGACCCTGCATCCAACGAAAAACCGGCCAGCAACCAGGGCCAGCTTCAAGTCGGACCCAATTACATCATGATTGTCTCCTTACAGGCCGAACCGACGCCAACCTCGCCTTAACCCTAAAGCCTTGATAGGCGATTCAAGGTTTGGTTAAGAGCAGCGGTGCCTCGACACTTGCTTCGCGAATGAGGTTGGGACCGATTTTCTGCATGCGACGAAATCCGGAATCCAGGGCAATTCGCGCGCGACGAGACCCGGTCTGTTCCCAATAGGCCAACAAGGTTTGGTGTAGGAAATGATTGTCCTCGTCACTCAGGTTGTACATCTGCACATACTCCCGGTTGAGCAGCGTTTCATCTGGCGACCAGGCATACAGGGTTCCACCTGTCATGCCGGCACCGGCATTTGCGCCCATTGTGCCCAAGACGATGACTCTGCCTCCCGTCATGTATTCACAACCGTGCATGCCACAGCCTTCCACAACGGCAACGCTCCCCGAATTGCGAACCGCAAATCGGTCCCCGGCCCTTCCGTGGATAAACACGGTTCCACCGGTTGCGCCGTACAACGCGAAATTTCCAACAATCGCTTGGGTTTCGGGACTGAATCGGGCGTCAGGGCTCGGCTTTAAAACCAGTGATCCACCCGACATCGATTTACCCAAACCATCATTGGCTTCACCGATCAATGTTACGGCCATACCCGAACTGAGGAACGCGCCAAAGCCCTGACCCGCGCTGCCTGTAAACTGAACCGAGATGGGCGTTTCATCGCGCTTTGCAGCCCGAACCCCGGATAAATGGGTTAGCACCGCCCGATCATTGGAAGAGACTGAAAATACCGAATCCTCGCTCTTCTGCAAGGTTCCTTTCTCATACGCCACCTCCAGCCGTCGGTTCAATTCACTGATAGCAGCGCCAAACCGACTTGGTTGTCCAAATGCGCCCCAGGGTGCCGGGGTCAACAATTCACTTAAGTTTATGTGGCGGTCTTGGATCAAATCCGCACAATGTGGATTTTCGGCTAAAAGGTCGGTCCGCCCAATCAGCGATTCGAGGCTGGCCACCTTTAGTTTTTTCAGGAGATTTTGCACCTCTTCGGCCAATAAACGCAGGAAGCGCACAATGTCCTGGACCTGACCTTTGTATTTGGCCTTGAATTTGGGGTCGTGGGTGGCTATTCCGACCGGGCAGGTGTTTTTTTCACAGATCCGGGCCATAACACAGCCTTCTGCGATCATGAGGATTTTGCCGAAATCGAATTGCTCTGCGCCCCAAATGGCGGCCTTGATCAGGTCCTCCCCGCGTTGAAGCCCGCCATCAACCCGCAGGGTGACATCCGAGCGCAGACCTTGTTGAACCAAACTGCGGTGCACCTCATAAAGGCCCAGTTCCCACGGCAGGCCTGCGTGTTTCATCGAACTCAAAGCAGCAGCACCAGTACCACCATCGCCGCCCGAAATGTGAATAATGTCTGCCCCTGCTTTGGCAACGCCGACGGCAATGGTTCCAATTTCCGAACCTGCTGTTAGTTTTACACTGACCTTGGCGGTGGGCCGAAATTGCTTCAGCTCATAGATGAGTTCTTTCAGATCCTCAATGCTGTAGAGATCGTGCAGTGGCGGCGGTGAAATTAGGCTGACACCCATCGGTGCATGACGTGCTTTGGCAATGGCAGCATCGACTTTGACGCCCATGAGTTGCCCACCTTCGCCGGGTTTTGCGCCTTGGGCAATCTTGATTTGAATCTCTTCTGCCCGGGCCAGGTATTGGGCTGTTACCCCGAAACGGCCGGAAGCAATTTGTTTGATACTGGCTTCAATACCCGCTTCAGCGTAGGGGTTATCACCGCCCTCACCGCTGTTACTGCGTCCGCCAATCGCGTGCATGGCCTTAAAAATGTCGCGTTGGGCTTCGGCATTGAGCGCGCCAAACGACATGGCGCCTGAACCAAAACGACTCAGGATCGATTTGACCGTCTCGACCTTTGGCCCTTTTTTGGGGCTCGCCGGTTGGAGTTGAAAAAGATCGCGAATGTGGATGGGTTGAACCCGATCCCGCGATCGCCATTCCTTAAACTGTTGACGCGCGATTTTGAGGTCGGGCTCGGCTAGCAACTGATGCAGCAATTTTGCCCGGCGATTGGTCATCGCGTGTTTTTCGCCCAGTTCGCCACGGCCGTGTTCGCGGAACAAAAAGAATTTTTCCGGCGCGCCTTCGGGAATGGGCCTTAAGCTCATGCGGGCCAGGTCGTCTAAATCAAAGCCGCCAATGGGGCTGGTGAGCCCGGGGAAAAAGCGGTTCATAACGGAGCGATGTAAACCAATGGAAGTAAACAATTTGGCGGATTGGTAACTGCGCACAACCGAAATTCCAGCCCGCGCCATGATTTTGAGTAACCCCTGTTCCAAAGCTTGGCGCAAATGAGTTTCGCCCAGGTTCCCGGCTGGTAGTTGGTGACGCGCTTGGGCCAAAGCCAGGTAGGGACACACTGCCGTAGCGCCAAATCCGATCAAGCAGGCCACGTGGTGGGCCTGCAGAATTTGGCCGGAATGGACAACCAACGAGGTTTTTAAACGCAAACCTTCGCGATTGAGTGCGGTGACCACAGCCCGCACGCCCAGGAGTGCAGGGAGGTGGGCCCGATCCTCATTCTGATTGCGATCTGAAAGGACCAATAAACTGGCCCCGCGCTGGACCGCTTCAACGGCTTCCCGGCCCAAAACCTCGAGTTGGTGAGTGAAACCGGCCACCCCCGCATCGCGTGGAAAGGTCAGGTCCAATTCAGAATGGGCGAACGGACTGCGATCGGGTTCGTCTTGAAGCGATTTGATCCATTCCATTGTGCCCAGACCCAAAACAGGCGACTTGAGGACCAAGGCAGGTTTGGGCGGCAAGAGTTCTTTCGGTTCAAAAACATTGGGATGCGCATTGAGCTGGGTGGTCAAATCCGTCACGATCCGTTCGCGCAAGTAGTCGAGCGGTGGGTTTGTGACCTGGGCAAAATTCTGGTAGAAAAAGTCGAAGAAATTGCGCGGCAGTTCGGACAGAATGGCTGCTCGGGCCGTGTCGCCCATGGAGCCAATCGGTTCCTTGCCGGTCTCAATCATCGGTTTCAGGATCAGATCCAGATCCTCTTTGGAAATGCCAAATTGGGTCCATTGGGTCGGTTCGGGCACCGAAAACGGATGAACCGCCAGCGGATCGACCGATATCAGACGCGCAGAAAACGGGTAATCCTTGTTTTCCGCCGTTTCGGATGGGTCGCTGAAATCGGCTTCACCGCGTGCGATATCGACCGTAACGTTTTGGCCGGCGCTCAGAATCCCCTTGGCTAAAACTTCGGATTCGGGCAACTCGAACGGACCCGCTTCTGATGCCAGCCCAAACCATTCGGCGGTTTTGATCCAGCGGCAAGGTCTGAACCCATTGCGGTCCAGTCGCGCTCCGATACTTTTCCCATCGCAATAGGCAATCAAGGCCGGGCCGTCCCACGGCTCCAAGGCCCGACCCCAAAAAGTGTAATAGGCCGAATCGCGCTGAGCGGGCGGAATCATAATCGCCAAAATATCGGCCATTCGCGGCATGCTCGAGCGGTACTTCAACGCCTCTACCATTTCGTTCAGACTGCCTGAATCGCTGATGCCATGGCGGGTCAGCAGTTCGTCTGGGGCCAGGCCCATGGACTGTTCGCGCGAGTAGGACCAGGAACGGTTGCCGGCGATGGTGTTGATCTCACCGTTATGGGCAATCAGGCGGAAAGGCTGAGCCTTGTCCCAGGTACTGCGTGTATTGGTGCTGAAACGGCGATGGATCAGTGCATAACGGGTTTTAAAGGCGGGGTCGGTTAAGTCGGGATAAAAACGAGCCAGGTCCTCGGCACGGGTCATGGCCTTGTAGACAATCGTAGAGGTGGAGAGCGAGGCAAAAAAGAGCTCGCTGCTGATCCCGCGTTGGCGTGCCTTGCTGCGGGTCGCCTGTTTGGCCAAATACAGACGCTGGTTAAAAGCCACATCCGTTCGACAGGCCTTAGGCCGCGAAATGATGGCCTGGCGGATGACTGGCATGGATTGGCGCGCAATTGGACCCAAAACAGCGGGGTCAATTGGGACATCGCGGCATTTCAAAATTTTCAGATCCATGAATGCAAACGTATCTTCAAATAACTGGTAAATCACTTGGCGCATGCCCGGATCGACGGGCATAAACAACATGGCAACGGCCACGCTGCCCGGTTCAAATCCAAGAAAAGGGAAGGGGATCTCGGTCATGACCCCGCTCCCGTCACCGGACACATTGTCCGCAGCACACGCGCCGCGATGTTCCATCCTCGTCAAAGCAGAAAGGGCCCGAGTCAAGGTTTCATGGCGTGCCTGTCCGTGTCGGTTAACGAGGAACCCGACACCACAAGCAGCATGTTCTCGGGGCTGGTTCAAAAACATAAAAACTCCTCAAAATCGCTGGGGCGGCGTAAGAGAGGGAAGGGCACGAAAGATGCCAGGTGCCATCGTGCAGCGGAAACCCGCATGAGCGTGGCGATTCCGCTCCACGGCAAGCCTTCCTTTAAATTGCAAAAATCTACATTTTTGTAGGGTTTATTTCTCAATCCTACATTTTTGTAGGAAATGAATTAGGGTGGGTTTGTCTGGTTCAAACGGGTCCAAGCCATTCTCAGAAGGCCTTTCGACAAGCTTGGATTTGGAAAATGTCCACCGTGTTAGGCCAATCCAGTTTAAAGGTTAAAGATCGGTTGGCAGATAATAGGGCCCGAGTTTTCAAGCCAGCTAAGGCGTTAGTTCGTTTAATCAAAAAGAAAGTAAAGATCAGATTGAGACCGCCCAACAGGGAGCCCGGACGGGCGATTGAACGATAAATGGGACAAACAACGGGGAATCATTCGTGGAACCTTGCAAACCATCGCATGAAAAGTGGCGATGGTTATTAGATTCGAAATTTTAAAACATGGAAATCAAAAATGGACGCTCAGTCGCCCGCTGGGCTCTGGCATCTGTGTTCGGCCGGGATTACCCACCCCTCCTGTCGTCGGAGTGGGCTCATGGATCATTCGGCCGCTGGCCTCCCTGAAGATGCTTGATTTGGATTGAATCGCAATTGCTTTCCCCTTCGCGGGTTTCGCGGTTTGGCGTGAACATTCTCTGATTCTTAATTCGCCGGTGGGCCGGAACGTTTCTGCTTGCGGTAGTCGCTTGGACGGATGCGGTACTTCTTGATGCGCAGGCCCATGATCCGTTCTGTGATCCCGAGCTCGCGCGCTGCACTAGCCATATTGCCGCGTGTGGTTTTGAGCGCGTCCAGAATCAACTCGCGTTCCAATGAATCGAGCGCTGAGGCAAGGGTGCCAGGATGACGGGTTTCACTGGTTTCTGCGGTTTGCAGGGAGGGCGGTAAATCGGCGGCCCGGATAACCTGGTCCTTGGCCAACAGAACGGCCCTTTCAATACAGTTCTCCAACTCGCGCACATTGCCGGGCCAGTGGTAACTCATCAACAAATCGATGGCCGGACTGGAAATTCGTTTCACCGATTTGCGGTTGGCCCGCGCGTATTTATCGACAAAATAATCGGCCAACAGGACCACATCCGTTTTGCGTTCGCGTAAGGGCGGCACATGGATCGGGAACACATTAAAGCGGTAATACAAATCCTGGCGAAACGTTTGTTCTTCGACCATAGCCTCCAGGTTGCGATTGGTGGCGGCTATAATGCGCACATCGACCGGAATACTGCGATTGGAGCCGACCCGCTCAAAGCTTCGTTCTTGCAAGATACGCAGAAGGGTGACTTGGATGGAAGGCGAAAAATCGCCGACCTCGTCCAGGAACAGGGTTCCGCCCTGAGCTTGCTCAAAACGGCCCAGGCGCTGGCGTAAAGCGCCCGTAAATGCGCCTTTTTCGTGGCCAAACAGTTCACTTTCCAAGATGGTCTCCGGCAGAGCGGCGCAATTAACCTTCACAAACGGTCCTTTGGCTCGGTTGCTCTGATAGTGGATTGCATGCGCGACCAGCTCCTTGCCGACCCCACTCTCACCGCGCAACATGACGGTCGCATCGCTGGGGGCAACGGTTAGGATTTCTGCATAAACTTCCTGCATGACTTTGCTGGTGCCGATGATGTTGGCAGGCCGGTATCGTGCCTTTTGCTGGTCTTGCAGTCGGTCATATTCGGCTTTGAGCCGCGCCTCCTCGCGTTGAAGTTGGCGTTGCCTGACGGCTTGAGCCATCATGGCCGACAGGATCGACATGAGCCGCAGATGTGCTTCCAAATCGGGTTGTGCCTGTTGATCCAAAACAGCGCTTAACGATCCAATCACCTTGCGTTCCAAAAAGACGGGCACACACAAAAAACTGCAGGGGGACTCTTCACTAAAGCCGGAGGCAATGGTGCGGTGCAGGAATTCCGCACTTTTGCGGATGTCCGCGATGAGTTCCGGTTTTCCGCTGGCGATTACCCGGCCAGTCACACCTTCACCCAGCTTGTAACGGCCGGCTTTCATCTGCTCGCGCGAAAGGCCATGGGCCGACTCCATAACAATCTCGCCCTGATCCTGGTTCAACAGCGATAAGGCCACTCGGCTACGCCCCAAGTACTGGCCCAAAGCAACCAGCACTGGATTAAGCGCCTCGGTCCGATCATCGGCCCGGTCCAGGATCTTGCGCACAGTGTCGAGCAGGCTCAAAGCCCCATTATCGTTTTCCAGCATCGGCGTTCTCCCACTTTTATAGTCCTACAAAAATGTAGGAAAATTCAACCTCAGCAGTTCCAGATGAGTTTCGTTGTCATCGTAAATCTCTTGTTTTAATAGATATGTAGATGGTGGCCCGCGCTTTGTTCTAAGCGGCCTATTACCCGTGAGGAGGGTTTATGCTGCTTGGAGAATGCCAATTTTTGGCGCTGTCTCTATCGATGTGGGTGGAGCCAACGCCTGCCCCGATGCCCAATCTGGAGATCCTGACTGTTAACAATACCTGGATGTTGGTTGCTACTTTTCTGGTCTTTATCATGCACTTGGGGTTTGCGTGTTTGGAGGCGGGCCTGACCCGGGCCAAGAACACGGTCAACATCCTCTTTAAAAATACGGGCATTATTGCCATCGGCCTTCTGACTTTTGCCCTATGCGGATTCAACATGATGTACCCGGGTGAAGCCTGGCGGATTTCCGGGGTGCTCGGCTTTTCAGGGATGGGCATTGGCCTGCCGCTCAATTACGATCAAATCGCCTACGCTAATGGTGCGTACACCTATTGGACCGATTTCCTGTTTCAGGCCATGTTCGCGGCAACGGCGGCGACAATTGTTTCCGGTGCCGTCGCAGAACGGGTCAAGTTGGGCTCCTTCCTGTTGTTTTCGCTGATTTATGTGGCTTTGGTTTATCCCATCACCGGGTCGTGGCATTGGGGTGGCGGTTGGTTAAAAGCCGAGGGTTTTTACGATTTTGCTGGATCGACTTTAGTTCATTCGGTCGGCGGATGGGCGGCCCTGGTTGGGGTTTGGATGTTGGGGCCACGCATGGGCAAATACGCCAATGGTAAGGTAAAACCGATCATGGGTCACAATATGCCCCTGGCCACGATTGGTGCGTTTCTGTTGTGGTTGGGTTGGTTCGGATTTAATGGCGGATCCGTCCTTTCTGCAGATCCCAATGCTGTTTCCTTTGTATTTGTCACGACGACCCTGGCTGCCGCCTCCGGGATCATCGGTGCTATGGCTGTTTCCTGGATCTGGCAACGCAAACCGGACTTGTCGATGGTGCTCAATGGGTCACTGGCCGGATTGGTTGGCATTACCGCCGGAGCGGATACGGTCAGTGTGGTGGCGGCCGTTGCGATTGGTTTTATTGCGGGTGTCTTGGTCGTCTTTTCGGTCGTGTTTTTGGATTTTCTGAAAATGGATGATCCGGTCGGTGCCATTTCGGTCCATCTGGTCTGTGGCATTTGGGGAACCCTGGCCGTGGGTCTGTTCAGCACCAATCCACAACATACTTTTTGGACCCAATTGCTTGGCGTGGCGGCTATTGGTGGGTTTTGTCTGCTGACCTCGGGAACGTTGTTTTTCTGCATTAAGAAGGTATTGGGCTTACGGGTCAGTGAAAGTGAAGAGCTTGAAGGGTTGGACCTGGGCGAACACGGCATGGAAGCCTATACCGGTTTCCAATTCTTTACGACGCAATAAGGAGGGTTGAAATGAAACTCGTGGTTGCATACATCCGACCCGACCGTTTAACCGCTGTCAAAAAAGCACTGTTTGAACGGCAAATCTACAAAATCTCGGTGACCAATGCGATCGGTTGCGGTCAACAACGCGGGTACCATGAACACTACCGCGGTTCCGATCTGGAGGTCGACCTGCTGAAGAAGGTCCGCATTGAGATCGGCGTTAACGACGCGTTTCTCGATGCAACGATCGGTGCTCTGATTGAGGGTGGTCAAACTGGAGAAGTGGGCGATGGCATCATATTCGTCCAGGACCTGATCGATTGTCTCAATATCCGGACAGGTGAACGCGGTCCCGCCGCGATCGGCTAACCGATCTCTGCGCGAAAAGGAAATCACGCGAAGGTGCCAAGTTCGCTTAGGCAAAAATGTGGCCCGGGTTACCGACCCGGGTCGACACACGCCGTGCCAAATTTTATCTATTGTGCTTTGGTCAAACTACGTGCCCAGATGTGTCATTCACGCAAAGCCGCTAAGCCCGCAAAGAAGAGAATGGTGAGGTAGCCAAGGTTTGGCCACATGGGCAACAATCACCCTTCGCCCCCATTTTGTCGCAACGAGATTGTGTGGCTGTTTGGCAGCATGATCTGAAAATAGCCCCAAAATCTCGCTCAAAACGTCGACGCAACGAAATAACCCGGGTCGTGGCAACGCCAATCGTGGACCAGGTTGTTTAACCTGGTCAATGCCCAAAACCAAGCAACCATCGGACTTAAGGCAAATCAAGCATTTACCTGGAGGCCAGTGGCCGAATGATCCATGAGCCCACCCCGACGACAGGAGGGGTGGGAAAACTGTGGAACACGCAGGCCAGAGCCCAGCGGGCGACTGAGCGCCCTTTTTGATTACCACGTATCAGAAAACCAACTTAGTCAGTTTGTGTCCACATTTCCCTTTTTTCATGCGATGGTTTGTTTGATTCCCCGAATTATTCCGCGTTGTTGGTCTCATCCGGCCTTCAATCGCCCTTCCGGGCTCCCCGATTTGGGGGGTCGCTTTATCCCACACCTCCTCCGTCGGTGTGGGCTCACAGGTCAATCGGCCTCTGGCCTCCTGGACGATGCTTGACTTGGATAAATGCGGATAGTGTGGATTGGGTGGTTTCGTGTGAGCCTTCAAGGCCACTACTTGGCAGGCCTCACACGAAGCCGCTAAGACACGAAGAAAAAACGGGGTCCAGCCCGTTTGACATACCGGCCTGTTCTTTCAATGAATTTTTTGGTTTTTCATTGTGGCTCTATTTGTGCTTATTTCTGATAAAACGGTTGGAGTAGGCAATGCTGATTTGGTTGTGGCTTTTTTGGCAAGACCCCAAACCCATCGAGATCCGAGGGAAAGAAGGGACGTGGGTATTACCCAATTGCCAGGACCGAACGATACCCGCCGAAAATGCTTGGCGGCTAATGGAGGACTGGACCAGTGTGCCCGGCGCGGTTATCAGGATTCAATTAATTGGTTTTCCGGGTTTTAAAATTTGGATTTCAGATGCAGACGGCAAAGTCAATCAGCCACTCCTCCCGGGTCAGGAAATTGAGGAAATTACGGCGTCTGTTGCAGGTATGACCCCGCTGACTGTAGATGGGAAAACGCTTGCCGCTCTTGATTACACGTTGAACTTAACGGCGTTTCCGCCCACTGAGGTCCTCAGATTGAACTGTGCAAATGGGCCGATCAATTGGCAGGTCCCCGTGCAGGTCAGCTGTGACCAGTCGCTGTTCTCTGAAGCCTTTGATGGCCATTGGCAAACGGTGCTGGACCCAGTGCACCGGGCTGATGCCATTACTAAACGAAACGCAAAAAATGAAACAGTGTTGATGTTTGCCGCAGCAAATGGTGGGCCGGTCCTTGAACTACTCGAATCAGGCGCTGATCCTTTTGCTGTGAACGATTATGGTCTTAACAGTCTGTATTATGCTGTTTTTGTTCAAGATCTTGATGCGCTGGATACTTTGCTCTCTTTTGGCTTGCCAGTTGAGGGGGCAGAAATGGCCGAAGAAACCCCATTACTTTTTGCCGCCAAGTTTGGGCTGGTTAAAGCGGTAAACCATCTCCTTTCCAAAGGCGCTAATATTGGCGCTCGGGATTTTTTGGGCCAAACAGCTTTGGATTACGCTTTAGAGCGCAATTATTTTGAATTGGGTTGGTCTTTGTGGAAGCGGGGATGTCCTGTTACGCCCCACACTTTTCAGTTGGCCTTGCGATCCAGCAATGTGAGTTGGGTGAAACATCTTTGGCAGTCTGGCCAGCATCATCACGAATTTTTTTCCAGCTGTTTGGAATGGATTAATGACCATTCGATGCTTCGTTTCGCATTGGATGCCAACCTTGATGATTGGGAGGAATCCGATTTTGATTCGGGATTGGAAATGGCAATAGAATCCGGCCAAACGCAATTAATTCCGGTTTGGCTGGACTGGGCCAAATCCAATCAGGTTGCACTGGATCTCAATAAATCCCTGCACACAGCGTTGGCATCCTGCCAGATGGAATCTGCTAAGTTGCTTTTGGCCGCTGGTGCTGACCCTGGTGCCGATAATAAGGATGGAGAGTTACCGATTGAAGCGGCCTGGGACAATTCCTGTACTGAGGTAGTCGCCTATTGGTTTAAAGAAAGATTACCCTTCCCAGAAGACTTCGACCGGGAAGATATTTTCGAATTTCCCAACGAGGTATTGAGGGAAGCGATTTTAGAGAAACAGGATTGGCGGGTGGAAAGTGCACTTAAAAGTGGCGCACAGCTTAACCAGCCCGATGACGATTGTCTGCACCCATTGGATTTGGCCATCGTCCGGCGTTACCCCTTTGGGATCCGCACCATTTATGAACACGGGGGAACCAGTCTTTTGCGACCCAATCTGAGCCTTCCCCAACTGCTGAACCAGTTCCGCCCGCAAGCCGAAAACGAAATCACCCTCTACGACATCCTGCCCTAAAAACATGTGGCTGGTTTGCTTACCAGTCTGCCGAACCTCGCCCAATCATGGCCAAATAATCTGGCGGCTTGGCAGCGAGCTACCCGCAAAGATGGGACATGCAGTCAATCAAAGATGGCGCAAAAAACTCTTCGTGGCTTCGTGCCTTCGTGTGCGTGTGCCACTTTGCATGGCTCACACGAAGCCGCTAAGACACGAAGAAAAACATGTGGCGCCGGTTGCTTAGCCGGGCAGATAAATCTCGCTTAAATAATGGACAAATAATCAGGCGGCTTGTCAGCGAGCTACCCGCAAAGATGGGACATGCAGTCAGTTTAAGATCGCCCAAAAAAATGCTTCGTGGCTTCGTGCCTTCGTGTGAGCCTTCAAGGCCACTACTTAGCAGGTCTCACACGAAGCCGCTAAGACACGAAGAAAAACATGTGACGCTGGTTGCTTAGCCGGGCAGATAAATTTCGCTTAAATTATGGACAAATAATCTGGCGGCTTGGCAGCGAGCTACCCGCAAAGATGGGACATGCAGTCAGTCAAAGATCGCCCAAAAAAATGCTTCGTGGCTTCGTGCCTTCGTGTGCGAGTGCCACTTTGCATGGCTCACACGAGGCCGCTAAGACACGAAGAAAAACATGTGACGCCGGTTGCTTAGCCGGGCAGATAAATCTCGCTTAAATAATGGACAAATAATCTGGCGGCTTGACAGCGAACCACCTGCAAACATGGGACATGCAGTCAATCAAAGATAGCCCAATAAATGCTTCGTGGCTTCGTGCCTTCGTGTGCGATAAATTTCCCAAACACCAGAATTAGTTTTTCGCCATTGCCAGAAAATGCGATTATCCTTTCCGGGCTTCGCGCCTTCGCGTGAGAGCCGACCTAGCAACTGCAAATCATTTTCTTCGGCCGCAATCGGTGAAGCAAATTAGCTGGGATGGTGTGCTTCGTGATCGTGACCAAAGGCGTGATGGATACTAGAGGCCTTTTTGACGCCAAACCCCACTTGCCTCTCTGCCGATTGGGCATATTCGACCGTCTCGAGGGTTCCCCGCCAATATGGATGTTCCTGACCATCAATGACCCACGCCACTTCACCGGCATGCGGTAGGCAAAAGCCGTTGAACTCCCGATAATCCCAGAACCGACCGAACCAAGGGGTAGGCTGCGGTTTCCCGGCTACCAGACGCGGGCGATCGTGGCAAAAAACGCTCAAAACTTTTCCATCATCACCAAATTCAAAGACCAGAGAGACTCGGTTGGAACCCAAGCATATGCTAGCTTCGGCCTTGTTTTCGCCGATTGCTTGCCAGGAAACGCCATTTTCGGGTTTCAGCATCCAGGGATACCAGACCGACTCGGCCAGGAAGCGTAACAATTCGCCTTGGGCCAGCGTGGCGCGGTCATTTTGGTAAGCCAGGGGGATCCAACCTGCCAATTGCGCTTGTAGGATGCCTAGCTCACCAATCAGGCCGTCATGGACCTGAACCGTTAAGCCGGGCAGAATCTGAATTCGTCCATCCCAGAGGAACTGGTATGCGTTGGGCGCAACCCATTGCTGTGAGCGGAAAGCCTTCCAGTTTTGGCCCTTCTCGGCCATGTTAAAAAAGCCGCGATGGGTCAGAATAACCGATTCAAAGTGTGCTTCTTGCGGCATTACGGATTCCAGGTAGCGGTTCACACAGTGGGGGATAGATTCATGGCCGTTCCTCACCGCTTTGGGTTTCAAATCAAACCTTAGTAATCGCGCTTTGGTTTTGTGTTGCCAGCGCCAATTGCCCAGGATCAAAACCGCTGAAATCAATGTAATGGCCAGTAAAAGGAGAGGGAAAAGCGACATATTACACCTCCTTTTTCCTGAATTCAGTCTACTGCGTTTACAGGCGCTCCAGTGCTTGCTTTGCCAAAGATTTACGCCCTCCAACCTGAATTTTGGATAGCCTGACCCAATCTGCCTTGAGTGGCGTGTTTTCGCTTACAATTCCTGGCTTTTTTCTGTCGTTTTCAGGGGATGCAACTCACAATACGGCAGCGCGTATGTTCAGGATGGATGCTCATGAAATGTAAATCGTTGTGGATGGGATTCGTTTGGATTTCGGGAATGGTTTGGGCGCAAATTGCTCAACCCGTTCGCCACGCCACTATTCAAGTTGGTGAAACCATTGTCTTGGCCAGCAAAACCAACGACCCACAAATTTCCTGGCGGATTCAAGCCTTGCATCAAGCAGCACCGGATCGGATCCTAATGGGCGCAAATCCGGGTCAAGTTGTGATGCCAGAACCTGGTCTGTATAAACTCGCCCAAGTAAGCGCGGGTACAGAGCTGGATTACCGTTTCATTGCCGTTCAAACACCCAACGATAATTTCCCGCCTGATTTGACCTTACAAGGCACCCAACGTCGCATTGTTCAGCAGAATACCAGCCAGATATTTGAGCTTGAGGTCGATGATTTTGAGGATGAATCGGTTCGGGTCTTGTGGTTCCAGGACGGACGGTTCCTTAAAGAAACAGCCCAACTGAATCAGACCATCAGCGTTCCTGCTTTTCCAACGGGAAACGCTTCGGTCTTGACTCAAATCGAGGCGCTGGCAATAGATGCATCTGGTCAACCTGCCGATCTGCCGATTGTGTTCCGCGTCTTTGTTTACCAAACCCAAAAACCGCCGTTGGCCAAAATCAATGGTTTTGAACAGGACCATACTGATTACCAAGCGATGGGCGGATCTTATGCTATCAATGCCCAATTGGACGCTGGTACGGTTAATCCGACTTACCAATGGTCCATGCGCTACCTGGATCAGAACGAACCTTTTTTTCAATCCACTCAGGCAAGTGTGCCCGATCTCCCTTTGGAGCGGGCAGGCGTCATTGAGCTTAGCTTGAACCTGATTGCCAATGGCGTGCCTTCACCTGAACCGCAACGCTTATGGCTTTACGTTTTCGATCCCAATATTTTCCCCGAGACAACATTGACTGATCCCAGCCCCGCCTCGTTCAGCATGGAAGTGGATGGCGTGATTTCGCTGGGTGGTTTTATCCATGACCGCAATTTTTTTCCGGTGACGGATTCCAGCCAGCTGTATCAGGAGCCGTATTACTACACGAAATGGAACATCAAAAGCCCATCTGGGCTCAATCTGACGCTCCAGAGCATTGAATACGACATTTCCTTTTCTCTGGGATCAGTCGGTACCTATATTTTGACCATGAGTGGGTTCAGCAATTTCGGCACGGAAGTCCAGGAACCCGATCAAATTTTTATTCAAGTAATGCCCCAACGAACGGGTGATGATTTTGAGCCCAACAACACGCGTGAACAGGCAGCCTTGTTGGGGTCCGGACAATACTCTGCCCTGAAACTGGACAGCGATGATCGCGAGGATTGGTACCAGTTCCAGGTCACTCAGGCCGGGGAAACCACCCTGCTTGACGTGGACTTGCGCAGTACAGCCGGCCAGGATGTTTTAGCCGAAGTGTTTAATGCGGATCGCAAAGTTCATGCGGAACGGTTAGCGTCAGGTCGTGTCCATCCTTTTTCATTTGTTGCCAGCCAACCGGGCACGTATTTCCTGCGTTTTTTTATTGAGGACGATTCCAAAAAGGGCGATCTGCAGTTCGGCTTAGGCCTGCGTCAGGTCATTCCCCGTCTCATTTTTCCCGAGGTACGCAATGACGATTTGTACCAATCCAACCTGGTGCTTCTGAATCCCAGTCCGGAAATTGCAAACGTCACCATGGAAGCGCGTAACCGTCACGGTCTGGTGCTTGGTCAGTTCCAAACCAGCATTGGGGCATTGAGCCAATTGGAGAAACCAGCAGCCCAATTGTTTTCCAATGTGAATGAACAGATCGCCTGGGTGCGCGTCCTATCTGATCACGCATTAAAGGGCTTATGCCTGACCGTTTCTACCGATGGCAAAACCGGCTATGCCGATTCGGCCAGTGTTCAGCCGTTACATGAGCTCGTTATTCCCCATATCGCCAAGGATACGGGTGTTTGGTACACCCAAATCTCAGCCGTCAACGCCAGCGATAGTCAGATCGAACCCCATTTCCAGTCGCCCACTGGCGATTTCTACCTGGAAGGTGTAAGCGAGGGCTACCAACATCGTCGGGTACGTCTCAACGAATGGATGCCGGGTGGAACCCTGGCAGAATGGGGCCGCGTTTATGAAATGGGCGATGCTCCCGTTTGGACGGGGGTGGAATTGTTTGGCCGTAACGATGGGCCCGACCAGACGGCATCCCTGGAGCTGACCTCACTACGCCAAAAGAACCCGAACCACTTCTATGTCCAACAGGATATTTATTTCCCTCACATTGCCAAGGACCTAACAGCATTTTGGACGGGCCTTGCCTTTGTCAACCTGGGCGGAGGCTCGAGCACCTTGGTTCTTCAAGGATACAACGATGCAGGCGAGTTGGTCGCCTCGGCACCTTATACCTTAACTGCGGGTGAAAAGAAGATTGGTTTGGCTAACGAGTTGATGAAAACCAGTGATCCGATCAGTTGGATCCAGCTCAAAACAGATGGGCAAATCATGGGTTACGAGCTGTTTGGCAGCAGTCAGGATACTCGGCGTCTGGCCGGCCTCAATGCGGTACGCGGCGGTTCAAAAACCTTGGATTTCCCGGTTGTCTGGTCAGATCAAGGTCGTTGGACCGGCATTGCGGTGGTTAATTTGGAGGCCTCCGCCAGCGTTCTGCAGTTCTCTGCTTACAACGCTGCCGGCCAGATTATCGCCACCCGAGATCTGTCTTTTAGCGCACACCAAAAGCAGGTTTATCTGGTGTCGGATCTCTTTCCCCAAGCCAGCGGAATCGCCTGGATTCGCTTGACCAGTGCAACGCCTGTTGCCGGTTTCGAGTTGTTGGGCGATGGCGCCGGTGAACACATGCTCGGTTTCACCATCGAATAGTCATTTAAATTGGAATGTATCTCCCGATTGTAAAAGCGCACGAGCGGAGGGACCTTGAAGCCAGACCAATGCGGCGGGATTTTGCTTGAGATAGGCGTCCCAGTAGGCGGTCGTGAAGGCGAGCAGGATGCGGTGATGGTTGGGGTTTCGGCCTGAATCGCCCGGGAGATCGCGGTCCCCAAATGCACTATGACGGGCGCCAAAAAGAACACACTCGTATTTATCACCGGGAGGAAGGGCAGGGAAGACCTTCAACCGATCGGCCGCGGATTGGCCGCCAATCGGTGAATCATCCTCGGTTCCCGTAAACAGAAACCAAGGGATGGAAACAGACCCAAAAGCCTTTTTAAGGTCCCCGCGTTGCGGCGCGCTCGGACTGAACATGACGGCCGCATCGATGCGCGATTCCCACCACCTTGACCGGACTAACGGGTACCACTGTCCACCCACGGCCTGGCTGGTACCCGCACCGAACGAGTGACCGGACATACCGATTCGGTTCAGGTCCATCGCCTGGTAGAGTCGGTGGGTGGCCTCATGGTTCCAGATCGCGAGTTGGTCCAGAACGGCCGGAACATCCTCTGTGCGTAATTTCAAGTTCTTGGCACTTGCTGCGTCTTTCATAGCGGCATAACGTTGGGAAGGTGGAAGCTCGCGCCAGACCGATTCATCGCTGCCAGGATGTTGCAAAAAGACCGTCACATATCCGCGTTTCGCCCAGTGAATTGCGAGAAAAGCATTGTTGGTTCGCGACCCACCTAATCCATGGCTAAACAAAACAATGGGCGCATTTGACGCTTGGGGCAGGCGCACCCGAATGGGTATTTCACGGTTGCGTTTTTGGTCCCAAACCAGAAGATCTATTGCAACTGGCTCAGGGCCCGTAACCAGCAGCGGGTCGTAATCTGCCAGTTGAGGCAGCCAAAGGAGATAAAGCAGCAGTCCAAGCATAACGCCCCCCTGCCCTCGCCAGACAATTCAGGCATCCAAAAGGTTTAATGCCTGGAACGCTTTGCCAACGCTGCAAAATGCACTAGCACCCGTTTCCCTCCAAGCGTGGTTCGGACTGCCAGTCCGACCAAAAAATTACTGAAATCAAGCCACCACCCAACACCCTTGAACCTTGCCTCTGGAATCTTGCCGCTTGCCAGCCCGTATAATGAATCATCGGAGGCGACATTTATGGATATTCCTGCCCAGCCATCGGCAAAGCCTGCTGCGCTGCTGCCCAAGTGGCGTTTTCTGCGAATTTACGCCACTGGCTTTCGCATCCTACTGAGTTATGCAGCCATTCACCTGTTGGGCTTTTTAGGCGGTGCCACCAGGAAAAGGGCAAGGATGCCCGAAGTGCATCGTCGTAATGCGCTGCGCTTGGCCCGCATGATGGGTCGGGTCAAAGGGCTGTACATCAAAGTGGGTCAAATGCTCAGCATCATGAGCAATTTCCTACCTGAAGATTTTCGAGAAGAACTGGCTTGTATGCAGGATCACGCGCCACTCTCGCCCTTAGATCAACTGGAATCGCTAATGCATTCGCAGTTGTCCGAATCAGCCCTTGCCCGTATCGATTTTTTCGATCCGAATCCGATTGCAAGCGCTTCCCTTGCCCAAGTGCATAAGGCTCGCCTCAAAAATGGGCAGCAAGTGGCCATTAAGATTCAGCACCCGCACATTGCCGCTGTTGCCGAAAAGGATCTGGCGACCATGCGCTTTTTTGTGAGGGTCGCCGGTTGGGTCACTGGGCTGGAAGGCCTTGACTTCGCTTACCAGCAGGTCCGCGCCATGGTCCAAGAAGAGCTGGATTTTCAGGTGGAAGCACAGAATATTCAGGCCGTTGCTGCCGGTTTCGCCAGCGATCCTGAAATTGTTTTTCCCAAGGTGGAAAGGGATTTGAGTGGTCCCAAAATCCTGACCACCCATTTCATTGAGGGCGTGAAAATTTCGGATGCACAAGCCATTCGCGATTTGGGCCAGGACCCGAAACAGATCGCTCGCAAAATGCTGGATGCCTACTGCCGCATGGTGTTTCTGCACGGTGTCTATCATGCCGATCCTCATCCGGGCAACGTTTTGGTCTTGGCCGAGGGTCGCTTAGCCTTTCTGGATTTTGGCGCCATCGCCCATTTGAGTTCCGGCATGCGTTTGGGTATTCCCAAGTTTCTCGCCGCCGCGGTCCGGTCCGATCGTCAGGCGATCCTGAGCAGCTTGGATGAAATGGGTTTTGTCGCCAGAACAGCCGATCCTGAACTGGCCGATCGCTTGATTGGTTACTTCCAAAAACGATTTCTGGAGAAGGTTCCCCTCGACTCGTTTAACTTGAAGGACATCAAGGGTGATGTGAGCATCAAGGTCGAGATCATGAACGATCTCAAGGATTTAGATATTTCCATGCGCGACTTCATGGGCTTGTTACAAGTTCCAAAAGAGTGGGTGCTGCTGCATCGGACCTTGCTCTTGTTGGTTGGGCTGGCCACGCATCTGGATCCCGATCTGAAACCCATGGAGATTCTCAAACCCTACATCCAGGAGGCCTTACTGGGCAAAGGCAAAGACTGGAAAGACTTTATGCTGGGCCTGTTCAAAGACCTGATCTTGTCTGCCATCAGCTTGCCGACAGATATTCGCCGGGTCCTGACCCGAATGGAGGCAGGTGAACTACAGTACCGCATCGAGGGCTATGACAAGCGAACGCGTCAATTTTACGCGTTGGGTCAACAATTCCTCTTTGCCGGTTTAACTGCCGGCTTTGGCTTCATTACCCACAGCGTGTGGCAGGGCGATCCCTCGCCGATAGCTTGGGTTGCAGCCGCTTTGACCGTCCTTAGCGCTTTGGGCTTCCTGAAAGCCTTAACCAAGTAGCTCACGGCTGAATGGCCGTCATTTCTGGCCCGCAGCAACAAAATACAGATGTCCCCCTTCAATCCAAGTCAAGCATCGACCCGGAGGCCAGCGGCCGAATGATCCATGAGCCCACCCCGACGACAGGAGGGGTGGGAAAACGGTCGCACAAATTGGCCAGAGCCCAACGGGCGACTGAGCGTTCGTTTTGATTAAAGCGTTTCAAAAAACCAAACCAATCTGCATACGCACACATCGCCTGCATTCAT
>JACJWC010000008.1 GCA_020637335.1 Acidobacteriota bacterium | reverse complement strand
CAACGATCCCTGTTGCACGCGCAAAGCCCCGTATCCGAGAATGACCACCATTGCGCCCATCAAAACGATTGAAACAAGAGGACTCATCAAGGCTTGAACTTTGGCCGTTTGAATGCCCCAATTTCGCAATTGGCCCACACCCTCAGCCGCTTTCTGACCTTCCATATGCACGGCATTATAGGCCTTGACCAGACGGATTTCGCGGAAGACTTCCGTTAATCGGCCCGAAAATTGGGCTGCTGCGGATTGGGTATCTTTGCCAATCCGATTCAACTGTACGGCTACCGGAACCATCGCAATAAAAGCAATCAACACGGCAGCCAATAAAACCATGGTCATTTTCCAGTCCAAATAGCCCAAGACCACAATCGAACCCAGCATCAAGACCAAACCCGAAAGAAACGGGACCAGGTGATCGGCCAAAACCGATTTCAGGTTATCGGTATCCGCCACAACTCGGCTCACCAATTCACCGGAACGATGCTGGTCAAAAAAGGGGACCGGCAATCGCAACATGTGCTGGGTTAACACCCTGCGAATGTTGTATACCAAATTCGCGCCAAGAACACCCAAAACGAAATGGCAAAGTCCTGCAGCCAAGGCTTGGGCTACAAGGGCCAGCGCCATACGAACCAGGAGCGGTGTGCGAATCCCTTCCCCTTCGATCAAGTCCCGGGTCAAGAGTGGGACCCACAAGGAAAACCAGGTTTCCAGTAGGGCCAAGCCCAAAGCCAGGCCAAAAAGTCGGCCCCGAAACTGACCGAGCCGAACCAAACGCCGTAAATCACGAATTGGAAAAAGCTGCATATGACCCTCCCACCAATCAATAATGACCCATTGGTCATTATTTTTTGCCCTGAATGATTAAATAGTCAACAAATTTATGACCAATTAGTCAAATTTAATGACAAGCTAGTCAGTAGTATAATGATCCGCTGGAGGTGACAAGTGGGTCAGAAACGTCAGGACATCTTGGAGGCTGCTCAGCAACTCTTTCAAAACAAAGGGTTTCGCGCGACTTCGATGCAGGATATCGCAAATACGGCCGGGCTCTCCAAAGGCGCGCTTTACCTGCATTTCCCCTCGAAACAGGCCCTGACTTTGGCGGTCCTGGCCATGATTGACGAAAACTTACGCGCTGAAATCATCGCCATCAAAAATCATCCGCAAATGCTTGCTCGCGAAAAGATGCGCGCCCAATTGGTTTTTCAATTTCGAGACGTGATGGAGAATCGAGCTTTTAACGAGATGATTCTGAAGGAGTTTGCTACCCAACTGGACGATGCATTTCTTGAATTTCTCGATCGTGCCCGTGAAGCATGGCAGGTCCTGAGCGAAGATTTTTTGCTTCTTCTCTATGGTGAAAAAATCAAGTCTTTTGTGATTGACCTGGCGGTCATCCTGAACGGGATTCTGCACGAATACCATACCTTGATCATCTTGGATGGCCTCGACATTGACCTTAATCGGGTGGTGGATTTCCTCATGTTGGCTCTGGATCAAGTCGCAGAGGGATTGAGTTCTTTAACCTTTGAGCCCGTCTTACAGCCGGAAATGCTCGCGAATCGCTCGGCTCGTGATGCGCGGATTCAAAATGAAAGCCGCATTCAAGCGTTGGAGTGGGTCACTCAAATGCAGCAACGTGTTGGCCAATTCGGACTGGATTACCACCAACGCTTAGAAGTTCAAGAATCCCTGCAGATCATGGCCACAAACCTGGCCACGGAATCGCCAAACCGCGTTCTGCTTCAAGGTATGTTGGCCAACCTGGTAGGCCTCAAACCGTTTGAAGATTTTTGCCAAAAAATGGCCGCCAGTTTGAAACTTCGCTTGCCCCACCTGGATTAGATCGAGCAGACCAAGGAATGATTCGATTCTTGTGAGACTTCATTCTTGTGAGACTTCAGATAGTTTCATCACTTGAGTCTTCGTTTTGGTCACTCCTGTGTTTATACAACTTGGTGCGGGCGAATAATAAAGGCAGTTCGTGCTGGCAAGGGAAAAGAGGGATTCCGGCGTAATCTTTTTCAACCACACAAGGTGCTGAACGTCCAAAATCGATCTCATTCTGAAAGGACACCATGTTTCCGAAACTCAATCTATTGATGCTAAACCTGTTGACCACCGCTGTCCTGGCCCAAATCCCGTCGTCGGAACGGGCTGCTCTGATCGAAATCGCCACACAATTGGGGTCCGATCTGTATTTCAGTGGGAGTTGGCGCGACGCGGACGGAGCCTTTTTACCGCCCGGCAGCGAAGGAAACTGGTATGGGGTCACCCTTTCCGGAAACGGTGAACACGTAATTGGTTTGCGTTTAAATGGGCAAAGCTTTGAGAACTTGCCCGCAAGCATCGTTCAGTTGAGCCAACTGGAATCGCTCTATTTGTACGGAAACAAACACCAAGGGACAACGCCAGTCCCCGAATTTATGGCTGAGTTGGTTCAATTGCGTAAACTGAGTCTTTTATATAGTGGATTTGCAGGCCCGATCCCCTCTTCCTGGTCCCAATTAACCCAATTGCAGGATTTGTTCCTTCAATTGCCTGGACTTGGTCGCTTGCCCGGTTTCCTGGGCGACTTGAATCAACTCGAAACCTTAGCCGTTATCGAAAGTGACCTCACCTCGATTGACAGCCATTTTTTTGCGGCACCTAACATTCAAAATTTGGATTTATCCCACAACAAACTGGAAGAAAGCGCTTTGGCTGGAGCCCGAGCTTGGCCACAGCTAACCCACCTCAATTTGGGCAACAATCTCTTTGTCACCATTCCCGATTGGGTCGTTTTAAATACCAACTTGGTCGAGCTATTTTTTTGGAGTAACCGTCTGCAAGGGCAATGGCCCGAGGGCTTATCGGGATTGACCCAGTTGGAAACATTAATCCTGACAAGCAATTTCTTGACGGGCCCGTTGCCCACATTGGCGGATTTTCCCAACCTGAATGATTTGGATCTGAGTTTCAACCAGTTCCAGGGCAGCCTCTCCGATTTGGGCCCCAACCAACTCTCCTATTTAAACTTGGAATCAAATGCCTTAAACACCCAACTGCCCGAAAATTGGGCTAACTGGTCCCATCTAACATCTTTAAATATAGCCGATTGCGGTTTACAAGGACCATTACCACAAGGACTGGCGCAACTGGCCCATCTGGACCGATTGGATCTGCACAACAACCAGTTGAGCGGAACGCTGCCAAAGCAATGGGCCAGTCAAATGTACGCCATGGATCTTTCAAATAATGGATTCGTAGGCGAAATCCCAGGCCAATTGCCCGTGTCTGGTTACGCCAGCATGAACCTTGGCTACAACCATTTCACCTCGCTTGCCGTGAATGGGACATGGCCTTATGAAATGTTCCTGGAATACAACGATTTGGACGAGAGCAGCTGTGATGTATTCACTGAATTGAGGAACCAAGGCAAATATGTCCAGTACTACCGCCAAAACAACAGCACCTTGGCGTGTGGCCTGGAACCGGTCCTGTTTTTTCCGTGGGTAGCCAATAATGGGCAACAATGGGATTCGCTCATCGCGATTGAGAATCCTGGGGACCAAATCATTGATGTCGCGCTGGAGCCCAGTGCAGCAGATCTGGAACCGATATTCATTAATCTGTACCCCCACCAAACGCAAACCGTGTCTTTCCCCAACCGTGAAGGCGGATTCGCTGTCCGCCTAAACGCATCTGCACCGGACATTACCGCCAGCTTGACCACCTTTAACCGGCTGGCCGCATCCGGCAATTCACCGGCAAAGGCCAATGCAATCCGCTTTGGCGCCTTTGCTTCCGATCTGCTTTACACATACGTGCCGGGCGCCGACCAGGCCGCCATTGTGATTGCTGCGCCGCAACAATCCGGCAACACCCAAATCACCTTATCTCTGTTGGGTGAAGCGGGCCGATTAGGCCAGCAGGCCATCACGGTGCAAGCTGGGCAACCACGCGCATTTTTGCTACACGACTTATTTCCCGGAGCCCCGGAACATGCAGCGATTTTGGCCCATGCGGAATCCAACATACCCCTGGCCGGCATGGCTTTTGGTTTTAATGCGGTCAATGAACCGGCCATGACCCAAGCCATCGATGCCAAGCGCCATGCTGCAGAATTATGGGCGCCGTGGCTGGTCAACAATACCCAATTCCAGGGGCGACTTGTACTGACCAATCCGCATGACCAAAACATTACCGTGATGTTGACCGCTTATCCCCGTTCAGGTAGCCAGCAAAAAATGCAGGTTACGCTAGCAGCACAATCTATCTGGACCCAACCCACCCAAGCCCTGTTCGACGGTTTGGATGGATATGCCCTTCAAATCCAATCCTTTGCCAATCCGGAAGGCGAACCCTTGGGCGTTGAAGCTGCCTTTTTCGTGCTTTTACAGACACCCGATCGCGCCTTCCCCAGCCCAGCCCTGACCCAGGCCGTCTCTTTGGCCGAGGCAACCGATGGCTGTTCCTTTAGTGGACTGCCAGACCGGATTTCGGCCCTCGTTTTGGTGGCCCCGCACAACATCGGGAGTTTGCCAGTCCAGCTTTCCCTGTTTTCCACTTACGGTCAAAGAGACATGCAAACCATTACCCTGACGGACGCTCAACCCAAAGCGGTCCTTTTGGATGAGCTGTTTGGGCCCGATGACTTGGAGGAGCTAAATGCGATAACTGCCCGGTCCCCGCGCAACTCGATCTTAGGCACAACTTTTTCTTTTAACGAGAACCGCGAACCAGCTATGAGCGAAGCCGTTCCCGTGCCCGCGGCTGATCTACAAATCCAAAGTTTTCAGGTCCGTTGCGAGAACGACCACAACGCTGTTCGATTCAGTGTCCAGAACGGCGGCCATTTCCCTGCCGCACGGCCATGCCAAGTCAATGTCTCGATGGGCGACCAGCTCGTGGAAACGGTTTGGCTCAGTGCCTTAGCCCCGGACGAAATCCAGTCTTTTAGCTTGGATCTGCCACCAAATTCACAGGCGACCTATTCTCTGCACTTAGACCCGTCGAATGCCATTCCAGAACAAATTGAAACCAATAACCAGATGACTTTGAGCGCTGCGGAACCGCTGGTTCAAATAAGCTACGATCAAATGAGCCAAACCGAGATCGGCGATTGGGTCCATTTGATTTTTGCTGACCAGATGAGTGGCCAAATTCCGCTAACGGGTTTGCGACTAACCACAGCACAGAACCTAATCATACGCGCAGAGCGTCTGAAATTCACGATCAGCGGAAGCGCTACTGACCGCGCTGGGATAAGCCCTAAATTCGTGTGGCTCTCTGATCCATCTGTGCGCTTGGATTTTGACCGCAACACCGGCATAATCGCGGTGAATGGCGGGCAAACGGGCGGCATTTACCGCATCACGGGCAATATTCAAGGTGGTGGAAGTACGGCCTGGTCCGGAGTAATTGCCCATTTCAGCCGTTCCGCATACCCGCAATCCGCTTTTCGCGAAGATGCAGAACCGCGGGTCATTCACCCGTTTTACCCCCAAGGCTTTCGGTTAGGCACGCCGGCTGCAGGGAGCTGGGACCTGGAATCCGATTCAGGTTTTTTTGAGGATCTCAATAACTACTACCTATTGGAACAACCCGCATCCGCTCAAGTATTGGAGTTACCGGTGGGCGTTATGCGGTCCACCATCACCCTTTCCAACTTGAGTTGTCCGGTAAGTGTGATCGGGCAAGGTTCTAACCAATCCCTGGTGCTTGGTAGCTACGCCTTTAAACCGGGTAGCCCGGACAATTCCACAACCAATCTGCTCCTGTGGGGGCGTGGTCCGGGCCAATTACGGGATTTTGCCATTTGGGGCGGCGATCCCTCAGAGGCGAACCTGCCCGAAGTGAGTGGTCAGGCCCAGCCATTTATGGTCGGTACCCGGACCTACTATCGTTATGTTTACCAAAATGTGCCCAACGGTATTCTGAGCCTTTACGGCGGATCGCTACACATCGAGAACATGGATTTTCGCTACCTAAATGCCTGTATTTCGATGTTTAAAGGGCGACCCCAAACGGGCTGGACCTTGGACGTTGCAAATAGCGCCTTTTTTTATGCAAATCAGGGTATTTCCTGCGAGGACCTGGATGGAATCCGCGTGCGCAACTGTCATCTCTTCCATTTCTCCACTCAGGGAATCGTGGCCAGCAACGGCAAACGTGTTTGGATCGAATCCAATCAGATCGACGGGGCGCGGGCACGCGGCATTAACCTGGACCGTTTTTCCGAAGTCCTGGTGCGCGACAACGATGTGCGCAACAGCGGCCAGACCGGTATCCACTTTGGTGGGGCCATGCGCGAGGCCGTGGTGGAGAACAATCGCGTGTTCACGGTCGACCGCGATCGGGAAAATCCCTTTGCCGATGATAACCGCGGGCCCGATGGGATATTGCCCTACCGACCCGTTTACGAAGGCATCAAGGTCGTGCGCGGCCAATGGGGTGACAGCGCGGACATTCTGATCCAAAACAATCAAATCAGCGATTGCGGCGATGGCATTTTCCTCGGCCAAGGCAACATCAAGAGGGCCGTGGTGAGTGGGAACCAAATTGAAGCGCGTCGACGGGGCATCCGCCTGGAATTTGGCTGGGCCAATACCATGATCGAACACGGCGAAAGTTTTTGGGGCCAATTGGAAGACATTTGGGTTACCGCTGACAATCAGCTTGAAGTGATCCCAGATGAAGTGCCGATTGCAAGTGAGCGTCACCGCGTGTTGTTCCCATGTTCGGATCAGGCCAATTCCATCATTCTGCGCCCTGAATTTGCAGCGGACCTGGGCCACCAGATTGCCTATTACCCGCTGCCGATCGATTTCTTCAACACCAATGCCTGTCCGAATCGCACTTGCCAGGACGCTTGTCGGGTCTGGGTCAGCAATGCGGCATCCGAAAACCCATCCAGCGTGTACCTACCGCAACTGGGTCCAGCAGATTATTTGGGCCATGGCGCCCATTTCCAGCCGATGGAAAGCGCCCCACCTGGTCAGTTGGAGAATTTAATTCAAGCGATTCACACAACAGTTTTTGATTCCCTAGGCATTTGAATTCATTGGGGGCGTATTCGCGCAGGCAACGCGTTGCGGTTCCTTGAACCCCAAACAAATTTGAACCACAAATCCAGACCATTTCACACCAATTGGATCCCGCCAATCAGCATCACCAGCGGCGTTGTACATCCATAGCCAAGGGTTGGTCGGTGGCAGAAACACAAGGTGGGACCCGAACCTAATTCCACCGGCTAATCCTCGGACGAAGGTCGCATCCCCAAATCGAATCGCCCAGGCGGTTCAACAATACGTGATCTAAACCCATAATAAGACGTATGAGCAGCAGCAATCGCGGGCCTTTTTGCTTGTCTCCGTGTCGAGGGACACGCGCTGAACATTGAGGTGAGAAGGCGTCTGCGAACTCACCTTTTCGAGAGACAGCGCCTGGGCACCCACAATCGCGAATTCCTCAACATTAATTTATTTAGTTCCATGCATTTACAACAAAGAAGCAACCTTTGCATTGACAGATAATGGTTGTTTTTCTACCCCGAAAGTTGGCCGCATGGCAGCTGACTGAGGGAGAGATTCATCCCACCATTTTTCAAGGATGATTCATGTCTGTCACATTTATATGCCCCGATTGCCTAATCCCTTTGCAGAGCTTTTCCTGCACCCGTTGCCAAAAAACCTACCCCCTTCAGGACGGGGTGTGGCGCTTCAGCGATTCTGCGTACAGCGAGAATTTTGGGTTTCAGTGGCAACGTCACGCCAAAACGCAGTTGGATTCCCATTCCGGGAAATCGATCAGTCGCGACCGGCTCTATGCGCAATCCGGATGGAGCGCTGAGTCGTTAAAAGGTAGAACAGTGCTTGAGTGTGGTAGCGGTGCCGGCCGGTTTACAGAAATACTTGCCCAAACCGGCTGTGACCTGCTGACCTTTGATTTAAGCGAAGCGGTTATGGCCAATTACCAAAACAATCATCACTACCCCAATGTTCGGTTTTTTCAAGCGAGCATTTACGACCTGCCCATTCCGCAAGAAAGTGTCGATTATTGTGTTTGTTTGGGTGTCCTGCAACACACGCCAAACGTCCAGAAAACTTTCCAATGTTTGTTGGAACCGCTCAAAAAAGGTGGGCGATTTTGCTTCGATGTCTACGCCGCACCTTACTCCTTCCTGCACCCGCGTGTGTTGATCAGGCCTTTTACCCGCAAAATGAATCCACAAAAATTGTACCGGCGAGTGGAACGTGCGGTTCCCTATCTCCTACCGATCAGCAACGGCTTTCATAAATTACCGGTTATTGGCGCCTATTTGGCGCGCATGGTTCCGGTCGCCAATTGGCGCCAGAACCTCAGCCTGAACAACGAAAAACAATGGCGGGAATGGGCGGTTTTAGACACCTTCGATTGGCTGTCAGCCACCTATGAACGACCGGTTTTTAAGCGCGAAATCATCCGTTGGTGCCAGGAATTAAGGCTGAGCTTTTTTGAGGTAGAACGCAGGCGTGGACTGTATGTGGTGCGTGGGGTGAAGTAGTGACCAGCACCTTCGAGGCATCCCCAGACACGTAAGGTTTCGCGTGTTGCCAACACCAGCGGTGTTGCATACCCATAGCCTAGGGTTGGTCGGTGGCAAAATTGAAGGGTGGGACCCGAACCTAATTCCACCGACCTATCTTGGCAATTGATCTTTTACCCCGCTGGGGGTTGGAAATTTTTTGGACTATTTGCAGTTTTGTTTGGCGTAAAAGGCGGCGTCTAATCCGTTTATATCTTTTGCGTCCAATTGGGCTCCGGCTTTCTGAAGCAGATCGACCACGGACGGGTAGCCGTAATAGGCAGCCACCATCAGGGCGGTGTGTCCACTTTTATCGGTCGCGTTGGGGTCGGCGCCGTGATTCAACATGGCCTGGACCAGGTCGGGGTCACCCATCCGTGCCGCGTAGAACAAGTAAGGTACGTGCGCACTCGTTTCGCCTTTTACATCGGCACCCTTCTTAATATATTCGCGGGCGAGTTCAAACTGGCCCGAAACCAGGACAGACAAAAACCATGAATTTCCATACTGATCCCGTTCATTGGGATCCAAATCGCCCGGCTCCAATTGACTATTTTTGGTTTTTTTCTCTAGGGCCATGCTCACCAGCTTAGGAACCCGAAACGCTTCATTTAGACCGCGGTATGAGTCGTCCGCAAGGCCAAATTCCTCCTTGCTGCATTTCCCGGATTGATGCTGATAAAAATCTCGAGAATTAAACAGCCAGGCTTCTACCATATCTGGAGATATTCCAACTTCACCGACCCAAAAAGTACCTATTTCCACATCTCGGATACTTTTTTTAGGCTCCTGGGACAGAAACTCAAGCACTTCACGATCCGATTCAGTGCCGGCATCAAATTCCAGCGAGAAGCGGCCAAGCGGGATACCGCTGAATTCATATTGACCCTGCTGATCTGTCCACACCTGGCCTATGATTTGATCGCATCCATCTTTTAAATACACTTTCATGTCGGAAACAGCCAGTTTTGCCTGTTGACCTTGCTCGTCCGCCCGAATTTCCGTAACTATTCCTCGAACCGAATGGGGGCCCTGTGTCAAATCCAAATGAGACCGTGTTGAAGCAATTGAGTCGTTGTCTGTTTGGACCCAACCGGGGTCCAAGGTAAGATGCGTCCCCATCTGACCCGCCCACATGCTGCCAGCCAGGAGCCAGGACCCGGCCAGAAGTTTGGGCAATTTAGACCCGCTTTTTGTTAATTGCTGCCTGGGAAGTGGTGGCAGGACCATCCGCACACAGACCGGGCCGTTCAAGGATTGGGTAATCGCCTGAATGTTTTCGGGCGTCATCTGATCCAGGTTATGAACATGCTTGGCACAATGTGAACAGAATCGAACCCGATCATTGCCCTGCATCTGGAACCAATTCTCATTACAGGCCTTCATTTTTTGGATCTGAACAGTTTGATTCTCGGTCATGGTTCCTACTTGTGTTGAGAAAAGATGGATCTGGCCAGGTCGGCCTGACAGTTTTGTTCGGCGTAGAAAAGGGCATCAAAGCCGTCATGATCCAACTGATCGGGATCCGCCCCAGCCTTAATAAGCATTTTCATGACAGGTTCGTTGCCGTAAAAGGCTGCGATCATCAACGCAGTGTGGCCGTCCCTGTCTGCGGAATTGGGATCTACGCCCATGGCCAGGAACTTTTTGATGACAGTCGGTTCGCCCATACAGATGGCAAATAAAAAGGTAGGAACTTGCTTAAATGTTTTTAAGTGGGGATCGGCACCAGCCTCCAGTAAGGCTAAGGCCGCATCGGCCTTATTGGTGGCAAGGCAATAAAGCAGAAGGGTCAGACCATGAGAGCGACCCAGTGTTGGATCCAAATCACCGTTTGAGATCATTTTATTAACGGTGGCCAGATCCGCATAATCCAATTCCAAGGCCAGGTTTTTCAGCAGGTCCTCCTCTTCCTTATCAATTTGGGGCGCATCCGTATCGTGCGCTTTAAAAACCCACTTATTGCCAAAATCTGTTTTTTCGTAGGTAACCGTACCCAGCACGCTGTAGAGCAAATTATAGGATTCCACAACATCTACATCCAGTGCTTCATCGGCAAGTAGCTCCAGATTTAAGGGTTGTGGCTGATGTTGGCCATCAATCAAACGCAATTCGTAAACACCCGAAGCCAAACCGGCAATTTCAAAACGAAACTTGTCGTCTAAAGCGGCACGGGTAACGAGTTGCTGGCAGCCATCCCAAACTTCAACCTGAATTTGAACGCTCTTTGAGTCATCGTCAGCTTCAACGCTCTTTTGGCTGAGCACTGAAAAATTGCCGAAGATCCGGTGGGGTCCAGCATTCAACTGAATCGACGAGGGAACTATTGGTTCTTCTTGTGGGGTTTTTAGGGGGGCCACTTGAGCGGTTTCCGGACCCTGAATCACGGTTTGAGCCTGTAAGCTCAATCCTCCGAGCGACATCAGGAAGAATCGATTTAGCCATTTTCGGACCAGCCGGCGGTCGCTGATCTGGGGGATCCTTTGGCGATGGGGCAAAACCCGCACACAAACCGGCGCTGCTTGCTGTTGGAGCCAGGATTCGACCTGTTCAGCATCCCAGGCTTCCAGATTGTGGACATGTTTGGCACAGTGGGAGCAAAAGCGCACGGAATCGTTGCCCTGCATTTGAAACCAATTTTCGTTACACGGATCCAAAAGCATATTTTTTGAAAGTCGGACAGCCATTTGACACCCCGAATACAACACGTTGCAGCAATAAAAACCCTGGTTGGTTAATTTACCAGTCTAACGCAACAAAAAAAGATTTACGTCAAACCTGTGAAAAGGTCTGGCAATAAAATGGAACATCTACTGCGGATTCACAAAATTTCAAGACCACGAATTCGTTCGGGTTCTGTTTTTAAAACCCCGGAGGGGTTAAACATCCATAGCCTAGGGTTGGTGGGTGGCCAGAAAACCAGGTTGGAACCTCGCCCTCCAATCCACCCACCTACCCTAGGAAAAAAACCACGCAAAATACGGAAACCGCCCTGGCGGTTTGACATCCCCTCGCCAGGGTCCCACCTGGATGTTTGGAGGTTAAAAAATCGTGCATGCCGGATTTTGTCGAACCTCCACGGAGGTTCCGTTTTCCAGGGCGCCTTGTCCTAGGGTAGGCCGGTGAATGAAGTATTTTTCCCCTTCGAAAATTCATCAACGGCCAACCCTAGGCTAGGGGTGTCCAACACCCCGGTGTTGGCATTTCGCAGCACGCTCTTTTTTTATGCCTGTTTGTAGTCCGAATCGTTGCCCCGATTCACAACCAAATTTCAAGACCACGAATTCGTTCGGGTTCCGTTCTAAACCCCAGCGGGGCTGACTTGGAGTAAAAAATGGGGTCATTTTTTACTCTCCATATTTCCTCCACATTTGGTGCGTAAGCTCACATTTGCGAAACGGAACCGTCACCCGGAGGCCAGCCCCCTTGCCTCCGGACCCAAAGGATTGACCCCTTGTCCGAGCAAAGATATGCTGATCAGCATGGATGGCCTGCCTTGAAAATTGCGCATAAAGTGCTGATTGCCATGGCGATTTGTTGTCTGGTCGCTGTTTTATCCTTTGCCGCAGCCATGCGCTGGTCCTTGCAGGCGGGATTCCTTAACTATTTACAGGAACTCGATCGCGAAAACACGTTGATCATCCTAAAACGGCTGGAACAAGCCTACGCTGATCACGGTTCCTGGGACTTTGTGGTCAATACCCCGCGCGTTTGGCCCGGCATTTTAGATCCGTTGCGACCCGAGAATCCGCCGGGCCAGGACCCCAACCTACCACCTGACGAGACCCGCAGACCGCGACCACCACGGGCGCAAGGCGATCGACCCCCACCACGCCGAGATGGAGACAGACCACCCCAACGCCGAGACGGCGAAAGACCGCCGCCACCACCAGATGGGCGACCCCCTAACCGGGATGGCGGAGAGCGGCCGCCGCCGCAAGGGGACCCGCCACCGCCGCGCGATAACGATGGAGAACGCCGCTACTCGCTCTACGATACCGATCGACATTGTCTGATTGGGCCCGACCCGCAACATTTGGAATTGACCTACATTCCGATAAAAAACCGTAACCAGATTGTGGGTTGGTTATCGGTCGCCCCGTTGCGTACACCCACCGGCAATGCGGCCCGCTTTGTTCAGGGCCAAATGCAAGCCTTTTACCTAATCGCCCTACTCCTTTTGTTGCTGTGCGTTGTGCTGGCCTTTATGTTGTCGCGCCAGCTGACCCGCCCGATCCCACTATTGGCCCGGCTTACCCGCCACATTGCACGCGGTGATTACCAAGCGCGGGTCCCCGTCAAGGGTGGCGACGAGTTGGCCCAGCTGGCCCACGACATCAACCAAATGGCCCAGGCCCTTGAATCGGCTAAGAACAATCGCCAAAAGTTCCTGAGCGATGTCGCCCACGAGCTGCGCACACCGCTCACCGTTTTACAGGGTGAAATTGAGGCCATGTTGGACGGGGTTCGACCCATTACCCGCGAAGCCATCGTTTCTTTGGGCCACGAGATTGCCAGTCTGACCCAACTCGTCCAGGACTTGCGCGGCCTGGCCAAAACCGATGAAGGTCAGTTCCAGGTCGAAAAGCAAAAGGTCGATATCCGCAGCCTGCTTGAACAATGCAGTCAGGCCTTTCAGGCAAAACTTAGCCAAAAAGGCATTGAACTCAGCAGCAAATGGGGCCGACAACCGGTTTGGGTCTATGGCGATCACCAACGCCTTAAACAGGTATTTGATAATTTGTTGGCCAATGCCTACAACTACACCGATGCGCCCGGTCGACTCAAAATCGTTTTAGAGAGTCAAGCGGAATCAGCCAGCGTGTCCTTTTCCGATTCGCCGCCCGGCGTTACAGATGAGCAGTTGCCTTTGGTTTTCGAAAGACTCTATCGCGGCGACCTGTCGCGAAAGCGCCATTCCACATCCAGTGGCTTGGGTCTGGCCATAGCCAAGGAAATTGTCACCGCCCATGGTGGGTCGATCTGGGCCGAACATTCCGAGTGGGGCGGCCTAAAAATTGTTTTGGAATTACCGTTGGGAGTGTGAGATGCCGCTGATCCTGATCGCCGAAGATGAACCCAAAATTGCTCAGCTCCTGATGGATTACCTGCACAGCCATGGCTTCGAGACGGTTTGGGTCGAAGATGGGGCCAAGGTCGTGGCGATTTTTGAGGAAAAGAACCCGGACGCGGTCCTGCTTGACCTGATGTTACCCAACCGCGATGGACTTGAAATTTGTCGGGATCTGCGCAACCGCAGCGAAACACCTATCCTCATGTTGACCGCACGTGCGGACGAAATTGACCGGGTCACCGGCCTGGAAATTGGCGCCGACGATTATATTTGCAAACCGTTCAGCCCACGGGAAGTGGTGGCGCGGGTGAAAAGCGTGCTGCGGCGCAGCCAGGTCGCCCTCAAAACAGAGGTCAGTACTGAGGTAGGTTTGGTCTGGGATGAGCCGACCCGGTCAGCGCGTATCGGTCAACACGTATTGGATTTAACACCCAACGAATTCAATCTGTTGGGCGTGTTGTTCCAGAACCCGGAACGCGTCTTTTCCCGTAACCAGCTCATGGACCGCCTCTATAACGATGGCCGGATCGTCACCGATCGCACCATTGATTCGCACATCAAGAACCTGCGCAAGAAACTGGAAGAACACGGCCTAGGCGAAAAAATCGTCGCCATCTACGGGGTCGGCTACAAATGGGATCCCACCAAATAATTCTGAGGACCCCACTCCACCGTACCTCACATAGATTCGAAACATTCAGGCATGGGTTCGAGAACACCGGAGGTGTTGGACACCCATAGCCTAGGGTTGGCCGGTGGATAATATGTCGGTTGGGACACAGACGTTCGTCCACCGGCCTACCCTAGGACGAGGACGCCACCCCAAACGAACCTCCGTAGAGGTTCGACAATACGCCGGTGAATTGAAAATCGGGAATGCGCAGGAATATGCAAATTAACCGATTGAAGCCACAAACGATTCAAACCCAATGGTTTCCATAATTTGGTCGCCAGATGGGACCCCTATTCACGCCATTCGCGATTGTTTGTCGAACCGCCAAGGCGGTTCGGCTGTTTGGGCTGCATTTGTCCTAGGGTAGGTGGGTGGTTTGGGTGCAGGTGTTCCAGCCTAGCATCTTCCCCACCCACCAACCCTAGGCTATGGATATCTAACCCCGCTGGGGTTCGAATGGCCATTCCCAACAATTCGATGACAAATATATTGGGTATCGTAATACCGGTAACGCTCCTGAATTGGGCATTAACAGAAATGTTCACCACACGAGGCTGCCCCAAATCGCCAACACCGGAGGTGTTTTACACCCATAGCCTAGGGTTGGCCGGTGGATAAAATGTCGGTTGGGACACAGACGTCCGTCCACCGGCCTACCCTAGGACAGGCACGAAGCACCCCAAACGAACCTCCGTAGAGGTTCGACATTACGCCGGTGAATTGGAAATCGAGAATGTGCAGAAATATGCAATTAAACCGGTAGAAGCCTCAAACGAGGCAAATCCAATGGTTTCCATGGATTGGTTGCCAGATGAGACCCAATTCCACGCCATTCGCGATTGTTTGTCGAACCGCCAAGGCGGTTCGGTTGGTTGCATGGGCGATTTTCCTAGGGTAGGTGGGTGGTATGGGTGCAGGTGTTCCCCCACCCACCAACCCTAGGCTATGGATATCGAACCCCGCTGGGGTATGGCGGTTACCCATGGGTGGGTGTGATCGCCATCACATGGCTGGGCTCAGAATTCACAATTTCTCCATATTGGCTGCACTTTCGGCCGCGAAACTGACCAACAGTTGGTTAGATCCCCGCGTTTTGAAGGAGCACACGATGAAATACACTCGCTTTTTCCCCCTCATCCTCTTTTCCAGCCTGGTCCTGGCACAGGGTGGACCCCCACCACCAGGACCGCTGGGACCACCGCCTGTCCCGGCTGGCAATCCCATCACAACTGCTAAAGCCAACTTGGGTAAAACCCTCTTTTGGGAAGAACAGTTGAGCAGTACCCGAACCGTAGCTTGTGGTACATGCCATCAGCCAGCCAGCGGTGGTTCCGATGCGCGATCGGGCTCGATCAACAGCCTAAACCCGGGCCCAGATGGCGTTTTTCAGACACCCGACGACATCATTGGTTCGCCCGGCGTTCCACTGCATGAAGCTTCGGGAACCTATACCTGGTCCGATGCGTTTGGCATCTACGAGCAGGTGACGGGCCGCAAATCGCCCAGTGCGGTCAATTCAGCTTATGCACCACGCCTATTTTGGGATGGCCGCGCAACCGGTACCTTCCGCGACCCGTTGACCAATGCGGTTGTCATCAATAATGGCGCTGCCCTGGAAAGTCAGGTTTTGGGTCCACCGGTCAGCAGTGCGGAAATGGCCCATCAGAGCCGCAACTGGCAACAAGTCGCCGACCAAATCGCCTCCGCAACCCCATTGGTCCTGGCCGAAAGTATCCCCAACGACCTGGCCAATTGGCTGGCCGATCGCGGTTATCCCGCCCTGTTTGAGGAAGCCTTTGGCAGCACCGAGGTTACGCCCACCCGGATCGCCATGGCCATTGCCACTTATGAGCGGACCTTGGTCTCCGATCAAACACCTTTGGATGCAGACGCTTCCGGTGTTCCGAATGCCCTAACCCAACAGGAACGCAGAGGTCGCAACGTATTTGTTCAAAACGATTGTGCCCAATGCCATGCGGGTCCTTTATTGACTGACAACAACTTTCATTACATTGGTGTGCGCCCGGTCAATGACGATTTGGGACGCTTTAATGAGACCGGAAACAACCAGGACCGCGGTGCTTTTAAAACGCCCGGCTTGCGTAACGTCGCCCAAAGAAGCCACTTCTTTCACAACGGCCGATTTCAAACCCTTCAGGAAGTCATCGATTTCTACGACCGTGGTGGCGATTTCAACGCACCGAACAAAGATCCGCGTATCCGTCCTCGCAACATGACCGCCAACCAGAAAGCCGATCTTCTGGCCTTTTTAACCCGACCCTTGACCGACCTGCGGGTCGCCAATGAGCAGGCCCCCTTTGATCGGCCGACCTTGTTCAGCGAGTCCAACCGAGTTCCTCAAATCAGCGGCTCTGGAAAGGCGGCTCGGGCGGGTTTAGTCCCGTGTCGATTGCCATTGAACCGCCGCTGCTGGGTAACCCTCAATTCACGCTTGCCGTGGATGAGACTTTGGGCGGGGCTACGGCTGTTCTAGCGGTTGACACGGTTGATCCGGGCCTGAACGCCATCCCCAGCTCAGCCGCTTTTGCCCGTTTGGAAACCACCACACAGGGTAGTGGTCCGGGCGATGGCTACGCTTCTCAGGCCCTTTCCATCCCGGCATCGGCTACCTGGCAGAATGTACCGCTGTTCGCCCGTTGGTACATTACCGACCCAGGCGCGGCTGGTGGTTTTTCCGTCAGTCCCCTGATCCAATTCACGCCGTTTGGGCCCGTAACCCAAGGCAATGCCTGCGCTTATGACTTGAACGGAGATGGGACCAGCAATGTACGCGACATGATCGTGCTCATCGACCAATTCGGTCCATGTGCCCAGTGCTCAGGCGATTTGAATCAAGACCAAATCGTCGACCAAACCGATATGTACATTCTGTGCACCAGTTGGTTGAATGGCTGCCCCTAAGAGCCCTCAATCCTTGGGAATGGGCAAACCGTGCATTCGCAAAAAAGACAGTTTGTCCCAGTAGCCCCGCTGGTAAACGATCAGGCCATCCTGGAATTGAAAAAAGCCGCATCCGCGTAAACCCAAAGGGTCACGCCATTCCAGGATGGCCCATTCACCATCCTCAAAGATGTTTTCAACCAGACAGGTCATGGTTGCCTGCTTAAATTCCCGGGTGAACATGTCGCAAATGTTGGCCCGACCCTGAATGGGGCTTTCGGGAACTTGGAAATTGATGGCATCTTCAGCATAAAAATGGGTCAAAGCCTTGGCATCGCCACGATTAAACGCCTCAACCCAAGCGAGCACACGATTTTTTAAGGACATACATCCTCCCTAGTGGACAAAGTACAGACAAATAGCAGCTTTGACCAGTAGGGAGCGTTATTGGGTTTAATAAAGGGTGAGTTCAGGCCCAATCGGTCGGTGGTACACTTGGCGCTCATATTGGTCATACGCCGTTTGATACAGCGCAATCGCATCCTCAACCTGTTGTTTGAGGCTACCTTCAGGCGAAGCCAATTCGCGCAAATTCAAGTTCTCATCCACCGAGAATGCCCGGATTTCCTTGCCGAGCCCCAAAGCGACCAAGTATTGGCCATTAAAGAGCGCGACATCGCGATTGTGTTGCATGGCGACAAACGGATGAGCCGCTGGCTGGGAAAGGTCGCGACCATAAAAGGGCGTTTCAACGGTCCAACCTAGCAGGCCAAACAAGGTCGGTGAAATGTCCATGGAACTTGCCAATTGGCTATCTTCCTTTGGCTCACCTAGCCATTTTGGACCGTAAAACAGAATGGGAACGCGGTAGGAAACCAGTGGGAATAAAGGTGATCCGTAAATACGTGCACCATGATCGCCCACGATCACAAAGACCGTGTCTTCAAACCAATCGTGATGGCGTGCCTGTTCAAAAAAACTACCCAAAGCAGCATCGGCATATTGAACGGCATTCACGCGTTTATGAGCATCGGGATCAGCCTGAATGCGGCCTTTGGGATAAGTGTAAGGTTTGTGGTTGGAAACCGTTAATACCGTGGCAAAAAAAGGTTTGCCGGCTTTGTTCAACTGATCAAACTCGGCAAGGCTCTGCTGATAGAGATCGTCATCACAGACACCCCAAGCCGTCGTAAAGCTCGGATCGGCAAAGTCTTTCTGTTCCAGGAACTTTTCATAGCCATTGCTCAACATAAAATCGCGCATGCCATCAAAAAGGCCACGACCGCCATACAGGAAGCGGGTCTGATAGCCCTGCTCCTGCATGACCTGGGCAATCGAAAAGAAATGGCGGCTTTTATCCCGCTTAACCACCGATCGGCCGGGCAAAGGCGGGAAAGACGTGAGAATCGCTTCCAGACCGCGAATGGTGCGGTTCCCAGTCGCAAACGCGTTGGAAAAAAGCAGACCCTGACTGGCCAATTGATCAAAGGCCGGGGTGTAACCCTCATTTTGGGACAACTTTCCACTGAACTCCGCCCCAAAACTTTCCATCACAATGAAAACGACATTGGGTTTTATGGATGCTTTATGGGCAGTTTGGGTATGAAAGGTGGAATGGCCAGCGCGTTTGGGTGCAGGCAGTAAATCGGCTTTGAGTTTTTGCCAGGCCATATCGCTGGGCAAAGTGGCGTAGTACTGGTTGTAATCTAGAGAGGCGGTTTGCAAGGAGTAGAAGAATTGGTAGAGATCATTTTGGCTCAATTCATTAAGGGTTCGGTCGGAACTCCAATGGCTCCAGCGCATTGAAGAGAACAATAATGCCAAGGTGCTCATTAGTACCCAGCCACTCCATATGCCCAGCCGCTTAAACCAGGGTAGTGGTGCATATTGGATTTGGCGAACGCCCCAAAAATAGCCACTTGCCAGCACAATGGCCAAAACCGCACATGCGAAAATCACCGGCAAAACAGGATAACTCTGCCAGATATTGGTGAAGACTTCTTGCGGGAAGAGCAGATAATCGACCGCTACATAATTAAAGCGTGCCCCAAACTCTTCAAAAAAGTAGTATTCGACGGCAGCCAAGTAAAATAAACCGAAAGAACAAAGACCGAAATACGAAGCCTGTAGGATACGGAGTATACGGGCAGAAAGACGAAACGGCATCAGGCTCGGAAGCATTAGGAAGGCTACGACCGCACCGCCGACCATCACGTCCAATAACAGACCAACGGCGAGTACCTGGAACAGACTCAAGATAGCCAAATGGTTACCAAATTTGAAAAAAAACAGGATTCGGCTCAGACTGCCCAGAGCCAACCAGAACCCAAATAGGGCGGAATACAAAGGATATTTGCGAATAAAACGGTGCATCATGGCCTCCTGACAACACGTTAATGGGCCAAGATGAAATTCAGATGAACGTCCGGATTACCGTTTGGTAATCCAAATGTCATGTTGTAATGCCGGTCCCAAGCCGAATAATAAGCAGGAAGAGGTAGATATGAAGCTATTGGTCGTAGAGGATTCAGAAAGGCTGCAGCGATCCCTGTTCACCGGCTTGAGCCAAGAGGGTTTTGCCGTTGATTTGGCCCGAACCGCTGAAGAGGCACTGGACCTGGTTCAGACCTACACCTACGACGTGATCATTCTCGACATCATGTTGCCCGGTATGGATGGTTTTGGGTTTTTGCAGCGGTTACGCAGCCAGAATAATCAGACTCACGTGCTAATCCTCAGCGCCAAGGACGACGTGCAGGACCGGGTCAAAGGCTTGGTCTGGGGTGCCGATGATTACCTGACCAAACCCTTTGTGTTTGGCGAATTGGTTGCGCGAATCCGTGCCCTGCTGCGGCGCCTGCATCAGAATAAGTGTCCCGTCCTAAAAATTGGCGATCTGCGTTTGGATTTGGCGTTACGCCAGGTCAGTCGTCAGGGCCAGGTGTTGGATTTATCGGCCAAGGAATTCAGTATTTTGGAGTATTTGGCCTTGAACCGCGGACGGGTCGTTACCCGGGACCAACTCGCGGATCACCTGTACCAGAGTGGTTGCGAGAGCAGCAGTAATGTCATTGATGTCCTGGTCTATCGCATTCGCAAAAAAATAAATTTACCCGCTGAAGATCCCGTTATTGAGACCAAACGCGGGTTTGGCTATGTCATCGCCTAAAACCATTTCCATTCGCGGCCTGCTGGAACGCAACCTTTTATTGGGTATCTCCCTGGTTCTTATCGCCTTTATGACATTGCTTGGCTGGGTGGCCCGCTCGGTTTTCCAGGACAGGTTCGATGAGGCCGTTTTGGATGAGGCCGAGGTATTGGCACTTTTGACCATTCAAACCGATCAAGGTTTGGACCTGCTCTTCTCACACACCATCATGCCGGAATACGAAGATCCTCGCGGCCCCCACTATTTTGAGATTTGGGGCCCGGACGGCCAGTTGCTGGAACGATCACATTCGCTGCAGAACCGCAAACTCCTGGAAAATTACGAGTATTTTCCAGAGCCCGTTTTTACCGACTTGGAACTGCCGCCCCATGGACCGTGCCGGCTGGTAACCCTTAGCTTCAGTCCCCAGCACGATTCACGCAGCTCCACCACGGAAAATAGCGCAGACGGACCTCCACCCAGCCTGACCATCGCGCTTGCTGAACGGCGCGAAGAGCTTGACGAGCTCTACAGCCAAACCCTTTGGATTCAAGGCATTGCACTACTATGCCTGATGGCGCTTATTTTCTGGCAAGTCCGCCGCGGTTTACACAAGGGACTCGCGCCCTTGAATCGGCTGGGACAAACGCTTGCCAGCTGGGGTCCCAACCAACTCAACACGCCCCTCCAAGATCCGGCGGTACGCGAATTAACGCCCATCATCAATCAACTAAATGGTTTGTTGAAACGGGTCGCCGATCGTTTGGAAAATGAGCGGCTGTTCTCACAAAACGTAGCCCATGAGTTACGTACGCCGATTGCCGAACTCGCCAGTTTGGCCGAGGTCGGCCGGACCTGGCCCGAGAACCGCCAAGCTGTCGAAGGTTTTTTTGAGGATGTTGGCCACATCTCCCAGCACATGCAGAAAATGGTGGCCAACCTGCTGGGATTGGCCCGAAGTGAAAGTCATCGAATTCAGATTAATAAAGAGGAATTAGACCTGGCAACGCTTTGGGATCGTGTGCAAGAGCGAATGCGTCTGCTCAATCCCAACGCGCCGGCTTGGCGTGGGAACCTGCCTGCAGTCTCCATCGTCAGCGACGAGTCCATGCTGGAACTGGTCCTGCTCAACCTGGTCCAAAACGCCGTTGCCCATGCATTACCTCCAGCAGATCTTGCCGTCGCGTTTGAGGAGCAAGACAACCATTGGGTGTTAAGTTTAAGCAATCGAAGTGAGCCCTTTACACCCGATCAACTGCAGGATATGTTTCGGCCATTTTGGCGCAAACACCCCGGCAGTGGTGACGGATTTCACAGCGGGTTGGGCCTGGCCTTGGTCGAACATTATTGTGCTGCTTTGCAAATCGGAATCGAGGCGCATTATGTGGCGCCCACCTTCTCGATTCGGCTGCATATGCCCAAAAACCAACCTGACCAATAAGTAATCCAGGCGTTCATCTGCCCTTCATCTTTGGCCATTAACCTTCCAATTAGGAGGTTAAAGCAGCATGTTGGTTTTACTTTTTTTTCAGATTGGCCTCGTGGCTCAGGACATAAGTTTTTCACCGGCCGAGTGGCGACCGCCAGGAACGGCAATGCGCATGGATTTGGGACCGCTGAGTCAAACGCGAGCGCGCGCCCAGCAGGAGATCCCCAATTTCGCGCCGGATCGGCAGTACGAAGATTTGGAATTAGACCCAAGCGACGCGGAACTGGAATGGGAGCCGCCTTCTTTTGGGCGTGAATTGCTCATGGATTTTCGCGATATTTTGGGGCCTTCGGCCTGGAAACGCGCCAATGTCCAAGACTTGGGCAAAGTCGGGCTGGCCCTCTTTGTGGCCCAAGCTTTGGACAATCGCACGGAAGGTTGGGTCCAGGATTGGCGTACCGATTCGTCTGATACGACGTCTAAATGGATTGGCCAATTGGGCGACCAGTATTCGTTCGGTGTAATCGCCGCTTTTTACGCTGTTGGTAAATTTGGCAATAATCCGCGAGAACGCTCAGTCGCACGCGACAGTTTGATGGCCAGCATTATCGCTGCGGGGATCATCACGCCCAGCCTCAAGGCCAGTGTAGGCCGAAATCGTCCCTTCCAAAGTGATTCGCCTTATGAATTTAACGCCTTCGGTGGCGGACATTCGTTTCCCTCAGGCCACACCACTCAAGCTTTTGCCATCGCGAGCACCATCGCAGAACATTACGATTCCAAATGGGTAAAGGTCAGCGCCTACGGTGTTGCCAGCCTGGTCGGTTTGAGCCGAATCGAACAAAACGCCCACTTCCCTTCCGACGTGGTCGCGGGTGCGCTGATTGGAACCTATGTCGGGCGCAAGGTCAGTCGCCTGAACGAAGGTCGCCGATCCGATTGGGAATGGCAACCATACGTGGGGGTAGAAGGCGTGGGCTTAAGTATCCGCAAACATCAACCCCACCGTTAGCGATTCTCCAAATTCGCATGGATGAATTGGGCTGCTGCACGGCAGCAGCCCAGCCGACAGGTGCGGGGAGGGGCCGGTTCAGCGACCGGTTTGCGGGGTGTTACGCACCAGGGTCGGTATCGGTGGCGAGGTTTGGGACCAAGCCATGAGGTCCGTTGCAATCGTTTGGGTTTCCGAATTGAGGTAACCTGAAGGCATGTGCTCAAGACGTTGAACCAGGTAGCGGGCAGGAACTTGGCGCTTGGCCAGGCGCAGAGCTTGCGCCATGGGCCAGAGGTATTCCGGAGTGATTCCCGCATCCTGCGCACCCTCCTGGAAAAGGTTACAGGCGGAATCGTATTGGCCAGCAGTTAGTAAAGCCCAACCCAAGGCGATAATTCCTTCGCGATCCTTGCGAATTTCTCTGCGTTCTTTTTCCAGCAACACAATTTGCTGTTCTGGCTGGATGCCTTGACGACGCCAAACCTCGCACAAAAGCCGTACATGGCCCCAATCGCCCGCATCCACCTCGCTTTGAAGGGTTTGCGCCAGTTCTTTCAACATGTTAGCCGCTGGGATCGGTTGATGGTTTTGGCGCAGCGCATCGGCCAATTGAAGGCGAAACTCGGGCCGTGGATTACTGTTTACGACCTGTGACAAACGTTGAACGGCATCGGCAGCATGGCCTGAAGCACAGTCCAATTTGGCGATTTGCAAATGCGCATAGTGGCAAGCCGGATCCAACTCAAGGGCGCGGTCGTAGGCGGCATCGGCTTGTTTTGCATCGCTGGCAAGCCAGGAATCGCCAATTCGGGTTGCACACCAAGCCCGTTGGAATGGGGCAATTTTGGGGTCCTTTTCCCACTGGCCCAACAGCGATCTGGCCTGCTCATTTTGGCCAAAATAGGCCAGGATCTGGGCCAGTCGGATATCGCTCTGAAAACTGGGATGTTCAAGAACCAACAAGCGCGCTAAGGCATAGGCTTCGCTCGCATTCCCCAACGCAAAATGTAAATCAAAGTACAGTTCACTAAAAATGGGATCTACATCTGGGCCTTGACCCAGCGGACGCAAGGCAGTCAAGGCTTCATGAAATCGGTGAATGCCCATTAAGGCGCGGACCTGACCATAACGCGCGGTCTTGTTTTCAGGCACCAACTTTAAGGCTTTTTGGAAACAGTCATCTGCCTGATGGAAGAGGCTATGCGCGGCCGTGACCTGCCCGAGTTGCAAATAGGCTTCGCCCAATTGGTTCCATCCATATAGCGATTCAGGTTGGGCATCGGCACGTTTTTGCAGGGTTTGGATACGCGCTAGAATTTCACCTGTCTCCAGGGGTTCAACCGGTGCATGACCTTCATGTAGGAAGAGCAGGAACAAAAAAAACATACAATCTCCTCAAAAAGGGTCGGATTACTCCGACCCAGGTCCGATTATTCGGGTTGATGGGGCGGTGCAAGGTAAGGGAAGGCATCCAAAAACGCAACATCGTTGGTTGCGACCCCATCCGGCACTTCGGTCTGGTTGAAAATGAAATAAAACAACGTATCGACCACATCATCCGATGGGGTTCGACCATTGGGGAACCCCGATGGCGCCGAGACATCAATGGTCAAAAGGTCTGGGACAGCAACCGAAGCCAGAATGCCAATGTTTTCGCTATTGGTGCCCAGCGCAGTCAAAGAGTCGACGATCGAAGGTACATACAGTTCGGCATCGCGATTGGGTGCGGTTCGGTTGTAAACATCTTTGAGTCCCGGTGGGATCAAAGCTGTGGCAACAGCCGGGTTCCCAACCCGATCGACCGGTTCCCAGCCCGAATAGACCGTTGGCCCTTTAAATAATTGACCGCCGGCTTTAGGTCGCTCTGTGACGGCCCAGGTATTCAGAATGTTTCCGCTGCCTTTGACTAATGAAACAGGGATTTCCACGACGATGGCCGAGACATTGTAGCCGGCAAAACCATCGGTCCCGGTGAATCCGCCTGTTCCGGCCAGGAAGCGGAAGAACCCGACGATGTCGAAGAAAAACGGATCGTCCCGGGGACCGGCAAAAATGCGCACGCCTTGGTCTTCACCAAAAATCAGGGCTTCATTGGCTTCAGGTTCTTCAGTCGGTGCTGTGGCCTCACCAGTCACAATGATTTCACCGGGCAATTTCGCCTCAAAATTTTCATCGGCATCAAATCGCACCGTGATTTCATGGTCTTCGACAGCGTCGCCATTGTTGTCGATCAGCAGGCGGTAACGCACGTTGGGTGAGAAGCGAAAGCCCACCCCTTCGCTCGGTACACTAAACGGGTTCACGGTTAATACCAGGGTCAGTTTGCTGGCATCGTGGGGATTGAGAAAGGCGTAGAGATCTGAAATATCAGCCGAGGGATCCTCGCGGGTTAATGGCGCTTCCTTGTGGTCGCTGGCAAGCAAACCTAAGGGGAAAACGCAGAAGAGCAGCAACATTGGCCGCTTGAACATGGTGTCCTCCAAAAGACGGAATTGTGGAAAGGGCCCATTTTCCACCGATTGGATCGATCGCTTGGAGTTACGTCAGGTGTTTGGCATTTGGATGGGTTAATGTGAACCTTTCGTGAGCTATTTCACGATTAGAAAGACTGCCCTCACGATTTTGGGCAGGTTGGAATCCAAACAGGCCAAGCGAACGTATTGGGCAATTTTGTTGTTTTGATCGGAAAAGCCACTTTATTCATTATCGGAAAAATACTGGCGAGGTGACACTCCAAGAAAATTCAACTTTTCTTGCGCAAGGATGGCAACGGACAAACCGTATTTTTGAAATTGGGCTTCGGCATCTGGCTGTGTTTGGGGTGGTGGGACGCCAAGCACAAAGACCGCAGTCGCCCAGACGTCCGCTTTCTCAGCCGTATCGGCAAAAACACTTACTTGACTGGCCGCGGGTCCCAGTGGCGGCACCACAAACTGGATATGGCCAACCGAATTCCCGTGGTCATCCGCCACAAAACGGCGATCATTGGCCGAGGTCGCCAAAGCGCCCTGCTCCGCCGACACCCAAAATAAGGGCGCATCCTGCTCCTGATCCCCTGGCATTCGGACCATGATTTTTTGGGCCCGACCATACCAGCGCAAATCACCGCCGCCATTGACCAAGGCCCAGGGAACTTGGTTGGATTGGAGGAAGGTAACCATTTGGTCAATTGCCGTACCCTTCAACATGCCACCCAGATCCCAACCTACCGGCACCAGTCGGCCCTGTTTGACCGCGTTAAGGGATTCCAAAAGGACCGTGTGATCTGGAAAAGGACGCTTTTGAGTGGCGGGGTGAAAGGCCCCATTGGTTTCAACCTGGTAGACCAGAGCGCGTTCCAGATAAGCCAGTAATTCCTGTTGCTGGGCTTGCGGAAGGGTAAAGAATTGTTGATCGCCGGCAGCCAATAGGGACAGCGGGCTTTGAGGGTCATAGGTGGTCCCTAAACGATCCAATCGGCTTGCGATTTGAAAGCATTGGTCGACAAGCGAAAGTTCAGTTGAGGCTGGGACCTGTAGACTAAACCACGTGCCCATGATGTAGCGGGTTTGGGTGTGGTCACCCGGATTGGACAGGCAAAAAAGACAAAGGCTAAGGAGCATCAACATGAGTTAGGTAATGAATTAAAAACAGCGACTTACGCACGCCAAGGGCCATGGCGCGACTGCTGATCGTGGAGCCTGAAACATGCACGAGATCGATGTCAACCTCGATCGGATCGGCACTCGTTTTACCCTCAAACTGTTTGAGGAATTTCGGGTGTTTCACCCCATTGCCACGATTCTCGCGGAAAACCATTAACAAGGTGCCCTGCACCTGAAGATTGGGTGTGATAGCGACCATTAGGGTCATGGCTTCGTGTTTGCCCCACTCTTCAGTCAGGATGGCCCAACCGAGCGATTCGGTACCCCGAAAGACTTGCAAACACTGGAATTCGCCCACTAGCCGCGCATCCTTGATAGCGGGCTCGTCGCGAATGTGTTGGCGCACCGTGGCGGGTACCTCATCCCAACTTTGCCAGATCGGTTGGACCCGGTCATGGCTGGGAAAAAGGAGCTGAACCGCTTCCGCTTGAGTATAAAACGTGTGGGTCCCAAGCCAAACCCAGAAAAAGAACATCGCCAGCCTCCGCGTCCATTATAGGCATTTTTGGATTTAAATTGAAACGCAATCTCATCTTGACAGCGCTTAAGGGAGGCGTATAATGGCGCCGTTGGTTTGATTTTGAGATTCATTCTCAAACTTGATTTATGAGGTGGAGGGTTTTTATGGTTCGCACTTTGGTACTTGGGGTCTTGGTTTCGCTTTGGGCGGTTGCCGGCGATATTCATTTTCACGGCTACGGAGAAGGCCATTTTAATGCGCCTTCCAATGATGATAACCAGTTGGATCTGCACCGGTTTGTGATCGGGCTCCAATACACGTTTGATGACCGTTGGTCCTTTGACATGGAAGTCGATTTTGAGCACGCCTTTGAAGAACCGGAATTTGAGTTCCTACATTTGGATTATGCCTACCAAGAATCGCTTAACTTTCGGGCTGGCCTGATTCTGATGCCGGTTGGCCAACTCAACCAAAATCACGAACCCAATCTCTTTTTCTCTGTCGAACGCCCTTATTTGGAGAAAGAGATCATTCCCACCTCCTGGCAGGAGCCGGGTTTTGGTGTGTTTGGCGCATTTGGTGAAGGCTTTGATTACCAGGCATATCTGGTCGGTGGTCTAAAAGCGGATGGTAACGATGGCAGTAAAGGCATTCGCGGCTGGCGCTCAAAAGGTATTGAAAGTCCGGCCAATGAAGCCGCCTTTGTTGGCCGTTTAACCTGGAGTCAACCCGGTCTGCAAACAGGGTTCTCGCTCTTTCATGGCGGCATCGACCAAGGTCGTGATTTAGGGTTCAACAGTAACCTGACCTTGTGGGATGTGGATTTTCATTGGAATCAGGCCGGCTGGGATATCCGCGGGACCTATGCCTCTGCGACCCTCTCAAACCCAGAGGATCTCAACGCCTACTTGGGTTTGGAAGGTGAAAAGTCGGTTGGCGATCAAAACGGTTTTTATGCGACGGTGGGCTACGATGTCCTGCACGGCAAAAAACAGAAATTAGTCCCGTTTGTAACCTATGAATCCTATGACACCCAAGACGGTGTCCCCACCGGATTTAGCGACAAAGCATCGACGGCAAAAGACATTTTTACGATCGGACTCGCTTATTTCCCGATTCCCAAATTGGCCCTGAAAATGGATTACGAATCTTGGGAAGACGGCGCTGATGGCACACGAAGCCAATTCAATGCCGGTTTTGGCTTTCAATACTAAATCAGCGCCTATCGCCTGAAGAACATCCGCCGGCCGGCAAACCGGCGGATGGGCATGGCTGGCAAGTGGATTAAAGGTCGGACAGTGCCGCCCCAAAATTGATGTGCAGCGCGACATCGTCCAAAACGAGCGCCGGAACCGATTTGACGCCTTTGGCTTGCGCTTCACCGATTCGCGATGGGGCAGAACCCAAGTGAACCACTTCCACTTCAAATCGTTTGGCATCCAACGCGCCTACAACAGCTTGTTCTGCCTCCACGCATACCGGACATCCGGCGTGATAAAAAACGGCTTTTGACATAAAAACTCCTTGGCAACAATGATGTGCAATCCAAGATCGCAGGCCCATTGTCCAAGGATTTTTGGCTCAAAAAAAGTTCCCACAATTCGGTGGGCACCCCACCAAATGGTTGGGATTAACAGACGCATTAGAAATTTTTTTTACCAAAACCGGTTTTCGGTGCCCAGTTGTTCCCGGGTTACTGGAGCAGACCCACCTTTGAAGGGTTAACCCAGGTCAACGTGGCCTAACCGGGCAGTCCACCCAGGCCGAGCTTGGTACGGAGCCGAGTCCGGAGTTTGGGCCTATTTTGCGGTCTGGCCCGGCAGGGCAAAAGGTTAAAGCCGGGGGTGACGCGCAAGGGAGGAACCCTTGGACAAGCCAACGAAAATTTTTCACCCTACGGGTGCGGCCAGACCCAAGGCGTGGGACGGATTCAGAGGATCCGGGCATGGAAAGGGGCCGAGTAGGCTCGGCCCTATAAAAATTTAATCGATATGGACCGATTGCAGGCTGACCGGAACGGAAGTCGCCCAATCTGTAGCCACTTGAATCCCATCGATCACACCTACGGGCGAGCCACTTGTTTGGCGGAAGGCTACTGATTGAACGGCTTGCGCCATAGCAGTATCGGAGTTGGATATAAGCGGAGAACCAGGTTCGCTAGTTGGAACAGTGTCCAATACAAATAAGTCAGCTACACCCGTATCAACATTAAATTTGGCTACAAGAAGGTATGTCGTATTGTAAGAGAAGTTAGACATGCCGAAGTTCCCAGTGCTTGAAGCACTCGAAATACCAAACTGGAGACTGCCGGCGTTGTCTCGAGCAAATACGCGCGCACGATAATTACTGGTTCCAGCATCCTTTAGGGCCAAAAAGTAGGTCGACCCGGAAACCGAACTGATGTTGACCAATGCAGATAAATAGACAATTCCAGTGGTTTGATTGGAAAAGAAAGTATGGGCATCCTCAGAGTTTGATCCGCTGACAGTTGCAGCCCCACCATTGCCCGAGTTGGGATACCCTGCCAAAGATAAGCTTGTGGTTTGATAGCCAATTGCTGTGGTACCGCTGAAACCAGCCCAATTAGCTGAACCGACAGTCGTCAAATCACCAGCAGTCATTCCGTATTCAAAATCTTCGGATAAAAGTTGGCCAAAAGCGGCAGTGCACACACAGGCCACTGCGCTGAGCAAAAAAGCAAAACGTTTCATAAAAAGAACCCTTTAAGAGTTAAAACACTCTGTACAAAATTCTGCCAAACCCAGCGCATTCGGACCAAAGGCAGAACCGATCCGAAGCTCTCCTCCGCGTTTAGGCAGGACGCTATAAATAACACAAATCCTTGCCTTCACCGCGCATTCATTCAATTTTTTGTCAAAAAAAACCATTTTTTAACCAATAAAGAAGGACTGCACAAGGTCCTTGAGACCGCAACCATTAAATCTTTGAGTGGCATACCTAAAAAGGGCAGGTGTTCCTGCCTTGCAAAACTCAAATGATTTTTTTTGGACGTAACCTTATCAAAATGGCATTTGTGCCGAAACACCCATTAGAACCGTTTGTCACCAGGAAACAAACATGCTCAAGGCCTCAGCACTTTACATCGGTGTAATTGTCTGTTTTTCGGCCCAGGTTGTGGCTCAGGACCAACCTCTGGCCGAATTGAGCCTGGAAGAGCTGTTAAATGTTCAGGTCAGTTCGGTTTCACGCCGATTGGAATCCGCCATTTGGGCACCGGGCACCGTTACGGTCCTTTCGGCCGAACATCTGCAAGATCTTCAAGTCAACACCTTGCATGAAGCACTTCAAACCGTACCGGGCATTTTCATTACGGAAACCTATTTTTCGCTCTCCTCCGATGTGGGTATCCGTGGCAGTTTGAGCTCCGGTGGGAACAATAAAACCTTATTTTTAATCAACGGACATCCGATTTTTCACCCCATCGACAGCACTTTTTTTCCCGATTTGGTGCCCATCCAGGCGATCGACCGGGTAGAGATAATTCGTGGACCCGTTTCCGTCATGTACGGCACCAACGCCTACACCGGTGTCATCAATGTCATCACCAAAACCCAGACGTCCCGGCCCATTGTTGCCGAACTGATTGCCGGTTCCTTTGGCCGGCAAATGCTTTCGCTTAATGCCAGCCATCAATGGAACAACGGTCAATTTTTTATCGCAGGCCATTTGCGCAATGAGGACGGCTGGGCGATGGATATCGAACCGGGCCAGGATTTCATTGCAGAAGAGGCCCAAACGCGAAATCAATTAGATGAGCATCAACAACTTTTGGTCTGGGTCCGCCAGGGTCATTTTGAATTCAACGCCCTGCGTTTTGACCAGGAGAAAAGCGCAAAATATGGCATTCTACCTACTCTTATCTTTCAAAACATTGGTCCCTTTGACAATCGGGTAGAAGCCCTAAACCTGAAGCACCACTGGGAATTCAATGCCCAGACGACCCTGCATTCCATGCTGCGATACGACAAATCGTCCTATTATTACGCTGTCGACAACTACCAAATTTTACAAGGCGAACCCGAGGCTATACGCCGTATAGGGACGGGTTATTGGGGCGGAAACCGTCGCGGTTTAGAGCTTTTCCTGGATACCAACAAACCCACCTGGAGCTTAACGACTGGCTTGGTCGTCGAAAAGTTACACGGTTCCCCTGTGGTGTTTGAAACCGGTGTCAGCGATCCCTTCGTCCTCATCGAACGCGAATCCAATTCCACCGATTGGGCTACCTATGCCAACGCTGCTTACAAACCCGATGAAGAAACGCGCTGGATCTTAGGCATACGCCACACTGAGGACGACGAAAGTGGCGGGCATTTTGATTATCGCTTGGGTTACATCCGCGAATGGAACGCGCTGTGGCATATCAAGCTGCTGTATGGCACCGCCTTCCGCGCCCCTCAATTTGATGAACTCTACCAAAATGCGCCACCCGTTATCTTGGGTGACCCGGAACTCAAACCAGAGGTCCTGGATGGATTTGACGCCTCCCTGCTCTACGCCAACACCCGATTTTCCGCCGAAATCACCGGCTTCTGGAACCGAACCGATCGGGAAATCAGAGCCGTCCCCAATACTGATGAAATCCCCATGTACACGAATCTGAAGGGGCGAGAAGGCGCGGGTCTAGAATGGGACCTTTCCTGGCATGTACCTCATTTCAAAACCTATTTCCGCGGCTCACGGCTTTTCACTTCAAAAGATCGCGCCAGCAATGAAAGTAACTTGAAGCAAACCATCGCCACCGTGATCGCGGCCGGTCTGACCTGGCAGTTTCACCCTGAATTTGTGCTGAACGTGCACGGTATCTACAACGGCGCTTGGTTGGAGAGCGATGCCTACGATTTATGGAATGGCGGCGTGCGCTGGATCCCTGCCTTTGCCAATGGCCGCATGGAACTCTTTGCACGCAGCCACAATCTGACCGACGAACGTTACACCTACGCTGAGCCCGGCGGGCTTGTACCCACCATTCCCGGCGGACCTCCACGCCAAAACGAAATTGGCCTACGCCTCAAATGGTGATGGGATCCTTGATCGTTTGAGCTATGACTCGCCGCGTATGATGTTCCGAAGGGTTAGGTGGGCGATTCGGGAATTTTCGGCGTTGAGGCGCATTTGGAGGGGTTGATCGCCATCAAGATGGCGATCGCAGGAGCTGTTTCGAGAAACAGCACTCCGCGAAGCCTCTAATTCCAAAAGGTTTAGCCAATCTCGCCTGAGTTTTGATTGGCAACCTGTACGTCACTCGGCAGGGCACGACCTTGGGCACATTCATTCGAATCCGGTAACTCCAAACGAAAGAGACACCCCTGATTTTGGGGGTAGCAGCGCAATGTTCCACCGTGCACTGTCACGATCCGTTGACATAAATTTAAGCCCAACCCAAAGCCCTGATGATGGCCGCGATCGGCGCGTAGCTTCACAAAGGGTTCGAAAATTCGTTCGCAATCCTCTGGGGCAATACCGATCCCGTCGTCGCGCACTTCCACAAAAAGGGTCTGATCGGTTTGGCCCAATTCCACCTCAATCGGCAAACTATCGGCTTTCGAAAATTTGAAGGCGTTGTCCAAAAGGTTCTGCAAGACCAGGCTCAGCCAACGTTCAGAACCCACACCCGACACGGGCCTTTCAGGAACCAGCAATTTCAAACCGGGTGCCTGGTCTGCAAAGCGTTTACTCACATTGGTTACCAGTTCGCACCAATCAAAAGCAGCGGTCTGAGCCCGCAACACATCTGCTGAAAAGCGCTCCCGGTCCAACAACATTTGGGTCAGATGCTCCATTTCGAGCACGTCCTCGCGCATGCTTTTGGCCAACGTTTCATCCTCCAAAAGGGCAAGCGCCACCTGGATTCTTGCCAAGGGTGAACGCAGTTCATGACTGACATCGGCCAACAACCGTTCGCGATCGGAAATCATCGTCTGGATCTGTTCTGTCATTTGGTTAAAAGCTTGGGCTACCTGACCAATTTCATCCTGACCGCTGGCTTCCACCCGCGCGTTTAAATCGCCAAGGGCAACCGCCTCAACCCCAGCGCGCAACCGGCGCAGCGGGGAAAGCAAGTGGTTCTGGAAATAAAACGCACCGCCGAACACAGCGATTAAGAGGATGACGAACCCAATTATCATTGGATAATGCGATTCGTGCATGGCCGAGTAACGCCAGTGGAAGCGAACAGCGCCCGACGGGCGGGCAATCTCACTGACCAGAAAACTGAACGCGGGTTTGGGCAATTCACCGGCAGGATAAAAATCGCCCTCCCGATCCACCGCAAAAGCAGCGCCATCCCGGGGGAAAACCACAAATTCAACATTGTTCTGGCGCGCGATTTGGGTGATGGCCGCCCGATCGGAAGCCAGAATCGGGTCGGTCAGCGACTCAGCATATCGATCCAAGACCCGTTGCAAAGAGCGATGGATAAACGTGCTGTAGAAAAAGCCAAAAAACAAGGTAACGATCAGCGAAATGGCTAAAAACACCAGCAAATGCGAAGCTGCCAATCGGAACTGGAGACTGGGTTTATGCGCCATGATCGGTTCCAATAAATTGGTAGCCAATTCCGCGAATGGTTTTAATAAAACGCGGGCAACGCGGGTCATCGCCCAATTTGCTGCGCAGCCGGGAAATCAACATGTCGAGCGCGCGCTCACTGCTCTCTACGTGGATCCCCTTCAATTTAAGTAAAAGTTGTTCACGGGAAAATGCCCGTTTCCGACTGGCCATCAGGTGTGCCAATAAATCGAACTCAGCACCTGAAAGTTCCAATTCTTCACCCTTGAAACGCACTGAACGGCAATGCGGATCCAACACTAAATCGCCCACGACTTGCGGTTTGTCGGTGCGGGAAGCGGCACGTTGACAAATTCGCTCAATGCGCGCCACCAGTTCGCGTGGTTCAAAGGGTTTGGCCAGGTAATCGTCCGCACCAAGCTCCAGCCCTAAAACGCGATCGGGTAAGTCGCCGCGTGCAGTCAACATAATGATTGGCAAATCCGATTCGGAGCGGATCTGTTTACACAAAGTCAACCCATCCTGATCGGGCAACATCAAATCCAGAATCAGCAAGTCCGGTGGTTCCTGTTTCAAGAGGCGCAAGCCCTCGCGCGCCGTTGATGCGCCAGTCAAGGCATGACCAAAGCGGGCCATATAAGTTTTGAGCAAGCCAAAAAGCTTCTGATCATCATCAATAATCAACAAAGAGAGGTTCACTCAAGAACTCCGCAGGGCGTGTATCGGTTCCATTCTAACGGCAGACAGAACGGGGATCAGGCCCAAAATCGCCTGGAACCCCAAAGTAAGGGTGATCGGCAACCCAAGGTCAGGCCAACCGGGCGACACGGACGCAAGTTGAAAGGCCGTTGAGACCAACCACAGCACAGCTAGCCCAAAAATGGCTGCTGCGGTGGCCAACACCCAAACGCCGGCCATTTCGAGCAAAACCTGTCCGGCAATGTGATGAGAACGCGCACCTAATGCGCGTAATAGTCCCCATTCTGCAACCCGTTCCTGGACCCGCGTCCATTGCAAGAACACCAGGCCAGCACTGGCCAGCACCAGAATCAACACGGCCGAACCCAGGAGCAACTGACGGAAACGCGACCGATAATTCCGTTCCTGATTGAGGCCTTTAGTTTGTTCGCGCATCGTAAAGTCTTGTTTTTGATGGGCTTCAGCGAGCGCGCGTTCTACCGGTTCGCGGGTGAGACCCGCAGGCGGTTGAACATAGAGTCGGTTGAGATAGTCCTGGTTAAATACCCGCCGTTCCGCTGCCCGAAACGGGACGATGACTACATTATCCTGCTCTGCACCATCCGAACTCAGTCCTTTTGCCGCCAATATCCCGATGATTTCAAATGGGGTATTGCCAACCAGGATCGACTGGCCCAACACCCATTCACCCCCCAATAAGGCGTCGACCAGCTTGGACCCAATCACGGCAACCCGCTTTGCTTGTGCATCTTCAGCTGGCCCAAACAGGCGACCGACCGCCAACGCACGCTGGGTGGCCTGAAAATAATCGGCGCGGGTCCCGATCAGGGTAATCGTCAAGGCGCGATCACGGAAACGCACCATTTGTGACCCATCAATTGCGGCCATAGCGACCTCATCGCCAAATTCCGATTCCACCAGACGCTCATCCCGACGAACCAAGGTTTCCAGGGGACGAGCAGGTCCACGGATAGGGCTTTCAGGTCGATAATCGGGCAGGATGGTCCAAAGGGCATTGCCCATCTCAGACAAGTTCCGGTCCCACACCTGTTGGGCCTGTCGTTCTAGGATAGAACCCACGATCAGGAGCACCAGCGCGAACGCCAGCGGCAAGCCCAACAGGAACACGGTTACCCCCTGGCGGCGCAAAGTCCGCAAGGCCAAAAACGCGAATCGCATCACCGTAAGGCCACCGCAGGATCCAATTTTCCAGCCCGCCGGGCCGGTAACCAACCCGCCAGAATTCCGACCCCGGCCGATACCAGAACGCCGAGTCCCATGGCCGACCAATCCAATACCGTGTGTGCCCCATGCATTTGGAATACACCCAATAAAAAAACGGCTAGACCACACCCGATCAACCCAGAAGTTAACGAAAGCAACACGGCTTCCAACAAAAACAGGCGGGAAATCTGGTTCGAGGTGGCCCCGACAGCTCGGCGAATCGCAATTTCCTTTTGACGTTGTCGGACAGCCAAGGCCAGGCTGCTCATGATCAACACCACCGCGAGCAACAATGCCAAACCGGAAATGGATGGCAGAATGACACGAAAAAGACGGTTCATTTGAGCGATGAGCTTGCGTGCAAATTGGGGCGTCACCAAAGTGAAATCATCTTCCTGATTGGCCCCCAATCGATGCCGTTGGCGCAAAACCTGGCGAACCGATTCAGCGGTGCTTTCCACATTCCGGTCCGGCTTGACCCACAGTTTGCCCATGCGCAAATAGTCCACATTGCGCACCCGCCGCATCAGGGTTTCGATTGGGATGTGGATTTCATCGTCGAGGTCCATACCATGTGGATCGAATCCGAGTGGCGCTAACACGCCGATCACTTGAAAGGGGTCGTCTTCAATCCAAACCGTTTGGCCCACCGCGTTGCCAGAAGGGAAAAAGCGCAAGGCAGCCTTGGGACCCAGTAGTGCTACCCGTGCACGCGCCTCGTTTTCGCCAGCCGAAAAAAAGCGACCCACATCCACGCCGCGCTGCCAAACCTGCTCCGCCCGTTCACTGTGCCCAAAAATGGGCAAGCGAAACGAAACCGCATTCGCCTTGACCATAGCCGATGTGGTTTGAACCGGGTCCCAGACCTCAATATCGGCCACCTCATCCGCAAGCGCTTGCAAGTCTTCCATTTTCAGTTTCAAGGCCTGACCGCGATCCCATTCCCCCATTCCCTGCCCACCCGACGAAACCAGAATGGCCCGCGCGCCGAGGAAACGATCCACCTGAGCCATCATGTCTTCTTCCGAACCTAGCCCAAAAGAACGAATGACGACCAGACTGGCCACCCCCAAAATCACGGCCAGCCCAAGCAGAAAATTGCGTTTTTTGCGCCGCCACAAAATGCGGACCATCAAATTCAGTTGTGCCATTAACATGGGGTCACCTCCATCGGGGTTTGCACCGTCAAACACCCATCGTGTAAATAAAATTGGCGGTCTGCTCGTTCGGCCAATGCCGCATCGTGTGTAATCATAAGGATGCAACAGCCTTCCTCTTGAGCCTTCTGGAAAAGCCTGAAAATAGCATTGGCATTTTCCGTGTCCAGGTTACCGGTCGGTTCGTCGGCCAGGATGAGTTTGGGCCGATTAACCATCGCGCGGGCGATGGCGATCCGCTGCTGTTGACCGCCGGAAAGCTGACTTGGAAAATAATCGGCAAAATCCGCCAGTCCCACCCGGTTCAACTGCTCGCGCGCGGCGTCGAGTGAGAAGGGCGCAGATCCGTAAAGCAGCGGCAGCGCAATGTTCTCCAGGGCTGTCGCTTGCGGCAAGAGGTGGAATTGTTGGAACACAAAGCCCAGGTAACGGTTGCGCATGGCGGCCCGCTCCTTTTCCTTCAGTTGCAATACATCGCGGTCCTCAAAGCGGTACTGGCCCGAATCGGGTTGGTCCATCAAGCCCAGGACATTGAGCAATGTCGATTTGCCCGAGCCACTTGGACCCACCACCGCCATAAATTCACCCGCATTGAGCGAAAGTTGAAGCCCTTTCAGGACCACATGACGTGCACCTTGTGGGGTACGATAACTTTTTTGGATCTGGTCTAAAACAATCACAAAGAACCTCCATTGTGTATTTCGATTTCGTCGTTGGAACTCACCCCAGTTAGGACTTCCACTGTATTTTCATTGCGCACGCCCAGTTGAACCGGTCGCAGGGCCATTTGTGGGCCTTCACGCACCCGGACAAAGGTCTGGGTTCCATCGCGGATCAAGCATCGGCGCGGAAGGGTCAAGGTCTCATGCGCCGAAATTTCAATTTGCACATGGGCCGTCATTTCCGGTCGGATCACCACCCCATCTGGGACCTGGAAATCCAGGCTGACCACGTAGTTGACCACCCCGTTCTGGATTTCGGGCTGAGGATCAATTTGCCGAATCGTGGCGCCAAAGTCCTGGCCCAAATAGGTATCGAGATTGAACTTTGCCGCCTGACCTATCTGGATGCGACCCACGTCGGTTTCATCCACATAAGCTAAAATTTCCAAGGCCTTTAAGTCGATGAGGGCCACGACAGATTCCGAGCGATCGCCATAACCGACCAGTTCGCCCGGCTGAATCCGCACGGCCGAAACCGTGCCGGCTTGTGGTGCGCGCAGCTCTCGATAACCCCAATTGATTTGGGCTCGGTCCAGTGCCGCTTGACGTTGCGCCACCGTTTGTGCTTTGACCTGGGCCTGCAGGGTTTGACGGGTCACTTGCTCTGCCGAAAAGACCTGAGGTGCGGCTTGATAACGCCGGGCTTCTGAATCCGCCAATTCCCATTCGGCCTGAGCAACGGCCAGCGCCGCAGCCGCTTCTGCACGGGCAGCCGCAAGCGGCGCTTCTTCCAGGCGCAGCAGCAATTGACCCGCTTTGACGGGATCCCCCACATCGACCAAAACCTGTTCGACCCGCCCGGCGATTTGGGGCGTTAGCTGAACAGATGCGCCCTGTTTGGGCCGAATCACACCGGTGGCCAACACCGATTCAACCATACGTTGCACGGTCGGCCGGACGGTGCGCACTTCTGCCGCATGGGCGGGCGCTGTCCGACAACACAAACTCCAAGCGGCTAACCCCAGCAAAGCAGCCCAATAAAACCCATCGCGATTCCGCATTCGTCACCTCACGCTGTATAAGCTAATGAAGTGAATTCAGCGCATCACCACAGGTTTGTCACAAAGTGTAACAAGGACTAGAAATGGTCCAATCTGCCGCCCAAAACCGCAGAATACCAATTCCGAATCGCGAAGGGTTTCACGGGTGCGGGGAAAAATCCCTTGGTTGAGGGTATGTCAGCCAAGCTGGCCGACCCACGGGGCCGCATCGCCGAATGGCGGTGGACGTTTCGTTTTTAATCTTTAGGCTGGCCGACCCAGGTAATTGCCGCATTACCGCCCAATCTGATCCTTTCAATTCGAGGTTTCCAACGACAACACCGGCAGGTGTTGAACATCCATAGCCCCGGGTTGACCGGACCCCAAACGCCCACTTCATTCGGAAAATCAATCTCCGGCCTACCCAGTGCCGTTGGAATCACAAACCCATCGGTTATCGTTCCGCCCGGAATTGGGTAATGTCGCATTCAGCCATCGGAATCCCGATTCCCTAATTCACGCCAACTCGAGGCGCAGAATTTCCGAATCTCGAAGGGTTTAGCGGGCGATTCGAAGATTTCGAGCATTGTGACGCAATGGGAGGAGTTGATCGCCATCGAGATGGCGATCGCAAGAGCTGTTTCGAGAAACAGCACTCCGCGAAACGTCTAATTCCAAAAGACTTAGCCCATTTCGAATAATGCCTGCAGCTTGCATTGTTCCTCCCACCTGGAAGAACAAGGCCAATCGGGCACCCGACGGCCGATTCGTTCTTTAAACACGCCAATCAGAATTGGAATAAATCTCAAGTTGGCGGCCTTGTCGGCCTTTTTTGCCCGGTTGGCCGACCCACGGCGCTGCATCGCCGAATGGCGGTTGGCACATCGTTATTAATCTTTAGGCTGGCCGGACCATGGAATGAGGTTGTTCTTGGATATTAAAAAAAGGCGGCCGGTTAGGGCCGCCTTTCAAGGTGCCGTGAAGGGAGGGATCAGCTGCAGCCTGTGGTGCTACCGCAGGTATCGCACTTCAGGCAGGTCCCGTTGCGCAGAAGGGTTAAGTTGCCGCATTCCGGGCAAGGATCCCCTTCATAGCCCTTCAAACGGGCGACTTTGTAGCGGGTCAGGTAGGCGGGTTTGAACTCGGATTTCACTTCATTCGACGTTTGGCGGACCACCTCACTGAATTCCAGATCGGTGGTATCAAGCTCCGGGTGATCGTGGGTCTCCGGTTCGGTTTCCGGGGGGACATGGGCGTATTCGGTGCGGCTGAGGTAGTTGAGCCCCAGTTCGCGGAAGACAAAGTCGATGACGGAATCGCAGAATTTGATGTTGTCGTGACCGGCAACCGGGCCGGAAGGTTCGAACTTGGTAAAAACAAACGCTTCCAGGTACTCTTCCAGCGGCACGCCGTATTGCAGACCCAAAGAAACCGCAATCGCAAAGCAGTTCATCAGGCTGCGGAAGGATGCGCCTTCGCGGTGCATGTCGAGGAAGATTTCGCCCAGACGGCCATCGGGATATTCGCCCGTGCGTAAGAACAGTTTCTGACCGCCGACCACCACTTTTTGCGTGTAACCACTGCGGCGATTGGGCAGGTGCCGACGTTCGGCATGCATTTGGGTCAGAACCTGAGCCGCTTTTGCGACCTTCGCATTGGCACTCTCGGCTTTTTCTTCCTGGATACTCTCGAGGTTGAAGGCAGAAAGCGGTTGGGAAAGTTTGCTGCCATCGCGGTAAAGCGCAATCGCTTTGATACCCAACTGCCAGGCTTTGAAGTAGACGTCTTTGATATCTTTAACGGTCGCTTCATTGGGCATGTTGATGGTTTTGGAGATGGCGCCCGAGAGGAACGGCTGGGCCGAAGCCATAATGTTCAGGTGGCCGTTGTAGGCGATGTAGCGTTTGCCACGCGTTCCGCACTTATTGGCACAGTCGAACACGGCCAGGTGTTCGTCTTTCAGATGGGGCGCGCCTTCAATCGTCATGGTGCCGCAGCAGTAGTCGTTGGCGCGTAAGATTTCTTCTCGGCTGAAGCCCAAGTGCGTGAGCAAGTCAAAGTTAAAATCGTCCATTTGCTCTTCGCTCAAGCCCAGTTTTTCGGTCATGAAATCATCGCCCAAGCTGTAGCGGTTAAAGGCGAACTTGATATCGAAAACGGAACCGAGACCGGACTCCAGTTTCTCAAGCACTTCGGGTGTGAAGCCTTTGGCCCGCAAGCTGTCGTGGTTGATGTGCGGTGCGCCGCGCAGGGTACCGGTTCCGCGGCAATATTCGGTAATGGCCTGGATTTGCGCGGGTTCGTAACCCAGGTGTTTTAGGGCAACCGGAACCGATCCGTTGATGATTTTGAAGTACCCGCCACCGGCCAGTTTTTTGAACTTGACCAAGGCAAAATCGGGTTCGATGCCTGTCGTATCGCAGTCCATAACCAGTCCGATTGTTCCGGTCGGTGCAATCACGGTCACTTGCGCATTGCGGAACCCGTGTTTCATGCCCATATCCAAGGTTTCGTCCCACACTTTTTTGGCGGCATCGTGTAGGTAGCCCGGACAATGGCTGGAATCGATGCCAACCGGTTTCACGTCGAGCAGTTCGTATTCGCGTTCATCGGCGTTGTATACGGCACGCCGGTGGTTGCGAATAACGCGTAACATGGCGTCCTTGTTGCGCGCATAACCCGGGAATGGACCCAACTGGTTGGCCATTTCCGCCGAGGTTTTGTAACAGGTCCCGGTCATGATCGCGGTGATGGCACCAGTAATCGCACAGGCCCGATTGGAATGGTAGGGAATCCCGGAAACCATGAGCATGGCGCCCAGATTGGCATAACCTAAGCCCAAGGTGCGGAACTCATAGCTCTTTTCGGCGATCTCAGCGCTGGGGAACTGGGCCATCAGCACGCTGATCTCCAGCACAACCGTCCACAACCGGCAGGTATATTCGAAATCTTCCACTTCAAAGCGGTTCTTGGCGGCGTCATAGCACTTTATCAGGTTGACGGAGGCCAGGTTACAGGCGGTGTCATCCAAGAACATGTATTCGGAACAGGGGTTGGACGCGTTAATGCGGCCATCAACCGGGCAGGTATGCCAGCCGTTAATGGTCGTGTCGTATTGCAGACCGGGATCGGCGCTGTGCCAAGCCGAATAACTGATTTTTTCCCACAAATCGTTGGCATTAACCTTCTTGGTCACCTTCTCGCCAATGCGCGATTTGAGTTCCCAAACTTCGTTGTTGCGAACGGCGTTCATGAAATCGTCATTGACCCGAACGCTGTTGTTGGAGTTTTGACCACTGACCGTGTTGTAGGCCTCGGATTCCCAATTAACATCGTATTCGGGGACCAGCATTTCCTTGTAGCCCTGGGTCGCCAACTGAACGACCCTTTGAATGTAAGAGGCAGGAATATGCATATCGACCGCTTTTTTGATCGCGGATTTCAGGTTGCTATTGCTGGTGTGGTCGGTATCCACATCGCCATTGGGCAGCAGGCACGCGTTAAAAATATCGCGTAAGGCAAATCGGCAGGCACGACTACCACTCACCAAAGCGGCAACTTTTTGTTCCTCATGCATTTTCCATTCGATGAACTCTTCTACATCCGGATGGTCGATATCGAGCACGACCATTTTGGCGGCACGGCGGGTCGTTCCACCCGACTTAATCGCACCAGCTGCACGGTCGCCAATCTTGAGGAAACTCATCAAGCCTGACGATTTCCCGCCACCAGAGAGCCGTTCGCCGACCCCGCGGATGCGGCTAAAGTTTGTGCCGGTCCCAGACCCGTATTTAAACAGACGGGCTTCACGCGTCCACAGATCCATAATGCCGCCTTCATTGACCAGATCATCGCTGACCGATTGGATAAAACAAGCATGCGGCTGGGGATGCGTGTAGGCATCCTTGGATTTGGTTAATTTTTGGGTTTCAGGATCGACATAAAAATGGCCTTGGGCCGGACCGTTGATGCCATACGCCCAATGCAGGCCCGTGTTAAACCACTGCGGCGAGTTGGGCGCAACCATCTGATTGGCCAACATGAAGCACAACTCGTCATAAAAGGTATGCGCATCTTCTTCCGCATCAAAATAGCCGTGTTTCCAACCCCAATAGGTCCAGCAGCCTGCCAAACGGTTAAAGACCTGGCGTGCATCGGTTTCCATGCCGAAGCGTTGTTCTTCCGGCACTTCTTCCATACTCTTTTCGTCGGGTACATGGCGTTGTAACCAAGTCGGTACACCCTTTTCAGCAACGTGTTTACTCAGCGCGGGCACCCCAGCTTTACGAAAATATTTCTGGGCCAATACATCCACCGCGACCTGGGACCAGCCTTCTGGCACCATGACATTGTCAGCGGAAAACACCTTTGTCCCGTCCGGGTTGCGGATTTCCGATTTGCGGCTGACGAACCGAATCGATTCGTAGGGGGATTGGTTTGCTTGGGTAAACCGGCGCTCAAATTTCATGCGAAGAACCTGCCTTTCACAATAATCAATATAGTGAGTCGATCAAATAAACATGGCACGGCCCGTATGGGGATCCGTGTGCAAACGCTTGTTACTGGCGACTTTTTCGAATCTTAAATCCACATCTAGTGCCTGTCAACCAGAAAACCACAACATATTGTATCTTTTTTGAATTGACGGTCCAAGTGCTTGATTCCATTCAATTTTGTTCGCATAATGGTTGGAACACGGCCAGACACATACAAAATGGATCCCAAACCGGGGCTAAAAAAGTCCAGATGGGTATCATTTTTTCACCAGGCATTGCCTTTAACCTTTGTGGCAGGTGGGTTATGGGCCGCTTCGGACGGAGCCCTATTCGGGTGCTGGCCAATCGGTTTAGGGGCCTGGTTCCTGGCCTGGTGTCTGCGCAAACAGGGTTTTTGGCCGTTGATCGCCCTGTGTTTTTCGGCTTTTTGCGGATCGGCCTTGTGGACCCGGCACGGCTTGGAACGACCCGATAGAAACCTGTCTGAAAATGAGGGGCCTATCCTTTTAGAGGGGCAGGTGCAAGGGCGTGAGCCCGGTCAATACGGGCCACGCGTCCATTTACGCAACCTGATCCTGAAGAGTCCTGATTCGTATCCCGCCTTGCCGCCAACCTTGACCGTTTACTTGCCCAACCAGAGTGCGCTGCCCAGAGTCGGCTCGCGCTTTCGCGCTTGGGTCAAATTGCACCGCAGCTCTGCGCCGCGACCCGTTTGGTTGCCCTTTCAGGAGCATTACCAACGCTGGCGGCCCCATGTGTATGGAACGGTTAAAGATGTTCGCCTAATTCAGGTCCAGTCTGAATCGAAACAGTTATCGCAACTTTCTGAGGCGAATCGGCAATTGCTGGAGGTTTTTTGGCACGGCCAGGCAAGTTCCATCTGGCGTGATCGGCTGAATCCGTTTGGATTGGGTCACTTGTTGGCCATTTCGGGTCTTCATTGTGGTTTGTTTTATGGGCTTATGCAGCTGATCCTATTTGGGATTCGCCGACCTTGGGTCCGTATGCTTTTAACGGCAAGCGGACTTTTGCTCTTTGCTGAGTGGATGGGCTGGAGTGCTTCGGTGACCCGGGCTTGTTTGATGTTGGGTGCGTGGCAATTCCTGCCCTTTCTCAATCGCAGTCGGCAATGGATCCGATTGTGGTGGGGATTTCTGTTTCTTTTCCTGGTCCTTGACCCTATTCACTATTTGAGTCGCGGGGTTTGGCTCAGCTTTGTCGCGAGTTTAGGGGTCATGTTGGGCCATCGCCCTCTGGAGAAAAGTCCCTTGATTCATCCGTTGCGTTACCGATTGCGCTGGATTCCGCCGATTCTGGGTGCGCAATGTTTGGTAATTCCGATCTCCTGGGCGTTTGGTTGCTTTGCCAGTCCGGGCGGATTTGCCTGGAATCTGATGGGTTTAGGCTTCCTGGCCGTGCTGCTCATCCAATGGGTCTTGGTGGTATTGAGTCTGTTCTTTGCCCCACTACAAAGCTTGGCCAATTGGAGCGATTTTTGGCTAGCCGAGGCGTTGAACACGCTTGCCCAAACCCCGCAGTGGGGCTGGGTTGCGCAATCGGTCAGCCCGCTTTGCCTGTTGCTCGTCATTACCGCAATGGCTTTGGCGTTATGGATGGGTCCGCGCGAGAAACGCTGGTTCCTGGCCGTGTTACCGCTGCTGCTGTGGGCGGTCTTTTGGGGCCCAAAGCGTGGACCTGGGTTGTATTTATTGGATGTCGGCCAGGGCCAGGCCTGTTTGTTGGTCGATCCGTCGGGTGGTGCGTGGTTGATCGATGGGGGTGGTAAGTGTCCAAGTGGATTGGATCTGGCGCGAATTGTTCAACTTTGGGGAGGGCAAAAACTCAAAGGCATCTTCATCTCACACTGCAATGCCGATCATTACAATCTAATCGAGTCCATTCCCAAAAACGTTCCCATTTATGTTCCGCACAATCAATATGCCCGATTCCACACGAATCCCCTGTTTGAATCGCGCCTTCTGGTTCCGGTCCAACAGGGATGGCGCACCCAGGTGGAAGGCGGGCAACTGGAAGTAATGTGGCCACCAGCGGAAGCAGATGAATCGCCCAGCCTGAACGAAACAGGTTTGGCCATTTTTTGCGATTGGTATGGCCAAAATGCGTGGATTTCAGGCGATTGCGGGCGCTGGGCCGAGCATCAGTGGATAAAAGACCCACCGCCTCAGGTGGACCTCTTGGTGGTAGGCCACCACGGATCACGCAGTGCCAGTGCGCCGGCCTTCCTGCGCTGGGTTCAGGCCAAACAAGCTTGGATCAGTTGTGGCAGAGAAAATCGCTTTCATCATCCCCATGAGGAAACGATTCGCCAATTAAGTCTAAGGGGAGTGCCCATTTCAACAACAGCCGAAGCTGGCACGCTTTCCCTGCCACTGGCGCTGCCGCCCTGAGCAAACAATCTGTGTGACTGAGATTACATTTCGTTGAGTTTGGGTGGGGCAAACTAGGTGGAACTTGTCAGTCGGTCTAGGCTGGGACCATCTTTAAGATCAGAACGAGGTTCAATATGCGCTGGGTGTTGTGGCTCCTGCCGGCTTTAATCTGGGCCCAATCGGGCTGTGAAGGGGATGTCAACGGTGATGGCAGTGTCAGTGCCGCCGATATGGAAATTCTCCTGGTTCACTGGGGTGAAACAGCGGGTTCGCCCGGCTTTCAAAGTGGCTATGACGTCAGCCAAAACGGGCGGATTGACGTGGTCGATGCGGTATGGGTCCTTAACCAATGGGGCAACCTGTGCGGCCCGAATATTGCCGGCTGCCCCGTCTTTCCCATCAACAATATTTGGAACACTCGGGTAGATTCCTTGCCGGTCCATGCCCAGAGCGCTGCCTGGATCAATTCGATTGGTGCCAACACCGGCTTCCACATGGATTTTGGATCGGGCCTGTGGCAGGGTGCGCCTATTGGAATCCCCTACACAACAGTCCCGGGCAGCCAGCCATTGGTACCTATTGTTTTTGATGTTGAGGACGAAAGCGATCCGGGCCCCTACCCCATTCCGCCCGATGCACCGATCGAAGGTGGGCCCGGCTCCAATGGCGATCGTCACGTACTGGTCATCGACGCCGACAACTGTGTTTTGTACGAAATGTTTTATAGCTTTCCCATCAATGGCGGCCTTTCCTGGACCGCATACTCGGGTGCTGTCTATGATTTGAACAGTCATGCCTTGAGACCCGATACCTGGACCTCTGCCGATGCAGCTGGTTTACCGATTTTCCCGGGTTTAGTGCGCTATGAAGAGGTCTCCAATGGCGCGATTCGACACGCTTTGCGCTTCACCGCTGCCCAAACCCAACGCGCTTACGTTTGGCCCGCCCGTCATTACGCCTCGAGCAATACCAACCCCAATTTACCGCCTATGGGCATTCGGGTTCGGCTCAAGGCCAGCTACAACATCAGTGGCTTTTCAGCAGAAAACCAAGTCATCTTAACGGCGCTCAAAGAATACGGCATGATGCTGGCCGATAATGGCAGTCCATGGTACATCTCGGGTATCCCCGATGAAGGCTGGGACAACGATGATCTGCACGAATTGGATGTCCTGCGCGGCAGCGATTTCGAAGTGGTCGATGTGTCCAGCCTCATGGTCGATCCGGATTCAGGAGAGGCGTTACCCCCGCCCTGATACCGGCCCATCGATTTGGCTTGTTGGCCACAATCTGCATAATAAAAAAGAATAAAGATTATGCGGAGGTACGAATTGGGCCCGTTTTTCCAAGCCTTTACCATGTTGTTTGTCCTGTTGAACCCATTCTTGATGAGTATCTATTTGCTGGATCTCCTCAAACGCCTGGAGCCGGGCCAGTTCTTTAAGGTTCTGATGCGAGCAGGCCTGATTGCCGGCACCGTTTTTATTCTTTTTGCCTGGTCTGGCGACCTGATTTTTCAACGCATCATCCAAGCGCGCTTTTCGGCTTTTTTAATTTTTGGCGGCCTGATTTTTCTGCTGATCGCGCTGCGTTTCGTCTTTCAGGGCAGCGGGGCCGTAAGTGAGTTCCGCGGCCCTGTCCAGCATTTGGCCGGTGCTGTGGCCATGCCGTTCATGATTGGGCCTGGTACGATTAGCGCCAGTATTTTTTCGGGCACGCTATTGCCGCCGCTCCAGGCGGGGCTCGCTATTGCCTTAGCCATGTTGGCTGCCGTCCTATCTCTTTTCATCTTCAAGTTGATCCACGATCACCTGCACCGCAGCAATGCCAGCCTGCTCGAACGCTACATCGACATCATCGGCCGAATTTCGGCTTTGCTGATCGGAACGATAGCGGTTGAGATGATTTTCCGCGGTCTGGAAGGTTGGCTCCAAAAACAGTTCTAAGCGACCTTTGCGAGTCAACCATTTATTTTGAGTTCAAAAGATTAAAGATTCGCAAACAAACGGTAAAAAATCACAAAAGCCGGCCAATAATTTGCAAGATGGCCATTTTTATGTTTCAATAAGCGCCGTTTGACGTTCTTTCCCTTATCGCGTCAATTAAATATATTTTGAATTAGAAATAAAGGAGCCGCAGTTTTGAACGAGCACTACCCCAGACGAACTGGGTGGATCGTCCTCAAATTTGGCGGAACCAGCGTTGCCAATGTGCGGAACTGGCCGGAAATTGCCCGGACCGTTGAAGCTCATCTCCGCGCGGGGCAACATCCCCTCTTGGTTCTTTCCGCTTTAGCTGGAACGACGAATCGCCTTCATGCCTTAATTGAATCATGGGAGGCTGGTCAGCCGACCCAACCCCACATCGACCATATCGAAAGTCTTCACCAGACCTGGTGTCAAGAGATTGGACTGCTCGGCAACCACCTCATCGGCCAGGGTCTGGACGCCATCAAAGCCAACTTGGTGGGCAGTAAACCCGGCATGCCCTTGCCGGCTCCCACAAAAGCCAAAATCATGTCAACCGGAGAATGGCTCTCCACGCAGATGGCTGCGGCCTGGTTACAGCAGACAGGTCTGCCCACAGCATGGGTCGATGCCCGCGAACTGCTGCACACCAAATCGCAAGCCCAGCATTCCCAGGCCTACCTGAGCGCAGAATGCGATTTCTCGCCCAATCCCAGTTTACGCAGCCGCTACGAAGCGCTTGGCCCCACGGTTTTGGTAACGCAAGGGTTCCTGGCCGCCAACGCCCAAGGTGAAACCGCCTTACTCGGTCGCGGTGGATCGGACACTTCTGCCAGTTACCTGGCTTCCATTTTCTCGGCGGATCGCCTGGAGATTTGGACCGATGTTCCCGGCATCTTCACCAGCAATCCCCAAGCCTTCCCCGATGCACGCCTCTTGCTCAACCTCGACTATGACGAAGCCGAACGTTTGGCCGCCATGGGCGCTCGGGTCCTGCACCCGCGATGTATAGGACCCGTTCGGGAACACCAAATCCCCTTACATATACGTTGCACCCAGGATCCAGAATTACCCACAACCGTCATTGGCCATTCAGCTGAAGCTGCGTTTGAAGGGGTTAAAGCTGTATTGTCCCGATCCCAATTGGGTTATGGCGAAATGCGTGCCCAGCGGCCTGGTGACCCCCAATTCGTGACCCGTTCTTTAGCCGGTTTGGAAGCCCATGACATCGCCTGGGACCATATGGCCTTTTCGCAAGAACACCTGCGTTTCACCATTGATCCCACTTTGAACCCGTTGGAGCCCGAGGAACGCGAAGCGCTGGAGCGCCATTTTCAGCATTTTGCCGAGGGCCAGATCCGCTGGAACAAAGCCTCGCTAAGCCTGGTTGGCAAAAGCTTGCGCAACCGCTTACCGGAGATCAGCCCCTTAATGGAAGTTATGCAGGGCCAGAAAGTCTATATGGTCTCCAATACACCCGAGGATATGGACCTGACCTTGGTGCTCGACAGCCAGGAAATCAAGGACGTTACAGCACGTGTCCACGACTCCTTGTTGGCTCAGAACCTGCCCGATCACGTCTTTGGTCCCGCCTGGTCGGATTTAAAAAGTTTACCGGTTCCAGTGCGCGTCGCCGTATAAGGGAGAAATAACACGTGACCCAACCTAAAGAGCCTTCGGGCCCTTACCGATTCCGTCCGCCCAGTGCCCAAGATGGCAAACACATTTGGGAACTGGTTCAAAAAACCAAGGTGCTCGACCTCAATTCCGTTTACTTGTATATGCTCCTAGGGCACCACTTTGCGGCGACCTGTGTGGTTGCCGAACAAGGCAATAATCTGGTGGGTTTTGTGTCTGGTTATCTTCAGCCGGGTCACCCCCATACCTATTTCTTGTGGCAGGTCGGGGTGCATCCCGAGCATCAGGGTCAAGGATTGGCGACGCAAATGGTGCAGCAAATCCTGACCCGTCCCCAACTCGCCCATCTTCAGTATCTCGAAACCACCGTGAGTCCTTCAAACTTGGGCTCGCGTCGCTTGTTCGAAAAAATAGCAAAACAACAGAAATGCGCCTTGGAGGAACTACCCGGTTTCCCCGAATCGTTTTTTCCACCGGGTTCCCAGCACGAGGCAGAACCGCTCTTGCGGCTGGGTCCCTTCAAGTCCCGCGTTAAAAGGAGTTAAGTGTGCAATTATTTGAAACCTATGAATCGGAAGTGCGCAGCTATTGCCGCAACTTTCCCAAAGTATTTGTAACCGCAAAAGGCAGCAGCCTGACCGACGAAACAGGGCGAACCTACCTGGATTTTTTTGCCGGGGCCGGTGCGCTCAACTACGGCCACAACCCCGATGACATGCAAAAAGCCCTGGTCCGTTATGTGACCAGCAATGGTGTAACCCACAGTTTGGACATGTACACAGGCGCCAAACGCGAATTTATCCAGGCTTTTCAAGACATCGTGCTGCATCCGCGCGGAATGTCGTACAAAATGATGTTTCCGGGTCCGACTGGCACCAATGCGGTAGAAGCCGCCATCAAACTCGCGCGAAAAGTAACCGGCCGTTCCAGCGTGCTCTCCTTCACCAATGCCTTCCACGGCATGACCTTGGGCTCTCTGGCCTTGACTGGTAATGAGACCAAACGCAACGGTGCTGGTGTGCCTTTAAACGACAGTCCAACCCTGCCGTTTGATGGTTATTTCGGCAAAGATATCGATACGATCGACATTCTGGACCAGTATCTGAGCGACCCTTCCAGTGGACTGGACAAACCGGCGGCTTTCATCGTTGAGACGGTCCAGGCCGAGGGTGGCGTTAATCCGGCCCGCTTCACCTGGTTGCGACGCTTGGCCCGCTTGGCCAAACAACACGAGATCTTGTTGATTGTCGATGATATCCAAGTCGGCTGTGGTCGTACCGGCCCGTTCTTCAGCTTTGAACCCGCAGGCATTCAACCAGACCTGATCTGCCTCTCAAAATCCTTGAGTGGCTATGGCATTCCGCTTTCCATCGTCTTGATCCAACCCCAATGGGATCAATGGTCGCCCGGTGAACACAACGGCACCTTCCGCGGTCATAATTTGGCCTTTGTTACCGCAACCCAAGCCCTGCAACGCTGGAAAACAGACGAATTGAGCCAAGCCGTATTAGACAAAGGTGAGCTGGTTGAAAAAGCGCTTGAAGAAATCGCTGATCAATACCCCGATGAGCAATTGAAGGTACGGGGCCGGGGCCTGATCTGGGGCCTGGACTTCCAGGATAGCGAAAAAGCAGGTGCTGTTGCGCGCTGCTGTTTTGAAGCCGGACTCATCATCGAGACGGCAGGCGCCCAAGACCAGGTAGTTAAGGTTTTGCCCGCGCTGACCATCTCCCCCGAAGAATTGGCCAATGGTCTGAATATTTTGAAATCCGCTGTAGCCCGGGTTTGTGCAACGACTGCTGAACCCGTTGGACACAGCCTGTCCTAAGGAGAGAGCATGATCGTTAGACACCTGGAAGACATCGTGGGTACCGACCACGACATTCAAACACCGACCTGGAACAGTCGGCGCCTCTTGTTAAAAGATGCAAACATGGGATTCTCCATGCACGACACCCTGATTCATGCAGGTACAGAGACCGAGATGTGTTACGCCAACCATCTTGAAGCGGTCTATTGTGTTGAAGGCACCGGTTCCATCAAGAACCTGGAAGATGGCAGCGAGTACGAGATTCGGCCCGGCACCCTATATGCGCTGACCAACCATGAACGCCACATTCTGATCGGTAAAACGCAGATGCGCATGATCTGTGTCTTTAATCCGCCGGTAACCGGTCGCGAAGTTCATGACGAAACGGGCGCATACCCCGCCGAGTTGGAGGTTTCGACATGACCGCAACCCTCATACAGCCCAGCCCTTACCCTTCGCGGAACCCGGATGGCGAACGCCTGATCGACCGAGTCGATCCGGTCATTTACCCGGGCCAGGCCGGTCCGCTCAGCGCCGATCAGCTGACCCAGTTTGAACGAGACGGCTTTATCCAGTTACCGACTTGGTTAGATGCTGAAAGCACACTGGACGTCATTTCGGCTGCGCAACACGCACAAGCCAAAGCGGCCGCCGACCCGGACCATCAGGTCATTTTTGAGCCGGATAATGGTCGGGTCCGCTCGATCTTCGCCGTCCACCAACAAATGGGTACGTTCCGCGCACTCGCCCGTCACCCCAAATTGGCTGGGATTGCCCGCCAAATCTTGGGCAGTGAAGTCTACATTCATCAATCGCGGATCAACTTCAAGCCTGGTTTCGAAGGAAGGCCCTTTGATTGGCACAGTGATTTCGAGACCTGGCACATGGAAGATGGCATGCCGCGTATGCGCGCCATCAGCTGCGTCCTGTTCCTGGATGACAATTTTGTCCACAACGGGCCGTTGATGCTGATTCGCGGTTCGCATCAACGCTACATCAGCTGTAAAGGCGTTACCCCCGACAACCACTACGAAAAATCGCTGCGCAAGCAGGAATACGGCGTACCGAGCCACGATGCGTTACGCAGTTTGTGTGCCGAAGGTGAAATCGTTTCCGCAACCGGAACCAAAGGTACGGTCGTCTTTTTCGATTGCAATACGATGCACGGATCCAGTGGCAACATGACACCCTATCCGCGCAACAACATCTTTATGGTCTACAACAGTGTGGAAAACGCGCTGCTGGCACCATTCTGTGGCCAAAAGCCGCGACCCGAGCATATCGCCAGCCGCGATTTTGCCGGGGTTTCAACCTACTAACCCAAACGGGTCGGACTCAGCAGTTCGACCCGTTTTTCGTTTTCTTTTTGCAAGGGGTGAATTAGAGTGGGAGCCAATGCGGAATTAGGATGGGCAACAGCTCACATGGCGCCTCACGATGCAATTTGCGATCAGGTCCTCAAGAATATTCGGCGCATCATTCGCGCGATTGATCTGCATTCACGCCACCTCACCCATCAGCACGGAATCACCGGTCCACAAGCCATTGTGCTTTTAACCCTTAGCGAAGTGCCCCAAATGGCTTGCACGGAGCTGGCCAACCGGATCAGTGTATCGCCCGGCACGGTGACCGATCTGTTAAACCGTCTGACCAAAAAGGGTTGGGTCGAACGGTTCCGCGACGACCAGGACCGCCGCAAATTATGGGTCCGCTTAACGCCTGAAGGACAAGGGCGTATGGCCCAGTCCCCGCCGCTTCTGCAGGTTGAGTTCACCAATCGCTTTCAGAAACTGGCCGATTGGGAACAGAGCCTGATTCTCAGTTCCCTGCAACGGGTCGCCTCGTTAATGGATGCCGAACGGGTCGATTCCGCTCCGCTGCTGACCAGCGGCCCGATCCAGGCCGATGATTCGGATGAAACCGTTTAACGACGCGATGTCCTTAGTAAAGCCTGGGCAGCATCGCTCTGCGGGTCATCCAGCACCTGTTGGGCAGGACCTTGCTCAACACACCGGCCAGCATCAAAAACACAGAGCTTGTCGGCGATTTCACGGGCAAAATCCATTTCGTGGGTGACAAAAACCATGGTCATCGCCGACTCATGGGCCAAGTCGCGCAGCACATCGAGAACTTCAAAGGTCAGAGCCGGGTCCAAGGCGGAGGTCACCTCATCGAATAGCAGAATGCGGGGTGATAGTGCCAGAGCACGGGCAATGGCAACCCTCTGCTGTTGGCCACCTGAGAGCTGAGCGGGGAAACTTTCGGCCTTGTCCGCCAAGCCGACCTTTTCCAAGAGGGCCAGGCCCATGACCCGCGCCGCCTCGCGATCCTGGCCAAGGACCCGAACCGGCGCCTCCGTCAGGTTACGCAACACGTTCATGTGCGGGAATAGGTTGAATTGTTGGAAGACCATGCCCATCTGACGTCGGATCTGACGCGCTTCACGCACCAAAGCTAAACCCTCGCCATCGGACTTGCCCGTATCGTAAAGGGGCTGGCCGAAAACATGGACTTGGCCTGACTGCGGTCGTTCTAAGCCAATTAACAAACGTAAAAAGGTAGACTTACCCGAGCCACTGGCCCCAATCAGGACCCATTTCTCACCGGCCGGTATGGACAGGTCCAAGTCCTGTAACACCGTTTGATCGCCAAACCGTTTACTCAATCCTTTGGCCTCAATGGCCCATTCAGTCAAGTTGAAACCTCCTTTTTGCCTGGAAAAAATGAGCGACTGACCGCTTCGATAGCCAAGCTCAAAACCAAAAAAATCAGCCCAACCAAGGTCATCGGCTCCAAATAGCGGAAATGCTGTGACCCGACCTGTTTCGCGACCTGCAACAACTCCACCACCGCAATAGCTGAGAGCAACGGCGTCTCCTTCAACATGGCAATCGCATAATTGACCAAAGTAGGCAGCATGGGTGGGATGGCTTGCGGGAAAATGACCCGCCACCACAGGGTTCGGGTCGGAAACGATAAAACGGAAGCCGCTTCCCATTGGCCGCGCGGAACGGCTTCAATGCCAGCCCGGTACACTTCGGCTAGATAGGCGGAATAATGCAATCCCAAACCAAGGATACCGGTCAAAAGCGGTGAAAGCGCCAGACCGAAACGGGGACCGATAAAATAAAGGGCGTATAACTGAACCAGAAGCGGGGTGGATCGCACAAATTCAACCCCTACCGCCACGGCCAGAGCCAACCCGGTGGGCGCCGCAATGCGCAGGACCGCCCAGACCAGACCCAGGATGAGGGCCATCATGTACCCGCCGAGCAAGGCCTGAAACGTCACCAGCAAAGCCGAGCCAAAAGCAGGCAGAATCTGCCAGGTATACGACCAATCCCAAATCATGTTTGTAGTCCTCTGCGGGACCAACGACCGACCCGCCGTTCGGCAAAATGGGAAAGGCGCGCAATCACCTGGGCCGCGACAAAATAGAGGATCAGAACCCAAGCAAAGATCAATGGGGTTTTCAAGGTGGCCGATCGCAGCGCTTGGGCCTGGAAGGTCAGATCGGGCAAGGTGATCAAAGAGACCAAAGCGGTTCCCTTCAAAAGTTCAATCAGCAAATTGGTCATCGGCGGCCAAATTTGCAGAAGCGCCTGCGGTAACAAGATATGGACCAAGGTCGCCCATCGCCCAAAACCCAGGGTCAGGGCTGCCTCGCGCTGTTCATGGGGTAAGTTGGCCAAAGTCGAACGCACCACTTCTGCTCCGTAAGCACCCATGTTCAGGCCCAGGGCCAGAAACCCACAAAAAAAAGCCGAGAGGTGGATTCCGATTAACGGAAAGACGAAATAGAACCAGAACAATTGGACCAGGGCCGATGTTCCGCGAAAGACGCGCACGTAGACGCCACCCCACAAACGCGCACCCGGCAAACGTGCAAACAAACTCACGCCGACCAGGAAACTGAGCAGGATACCCAATCCACCTGCAGCCAAGGTCAATTTGAGGGTGACCCAAAACCCGGAGAACAAAGACGCCAGCATGGATTCAGACATCGAATGCCTTTAGGGCATTGAGCACAGCGTTTCCATACGAACCGAACCGGGCATCTGATTAGGTCCAAAACCAAAGGGTTCCACCAATTCCAGATGGCGCGATGTGCCAATGAGTCCAGAGAGGGTGGTATTGAAGGCATTGCGTAATTCGCTATCGGATTTGCGGAACCCAAAGGCCCCATACCCTTTTAATAACACGCCATTTTGCTCAAGGTCATGGAAGGGTTCAACCGTTTGGACCTGATCCGAACCCGCACGCGTGACCAGTTGCTGCGCGGTTAAGGCGGTTACGGCAAACGCATCGATACGACCGGCAATCAGCGCTTCTAAACCACTCGGCGTGTCAGGCAAGAGGACCAATTGTTCTGCGGCAACACCAGCCAGTTCGGCGTGTTGTCGCTCCATGGCGCCAGTCACCACGCCCAGTTTCAGGTCCTGATCGACGAAATCGGCCAGCGCATGCAAGTTATTGGGATTCCCGGCCGGAACCAGTAGCTGATCGCCGATCGCGTAGGTCGGATCGGAGAACAGGATTTCCTTGCAGCGCGCGGGCGTGATGTACATCCCTGCGGCAATTATATCGAAACGACCAGCCTTGAGGCCCGGAATCAAAGAGCCAAACTCGGTCAGAACACCTTCGACCTCGTAATCGCCCCATTGACCAAACACTTCACGGGCCAGGGTCGGTGCTTCGCCGGTTATTTCACCCGTTTCTGGGTCGAGGAAGGCATACGGCGCTTCGTTGGCGTAACCGAGTCTGATCTTTTTGGTTTTTTGGATTTTTTGGAGAGTTGAAGGTTGGGGCCCTGACGAACAGGAAAAGAGCAGGGCAAGGCCGAGGAAAAGGCCTGAAAAACGAAAAATTGAATGCGGCATGCGCCCATTATAGGAGTCTGAAAGCCTGAGCGCAAACAGGCTGCAAGCCGCAGGCGGAAAGCTCAGGCTTCAGTCTGAAATTTATGGGTTAAAAACCGCTTGTTGCTCTGGATCAAGACGAAAGACCTGAGAAACAAAGGGTTGCTCACCTTTGACCAGGAACCGGCCCAACCCAGCACCGCTCAAATAGTCCTGGACCGGCACTAAACGCTTGGACCCAGGGCTCAAAGTGATTGACAGGGGTGTACCATGTCGGCCGTTTCCATCATGGAATTCAATGGTCAGGGTTTGCGTTTGTGGACCCGGATTCAGGACGGCCAAAATATCGGACAACCCATCGCTTGGGTCCAAATGAAGGGAACGACTTTGTTTCGCAGCCAATGCGGTCACGCAAATGCCTGATGGTGCCGCATCCCTTGCCGTAATCCAAAGCTGTGGCCAAATCGAAATGGTACTGGAGGTTAAGGGACGGACCTGGAGCCCAACATGGCTTACTTCATCGGACCACAGTTGTGAAAGGTCAATCACCTCATAAGTGGTGGATTGGAAGGTCCATGGTTTTAGGGCCTCACCTGCCTGGTTATACGGTTGAAGGATCACCGAAAGGGATGGGGGCAGGTGCAGTTCGGGTTTAAATCGCGCTTTATCAATGGGGAAATGGACCCACCAGCGATCAATGTCAATTGCTGGTGTAAAGACAGTTGGATCTTCCTGTGGGCTATTGGCGAAAAAGGAATTGGCGGAGCCCAGGACCTTGATTTGCCTGGCCAGTCGCGCAAATAGGGCTTGATCAGATTGGCGATTATGATCGAGTTTCCAGGTGAAGCGACGTCCTTTTATGGACCATTCCAGTTCCTTCAGGTAGTGAAAATCCTCAATTTGATTATGCGACAGGTCCAATTTTGGCAAATTCGCCCGACCAAAACGGGGACACTGCTGGAGGGCATTAAAGCTGAGGTCCACTTCCTTTAACTTGCTTGGGGAACCGACAACCAACTCATTCAATTGATTGTGAGCGGCCGTAAGAACGGTTAAGTCTTGCGGCACCAAAAGGCGACCCCTAAAGCCATTGTTACTGGCCCGCAACTCTTTTAAACGAGGCGGGAGGATCAATTCCTGGACAATCTGGTTATTGGCGCAATAAAGATAGGCCAGGTCCTCGGGCAAGGGGGGTAACTGCTCAAGTTGATTCCCCGAACAATCCAAAAAGGCCAGTTGGGAAGGAAGGGGGGGCAGTTCGTGCAAGGCGTTGTTGGCACAGTTAATTTCCCGCAACCCCGAAGGTAATGCCGGCAGCGATGTCAATTGGGTATTTTGGCATTTCAACCATTCCAAGGTGTCGGGAAACGGTGGCAGGTGATTGATGGGAATTTTCAGTTCAAGCCTTTCCAGCTTTGGGGAAAGGTTGGGTAAATAGGAAATTGGGCAATCTAAAACGCTGAGTACGCTCAGCGAGGCCGGAAAGGCGGGTATTCGGGCCAATTCCTGACAATTAATTAGCCAAAGGGTTTCCAACCTCTCGGGCCAGCAACAGACGGAATCCAAGCTATCCAGATTCCAAAAGGTTAATCTGTTTAAACTGGGCGGTAATCCGCCAATACTGCGAATGTTCGATTTTTGCACCGTTAGGGTTTGCAAATTGGGCAGATCGCTGATATCCCAAAGTGCATCGCGCGAAAGATTGTAAAAATTAAGTGTTTGCAGGCTTTTTGGCAGAAAGATTTGTTCCAATTCGGGGCTGCCCAAGTCGAGCTGTTCTAAGTTGGGCAGCGACGCAATGCTGCTAATGGGGCAATTTTTGATATTGAGCGAGACCAAGCTTTCAGGCAGGTCTGGTAATTGGGAAATAGGGTTATTGGCCAGGTTCAATTCCCTCAAATTGGAATAGTGAGCGACGTCGACGCGTGACAGATTGTTATTATCCAGGTAGATAAACTGAACCCCTGGCGGGAGCCCGGGCAGTTGCGTCAAACCGGTTTTATAAACCGAAAAAGACTGAAGATGGGTTAATCCGCTGAGGTCTGGCAAACGCACCAACCTGGGATCATCGCCATAATTGATGCCTACCAGACCCGTAAAAAACTGCAGGCCCTCCATGTTTTCGATATCTTCGCAGCAAAGCCCGCTGAATAACTCAAAACCATAGCGAATTTCGCTGGCCTGCTGCGCTGAAAGACCCGCTGGGAAATTACCCTTCAATACGGCCAGAAAATGAGGGTCTGGGAAATTTCCTGAGTGCAAAATATTGTCCTGTCCTGAGGCTTGAGGCGCCCAAATCAGGCTCAATAGGCCGATCAAACTCACTTGAGTCCATTCCAATAGCTTAATCATTGCCGCCTCCGAAAACAGGAATTTTGTAGAGAATCTGTTGTTTGGCCAGACCCTCCAGGAATAGTTGACCCATAGCAGGCGCACTGAAACTAACCCGAATAAATTGAGTCCCAGCGATCGGTTGCAAAGGTAGAACCATCTTTTCTTTGGACCCTAAACGGGCCAACGAAATGGTTTCCAAGATTCCGTTGACGCCTTCAAAAAAAATTTGGCCTGATATCTCTTCAGCTGTGGGATTAAACAAGATCATGAATACGTTCTCCCCAGGAGAAGACAAAACAAACCTGAATTCGCTGCGACTGGCCTCAGGGCGGACCAAGAAGTTCTGGCGAATATGCTTGTTAAAGGGTTGGCGCAAAGTCACATCCGATCTTCCGTGTAAAGCCAACACCATAAAATGGCTTATTTCATCGGTCCAAAAATCGCTGACATTAAGGCTGGATGGGTTGTTGGCCAATTCAAAACAGTAGTCAGGTAGTGCTTGACCGTCGGCTGAATAGGGTTGGATCTTATAAATATCGAGTTCGTTTTCAGGGAGTACCTTCAAAAATTGAAATGTACCAGCCTCGGGTTGGCCTATATCTGCCGGCAATCCCAGCAGCCATTCCCCTCCAGACCGAACCGATGCACAGCGAATGGCGTTGGATTGCGGGTGGAAAAAAAACTGAACGCCCACTTTGGCCTGAAGCAACTCGACCGCCTCACAGGATTGGCAGCGATTGGCAAAGAGGGATAATTTTGTACCCTTAACTACATAATCAATAAGCGGTGAGAAATCGGAAATGTTATTGTTATTCAGCTTAACCAGCTGCAGTATTTGGCCTTTCAACTGGGGAACGGTTTCCAATTGGTTATGGGCCAAATTGAGTTGGGCTACATACGGTGCGCTTCGCAAATCGAGAGTCTTAAATTGATTTTGGCTTGCATCTATATTTTGCAAAAGGGAGCCTTCTTCGAGGGTCAATTCCTGAAGGTGATTGTTGTGTACATTGGCCGAAGTTAGCGTTCGGGACAGGTGGATTTCCGTTAACTGATTATGGCTGCAATCTAAAATCGATAGCGCTTCAGGCAAGTCCGGCAGGTTGACCAACAGATTAGCGGAACAATCCAATGTGCGCAGATTGAAGGGCAGAGCGGGCAGATCGGTCAAAAAATTCTTGGAACAATCCATTTCCCTTAAGCTTTGGGGAAGTTCAGGTAAGCGTTCAAGTCGATTGGCGCTACAGGAGAACCATTTCAAATTTTCTGGTAAATCGGGAAGGGCTAAAAGCGCATTGTCCGTGACATATAACCCTTGTAATCCAGTGGGCAGCACCGGCAATTGATCCAACAACGAATGATTAATCTCCAGGCGATAAAGGGCTTGGGGAAGATCGGGCAAGCTTTTTAGCAGAGTCCGATTGAGCGATATAAAAGTCAACGATTCTGAAAACGCGTCAATCGTCGTCAATGGATTATCGTCCGCTTCGAAAGTAAGCAAATGTGGCGGCAGGTTACTGAGATGCCCAATTTGATTGCCGTTCAGCCGCAACTCTTTCAGGGTATCGGGCAAATTGGAGAGCTCAGTTAACTGGTTATTTTGTAAGGATAACGATTCCAAATTGGCAAATTGTTCCAAGCCACGAACGTCCGTTAATGCCAGGTCATTTAGGACAAGTTCCGTTATTTCATTGGCACCGCTGGGGCTCAAAAAATAATTGAAATGGGCTGCCAAAACTTGCCGGAAGTGTGGATCTGGAAAATGTTGAGACGTCAAAATATTGATATCTTGAAATACGAACAATAAGAGAAACACAAAACCCCCCTTGTGCCTTTTTTGCCGAAATTGCAAAAATAGTTCCAACATTTTATTCACGCCTAAACCTCTGCATAAATAAAACTTAGAATTTTCATCCGTTTACATGGGGCAAATGAGTCGTCTGTCTCTTAAGACAACGACTCCCCGTTGAAAGGCAGGCGAATACAAGGCGTTTGTTCCCAGATCCACCGATTTTGTGCCTTGGAAAAAATGGCCGGCGTTAGGGGACTAAACCCAACACCCTAAAACCAGGTCAAGGTTCGTTGCGGATGGAGACGCAGACCTCGAAGGGTCCGTAATTGGAGGTGAACACGAAGCTGAGGAAGGCGTGTTCGCCAGCCATTTCCATCAGGTCCGGCCGGTTAAGCGCCGCCTTGGGCACGCCCAGTCGGTAGCGGTCTCCGGCATTGGGCAGATGGCTTTTGGCGGCGCCGCCGATCATGTTGAGGACTTCACCAAGTGCATCGTGAAAATCGGGATGGATGTTGGGCCCGGGATCGCCCAACAACACGTCCTGTAGATGCAAGGCAAATTTCTGCGAGATGTTCAAGAACACATCGCCCTGAATGTGATCGGTGCGCAGGGGAACTAAGGCCCCGCTCTCGAATTTCGGTTGTAAGTGGGGTTTAAACTCGACGCCTCGGCTTTCACTGTGAACGCCGAGCACCGCTTCCAGGATCTCATTGACCGAATCAAACAAGGCTTGCAGTATTTCCTGGTGGAAGTGGAAGGCGCGCTCCGAATCGCTCAGCCCTGCTGAAATGGCGGTGGTAATGCCCGAAATGGATAAGAAAAAATCGATGTGGCCATGGCTGTTTTCAAAAGGTATTCGCAAAAAGGTTTCGCGACCAAACAGACTCAGACAGTGGATAGGTCCTGTCTTGGGGAAAAGCGGCCGGATGTGCAAGCCCTGAACCTGGGTCCCAACCCTCAGCCGCGATTGGGCCAGTTCGGCAAATTTCCGCTGCCAATCACTCCAGGATTGCTTATTCTCTCCTTCGGCCAATAAATGATCGGCTACCTTCTTTTGTAGGCAAATGAACAACATGCCCTGCAAAGGCGAAGCCTTAAAAAGATAGGGTAAGGCCACTTCAATCAAACCACGGTTAATGCGTTCCAGACGGATTTTTTTCTTTTCAAGTGGTGTTCCCAAGACGGATTCCATGCCATCACAAAAGGCGCGGAGAATCGGGTCAAGCAGATCCGTGAGTAAGTGAACAATGGTTTCGTGTTGTTCTGGGTTCTGAATATCCAACTTGCGCAGAAGACTCTTTACCTGAATCAAACGTTCAGACGTGGCCAGGACGGATCCTTTGAGTTGAACAATTAAGGATTGTATTAATTGGTTCAGCTCCAGTTTCTGGGCAACTTCAAGACCCACAAAATTAAACCCTAAGGCTGCACGTTCCTTGCGCACAACCTGAGCCGAACCCGTAAAATCCAGCCCTTCGATTTGAAAGGTCACCGGATAAGTCGCATCAAGCGGGTAACGTGCGGCCTGCTCGGGTTTGACATGGATCTGGAAACCGGTCGCGGAAAGATCGCTGGCCTTAAAGGCGAGGGCCGGCTTATCTTCCTGAGGAAAAAAAATCTCGAGCGGGGCCAGGTGCCCACTAAACGGCAGACGCGGGGACCGACGGCGTTCATGGGTTTTGATTTTTTCCGGCCACTCCACCTCATAAGTTTGTTCAGATATGCGGCGCAAAGAACAGTCAAATTGGTATACCGTTTTAAAGGAATATAGGGTCATCCGGCCTTTTAGTTGGTGGGGCGCCGTTTCGAATTTCACCTGCAGGAGATGGGGTTCAACCTCTTGAATCAAAGCCTTTAGTTCCTGGTCATCTGCGGACTCATAAATCAGCTCTTTTTCCAAAGCATAGTGGAATCGCAGGACATCATATAGGGAATCAACTGAAGCGTTCATCATTATCTCGACACAGATAGTTATAGTAAGTTTAAGGCAAAACAAGGGAAGAAACAAATTCGGGTAAAAAGACATTTGGTGGACTTTCTATTTGATGAAAAAACCTCCTTCAAAAGCCACTCCATCATGAAGTACCCGAATGGACCGGCGTCCTGCGTTGGGTGTTGTGCATTGAGCGTTGAGCGTTGGTGTCTCGTGTCTCGTCCTGGGATAGGTTGACAGTTGTCAAATCGAAAGAGGAGGGCGAGGATGAAAAGGGAAGTGATTCGGTACAGTGAACTTCAACATGAGAATCTAAATAATTGATTTTATTAAAATTACCAATATCGGCCTGAAAGGCCGAAACGTAGGCAGCCCAGGTCAAGAACCGGAGCTTGCGCAGGTTCGCAGGCCTGGGTTCCAATCAAATTAAACTCGGGAGCGTCCTGAAAGGGCGCAACTTCCCGTCCCCAACTGGGCGAGTTGCGCCGCTTTCAGGGCGCCCCGGAATTTTTTTTTGGCCTTAACCCTGGCCTGCGGTTGGCTCGCAAGACTCGCGAACCGGACCCTTCATTCTTTAGCGCTATTTATCCTTCCCCAACCGCCTCCGGCTGGAGGTCCCTACACGCGATCTCTGCTCCCAACAAAACCACACAATCATTCGAAAAACTGATTCCGAAACTGTGAAATTTAAACCAGGACTTGACATATCGAATTTCCACGGCCGAACACCGAATCAAAAAGGACTGTATTTCAGGCCATAAAAAAACCGGCCCGTGAAGGCCGGTTGAATCCCCTTTTAGTCTCTTTGGAGCATTAGAAGGAATAAATGTATTGAAGTTCTGGATTCAAAAGAATCCGTAGTTACCACGTTCCAACCAAACGAAGGGCAACAAACATGCCAAACCGGATTGACCGATCGTTTAATTGTGTTCTTGCGCTGGGGTGGTGGGCGGTGCGCTGTGCGGATCGCGGCCGGATTGCATGGCCAACTGCATGGCTTGCACTGAAGCTAACGCCTCTGATGCGAGTTGGTTACGATCGCCTTCCTGAAGGTCAGCGGTCGGGATCGGGGACCCAATTGCAACCTGGATCACACCCGGGCGGACACGGAAACCACCGGCCGGTAACACCTCTCTGGCCCCATGAATACAAACCGGAATGACGGGTATTTTTGTCTCAATGGCCACCAAAAATGACCCACTTTTAAACGTTTTGATGCGGCCATCCCGGCTGCGCGTCCCTTCCGCAAAGCACATAATCGAACGGCCCCGCGCCAATAATCGCTCCGCCGATTTCAACTGTTTAAAGCCTTCTCTCAGGTGTTTGCGATCGACAAAAACCATGTCCATGGCCCAAATATACCAACCCAGAAAGGGAACTTTGGCCAATTCCTTTTTGACAATAAAGTGGACCGGGACCTTGAAGACCATCATGGCCACAGGAATGTCAATGACACTTTGATGGTTCATCACGAGAAAAAATGGCCCATTATTTGGCAATTGACCGTGGACGCGAATCCGACCACCTGCGCCGTAGACCAGGCCGGGCGCCCAGACGAATCGGGCCAGCCAATGGGTGACCGGTTTCAGCCCGATCAACGCGAGCAGCACGCCAATGCTGATTAACACCACCGACCACGACAGGGTAAACGCCAACTGGATTGCGTTGAACACGATCCAAAAAAGACGTTTAATCGCCTTCATTCCAGGGCCTTACCCGCACAAGCCAACGGCCGACCTTCGGCCTCGCGTTGTACGATCCACTCGTCCAAGAGCAGGAACTTTTTTTCGTTATTGCAATCCTTGCAGGCCGGGACAATGTTCTTTTTGGTACTTTTCCCACCGCGTACGATGGGGACCTTATGGTCCATGGTCAGCTGATCGGCAGGTGTTTTCCCATGGCAATAAAAACAGCGACCCATGCCCTTTTGGCCTTTCCACCAAGCGGTTTGCCGCAGTTCGCGGGCTTTTTCCTTTTCTTTGCGCTGGGTGGCCTCATCTACAGAATTCAGGAAAGACATCAGGACGTCAACAGACCCCGCTTTTTGGCAATTGCATGGAAGGCTGCCACGGCGCGATCCAAATCCGCGACCTCATGACCCGCGGAGATCTGAACGCGGATCCGCGCTTGACCCATGGGAACCACCGGGTAGCTAAACCCGATCACATAAATACCTTCCTGTAAGAGATCATCGGCCATTTCGGAAGCGATCCGCGCATCGCCAATCATGATCGGGACAATGGGATGCACACCTTCGAGGATATTGAGACCGGCTGCTTTCACCTTCTCGCGGAAATAGCGGGTATTGGATTCCAAACGGTCGCGCAGTTCCGTGCTGCTAGAGAGCATATCCAGCACCTTAATTCCAGCCGCAACCAAGGCGGGCGGTAAGGAATTGGAGAACAGGTAAGGCCGCGACCGTTGGCGTAACAGATCTATTAATTCTTTCCGGCCGGTGGTGAACCCACCAGACGCGCCGCCGAGCGCCTTACCCAATGTACTCGTAATCACATCGATTCGGCCCATCACGCCGCAGTGTTCATGGGTTCCACGACCGTGCGCACCCATGAACCCAGTGGAATGGCTATCATCCACATGGACCATGGCACCGTACTTTTCGGCCAGATCGCAGATTTCACCGAGTTTGGCGATGTAGCCGTCCATAGAAAAAACACCGTCGGTCGTGATCATGCGTACTTTTGCCCCAGCCGAATCCTTAAGACATTGTTCGAGTTCGGCCATATTGCCGTTGCTGTAGCGAAAGCGTTTGGCCTTGCACAGGCGCACGCCATCAATGATCGAAGCGTGATTGAGCTGGTCGGAAATGATCGCATCTTCTTCGCCCAACAGGGTCTCGAACAGTCCGCCATTGGCGTCAAAACATGAGGAATACAAAATCGTGTCTTCCATCCGCAGGAAATCGGCAATCTTTTGTTCGAGTTGTTTGTGAATGTCCTGGGTGCCGCAAATGAACCGCACAGAGGAGAGCCCAAAACCATGGGAATCGAGACCAGCCTTGGCCGCAGCAATCAGCGCCGGATGATCCGCTAATCCCAGATAATTGTTGGCGCAGAAATTCAAAACGTCACCGGATTGGGTCTGGATCTGACGATTCTGTGGGCTGGAAATGATGCGTTCGCGTTTGGTCAGACCTTGCGCCTGGATTTGGTCGAGAATGGCCTGGTAATGGGCCTGGGCTTGTTGGTACACCCGATCCTCCTTATGAAAATTGCAATGTCAGTTTGGGATGGGCCAACATGCTTTGTTCAAAGGCATCCGCCTGAAATCCATCAAAGGGAATAACGGTTCCCACGCCATTGTTGAGGATGACCCTCAGCACCTTGTCCTGGATGCCATTGCGCGTATTTTCCAGCAGCGCCCGCGTGTGATGCCAAGTTTGGAAAACCTGGCGACCAACCACGGCTTTGATTTCCAGCCCGTTCATAATGATTTTTTCAAAATCGGGGATCTGGAACACGCCACCTTTAAGTCCAAACAACATGACCATGCCGCCGCGTCGGGCCAAGGCCAGCGCGTAGTTAACAGACGAATTGAGACCGGCCACTTCGAGCACAACGTCAGCACCTTGATGCGGCAAGCTGGACCGGATCTGTTGCACGAAGTCGTGATTGATCGCATGAGCGGACCCATCGACTTTTGGCAGGTCCAGCACCTCGTCAGCACCGCATGCTTCCGCCATAGCGCGTTGCCGCGGATTGGGATCGATACCAATGATTTTGAAGGCGCCCCACTCGCGTGCGATCAGGATAGAAAAGAGGCCAATCGTACCGCATCCGAGCACAATAACGGTTTTTCCGCGCAGATCCGCTTGGGTACACAGGTGTACCGCATTGCCAAACGGTTCCTGGATGGAGGCGACCCGCAAATCGATTTTATCGGTATTGGTCGGCCACAGTATTTTGGCGGGTATCTTCAAATATTGAGCGAAACAGCCGTCAATCGAGATGCCCAAAATCTTTTCGTTGGTGCAGACATGGCTTTGACCGGTCTGGCACTGGTAACAGTTCTCGCAGATGATGTGCGATTCGGCTGCCACATGTTGACCTTCACGCAGGCCAAAATGTTTGCGTACCAGAGAACCCATTTCAACGATTTCACCGATGAACTCATGACCCGTTATGCGTTTCGCCTTGTCCTCACGGGCCAGCGACTGGTGGATCATATCTTTAAAGGCGCTGCGGTACCAAATCCCGCGATCACTTCCGCAAAAGCCTGAAAACAGGGGCTTTACGATCACAGCCAGGGCGTCTTCTGGGTCGTTAGTTTCTTCGAGACGGGGGGCATCGGTTTGAACTTTTTCAAGTCCTTTTGAAGTTTCCCAGCCGCGTTGGGTGTCAAAGACAAGTGCATTCATCTTCATGCCGCCATTACAGCACAGCCCGGAAGAACCGAGCAAGTTGAACCACACATCGCTTTAATTTGAACCACCAATGGACACGAATGCACACGAACAGGACATGGAATGCTCAAAAATCGATCCCAAAGCAGTCGTAGCCAAAAACCGGGCACATAACCTTAAATTTGCTAAAGCGAAGAAAATGAAACTCCAGAAAATTTCCCGGATTTGACGCCTTACCTGACATCAGCGCAGATTCAAGAAACATCCAAAGATATGAGATTTTTGATTTTTAAAAAAGGCAGTGTACATTAATGGGAATTGGTATCCCGCCATTAGTGTGCATTGGTGTTCATTCGTGGTCCAAAAAAAATTAACCGTGTTGGCTGTTTAGGCTTGGAGGGTGAAGTGGCCGAGTGGGTGGGGCTTGCCGTTGATCAGGGCGTCGATGCTGTGTTGGCCTGGGTAGAGCACGCGGGTTGTGCGTTGGGCCAGTTCAAAGTGTTTGCTGAGCACCACCGCCTCACCGGGCGCCAACTCCCGCGTCGTCCATTTAAAAACCTTGGCTTGGGTCTGGCCTCGCGCTTTTTGGAAGTGGATCTGGAAGTCGAACACGACCGCTTTCGTTTCGTTCGTTTGGTTGGTACAGCGACAGGAAAAGTGAACCTTTTGGCCAACCGGTACTTGGGAGGGTGATACGTTTACCGAATCCACGAGCAATCCTTGTGCATCGCCAAACCCGAGCAGGCTCAAAGCACGAGGATGGCCCTGTTTAATCAGGCTGCGCAAAGCATGACGAATGACCCATTGACGTGTCGGCGGTGCTTGCTGAGCCCAATCTTCCAACCAATCCAGTAACATGGCCGGATGGTCTTTGGCGATGTCGTTTAAATGGTTAGCGACGGATCGGCGCACATACAGGGACGAATCATCTCGAAGAGCACACAGCAGCGGGTAAACCGGGCGTGGATCGGCCTGGAACTGAGGTAAACGAGTCGCCCAAGGCAAACGCGGACGAGTCCCTTCCGAGACCAAGCGCCGCACATGCGGACTGGGATCACGGGTCCAGGCCGCTAAAACGGCCAAAGTCTGCTCAGGCATGTGCTGCAAAAAGGTCCGAATACTGAACTCGCAGGAGAATCGTTGAGTTAACGCATGTTGCACTTGCATGGCTGTTTCGAAATGGGGCAACCCACGATCCGCTACAAATAGGCTGAAAGGCAGGTAATAAAACGGGGCCATGCCCTGAACTTCTTGCGGTTCCACAATGGGCCCCAAGCAGGCTTTTATAATGGAAGCCGCATGTTGAAAGTCCACGGGCAGGGTTTCGCCAAGCGCGAGTGCAATGGCGCGAGCCCGATCCATTAAGGATTTGTTTTCAAACTGTTCCGCCGCATGGGCCAGGAAAACATCTTGCGGAAAATCGGGCCAAACCGATTGGATCTGCACGGCCATCCGTTGGTAGATGGCGGGTCCATATTGGTCTTTCAGTGCTTCTGCCATTTTTCCTCCCCGAAATCAGGCTAGCATAAACAGATTCGGCTCTGAGGAAAAGCCCGACGAGGGCTGACTCCTGCCATCTTCTGTCAGGAGCAATTCTCTTGCAGGCTAGCAGCACGTCATTTATGCCAACTGCCGCGGCGAAGGAAGGTTTCAAGGTTGCCGGCCCTTCACTAAGCACGCGCCCCAAACCCGAGCCTCCCGTTCATCGTATCTTTAAGGACCTTACCAACCTTAAAGACTTTATAGCCAAGCCACTGATTTCAATGGGTCAAACGCCGTAGAAATGAACGGCAAGACGGGATTGATTTAGCTGACGGTCGATTTGGGCGCAACCTTGAGCCCAAGGCTGTTCATAACCCGTTCAAATCCGGTTCGGCTGAGCATATAGGCCCATTGGCTGTAGTGTTTGTATTGTTGGACCAAGCGCACTTCTTTAAAAGTTTGCGTATCGCCGAAGATCAATCCGCCCAATTTGCGTTTGATTTGCGGCCACATGATTGGGCTTTTATACAGCGTTTCTCCTGTTGCTAATTGGTACTGGTGGCCCCAGTGCTGAAGCGGAAAAAAACCATCGTCCTTGGCTTGAGAAAAAGCTTCTGTTTCTTCCAGATCGAGATGCGGAACAAGCAGCGGTCCGGAGGAGGCCAGCGGCTCGTCCTGCATGGATTCCCGTAAGTCTGCACCCAAGAGGATGGCGCCCGACAAATTGGCTGAGCGCAGGTCGGAGTAACGCAAGTCGGCGCCCGTCAAATCGGCAGCACCCAAATTAGCGTGGCGCAAGTTGGCGTTGCGCAGATCGGATCCGCGCAACAGGCTGCAGCCCAAATGTGCAAAAGAGAGGTCGGCACCGCGAAAACATTTGCCGCTCAAATCGCAGTGGCCCAGCGAGAACCCACTCAGGTTCATGCCAGACAAATCATCGCGCTGCAACAGTTCTTCAATCTTCAAGGAAAACCTCCCTTATCAGGAAATTTACGCAGCGGATCGACTTAACCCTGTGATGCAGATCACAGAGCCCCAAAAGGCTCGCAAATGAATCATAGGCCTCGTCGCTATTTGTGCGCAAGTCAGAGCGTGTGGGTTGAGGGCACTTGCAAGTGTTCCGGCGTTTCGCTACTGAATGGCGGGGGCGGTCGATCACCAAACAAATTTGCTTGCAATTGCACCAATTCTGTACGACATTCGGTCGCTTTTTCTGGCTGTTTGAGATGTTCATACAGGCGAATGATCGCATCTAACAGAAGGCTGAGATAAAGATTTAAACCCAATGTTCGGGCCAGACCCACGGCAACTTTCAGGTTTTTCAGGGTTTTGGGTCCGTCCAAATTAAGCGGCAACAGCGATTCACTGGTTTTGGCCAAAAGCCAAGCGACTTGCAAAGGGAAAAAGGTCTGGGTATCGAAGGGGATTTGGCGAAAGATTTCGAGGTAACGATTCTCGGGTGGGGTACCCGTCTCAAAAGCGGCCTGGACCTGCAGGCACGCCGCCCAATAGCGTTCGAATTGTCGATTGGGTACAGGTTTTCCCGCCAACACATTGCGTGCTTCTTCGGTTTTGCGTTCCCACAGGAGCTGTTCGGCGTGGTTGAGATAAATCCAGCAATCATAACTGTTCAACTCAAAACGCTCCACGTAACGCAAGGCAATATTGAGGTACTCATCCGCAGAATGATCGGGTGCAAGAAGTCGTCGCACGCGATAGGTCATCAACCCTTGCAGCACCATGATTATGGGTGGAAGGTTATCAATGGAGTCGCGATGATTGCTTTTGAGCAGGTTGAGGGCCTTGTCCAGGTGACCTGCTGCAAAACGAATTAAGGCAAACTGAATCAGTAATTTGAAACGCGGCTGGTAGTTGTTTTTGATCAGGAACTTTATGCGTTTGGCCGCCGAGACCACATCGTTGCTAAGCAATTTAGCCAGGGTTTCCAGTTCGGGCAGCCCTTCCATCTCGGGCTGCAGGGTCTTGGCCTTGGCAATATTCTGCGCCCACAACCGGCCATCGGCTTTGTGCAGCCAAGTCGCCTGACCGACCAGGACCCAGGATTCAGCCCGCACTTTGGTCCCCAATTGGGCACCTAGCTCCTCCATTTCCATGGCTTCCTTGTAGGCTTTGTCGATTAAGTCGCGTTCCAGGAAACAGTGGAACCGGCCGCGATGGACCCGATACTTTTCAATCTTGGAAAGGTGCGGCAAATCGAGGACTTTGGTGTAGGATTCCAGCGCCAAATCGACTTGACCATTCATCTGATAAACCTCTGCCATTTTGAGGTGGACCAGGTTTTGCGTGTAGTGGTTATGGGCCTGTTCCAAAGACTTGAGGCATTTTTGGAAAAGGGCAATTGCTTTGTCAGGATCCTGTAATTCAAGCGAGCGGCACCCGGCCAGGTACTGGTATTTAATGGTGCGCACAAGGTTCTGGCAGCGTTCGTAATGATAGGCCAAGATTTCCATGCCATTCACGTCTTCGCGACTGATTTGGGTTTCCAAAGTCTTGGCGATACGTTGATGCAGCAACGTGCGTTCTGCCTCAGGGATGTGCTGGTAAATCAGGCGGGCGAAGCCATCCACACGGAAACGCAATTCGTGTTCCTCATCGGACAGTTCTTCCAGGAAGCCGCCCACCAGTAAAGTGTGAATCGTCTGATGGAATTTCTCATCCGCCCAGCCCAGGGTTTGATTAAGCCAACGAAACGGGAAGCGAGTCCCAAAAATGGACGCGACCCGCAACATATTGGCCGCAGCCTCTGGTAATTGCTCCATCTTAGCGAGCAACGCTTGGTCCATGGTCAAAGGTTGGTGCAATAGACGTTCGTCATTGACGCCGATCCGCCCCCGCGAATACACCAAATGTTTTTCATCATAAAGACGCGTGAACAGCTCAATGGCGCAAAAGGGATTGCCTTGCGTTCGGGTGCGGAACGTTTTCAGGAACTTGGACTCCAATTTAAGCGTTTGGCCAGAAGGCAACATAGAGAGCAGGAACTGCTCCATGGCTTTTTCGTCCAAAGGCTCCAGGTTAGAGCACCAGTAATTAAGATGCCCTTCAATTCGGGCGCGGAAGCGGGAAAAAGCAACGGATTCCCGTTCGCCATCAAAGGTGAGTAAGGTTAGCACCTGCCGGCCTTCAAACTGCTCCAGGAACAGGGTTAACCAGCCAAAAAAGCGTTCGGGAGCCAAGTGGATGTCATCCAGGATTAAGAAGACGGGGCCGCGTTCGCTGAGCCGTTGAAACAGTTTGACGGCATTTACGGCCAGCAATTGCATTTTCTTGGCTGGCGGCAGGTACTCCAAATTACCGACACTGCGCGCATCAAAAAAGTGAGAAAGGTGTCGGCTCACCCCGGTCAGATAGGGGTAAATATCTTTAAACAGTTGCAATACCTGGTCACGGGAGAGCGATTGGATCAGCGAATCGACCAGGAGTCCGACAGGGTCCTGGTTAATAAAGGTTTCCTCGCGAAACTCCAAACTGAGGAAGGTGACGCGCGGATCGCTGACCCGGGTCCGCCAGGTGCGCAACAATTCGGATTTGCCCGATCCGGCCTGACCTTGAATGGCCAGGATACGCAACGCATTGAGTTTGCGTGCAGATTGTTCCAAATGGCGCAAAACCGATTCATGGCCTGAAAAAGTCGGAACCAGGAGCGGCGCACTGAACAAATCGAACAAGTCTTCGGAGCTGAGATCAACGACTTCATCGGGGATCTCGGGGTTGAGGAGGTGGAGTAGGCTCTGTTTTAGGGCTTTGGCGGTCGGTGGCCGATCGGCCATTTTCTTGGCCATTATTCGGTCGACCAGGTGGGCTAAGCCCGGGTCGACATCGGGAACCAGATCCATTAATGGAGTTGGATTCTCAAACACGGTTTTGAACAGGTAACCGACGACATCGGGCGCTTCGTGGGGTAACCGTAAGGCCAGAATGCGATACAGAATGACGCCCAAACTGTAAAGATCGGATCGCGCATCCAGACTCTGTGAGCGCGCTTGCTCCGGGCTGAGGTAGTGCACAGTGCCAACAATCATGTCGCCCTGTGTATCGTGCGCTTTGTTTTCGCCGAGTTGTTTCAGCAAACCGAAATCGACCATCTTGACCGAGAATTCAGCCAGTAAATCCGTGCCATTGAGGTTGACAAACAAGTTGTCGGGCTTGAGGTCGCGATGAATTTCCTCAAAGCTGTGGATGTACTCCAAAATCTCGCACACCTGAATGCCCAGCCGGATGGCGAACCGTTCGCGGTCTTTGGTGTTAAAAACCAGGGGGTTTCGCTCCATGTCATCTAACATTTGGCTCAAGGTCTTGCCTTTGATCCATTCCATGGTGAAAAACGGTGGGTCGTGGTCAAAGAATTCGTCAAAGACCTGAACGATGCCGGCGTGTTGGTGGTTTTTGAGGGCAAAAAATTCGCGTTTAAAGCGGCTGGACGTCACTTCGGTCGGGTTGCGTAAGGTTTTCAGAGCAACCACTTCAGCGCGTTTCTGGTCAAATGCGCGAAACACGGTACCATTCCCACCCTGCCCCAGGGTTTCAATAATCCGGAAGTGCAGAATTTGGGTGGGTCGATACTCCTGAACTTTGACGTTTTTTTCCTCGCCCATGCCACCACCAAAGAAACGCGCCCTATGTGACACCTTTCGGGAAAAGGCAGCTTTTCCTTTAGTCCCGCATGAAACACAAAAAAGCAGAAAATCCATATGGACCCGGTCTCGGAGAAAGGTGCTCAAAGCCTTGCCCCGCTTTACATCAGACCCCAAATCATCTATGTTGATGCCCTATTCGGCGTCCGTAGGAACCGACCAGGAGGGCTGCGTTGTTTCAAGAAGTTTCCGCCAAAACCAATCTTGCTGATCTCGAAGAGGAAGTTCTGCATTTTTGGGATGAAGCCAAGATTTTTGAGAAATCGATTGAACAGCGCAAAGCGGATCCGCTTTATGTATTTTACGATGGACCGCCTTTTGCCACCGGTCTGCCCCATTACGGTCACCTTTTAGCCGGTACGATTAAAGATATGATTCCGCGTTATTGGACGATGCGTGGTTACCAGGTGCCGCGCCGATTCGGCTGGGATTGCCACGGCCTACCTGTCGAAAACGAAGCGGCAAAAGACCTCAAAAACAATGAAGGTCTAGACCTTTCGGGCAAATACGAAATCGAGAACTACGGCATCGACAAGTTCAATGAATATTGTCGATCCATCGTGTTGAAATACACCAAAGAGTGGGAAATCGTGGTGCGACGCATGGGTCGGTGGGTCGATTTCCGCAATGATTACAAAACCATGGACCCCTCGTTCATGGAATCGATTTGGTGGGTGTTCAAACAGCTCTGGGATAAAGGGCTGGTTTATCAGGGCTATCGCGTCATGCCCTTTTCTTGGAAACTCTCAACCCCGCTCTCCAATTTCGAAGCGAACATGAACTACCAAATGGTTCAGGATCCCGCCATTACCGTCCGCTTCCAACTCGAACAGAAGCCGGACACCTACATCCTGGCCTGGACGACCACCCCCTGGACCTTGCCTTCCAACTTGGCGTTGGCTGTCGGCCAGACGTTGGATTACGTCAAGGTAGATGCCGGCGATGGCCACTTCTATATTCTGGCTGAGGCGCGTTTGGAGCATTACCGTCACCTGCTCAAAACCGCATTACCGGTGGTTGAATCCTTTAAAGGCTCGGAACTGGTCGGCCAGCGCTATAAACCGCTGTTACCCTTCTTCGCGCAGGAAGCTCAAAAAGGCGCGTTCCGCGTGATTTGGTCGGACCACGTAACCATCGAGGACGGAACCGGCATCGTGCATATGGCACCTGCATTTGGCGAAGACGACTTCAATGCCTGTCAGCGTGAGGGTCTGCCCATGGTCGATCCCGTCGACATGGAAGGCCGTTTCACGGACCAGGTATCCGCATGGGCGGGTCAAAACGTTAAGGATGCGGACAAGGAAATTATTCGCACCTTAAAGAACCAAGGCAGCCTGGTCCATCACGGGGTGCTTGACCACAGTTATCCCTTCTGTTGGCGCTCCAATACACCGCTCATCTACAAAGCGATCTCTACTTGGTTTGTGCGGGTTGAAGAACTCAAAGACCGCATGGTCGCCCATAATAAAACCATCCACTGGGTACCCGATGCAATTGGCAGTAACCGGTTTGGCAATTGGTTGGAAAATGCCCGCGACTGGAACATCTCGCGCAACCGTTACTGGGGTACGCCAATCCCCGTTTGGCAAGGCCTGGACTCGGGAAAAATGATTGCGATTGGCTCAGTTGCGGAACTGGAATCGCTCAGTGGCGAGAAAGTATCCGACCTGCATTCCCATTTCATCGATAACATCCGCATCGAAGTCGATGGCGAAGTGTATCGCCGCATTCCTGAAGTTTTTGATTGCTGGTTCGAATCCGGTTCTATGCCCTATTCTCAAAACCACTATCCCTTTGAGAACAAGGAACTGTTTGAAACCAATTTTCCAGCTGATTTCATTGCCGAAGGCTTGGACCAAACCCGCGGTTGGTTCTACACCTTGATGGTTCTGTCCACTGCCCTTTTCGACAAGCCGGCGTTCAAAAACGTCGTGGTGAATGGCTTGATCCTGGCCGAAGACGGCCAGAAAATGTCCAAACAGAAGAAAAACTACCCCGATCCCATGGAAGTCATTCATAAATACGGTGCGGACTGTTTGCGCTCGTACCTGATCAACAGTCCGGTCGTGCGGGCAGAACCTTTGCGGTTCCAGGAAGAGGGTATCGTTCAAATCTACCGCAAGGTGGTTTCGCCCTTCTGGAATGCGTATAGCTTTTTTGTTACCTATGCGCGCTTGGACGGTTACCAACCGCAGGGCGACCTAACGGCAAGCCCCGTTCACATGGACCGTTGGATCATTTCCTGCTTCCAGAGTCTGGTGCGCGATGTCAATCAGCACATGGAGGGGTCTTACCTCTACAACGTGATTCCCGAATTGGAAGATTTTATTGACCTGATCACCAACTGGTATATCCGCCGTTCGCGCAAACGCTTCTGGCGGACGGAAAACGATGGCGATAAACGACATGCCTACAACACCTTGTATTACATTCTCAGCGAATACGCCAAGGTCATGGCGCCGTTTATGCCATTCCTGTGCGAGGCCATCTACCGCAATCTGGTTTTAACCGTTCAGCCAGAAGAACCGGAAAGTGTGCACTTGTGCGCCTATCCCGAACCCAACCTGGCCCTGGTCGATCGGCAAGTCGAAACGGACATGCAATGCGTGCGACAGGTCGTTGCATTAGGTCGCAGCCTGCGCGCCAAAAATGACCTGAAAATCCGCCAGCCGTTGGCTAGCCTGAGTGTCGTCGTGCCAAGTGACAAACGGGCCGCGCTCGAAGCATTGGCCGAAATCATCGCCGAGGAGCTCAACGTCAAATCCGTTCAATTCCTGCATGATGAGACCGAACTGGTCCAATATTCGGCCCGGCCCAACCTGAAAGTGCTCGGCCCCCTGTTAGGCAAAGCGCTGAAAGAGGTGGGTCAAGCCGTTCGCGACCTGGACCACCGCGCCATTTCCAAACTGCTTGCCCAAGGCAAATTGGAATGTGCCGGTCACGAATTGGCCTTGGACATGTTCCTGATCGACCGCAAAGAACGCGAGGGTATGGTCGTCGCCAGCGAAGGTGAAATCACCATTGGCCTGGACACCCACCTGACCCCGGATTTGTTGCTGGAAGGCGATGCTCGCGAATTGACCAACCGCATCCAGAACCTGCGCAAGGATTCCGGCTTCCGCGTCGAGGATCGCATCCATTTGGCGATTCGCGGAGGTGAGATCGATGCCTTGTTGGCCCAACACGGGGACAGCATTGCGCGTGAAACCTTGGCCGAGAGCCTGAACGGCGAAGCGTTCCAAAGCGAAGCCGAAGCAGAATGGGATATTCACGGCAAATCGGTCAGTGTGGCCATCGCCCGGGTCTAACGCTTCGCGCCGATTGAGCGTTGCGTGTTGAGCGTTGAGCGTTGAAGGTTTTCCCTTCGGCATTCGGAATTCTCCGTCCGATATTCGACATTCAAAACTTTTTTATATGCTCAATATCCAACGCTTTCGGAATTCGCATGACGAACGCGCAAACAGTCGGGTTCGCAGGCCAACGGCCTGAGCCAGATTAGCGAAGGGTGGAGCGCAATCGATGAGGCACGAATCGAGTTCGCGCAACCCTGGTAAACCTCGTCCACCAACCCGGGGAGCGCTGAAGGCGCGTTACAGAAACCATCCGCAATAATTCCAATACCCGCAAAACAGCGTTCAATCGCCCGCTGGGCTCTGACCAATTCGGGCGCTCTCCACCCCCCCCCTCCTCTCGTCGGGGTGGGCTCACAGGTCAGTCGGCCTTCGGCCTCTTTTTACCCATCACCCGCGTGGTAAAACGTTTCGGCAGTTCCTGATAGGCAATGCGCGTTGCGCGTTCCAAGCTTTCACTTCGATTTTCGGAATCCCTGTTCGACATTCGCGATTCAAATCCATGCGCAATCTCGAAGGAGGCCGCCCGGCCCATAACGCTGGTTTGACGCCGTTAAAACTCCGCGTTCAACTGAAAGCCCGCAGCCTTAATGACGGTCAGGGCCTCTTTCCACTGGTTGAGGATGTATTCATCGCCCAAGTTCAATTCAAAGATCAGTTCCGGATCCGACCAGAGCGAAACCAGCAGGCGTTCTGGGTCCGGCTGTTGAAACGAACCGATCGGCGCCAATTTTCGCCGCAGCCGATCAACCACACTTAATTTTCGCTGTCTCCAACGCAAAACCCCGCATTCAGCCATTTGGTGGAAGGGGCAATTGTATTCACTGCCATTCAATTGGAAGCGAACGCCTTGGATATGAAACTCCAGCAGGCCTAAATTGAGCGGTCCGGCGAGGAACCCGCCGTCGAAGGGAATAATGCGCTGCGACACATCAATCATGCGTTTGAGATAGGAACCCATAAAGCCCCGGATTATGCGTAGAGAAATCGCCGAATGGGCGGCGTGAACAGGTCGACCTCAACCAAAAAGGCATCATGGCCAGCCGGTGTATCCAAGCTTATCATTTCCGCAGGCGCGCCGCAGGCCAATAACGCATGGTAGATACTTTCCTGCTCTTGGATAGGGAAGAGCATATCGGTCGTCACGCCGATGATCAGGGTTTGTGACTGGATCCGCGCAACCCCACTTTGATACGAGGGATGCGCATAACCGAGCGAAAAGAGATCCATGGCCTTGGACAAAAAGAGAAAGCTATTGGGATCAAACTGGTTGGCCAGTTTATTGCCCATGTGATGCAGGTAGGATTCCACCTGGAAATCGGGTCCAAAACTATAGCCGACCCCCGTGCGTGCACGGCCAAACCGCGATTCCCATTCGCCGCGTGAACGATAGGAAATATTGCCAATTTGGCGGGCAATGGCCATGCTGGAAACTGGCCAATCCGGAAAAGCGTAATACCAGCCTTCGCGCCAGAGCGGGTCGTTCATAATGACTTGACGCTGCACATATCGGAAAGAAATTGATTGGGGACCGGGCCGACCCGTCGCACTGATCGAGAGGATCCGGGCCGTTTCTTCCGGAAAACACGCGCCGTATTCAAAGGCCAGCATCCCGCCCAAGGACGGGCCAATCACGGCATGTAAGCGCTCAATGCCCAAATGGCGCACCACGGCATGGGCCGCATGGACCATATCGCGCAATAAAAACGGCGGGAATTCGGGCCCATATGGTTTTTGGGTGGCAGGATTCAGACTGGCAGGCCCCGTACTGCCAAAGCATCCACCCAAATGATTGACACAAATAATGAAACTGCGATCGGTATCCAAGGCAAAACCCGAACCGATCATGGATTCCCACCAACCGGGCCGCGCATCATCGGAATGGGAACACGCATGGCTCGAGGCCGATAACCCACAAAAGAGCAACACGGCATTATCGCGTTTGGGATTGAGTTCACCCCATGTTTCGAACGCCATTTCGAAACGCGCCAATTCGCCTCCCATGACAAGCGGGAAGGCCTCATTGTGGTGGTAACGCTTCGCGCCCGGCGCTGCTTTCGACGGGTCCCAAGAGCTTAAAAGGCTGGCCACGGTGTCGATACAAATTTCCTCTGCCGCGAAATATCCCTTTCGGGAACAGTGGGCCTAAGCTTAACATGCGAAAAGCGGGTCTGCTTTGAAATAGTTGAGCTGCGATTTTTGTCTCGTTATCAGGCCAAGAGGTCTGCTGAAACCCAATACGCCATTTCGCGTAATTGGGGGGATGAGGAGGAATACATGCCAACCCGAAAACCTGAGCTGACGATTAACCAATTAAAGGATCACCTCCTACACTATTTTTTTAATGATTTGACCCAAGACAATCGTCTAGTTGGGTTGGAGCTCGAAGTGACGCCCATCCAAACCGATGCGCAGGGGAACCCCAAAACGGTGCCTTTGGTAACGGATGACAAGATGGGGGTCGTCGATTTGTTCCGCAGCCAGGAGGCTGAGCATCATTGGTATGACTATGCACCGAGTCCCGATGGGGCTTGGCGTTTTGTGGACCAACTCGGAGGTCAAATCACCTTTGAACCCGGTGGACAGGTCGAATATTCGTCTGCCACCCGGGAACGCCTTTACGATGTTGTAGTTGATGTTGCCACTGCACTGGAACGCATCCAAAAGATCCTGGCAGGCCACCAAAACACCCAACTGTATTTTTCAGGCCTGAACCCGTTTCATTCTGTCCAAGACGTCGGCCTGCAAATCCGCAAAGAGCGTTACATCAACATGGACCGCTACTTTGAAATGATTGGCCCATTTGGCCAGAAAATGATGCGGCTTTCAACGTCATTGCAGGTGAACCTGGATGTGGGTTATGTGGAAACGGCGCGGAAACGCTGGTTGGCAGCCAACTTATTGGCGCCCGTTCTCGTCGCCGGTTTTGGCAATTCCCCCTTTCACGAAGGCAAGTTCACGGGTCTGAAAAGTTATCGGGCCAAGATCTGGCAGAACTTGGATCCCTCCCGAACCGGCTTCCAAAAGGGTTTTGAGGATTGTGCCTACCAACCGTGTCCTGTTCAACAGTATTTAAACTTTGCCTTGGATGCCTCCTGTATGTGGTTGCCCAACGAGCAAGGCAATATGACGTTTGACGGCCATTTCCGGACCTTCAGGCATTGGATGGATTGTGGTTTCCACGGGTTCTACCCCACATTGGAAGAGTTCAAAAAGCATCTGACCACCCTATTCCCAGAAGTTCGCCCGCGCGGATTTTATGAGATCCGCTCGATCGACGGCCAACCGCGTCAATTCTGGATGGTGCCCGGCTTCCTGCTAACCCATATCCTCTACAACGAGCGCGCGCTGGACGAAACCATCGCCTTGTTGGAACCGATCCGCTGCACCCTGACCCCTATGATGATGGAAGCCGCCGTTCAAGGTATGGCCGAACCCGATTTGGCCAATTTGGTCAAGCAGGTCTTCAAAATCGCCATGCGCGCAGCGGAGCCGATTGAGCACCCGGAACTGCTGAAAGTGACCGAGGCATTTTTGCGCCATTTTACCTATCGAAACTGGTCACCTGCAGACGAGCTACTGGCCCTCAATGATGGGAAAATCTTCAGTTTGGGCCAGTTCTATGATCTTGAACGCATCCACCAGGACTTGGTGGGTGACGCCTTTAAGGTACCAGTTTAATCGTCGCCAACTGGGTGCGCGCATTGTTGCCAGTCAAGACAATTCCGCGCACCGGTCGGGTCGATTCGATGCGCAAACTGCGGTAACTGCGCAGGCTGGGAAAAAGTTCTTCCAACAGCCACACCGTTTTGCCATCGGCCGGCATGGCCAATGTTGTTTCCGGGCCGGCAACACCTAGCGCGGTGTAGGGCGTCAGCTTGACCAGTGCCGATTTGTCGTTGGGATTCACCAGGGCCATACCGTGCCAATCGTTGGGATCAGGTGAAATGTAGGGCATTAACAGTTGGGTCGAAGTCGCCTGTTTACCCGGGATACTGGTCAAGATGTCCAGGTTATCGATACCGATCAACAGCATGGAGACAATTGGGTATTCCGATTCAATTTCCAAACGACTGGGTGAGATTCCGGCCAAACCGGGCATCAAATTCTCCACGACATCAACGGTCCGGCTATCGGGTGCGACTTCGACATCCTGAACATTGAGCAGGCGGTGTTCGGCATCGTATGCCGACAAGGTTACCGAAATGGAAATCATCTGCGGATTAACCAAAACCAAACCGTTCCACCACCCGGCAAAGGTGTTGCCCAGGTGATCAAATGTCCATTGCGTATCGGCACCGTGTTCCATGGGCACGGAAGCCAACTGGCCCGGTCCAGTTAATTTGTTATAGATCAACAAGCCGGAACCGGCCGGTTTGTCCGTAGAAACTTGAAACCAGCCGGGTCGACCGGCCTCAAAATCCTGTTCGCGAATCACAGCCGTGCTGCCCGGCACCAATATTGATCGGATTCGGCTGTCTTCACTGCCGGGGTACTTAACGAAATATTCGGCTTCATCGATAAGGTTACTAGACACAATATAGCCGGTTGCGCCCCACAATTCGGGACGTGAAGGGACATGCGGGGCAATTAAGATGCTTTTGAACTCCTGAACCCCGCTGAAATAATCCAGCATCTGCTTGTCATCGTCCTCTAGGCGCGAAATGGCTGCAATCGGCTGATCACTCAGTACTTCTACCCAAGCGAGAACCGTTTTGGCCAAGGCCCCGAACTCCTGTTCAATATCGAGTTGAATCGATGCACGCGGCTCCAGTTTCTTTTGACTCCACAGGCGCAACTCAATGCCGTAGCGGTTATATAAAAATGCACTCAAGGTAGCCTTTTTGCCGCTGTTGTTGACAAACGTGGTCAGGCAGTTCCAGTCCTTTTTGTCATAAGCCGTGTAGGGAATCACGGTGCGATAGGCCGGTTTGTTGACCTGTTGCATTTTGGCCGTAGCGCGGATACGCGGACCCAGCTCAACTTTTTCGCCATCGGTGACAAAGTTGTTGAGCACGGATGCGTAAGCAGCCAGATTCAACGTGGCTTCCGGAATTTCGTTATTGAGGCAACTGCGCAATCCGTCGACCGCAATGGCGCCATGGGCGGGATGACTACCTTGAATCAATTTAAACGAATAGCCGGCAAAAACACCTTTGTGAATGATAGGGTCAATCTGCCATTTGGCACTGAACGCGGAGGAAATTCGCGGACTGGAGCTTTGGGAAAGAAACACCTCATCACTGGCGCTGTAGGGCGCAAAGGAGCCAATCCAAGCCGGTGTAAAATCGGCCATGCAGAGATAGATAACGGTTCCGGGCTCCCAAGCAAAATCGGAAGCGTTGGTTAAATAAACAGTCGGAATATCTTGGCAAAGGTTCCATAAATCGACCGCATCAATACGCGAGAGTTCCAACTGGTGTGGTGGATTGTCATAAGAATCCGGTTGGAGATGGTATTCGAGCCGGGCAACATACAGCTCACCGCGTGCAATTTGGTTGTCATTCGAGAAAGTGACACCCGAGTTGGTGCCGGGTACAACCGTAAAGGCGGTCTCCACCCCGGTCGTATCGGCCAAATAGGAAACAAAGTCGATATACTCCAAATCGCCGGGGTTAAAATTAAGCGTATTTTCGTAATTGGCACACAGTTCCGTTGTGGCAACGGACGAGCCGTCGGCATATTCATTGCCACCCGTAACCGTATTGGTATCTGGACGTACCGAAGCGTAGCCGGAAATCCCAACAGTTAAGCCAATTGGACCTTCCACGCTTGGCGATGTGGGGATTCCGTTGCGAAAAGCCCATAAAGCACTGCTGCGATTGATCCGAAGCCAGCCTTCTTTTTCGCCTTGGATCACACGTACCAACTGAACTGCGTCGGCAGGTAAAGCCGGGTTAGTGATCGAGTTGCCTGAAGGATAAAGGGCAATATTAATCGGTTGATTAATCGCCGCAGGCGCACCGGGTCGCAAGTCAACGAGACTCTTACTCCAGCCATTGGCTTGCAGCAAACGAAAGCGGATGTAAACAGGGTTCTGAGGTGTGGCGTTCGGGAAATCGTTATCGCTAAAAACAAGCGTAAAGCTGCCAATTAACTCATGGCTGCCTTCGTGGTAGACCAAAGGAATATTGGTTCGGACCTCGACGGCCAGAAGCGAAAGACCGATAATTAAGAACAGGGATACGCGTTTCATCAAAAAACCTTCCTCAACCCTGGGGCGGGCAAGAACCAGAGGGGAGCAAACTCGGTGCCATACAGCTTATATCCTTTGATATCAAAGAGTTCGACTCTATTTTGGCGATTGGGTGCCAAGCGTTCGTTACCATTGTCTCACTGCAGGATAAATTTGGCTTTAAGGCAGCCAGCATGAAGCGAAACCCTCACGTCTTCCAAAATATTGGCCAAGCCCTATTCCAAGCCGGCCGCGACCATGCGGTCCTGGCTGAAAGCGCCCTCTTAAACCGCATTCGCGGCCTGCTGGGAACGCCCATGGGCGACCATCTGCGCGCCGTCCAGCGCAAAGGCAACAAACTCATTCTATTTTTTGACCACCCACAATGGGTCTCCGCCCTGAAACCAAAAGCGCTCCACATTGCCCAATCTTTGGCAGTTGAACCCCAATTGTCGGGAGTCCTGATCCAGATTGCTTTGTTCACACAGCCCAATGCCCCCACACTCAAAGAAAAATGAGGTTGACTTTTTTTAGAATCCTCATTAAGTTGGAAACAATTCTAATTCTTACAGGTACTTAGCAAGATTTTTTTGGGGATTGTCCCGGAAGAGGGTAAGGCATGACAAAAGCAGATTTGATAGAAGCCGTTGCCGAGGCAGCTGAACTCAGCAAGAAAGATGCTGAGGAGGTTGTAAACACCTTCCTTGAAAGTATTATTGAATCTTTAAATGACGGAAAAGGCGTAGAATTACGCGGCTTTGGAAGTTTCCGGATCCGGCAACGCAACCCGAGGACGGGCCGCAACCCACGCACAGGCAGCAAGGTCAAAGTCCCGGCCAAAGCAGTGCCTTACTTCAAAGTTGGCAAAGAACTCAAAGAGCTCATAAACGACTGAGGCATTTAAGCTTCTCGCAAATTTGGGCCCCAGGGCTCGTTTAAATTACGAGTGGACGCCTAATGGCCTCCCGCTTTGATTGCTAATGACTGGGTTTTCACTTCAGATGGAGAAGCGAAATTCAGCAGTTCCTTGGTCACTTACGGCTTGGACAACAACAGCATGCTCGCCCTGACCCAGTTCGGGAATAAATACCGTTGCCGCGTACTGACCCTCTTTGTCTGTATCGCCTTTGGCCAGGATTTGTGGCTTTTGGACAGTGGAAACTAACTTGATCACAATGGTCGCCATTTCAATCGGGGTCCCCGATTGACTCTGTTTGGTCACCATGCGAAAGGTCAAGGGCGAACCGGGCACAATCTCCGGTTTGGCTAACATTTCCAATTTCAAGGGATCAACGGCTTGGTCCTTCTCTAAAAAATGCAGGATGATGTCATCCAGACTCCGATCACTGACCAGTTCTTCACTGAACTCCTCTTCCGAATCATACTTGCCAATTTTGATGCTTTTAATGACCTTTTTATGTTGAGACTCCATCAATTGGATGATCTCTTCTTCGGTCATATCCTTTTTGTCCGACTCGTAAGTCGTCCGGTAGGAATCCAGGATTTCACCACCCATATAGACAAGGGTTTCAATTTTGGGATTGTTCCGGCCTTTGTCCTCGGTCTGGACATGGAAGACTTTGGACTTGTGTTTGACATCCGTATTGAAGCCGGTAATCATGATTTTAATCCTCGAGAAGCTGAGGCATTGATACCACCCTAAAGTGAGAAGTGTCAAGGGGCTGCATGAAAAGACGTCACGTGGAACTCCGCCTTGCATACAACGGAAAAGCCTATTGCGGCTGGCAAGTTCAGGCCCATTGTACCTCTATTCAGGGCCTACTCAATCAATCCCTTTCACGCGTTCTTGCAGAAGAAATCAAGACCCGTGGCGCCAGTCGAACCGACGCCGGCGTCCATGCCCACGACCAGAGAGTGGCCTTTACAACAACCAACCCCATCCCGCTCGACCGTTTAGCGCGGGCAACCAACATGAGCCTGCCAGCAGACATCCAAATCCTGGAAGCTTACCCAGCGCCCGAAACACCGCTTCTGCGGCGGGTATCCGGTAAACACTACATTTATTTAATAGGCATCAGCCAACGCATCAGTCCATTTGTTTCCGATTGGGTTTGGCATTTTCGGCGCAAAACCGATTGGCATCGCATCTTACCGATCCTACCCAAATTGGTGGGCCAACACGATTTCCGCGCCTTCCAGAGCAGTAAAGATGTCCGCGAAAATACGATCACCACCCTGGACCACATATCCTGTCACCTCCACGGCGATTTTGTCGCCTTACACTTTACCGGGAACCGTTTCCTCTACCATCAAATCCGCAACCTGGTCGGCTCGCTAATCTTGGTGGCCGAAGGAGAATGGCAGGTTGATGATTTCTTGCACGGTTGGGCCAACGGCGACCGCCGGGAGATGGGCACGACGGCACCAGCTTCCGGGCTTCACCTGGTGCGCGTTTTCATGCAGCCTGACAAGCCGACCGCGGACCCGCAACACTTTGGCTCATTTCTGGATGCTTTGCTCCTGCACCAATCGCATACCTATCAATCCGCAGTCTCAAAAGCGTTTGTTGACCACAGCTCCGAACCAACCCTAAAATAGGGCCATGGGGAAATGGGTTTTTATTTTTTTTCTGCCCGTTTTGGGATTGGCACAAGTCGATCTAAAGCTGAATCGTCCCCAAAAATTGGCCGCAGTTAAGGCAACCTCAATTCTGCCGCATTTCCTGGCCCAAATCGTACGCAAACACCCACAGGAACTGTTGTTGGGTGTTGACGCGGGTCGCAATGTGTCCCGCGCCCAAATCGATGTTCATCGCATTATCCAAGAAACGGAACAGATCTCACACATGGTCAATAACCGGGTACCTTTTAACCAGGTTGTCTACCAAATGGGATTCGTTTCCGGCCTGCTTTCCGTTTATCTTGACCCATCGACAAACCTCAATGGCGATTATCACCAGGGCTTCCAATACCTGACCAACCAAAAACTTTCCAAACTGCTTTTTGTTTTTCCAGGTTATGCCGCATGGGGGAATTCGCGCCAGGATTTGGAAGTCTTTTTGCGCCGTTACGAAAAAACGCGCTTGGACCATCAATCGGTTTTGCAAACCCATTACGCTAAGGTCAATCAACCCACACGTGCGCTGTTCGACGACCGCCATCCCGTATTTGGTGTGGCTTCAATCTATTTTTCCAACCTTTCGGGTGTTTCCGCTCGATTGTGGCGGTATGCCTGGGATCAAGCCAACGGTGACCAGGCCTTTACACCTTTGGAAGGTGAATATCAGAGCCCGGTCATTGCGCCGGCCAAAGTTGGCAAATAAGAAATCCACTGAAGTTCGGGGGGACATCATGAATTCCTTTTCCAAAAGGGCACTGATCAGTGTGTCAAACAAAACAGGCCTGAAAGAACTGGCCACGGGACTCGTAGCAGCCGGCTACGAAATTGTGAGCTCAGGCGGAACCGCCAGCTTCCTTTCCGACACAGGACTCAAGGTGACGAAAGTGGACCAGGTCACGGGTTTCCCCGAAATCCTGGACGGTCGGGTCAAAACACTGAATCCGCACATTCACGGCGGGATTCTCGCCCGCTTGGACCTGGCAAGTCACCGCGAGCAACTCAAGCAGCACGGCATTCAACCGTTTTCAGTGGTTGTGGTCAATCTCTACCCCTTCGCGGAAACCATTGCCAAGCCGGACATTCAGGTCGCAGACGCGATTGAACAGATCGATATCGGCGGACCGACCCTGGTCCGTGCGTCTGCTAAGAACTTTCAGCATGTGGCCATTCTGACCGACCCCAACGATTACAGCCCCTTCCTGGACCAGATCGCTCAGGGCGGACCAGACCTCTCCTTGCGCCTCCATCTGGCGCGAAAAGCTTTTCAACACACGTTTGAGTACGACCAACGCATTGCGGCCTACTTTGAGCAGGTCCAGAACGAGGGCGATCACTTAAAGGCCCAAACCGAATCTGCGCTGCCGCAACGCCTGCGATTAAGTTCCGGACTCGGTTCTGCCCTGCGTTACGGCGAGAACCCACACCAAACCGCCTATTTTTATCCCGATCCGCAAACCGAACCATTTAAACAATTGCAAGGCAAAGAACTCAGTTTCAATAACCTGGTAGACATGGAAAGTGCCTGGCGCTGCGTACTCGACTTTGATCAGCCTGCCGCCGTGATCATCAAACACACCAACCCGTGTGGGGTCGCCATGGGCCAAAACCTAAGTGAAGCGTTTCTGCGCGCACGCAAGGTGGATCCCGTTTCCAGTTTTGGCGGCGTGATTGCCGTCAATCGCTGCTTGGACGGCCAAACCGCACAACAGATCTGCGAACAGTTCGTCGAATTGGTCATTGCCCCCGAATTTTCAGCCGAAGCGCTAGACGTTCTGAGTGCCAAAAAGAATGTGCGGGTCATGCAACTCGACCCACAAAACGCGCAACCGCGCTTCGACATCAAAACCTTGGCATCCGGACTGCTCGTTCAAACCCCCGATATTCAACGGGTGCCCTACGCTGAATGGAAATGCGTCTCTAACCGCAAACCCTCTACCCAGGAACAGGATGCGCTCAAAATGGCCTGGCGTATCGTGGTTCACGTCAAATCCAATGCGATTGTGTATGCGGACCACCAAGGCGCATTGGGCATCGGCGCGGGACAAATGAGCCGGGTCGACAGTGCCAAAATCGCCCTTTGGAAAGCCAGTGAGGCCGGACTCTCCGTCCAGGGCTGTGCCATGGCGTCCGATGCGTTTTTCCCGTTCCGCGACTCGGTGGATGCAGCCGCAGAAGCCGGCGTTCGCGCTATTGTCCAGCCCGGCGGCTCCATCCGCGACAACGAAGTCATCGCGGCCGCAGACGCGCATGATATGGTACTCTTTTTCACCGGCCAACGGCATTTCAAACACTGAGGAGTTCTGGCATGTTCCGCAAAGTTATGGTGGTGAACCGCGGGGAAATCGCCGTTCGCCTGATCCGTTGCCTGCGCGAGATGGGTATTGCGTCGGTGGCCCTTTATTCGGATCCGGACCGGCTCGCGCCGCATGTGCGTATGGCCGATCAAGCCGTTCATCTTCCGGGCACCACAAGCGCAGAAACCTATATGAACGTGGAGCGAATTTTTGAGGCCGTGCGCCAAACTGGAACTGAAGCCATCCATCCCGGCTACGGCTTTTTAAGTGAACGGGCTCATTTTTCCGAGCGCTGCCAAAAAGAAGGCATTGTTTTTATTGGCCCGCATGCGCGCGCCATTGACGAAATGGGCGACAAAACGGCAGCCCGCAACCTGATGGAAAAGGCCGGTGTCCCGATCGTGCCCGGTTTCCAGGCCGAAGGGGCTGCCTTTGAAGCAGTGCGCGAGGCCGCAATTGAAATTGGCTTTCCCGTAATGCTCAAGGCGGCTGCTGGCGGTGGCGGCAAGGGCATGCGTCTCGTCCGCGACGTCAAACACTTGCAAGCCGCTTACGATCAGGCCCGCTCGGAAGCGGCCGGTGCTTTTGGTGACGATCGCGTGTACCTGGAAAAGTTCATTGAATCGCCGCGCCACATCGAGGTGCAAGTCGTCTGTGACCAACACGGCAATGCCATCCACTTGGGTGAACGAGAATGTACGATCCAACGCCGGCACCAAAAGGTTGTCGAGGAAGCGCCCAGCCCAGTGGTTGATGACCCATTGCGCGCCTACCTCGGCGATATCGCCGTCAAGGCCGCTCAGGCAGTCGATTACAACAGTATCGGCACCATCGAGTTCCTGATGGATAAAAACAAACGGGTCTACTTCCTGGAAATGAATACCCGACTCCAAGTCGAACACCCGGTCACCGAATGGATTACCGGCCTTGATCTTGTCAAAATGCAAATCGAAATTGCCATGGGCAAACCGTTGACCCTGAGCCAAAAGGACATTACCTTTACGGGCCACGCCCTCGAATGTCGGGTATATGCAGAAGAACCCGAGAAAAATTTCCGACCCTCACCCGGACGTATCACGCAAATCCTGGTGCCCAGCGGACCCGGCGTGCGCGATGATTCCGGCGTTTATTCCGGCTTCGAAGTACCCATGTTCTACGACCCCATGATCTCCAAATTGTCCACTTGGGGCGCCACCCGTGAAGAAGCGATTAACCGTATGAAACGCGCGCTGGCCGAATACAAGATCGGCGGGATCAAATCCAATCTGGGCTTTCACCGACGGCTCTTGCGTCACCCCTTATTTGAATCCTTTGAATTTGATACTGGCTTCATTGAACGCCATCCCGAACTACTGGAACCGCATGTGGATCCCCACCGACTCGAGATTGCCGTCATGGCCGCAGCATTGAAGTATTACAAAATCCACGCCGCACCCAGCCAATCCGAATCGGAGGTCCATTCGGAGAATCCGTGGAAGATGGCAGGTCGCCGCAACTTGATGCGCGGAGGTGGTTTATGAAAATGGTCGTCAGCGCCTTGGGTCAATCCCTGGATGTCGAAATCCGTGAACAAGGCCCGGATTGTTATGAAATCAAAATCGCTGAAAAGGTCTGGACCGTTAATTGTTCCGAACCCCTACCCAACGTACTCTCCCTGATTGTCGATACCGAAAGCTATGAAATCAATGTCAGCGAACCGACCAAAAAAGGCTTGATCTCCACCCATTTCTTTGATGAGTCACTCGATCTTGAAGTCGCCGACCCCATGAAGAAAATGCTGGAACTCAGCTCTCAATTCAAAGCAACCGGGAAAGTGGAACTAACTGCCGAAATGCCCGGAAAAGTGGTCCGTATTCTGGCCCAGGAAGGACAAAAAGTTGAGGAAGGCCAAGCCGTGCTCGTCCTGGTCGCCATGAAAATGGAAAATGCCCTGGAAGCGCCAAAGGCAGGTATTATCAAAACCATCCATGTCCAAGAAGGTCAAAACGTTGAAACTGGGGCCACCCTGCTTGTGATCGAGTAATGTCCGGCAGCGGTTGGGCGGTTGACGTCGTTTTACCGGTCCCCTTGCGCCGTGTCTTCCGCTACCTCATCCCTGAATCGCAGGACCCCAGCCAAATAGAACCGGGCTATCGGGTAATTGTCCCGTTCCGCAACCGCCAATTGGCCGGGATCAGTTTCTCCAAGGCCTACGCCCACCAGGTCCAAATCAACAAGGACCGCTTTTTAATCCGATATGAGTCGGATGTACGCATTTTGGCACCGGAGATCCACCAACTCCTGACCTGGATGCTGACCTACTACCACGCCCATCCCGGCGATCTGCTCAAAAGTGTTTTACCGCCCGGTATCCTCACCCGCGCCCGTGCACGTTACACCCTGACCGAACTCGGCCGCACCTGGCTGGACGCGCACCCCAACCATGCAGATGCGCACCTGTTGCGCCTCCTGGCCCGGCCATTAGATCTAGATGCCTGGCAACAAAAAGGCCAAACCGAGCGCGGTTACCAACAATTGCGCGAATGGGAACAACAGGGCCTCGTTCAATCTGTCGGAGATCCTCAAACCGCTGCCCTGCCCATGCGTACCCATTACACCTGGTGCGGACCTACCGACTACCAGTCCCGATCCAAAACCAACACCGCCCTTTACCAATTTTTGTTGGGAAAAACGCAGATCTCACGCGAAACGATCCTTCAGGCTATCCCCAATTCGGGGCCCGCGCTGAACAACCTTTTGAAACAAGATCTACTGCGCAAGGAAGAATTACCCGAATTTGAAGGATTCCAACAAGAGCAACGCGAGGCCGAAACAGATGGACGCATTCTCACCGCTGAGCAGGCGGCGGTTTTTTCCCGCATTGAGGAAGTTTTGGAATCCCAAACCTTTCAACCTTTCCTGCTGTTTGGCGTTACAGGTTCAGGCAAAACAGAAGTCTACCTGCGCGCCATTCAACGCTGCCTGGACCAGAACCGTCAGGCCCTGTTCCTGGTTCCAGAGATTGCGCTGACCCCAATGATGCAGCAGCGTATTACCGATCGGTTCGGCAAACGCCTAGCCATCCTGCATTCAGCGGTGGGCAAAAAACGCCGCTCGGAAGATTGGGCACGGGTCCTGGCCGGCAAGGTCGATCTGGTGCTGGGCGCCCGTTCAGCAGTCTTTGCGCCACTTCCCCGTCTGGGCCTGGTCATCATTGATGAAGAACACGATGGTTCCTATAAGCAACAAGATGGCGCCCGTTACCATGCGCGCCAAGTCGCCTTGGTACGAGCCCAACAGGCCAATGCCTGCGTCATTTTGGGTTCGGCGACCCCTTCCCTGGAATCGTGGTACAACCAGCTCAAAGGTCGCTATCCCTTGTTGACCATGAAATCGCGGGCCACCCAAGCAACCTTGCCACAGGTTGAAATTGTCGATATGCGCGAAGAATTCACCCAAACGCGCAAACGCCCGTTGTTCAGCCGTGCCCTGATGACCCGCCTCAAAACCAGTCTCGAAGCTGGGGAACAGGCCATGATCCTGCTCAACCGACGCGGGTACCACAGCTTCCTGCTCTGTCGTAAATGTGGAGAAGCTTTCCAATGCCCGCATTGCAGCGTCACGCTCACTTACCACCAATATCTGACCCGCCTGGTTTGCCATTTTTGTGAATATCAGGAAGAAGTTCCGCAGCAATGTCCCAGTTGCCAAGCCGAGAGTAAAGCCCTGCATTTTTTTGGTGAAGGAACGGAACAGGTCGAACACTTGTTGAAGAACCAGTTTCCCGAAAGTGTTGTGGACCGCCTGGACCGGGACCGTATCAAGAACCTGGCCCAGGCCGAAGCGGTTTTGGACCGCTTCCGACGCGGAGAAACCCATATCTTGGTCGGCACTCAGATGATTGCCAAAGGTCATGATTTCCCCAACGTAACCCTGGTTGGGATCGTCAATGCCGATATTGGCCTGCGCGTCCCCGATTTCCGCAGTGCCGAATGGACCTTTCAATTGTTGACCCAAGTCGCCGGCCGCAGCGGGCGAGGTAGCAAGCCCGGCAGTGTGGTTGTGCAAACCTACATGCCGGAGCATTACAGTATTCGAACAGCGGCGGAACACGATTTTGAAAAGTTTGTGCAACAGGAATTGCGTTACCGCAGGCACATGTTCTACCCACCTTTTTCCCACATGTTGATGTGCATGATCCAAAACAGTGAACAAAGCCATGCTTACCAGGATGCGCAACGCTTGGCCCGGGCGCTCGGTCCGGCCAGCAAGGATTTCATTGTGCTGGGCCCGAGCAAGGCCTCGGTGGCTAAGGTAAAAGATATCTTCCGCTTCCAAATCCTGATTAAAGCCGCGGAACGCAGTCGCATTGCGGAATGCGCTCAACGTTTGTTGGTCGAAAGCGAACAACGCGATTTCAGCAGCCGAGTCCAACTGGATATCGACCCGCAACAGTTCGGCTAGTCGGCCCTAGGCTTTTATCCAATCCAGTAACTGGCTAAAAGGAAACGGTTTATACAAAATGGGAGCATCGTGTTGAGAACGAATATCTGCTGCAACCTTTTCATCTCGGCTAGAGGTGATAAAAATCAATTTGCCTTCATATCCGGTCACCACAATGTCACGTGCAAGTTGGACACCCGTTACATCGCCCAGAAAATAATCCATTAGCACCAAATCTGGCTGACGCTCCTGAATCTGGACTGCAGCCTCCAGGGCTTTATGGGAATAACCCACCTCAAAGCCCATTTTTTCGATAAAACGAGCCAGCGTTTTGCAAAAAATCATACTGTCGTCTACCACAAAAATGGATTGGATCGTTTTTTTTTCGGCGGGATTAGCTTCCATTTGGCGTTGAGCGTAAAAGGCAATCGAACTATCGGTGTGATTTGCAAAGTATCGCAGCCGATCGAAAAAATCGAGGTTTTTGGCCTGGATCATTATGGCTATTAAATCCTTGAGAACCGCAACTTGTTCTTCAAAATAGTTGGAGGCCTCCAAAAAATAGGTTTTGATGGTTTCATTTTTGGTTTCACCTAAGCTTGTCCAAAGATGGCTATGTCCCAACGCAAGTGCTTTAATCCATTTAATCTGATGAAAGAGATTGAAACGAGTGATTTGGTCGGCGAACATTTCAATCGTATTTGGCAGGGGTGGGCTCCCAGTTTGTTTGAGCTGAGCCATTAGTTGAACGGCCATCTGCCTGTTTCGTTCATGAGGATTGGTTTCCAAAAATTGGTCAATTAAATGAAACCACTGGTTGATGTCATCAAAATCAAGTGGATCCTGGTGTACAAGGAAATCGAGGGCCGCATGTTGGACCTGAACAGCTGGGTACAATAAAAAAAATTTCCAATCAGAAGCCCCATGACCTTGTTCTTTAACAAAAAATGCGGTTGGGTGATTATGCACGAGATCAATTACGGAACATAAAACCTCCGTTTTTTTCGCCTGGGAAAAATGTTCCAAGCAAGACAAAAAGCCTGCAAACCAGCCTTTGCCGGAGAAAACCAAAGCTTTAAGCGCAGAGTACCAAACATTTCCATGTTTATTTGTTCGCTGCTCAGTCTGGGCATCGTCATTCAGAAATTGGAAGAAGAACGCCAAAACCAGTTTTTGGAGCGCCATTGTATTCGGGCCCAGGTTGAAATCGAGTCCAAACTGGAAGAGTTGTGTCACGCTATGAATCGCATGGGATTGCGTTTCCAAACGACCCACCAAAACCCATCCGATTGGGATCTCGATATTCGATCCTATTTGCGCGACTTTAACCTGCTGGAAAATTTGAGTTACCTGGACGCCAACTTCCGAATTCTTTTTGAATTACCCAACCCAAAGACCCCTTCCAATTATCTAGGATTGCGAGACGCACCAGGCCTGCTGGCGTTTAGACCGAATGACCTGGATACACGGATCCTCTTGGCGCGGCCCGACCCATTACTGTCCATTACGCAAATTCCGGGAAAAGGCAAAGTGAAAGGCTATCTGGTAGGCGCGCTGTCCTTACCCACCCTGATCCAGAATCTGGACCTGGAAACCCAAGGCCTGTACATTCGCTGGACGGATTCCAGCGGCAAAACACTCTACCAATCTTCTTCCTTTTCCCTGGAATCCGATTTCAGTCGGCGCAAGTACGCGCTGTTGACCGAACAAGCTATCCAATTTAGTTTCAGCGAGGCCTTGCAGGCGCGCAGCACCTCCAAAAGCTTTTTTGCCACCAAATACTTCATGCTCTTCTCGGTCCTCAGCTTCCTGCTCTTACTTTTGATGTTTTGGGGCATGAACAAACGCCATCAGGAAACTTTGGAGGCCCGGCAGGCTGCAGAAGACGCCAATCGCTATAAGAGTCAATTTCTCGCCAATATGAGTCATGAAATCCGCACCCCGCTCAATGCCATCCTCGGTCTTTCCAACCTACTTGAGGACAGTCATCTCAACCCACAACAGCGCGATTTCCTGACAAAAATCCAAAGTAGTTCCACTTCACTGTTGGGCATCATCAACGACATTCTGGACTTCTCCAAGGTCGAAGCCGGAAAACTGAACATTGAACATACGGACTTCGATTTGGAACAGGTTTTTGACAATTTGCGCAACCTGTTTAGTGCCGCCTGCTCCAAAAAAGGTATTCAGCTCTACTTCGACTTGGATCTAAGCCTTCCCCACCTCATGCAGGGGGATCCCCTGCGCATCAATCAGGTTCTCAATAACTTGCTGAGTAACGCGCTTAAATTCACCCACCAGGGCGAGATTTGGGTGTCAGCTCAGTCCAGTCATCAAAATGGGCAGGATTGGTTGAAATTGGATGTAGAAGATACAGGGATTGGCATTACTGAATCGCAAATGCAGAAAATTTTCCAGCCCTTTAACCAAGCGACGGCTTCAACCACCCGTCGTTTTGGCGGGAGTGGATTGGGTCTCACCATTTCCCGGCGTTTGGCGGAATTGATGGGCGGCACGCTGAATGTCAAGAGCGAGGAGGGCCTGGGCAGTACCTTTACCCTGCTCCTGCCTCTTAGGCAATCCTCGGTCGATGAACTGGTTAATCGGTCCTCCGCCCTGAAACCCGTCAAAACCTTGATCGTTGAGGACAACGAACCCGTGCGTCAAATCATTTCCAATATCTTGAACCATTGGGGTTACCCCATATTGGAGGCCAGTACTGCAGCGCAGGCGCGTCACCTGGTTCAAGCAGAAAACCCACCCCAACTCATCGTCTTGGATTGGAAATTACCGGATTTTGATGGGGTCGAATTTCTGCGCGAAACCAAGCATCACCTGCCCAATTGTCAGTTCATTATGATTACCGGTCATGACCGCAGTCAGTTGGAGCCGGAAATCAAAGAGTTCAAACCCTTGCCAATCCTCGAGAAACCGATAACACCATCAACCTTGTTTAATGGTCTCATCCAACTCCAAAACAAAAACCAGAATGAGACCATGACGCCACCGACCAAGCAAAATCAGGTCCGGATGGACGGTCGGGGACAGCGCATCCTGGTGGTTGAAGACAATGCCATCAACATCACAGTCATTCGGTCTCTGCTCGATCGCTGGAACTTCCATGTGACGGTCGCACAGGACGGCCAGGAAGCGGTCAGCTTGGTTCAGACACAAAACTTTGCCTTGATCCTGATGGATTTGCATATGCCCAATATGGACGGCAAGCAAGCGACGGCAACCATCCGCGCCAATGGCTGGGCTGCCCAAACGCCCATCATTGCGTTGAGTGCCGCAACCATGGTCGAAGAACAAGCGCAAAGCCGCCAGGCCGGCATGGATGGGTTCCTGAGTAAACCCATCAACTTCCAGGAACTGGCAATGTGCCTTAAGAAATATTTACCCAAGAGTGAACTCACCCAAATGGCAGCGCCAGCCGGTAAAGCTGCCAGCCCCAGCGCATGATCGCGATTTTATTAAACCCTGCCACAAGGCAATCGGTCTAATGGAGAAACGCAGGAGATTCTATGGACCGCCATGATCAAGCTCAGAGACCCGCACCCAGATGGCGTTTTTGGAAATGGATCCTGCTCTATTTTGGCTTGGTCTGTCTCGGCTATTCCCAATCGCTGATCATTCCGGTTCAATTTGCCCAGCGATCGGACTGGAACGCTTCATCCTTTTGGCACGCACCATGGGGCAGCTCGGGCGTTCACAAGGGCATCGATATTTTTGCCCAAAAAGGAACGCCGGTCCTTGCCCCCTGCAGTGGTTGGGTCCTCAGTCGTGGTAACGGACCCAAAAGCGGTTTAACGGTTTTGATGCTCGGGCCAAACTTGAGACTCCACTATATGGGTCATCTCGATAGCATTGATCCGGCGGCAAGGGGTTGGGTCCGTCAGGGAACGGTACTGGGCACTGTCGGAAATAGTGGTAATGCGGTCGGAAAACCAGCCCATCTGCATTACGCGATCGTCGCCCTGATCCCCCACCCTTGGCAAATTCGACTGGTCAGCCAGGGTTGGAAACGCATGTTCTTCCTGGATCCCAATAATTGGTTGCCGGGTTAACACCGAACCATTACTCCAATCGGTCTCGTCCTGAGATAGGTTGACAGTTGAGATTTGGATCCAGGAGGAGGATGGGAAGAGCAGTTATGTGCCACACTGAACTTTCCTGTGAGAATCTAAGGGGCTGATTTTTTTGAGATTGTCGATGTCGGCCAGGTTCCCGGCGCAGCGGAAACGGGCGGTACCCCGATTCCCAGTGAATTGCCTATCCACGGGCCTTCGCGCGATCCATTAGCTGATGGCTGACTGCTGAACGCTGACCACTGACCTGGGCATTTCGATTAGGAAGCGGGTCCTGCCGTCCAGCGATTCCAGGGCGTAATCGAAGCCGTGGGCCTGCAAAATATCGCGGATCAGGACCAAACCAATGCCCTGACCTTCCGGTTTGGTCGTGAAAAAGGGTTTAAAGAGTTGGCTCGCATCCGTCAAACCCAATTTATTGCCGGTATCCCACACTTCAATGCGCACCTTATCTGAATTTTCTGCACACGTTATCGTTACCGACCCACCGGGCTCACAGGCTTCAATGGCGTTTTTAACAATGTTGAGCAGCGCCTGCTCCATTTGGTCCGGATCCCAAAGAACCTTTGAACATACTCCTTGAAAGGTCGGCCCGAGCATCTGGACGCCTGCTTCCTCGGCACGAGCAGACATCAGGAGCGCGATGCGTTGCAATAGTGGCCCTACCTCGTCCTCAACCGGATGGAGCGGTGGCAATTTCACCACCTGAACCAACTCGCGGGTAAAGTGTGAGAGTCGAGTATTGCGATGGATAACAACGTCCAGCGCTTCTTTAAAGGGTTCGCGATCGGATGGCTCGAGGACCTCACCAAACGAACGCACGGTCTGCAGCAGCGAATTGGTGGCCCCAACCGAATTGTTGATTTCATGGGCCATGGTGCGCAGTAGTTTTTCGTAAGCGGCCCGTTCGGTTTCCTGCATTTCCCGGGTCCGGTCTTCAATCAAGTAGAAACGTCGGGTGAAACCACGGTCATAAAAAGTGCTGGCACGGACAAAAAACCGCTTAAACCCACGCCAAACCACTACTTGAGAGCTGTGTAGCGGCACTTGACCAATGGCTTGAAACAGGGCGTGATCACTTTCAGCTAAGGGTTTGCCCAGAACCTGGGTTGGCGAATCCAACCATTGCTCCGCGTAAGGGTTGAGCGAAGAAACGCGATCCTCAAAATCCAAAATCAACAAACCGATCGGCACAGATTCAATCAATTCATGGTAGATCCCGCGCTGTTCACCCAAGCGCAGTTGTTCTTCGTGTAAGCGCCGTAATAGACCATTGTAAACATCCATCAATTGATCCAGTTCAGGCACATCCTGATGAACCAATTGGGTTCCGGGCGGCTCCTCTGCTAACAAATCCTTGGCCGCGTGCAGAAAGGAGAGCGGCAGGTTCAATTTGTACAACAGCCAGACCCCGCAGATCAAACTGACCAGCAAAAAACCTTCACATAAAATAAATTCCCGTGTACCCAAATCAAGCGTGAGGTAGACCAAGCCGGCCAAACCCAGGTGGAGCCATAATAAATATAGTGAAAACAGGGTTTTTAGCTTCACCGCAGACCGTACTTTTCCATGCGACGATAAACAGCAGCGCGACTCAAACCCAGCCGTTCCGCGACCTTTGAAATATTGTGTCCGGTAGTTTCCAGAGCTTTTTTGATGACCAAGACCTCCAGTTCGTCCAAAGTCATTTCTGAAGGGACGCTTTCCAAAGATGGCGCGTCCTGAAGATTGAGGTGTTGTGGCAGCAACCGTTGGGGTTGGTGCAAAATCACGGCGCGTTCAATGGTCTGGCGCAATTCGCGAATATTACCAGGCCAGGACCAGGCACATAAAACGTGTTCGGTTTCCGGGGGCAACTCAATCGATCGCAGTTGGTAGCTGTTCGCCAATTGGTCCAAAAAATGCCGTGCCAGCAAGGGAATATCCGTGGAGCGTTCGCGAAGCGCTGGCACTTCCAAGGTAATGAGGTTGATGCGGTACAACAAGTCTTCGCGAAAAGATTCCTCTTGAACCATCTGGTCCAATGGTCGATTAGTGGCCGAAACGATGCGCAGATCCAGCGGTTGCGAGCGGGAATCCCCCAACTTTTCGTATTTGCGATCCTGTAAAACCCGTAGGAGTTTGACTTGAGAGGCACGCTCCAAATCGCCGATTTCATCCAAAAACAAGGACCCACCTTGGGCCATGCCAAAACGGCCAACCCGGTCGCGAACCGCATCGGTAAAGGCGCCGCGAACATGGCCAAACATTTCGCTCTCAAACAAGGAATGGGGCATTCCACCGAGATTCACCTTAATAAAGGGTTGCTTTTGGCGAGGGCTATTATAGTGGATCGCTTCTGCCAACAGTTCCTTGCCGGTGCCCGATTCGCCCAAAATCAAAACCGGTGCATCGGTCCGACTGACACGCGCAATCGTATCCAGAATCCGCAACAAACGCGGATGCTCGCCGACGATAGCTTTAAAGGAACCGCGTTTATCGAGTTCGTCCCGGGTGGGTAACTGGGGTTCGGCGTTGGACCCATACAAGCTCAGTGCCGTCGAGACAATTTTGAGCATATGTTCGTTGTCCCAAGGTTTCGAGAGAAAATCGAAGGCACCGGCTTTTATGCCCTTAACGGCCAGGCCAATGCTGCCCCAGGCGGTTAATAAAATAACAGGAAGTTTGCGGCGCTCAAGCAGTTGGGTTAACAGGATCAGTCCTTCCTCGCCACTGGTGCTGCGCGAAAAATTCATATCCTGAACAACCAAGTCGGCTTCAGCTACCCGCGCCAGGGCCTCTTCCGGGTTCTTGGCTTTGAGAACCCGGTAACCCCGGCGCGAAAATAAGAGCTGTAACGAACTCAAAATGGAGGGATCATCGTCCACAATGAGCAAGTTAGGTTCACGCATTACTCATCCTTTAAGGCGAGTGCTGGCTCAATCCGCGAGGCGAGAAAAGCCGGATAACTGGAACACAGCAGGGTCAGGAGCACCAGCACCAATGCTGAGCCCACAAACGCAGCCACCCAAACCGTGCGAATAACGGGTAAGGGCGCCAGGAGCGGGACCTGCAAGGCCAAAACCATCCCAATGGCAATGCCTAGCCCGGTTTTTATGACCATTTCCCACGCAATTTGTTTCAACACATCGACCTTACTTGCTCCGATAGCCTGCCTTAACCCGATTTCCTGGACGCGTTGTAAAACATTCTGCCACAAAACGCCAAGCAGCCCTAAGCCGACCATCAACAACATAAAGCTGATGATAATGCCCATGATGTAAAGCGGAATCAAGGTGGGTTTTAAATGGTTTTCACGCTGATCAATCCAATTGGAGATATTAAAATTCCAGGACGGTGCCATGGCTTCAAGTTTCTTGGCCAGGGTCGCTTCAAATTCCGGGGTTTGGCTGCCATCCATTTTTAGGACCAGATTGCGCGAGGGAAGCGGTGCTTCCTTGTTGGGGTCGGCCCGTACAATGACGTAAGGCCGGCACACGGCCAATTCCCCGTGCTGGCGAAAGCGGGGCATGACACCCACCACCCGTTTCAGCATGGAATCATCGGGGTCGCTAATCAACTGGCCAAGGGCATTCCCATCCGGAAACAATTGCTCTTTGAGCAGACTATCAATTACGACCGGATATTCGTCAGAGCCATCGTCCTGCGGCCCAAACCAACGTCCTTCCAGCAACTGAATGCCCAAAATGGCCTGAGCTTTGTCATCCATAAAGTTATGGACTGCGTTTACATCTTTACCATTATAAGTGGTGGTTGAGGACCAAGTGCTGTTCATAAAAGGCAACATTTGCATCACCGAAACGGATTGGATGGGTCCAAACCCTTCTAAATCATCGCGAATCCGGAACAACTCTTTAATTTGAGCTTCGGACCCCTGACTCGGCATTTGGAAGCGGATCTGCCATTTATCGCGATACTCAAAGCCCAATGGAATTTGGTAGAGCTGGTAAAAGTGGAAAAAGGCGGTCATTGCCCCACACACAGCTAAAAAGCTCAGCGCAAATTCAGCAACGATCCATTTGGATGTGCGCTTGCGGTTCCAAATCAATTTTAAATAATGTTTAATCACAGCGCCCTCCTCTTGAGACTGGATACCACTTCCAGACGCGACATATTAAAGGCGGGGTAAAGCCCGCTATATAAACCAAAAACACAGACCAAAAAGAATCCCGCTAAAAAGACCCGAAAGTTAAGGTGCCACTCAAAATACGGGAATATTTGGCTAGAGGCGATCAGACTCAAGACCAAAACAGCCAAAAGCAATCCGACCAAACCGCCCAACGTCGTCAGCAAGAGGTTCTCGCGCAAGAGTTGTTTCATCAGGTCCCATGTGGTTGCACCAAAGGCTTTACGTACGCCAATTTCAGAGCTGCGCTCCATAATCCGAGAGGTGTTGAGATTCATTAAGTTAATTGCCGGTAAGGTCATAAACAAGAGCACCAGACCGAGAATAACGCCTAACAACTGGCCGGCTTGGGTTTCTTTTTCATAGCCGCCAAACACACTCCGCGCCATCATTTCGATCTTATTGTCCGCACCGCCCCTCAAGACGGTGAAACTGGGATCGGGAAAAACCACATTTTTGATCACCTCGTCATATTCATCCTTGATCAAAGGTAGATCAGAGGCTTTTTCGGCTAGAAAAAAACCGAGAAAATCGTCGACGATCTTATCCTTAAAACTCTGATCTTTCAGGCTGTTGATCGGTACCCAGACCTCACCATATGCCCGTGACTCCAAACGCGATACATTTTGCACAACGCCGATCACTTCATATACCAAACCGTTGATTTCCAGCGATTTACCCAGCACCTGATCGGTGCCAAAAACAGTTTCGGCCGTACCTCTGGAGACAATGGCCACTTGGGCCGCCGCTTGGTTTTGAGCTTCTGAAAAGGGTCCACCTGCCAGAAATTGGTAATCCAGGATGTCCCAGATATTCCCATCAGCTGGGCGCATCGCCAGCTCGACTTTGGCACCCGATTGGTAATTCATGACCGTAGTGGCGTTGCCCATGATCGCAAACTTGTGGGGGGTCTTCATCGGCCGCACAAAACGATCGAGGAAATAATAGCCGGCATCGGAAGTCCAAGTGGTGGTGTTGTCGTCATTGGTCATTTCCAAACGTTGAGCGACCAACATTAAATCACTGCGTTTCTCAGGACCACGCGGAAACAGGAAGTTTTCGAATAAGGTAGTACCGACCAGAAGAACCATTAAGGTAAACGAAATCCCAAATAAATTGACCAAGGTAAAAAATTTGCGCCGCGCCAAGACTTTTAACAGGAGTTTAAATGAATGCATGTCAGCTCCTAGGCGACCAATCGACCATCGAACAGGCGCAGAATGGCATCCGTCTTCTTGGCTTGGTGTTCATCGTGGGTGACCATAACGATCGTGGTTTGGTGGTCGCGATTGAGTTCTTTGAGAATGTCCATGACCTCATTGCCCATGTGGGAATCCAAGTTCCCGGTCGGTTCGTCCGCCAGCAAAAGTTCTGGTTTACCGACAATGGCCCGGGCAATAGCGACCCGTTGCTGCTGTCCCCCAGAGAGTTGGTTGGGGTAATGGTGAACACGCGCCGAGAGCTGCACCCGATCCAATGCTTCCGCAACAAGCCGCATTCGTTCCTGGCGACCTACCCCTCGGTACAGCAAGGGGATTTCAACGTTATCCATGACGTTTAAGTCCGGGATGAGGTGGAAACTCTGGAAAATAAAACCAATTTTCTGATTGCGCGTTTGGGCAGATTTTTTGGACGGTAGTTGGTTGACCGCCTGACCGTCTAACAGATAGTTGCCCTTGCTCGGTTTGTCCAACAAACCCAGAATATTTAATAGCGTCGATTTGCCGCAGCCACTCGGCCCCATAATCGAGACAAATTGGCCTTTGTGAATTTTGAGTTGGATCGATTGCAAGGCAATCGTTTCAATTCGTTCGGTACGATACGCTTTTTCAATGTCGTTCAGTTCAATCACAGTTCAGCTCCTTACACGCAGTTTCTTTTTGTCACGGTATTTTTCAGTATTGGAAATAATGACTCGATCTCCAGCCTCTAGGCCTTCGAGAACTTCGACCTCGCGATGATTTTCACCGCCCAAAATGACTGGGCGTTTTTCAGCGATGCCATCGTGGATCACAAACACATCTTGGCGACCAGAACCGTTGAATGCAGGCCCTTTCGCCACTTTCAGAACTTGATGCTTCAAGTCCGTAAGAACATGGGCTTGAACCCGTAATGCAGGGCGCAAGCCCTCGTGATTCGGTTCCTTTAAGGCAATCCAAATGCCCAAAGCACCCGATTCAACTGTCGGTAAAATCCGTTCCACTTGACCTTCTAATTCCAGATTGTTGACTTCAACCTTAACCGGTTGGCCCTTCTGGATTTGGCCTGCGTAATAATCCGAAATACTCGCTTCCACGCGAAACGCATCCATGTTGGCGACCCGGGCCAGGACCTCGCCTTTGCTGACCAAACGACCGGGCTCATTGAGGACATAGGTCAAAACACCCGATCGATCAGCCTGGACCCGGGTCAGACTCAGTTGGCGGTTGGCTTCGGCCAGGGTGCGTTCGGCTTGCGCAACTTCGGAATCCAGCTTGGCCAATTGGCTGGCCTGGGTCGCCTCCTGGTTCTTTTGCGATTCGGCCAGGTGATGCATCTGAACTTTGGCCTTTTCGTACTCCAGCCGCTTTTCATCCACCGCTTCGACCGAAATCAGGCCCAATTCAAATAACTTCTCCGCACGATCCAAGGAGGCTTTGCGGACCTGGGCCTCCAACTGCTCCACTTCCAGGTTGCGCGCCAGTTCCATCATCTGGCCCTTGAACACCAACTCCTGTTGAGTGCGGTCATTTTTTTTTTGGCTCAGTTGATCACTTAACCGATCCACTTCCAATTGCAAGTCGCGATCCGATAAACGCAGAATCAAATCACCCGCCTGAACGGACTCGCCCGGCTGAAGCAGAACATCCTGAATCGCCGCACTGGTTGTGCTGGCCAGGGCTTGCTCTTCTGCGGGCTGGATCGTGCCAGTGGCCCGTAAACCCGTGGATAAATCGCCGCGTTCCACCTCTGCCGTGCGGATCTGCGATAGGGAAACCGTCGGCTGTAACCACCATTTCAGAAAGAAAAAGCCAGAAACAACCAGAACCAACCCGGTCGCCACTTGGGTGGTTACTTTCCAATAATCTCGTTTTGCCACTAGTACCCGATCCATGATCACCATCCTCACCATCTAAAGGGCAAGCCCAATGCCAAATTAAATTCCGGAACAACTGATTTATTTTCAGCCACTTGGAAATCGACCCAAACTGATCTACCGAAAGCAGTGTCCAGCTCCGCACAGGGAGTGTTCGATATCGGACAGTGCTAAAAGAGGCAATTCCAGTCGTCGAAAAGCTGGGTTTTTTTTGGAGGACCATCGTTAATCTGCTAGGCAGAACCAAATGGAGGTAAAATTAATCACTTTACGTGGAAGAGAGTATTCCCCTTGCTTTTTACCCCCACCTGCGAATACGCCATACGTGCTTTGATTTTCCTGGCCGGTCATCCAGCAGAAAAACCGATTACCGTCCAAACCATCGGTCAAGCTACTGATATCCCCACACCTTTCCTGTCCAAAATATTACTCAACCTCAAAAACCACGGGTTTCTCAAATCTACAAAAGGACCAGGTGGTGGGTATTATCTGAGCCGCAGTGCCAATGACATCATCCTGGAAGAAATTGTCCAGGCTTGTGATGGGCCCAAGGAACATGGTGAGGATTGTGTGCTGGGTCTGGACCAGTGCTCTGACAAGGCACCTTGCCCACTCCACCACGAATGGAAACGGTTTAAGGCCGAAATCGACCTTAAAATTCATCGCTTAACCATTAAAGACCTGCACCAAAAATTGGTTGAAAAACAGTCGGTCCTCAAGGTTTAGGGCCATTGGCAGACGCGCTGCCCTAAGCCCCAAAAAAAATTGTGTCGCATCCCGAAGCGCTTTTTCGCAATCGCTTATGAAAAAGACTATTCGGAGGCATAAATGGCCCTGCTTTGTTATCTGCTCATCAGTTTTCAAGCCTGTTCCGGCGATTTTAACCAGGACCAGGACGTAAACCTGGCCGATTTGCACATGGCATGCCCAGCGTGGTTGACAGCCAATTCCAGCTTTGATTTGGATGCATCGGGCCAAATCGATATCCGCGATCTCATTATGGTCGCATCCCAAATGGCGAATCCGGCTTGTCATCCACCCGGAGACCAGCCCATCATTGTTCGTTTTGAGGTGCAGTCACCCAGCATCCTGATGGGTCAGCAGGTGACCCTTGAATGGGAAGTCCTCAATGCGACCGGTGTCCACTTGACGGGAATCAGCACCGTCCCAGCAACTGGGACTGCGAGTTTCACCGTGGATGCGCCGCTTAAAACCTACAGCCTGATTGCGACCAATGCCAATGGATCGGCCGCGCGTAAACTAGATGTCGTGGCCGACAACCCGCCTGCAGCTCAAACCTGGCATGTAGCGCCCAGCGGCAGTGATGTACCCAGTAACGGTTCGGCCGGCTCGCCCTTCCTTACGCCTCAATACGCGCACGATCGCGCTAATCCTGGGGATACCATCCTACTCCACAATGGGACCTACGGTCGGATCGACATTCAAAAACCCAATCTAACCGTGCGCAGTGCACCGGGCGAATGGGCCCACCTCAGCCAACCAACCACTGATAGCAATATCAATCAAACCGTTCGTATTCGCCAAAATGCCTGGAATACACGGCTCGAAAATCTGGAAATTTCCGGCGGTTATTACTACGGCATCAAACTGGAAACCACCTATGATTGGGGCCAACCCACCCGTTACGGCGCCAATAATGTGAGCCTAATTGGTTGCGAAATCCATGATACAGGCCGCGATTGTGTCAAGGTCACCCCGTTCTGCCATAACCTTTTAATCGACAACTGCGACATTCACAATTCCGGGGTTCGCGACAACTCGAATGCTGAAGGGTTGGACGTGGTCAACGGTCACTTGATCGAAGTACGCGACAGCCACTTTCACGCCATCGCCACCAACGGCCTGTATTTCAAGGGCGGAAGTATTCTCAGCCGGGTTGAACGCTGTTTAATTGAAGATACGGGCGGCATGGGCATTGGCTTGGGGTTCGACACCTCCCCCGAATGGTTCGACTTAGATCTCAATCCGCTGTACTACGAGTCCTTGGACAATGTGGCTGTCAATAATCTGATCCGCCACACGAACTACGCGGGAATCGGTATTTACGGTTCCATCCGCGCTTTTTTCGCCCACAACACCTTGATCGATGTAGCACAGGGCGGTCAATCGGCAATTACCTTTGGCGTGCCGCTGCACGATTGGGAATTTGAAACCGTTTCACCATCAACTCAGGTCACGGGCCGCAACAACGTGCTCTACCAACCCAGTGGAGCCTCGCAACGCGCCTTGGAAATTCGCCTGACAGAAGGGCTTTCAGCTTTGGATGGCTTTCCCGATTTCAGCCATCAGATCTATTTTGCAGTCAATGGCGGCTTGCAGTTCCGCGATGCGCGTTCGGGCTCCAGCCTTGTTTTCGATTATAACCAGTGGCTGGCCCATTCGGGTACGGACGCCAATTCGCTTTTGCAAAACCCCAATCTGGACGCCGATGGCCTGTTGTTAATCGGCAGTCCAGCGATTAACTCCGGCCTGGATGTGGGCGTGGATGTCGACCGCTTGGGCACCTTACGCGATCCCAACCCCGACCGCGGCTGCCATGAGTTCGTACCTTGACCAAAAACCTTCATGGACATTAAAAAAATGGCACAAAAGGGCTTGGCTGATTTTGATTACCCGATTACATTAATAAAAAAATCCTGATTAGAAACGTTTGCTTCAGCTAGCAATTTTTTCTTTAATGGAAAATTAGTAGGCGGGATTTTACTCTGATTAATGAGTCCCACCCAAATTTCGGAGTCAATTGATGTCCAGCCCCATTTTTTTCTTCGATGCGACCAACCCTGAAATGCACGATGCCATTCAAGCAGCCCAATCCACCTTCAAATATTTTTGGCGTGAGCTGAGCTGGGAACGCAGACGGATCATTCCCGCATTGGATTACGCCATGATTAAGCTGCCCTTCTCCGAAACCTTGGACGGAGAGGATGAACCCACCGTAGAACAGATGTGGGTTACCGATGTGGATTTCGATGGGGAAACGCTTCACGGTCAGCTAATCAATAGCCCGCATTACCTGGAATCCTACCAGGCGGGTGATTGGGTAAGCGCGCCATTCAGCGATCTCTCGGATTGGCTCATTAACCAGCGGGACAAAGCCTATGGCGGATTTACCGTCCAAATCATTCGCATGGAAATGAGCAACGAAGAACGCAAGGAACACGACCTCGCGTGGGGATTAACCTTTCCGGAACCAGGTCAGATTTGGCTTGAACCCTCCGGTTCAAAAGGCCAGGGCGGCCTGCTCTCTAAATGGTTCAAAAAAGCAGAAAAGGCACCACAAACCAGAGGTTTAAGCGGATTCCTGGACCACCCCATGTGCACCAATGTGTTGCCAACCGTTGAAAAGGACCTGATGCACAATTCCGGCTTAGCAACCCAGGTCGATGATAAGGGTTGGACTCGCTTACACGAGGAAGCCCTAGCCGGCAATTGGGGTATCGTCCGGCTGCTCGTCCAATTCGGTGCCGTGATAGAGGCCAGAACACCGCAAGGAAAAACACCAGCCGATCTGGCCCTTGATATTGGCTGGTCGGAAATTGCCAATTACCTCAGAAATGAGGCCGCAGGTGAACCGCGCCGATAAGCGTTACCCTAGCAAGGAACACTATCCAGAAAGGCGATCCCATTGCGTTTCAATGACCAAACACCATCAATGCAACGGAATAATTAGAGGTTGAGCTTCATCCCTTCGTGACTGGCTTCAAATCCGAGCTGTTGGTAAAAGCGAAAGGCATCCGGTCGACGCTTATCGGTGGTCAACTGCAACAGGCGACAGCCACGAGCGCGCGCCCGTGCGATCGCATGGGCCATCATTGCTTTACCGATGCCCTGCCCGCGTAAGGCGGCGGCAACTCGAACACTCTCAACCATTGCGCGCCAACTCCCCTTGCGGCCGATACAGGGAATTAAAGTCAGTTGAAAGGTGCCCACGATGTGGCCCGCTTGTTCAGCGATCCAGAGTTCTTGATTGGGATCTGCATCGATGGCGGCAAAAGCATCGTAATAAAAATTCGGCAGTGGGTTCTCATATTGTTCGCGACTTTGACCCAGGTGATCGTCGACCAACATGGCCACGATTGACACAACATCCGCACGCTTCGCCCGCCGAAATTCCAACTCCGTCTTGTCCATGATGCCTTCCCCCAAAAAAAGTAGGCAGGTAAGTTGATCAAATGCTGCTTGATCACTTATGAACTGGAATCCTATTCTTCAGAAGGGGTCGGTTGCAAGGGTTTAAGGCCATAGGAGGGGGATACGAATCGCTTGAAGCGTCTGGCATCCCGATAGGAGACCATTCTTTTGTTTTCTTCATCCCACAGACAAGCCTGGAAACAGCCCCAAATGTCCCGCACCCCAAGCGTGGTCGTTCCGGGCGATTGCAACTCCGGGATCGCGGCCATTGCTTCGGGCAAGCGGTAAAAAGGAATCTTCACATTTAAATGATGTACATGATGATAACCAATATTCCCGGTGAACCAATGCATGATTTTGCTCATCTGAAGGTAACTGGAAGAGGCCAAAGCGGCCTCCGAAAAGGACCAATCAGATTCGGAGAGCACCTGCATGTCGGGATAGCTATGTTGCGCAAAAAACAGGTAAGCCCCAAGCGCGCCGGATAAAAACATGGGCAAGAGAATGGCAAAAAATACCGCCTGAAATCCGCCGGCCCAACCCAAAAGGGCAATGAGGGCGCCATGGGCAAAAAGCGCAAAAAGCGAATCCAAGTGTTTTTTGGGCTCCCGGAAAAACGGCAATAGACAAATACTGAAGGCGAAAATCGTGACATAACCGAGCAGTAGAGTCAGCGGGTGGCGAATAATCCGGTAGCGCAAACGCTGTAACCAAGACGTCTCATGCCACATGGCCAGGGTCACTAAAGGAAAGGCCCCCACACTTTTTAAGCTGATTTCCCCCACATGGGCATGATGGAAATTGTGGGTTTTGCGCCAGGAGCTTGCCGGTACAAGCACCAATCCTGAATAGAGGAAGAAGAAGATCTTGGCCCCAATCGATTGGCGCAAAATGGCACCGTGCATGTAGTCGTGATAGGTAATAAACAGGCGCACCATTAGTAACGCGGCCAAAAGCGAGCCGATGAGTTGTATCGGCCACAGCGGCGCAAATGCCGCAATACTCAAGGCAGAAAGGCAAAAAACAGCAGTGCTGATCACATGTAACCAGCTGCGTAGGCGGCCTTCATCGGTGAAGGCGCGAGTGGCGTTTATCAGGTCCTTGCCACTGCGCATCCCAACCTGAGCAGGTGAGTTTTTACGGTCAAGAATTGCGGGTGGTTGGGTCATTGCTTCCTCCAGAGGGCATTGCATTCACTCTAGATGAACTGACCCGGAGGGCTGAAACTTCAAACCTCCAACTCGCATAGATTCGCGTTGATGACCCTTAACAGGCCACCGCGTTCCAAACCCGGCACCAGAACGAAAACAGGATCAGTTTAGCGCACTTGTAGGACTTGACGGAGCGGAATCAACACTTTCACTCAGTTCTGGATGATAAATTCTGTGAAAATTAGCAAAAAACCACCCTAAATCGCGGTTTACGGGCATGGAGCGCAGGCTAACACATGGTTCACAGCATCCATATTTTCGCGTTCAAGGCGCACAAATAAAAGCTTTCACTAAGTCTAAAATGTCATTGGGACCGGGCGGACCAATCAGATTGTAGGTGGGGTTGACCAGACGCCAACTGGCAATGGCATCTGGCAAATCAAGCGTGTATGCGGGAACAAAAACGGTAAGTGAAGGCGGAAGGGTCACGTTAAGCGCAGCCGGGCCATTGCCCGGTGTGACCAAACGCGAAGCCAGTTCCCCACCGGTGAGATTGACCGTCACATTGCCATTTGGCCCTGAAAGGTAAATATCGCACAAATGGTACGAGGCGTTGGGTGCAAGGGTATTGGTATTCCAACCCACTACAACCACTTGACTAGCGTTGTTGGCTGCAGCGGAAGTAACAATGGTCCAAGTCTGCGGATTGCTACCCGGTACCGTGTGGGTGTATACGCCGCTTACCGAATAACTGACCGTTAATTGAAACGCATTTAAACCAGCCATGGCACCTGAATCACCCGATAGCCCCGTAACATTGGCATGCACTTCAATGATGCGCGCACTACCGCCACAACCCAGTCCGCCATCAACCAGCGTGATGGGCACCGAACCGGCCACATTGCTCTGAGCGAAAAGCGGGAGAACCGCAAGAAAAAGAGAAATGCGGAAAAAGCGCTTCATTGCGACACCACCGAAAGTCGCGGGCTGATTTGAATCTGAAGGTCTTCAACCTGTTTGCGCAAGTTTTCGATCAGGGCTTGCTGTTTTTGATCCGCCTGGCTCAAAGCATCAACCCAATTTTGCAGTTTCTGGTTTTCCTGTTTCTGCGCCTCGATCAAAGCCTGTTGTTCCTGAATCGCTTTGACCAGAGGAACCACAAATTCGGAATAACGCAGCCCATAAGGTGTTGCTTCATTTAGGGGTCGATCCACCCCGGAAAACGGCGCATCTGTTTTTTGGGTCAGGGCATCAACTTCCTGGGCGATAAAGCCAGTTTGGCGAGTTGATAAATCCGCGGTTTTCGGAGTTTCATTTTGAGAGGTCGGATCCAGGAACTGGTTCAGGGCCGTTCGATCCACCACATAACTGACCGGTCGCAAGGCCAGGATAAAAGCTAGACCGGGTACCTGTTCCGTAATCTCGCGTTTGAAGCGACCATCCGAAAGGGTAGTCCAGCCCACCTGGCCGCCAATACTGGTCACAGCCGAATTGCCCAGGCGGATTTGGTTATTGGCCGTGGAACGGGCTCCGTAGCCCAAACAAGTCGTGTTGTCCAAGGAGGTTGAGGGCGCCGTCGGACCCGAATTGACACCGACCGCCGTGTTGTTGATACCATCAATCAGGTTATTCAGCGCAAAAGCGCCGACCCCTGTGTTGTTCCCGCCGATTGTCACTTTTTCAAGGGCAAGGTAGCCTAATGCACAGTTTTGACTGGCTGTTGTATTGTTTGGGAGAGCATTGTAGCCCACTGCTATATTGTTGCCACCGGTCGTATTTCCTCCTAAAGCAAAATAACCAAGGGCCGCATTCCCCACGCCGAGGGTGTTGGTTGATAAGGCAAAAGAACCACACGCGCTGTTCAAGTCACCGTGGGTATTGTTCCAGAGTGCACTGATCCCAACCGCGATGTTGTAAGAGCCATCGGTGTTTGCTTTGAGGGCACCTCCCCCAAGGGCTGAATTGAAGAAACCATTGATATTGTTGAATAGAGCATTTGAGCCAATCCCCGTGTTGCCCGAACCTGTGATGTTTTTGTTTAAAGAAAATTGCCCAACGCCAACATTGTCTTGACCGGTCGTATTAAATCTAAGGGCTTGAACGCCAATCCCTGTATTGTCCACGGAAGTATTAGCAACGCCTGCAAGCTTGCCGACAAAGAGACTGGCTCCGCCCTGGTTGAGATCTATGCGGCGTCCCACAAAATCGCCCTGTGCGTTTATGACTTGACCGTAATTGCTGATGTTGTAGGTTGTGCCTTGAACATCTAGGCTGGTCAGGTTCCCGGCCAGGAAATGGGCGACCTGGGCCAGGTAAGACACATCGATCCCAGTCAGGGTCAAACCCAATGCCGAGACCATCTTTTCAGGATTTGCCGAAATGGAAACGGCCTGGGCTAGTGGATGAATTTCTAGCGGACCCCAATCGCCGATTTCATTGTGCAGCTCAACAAAAACGGTTGCCCGCGTTGTAACTTCAGTCGGTAAGGGGGAACCCGAAGCGCCTAAAACCAAGAAAGCGCGATCCTGCATCAACCAGACCTTTTCGCCGGGTTCAAAAAACAATTCCTCGCCCCCGGGCCGGGCCAAATAACGGACTTCTATCCAGAAATTTTCCGCAAAGTCCGACCCGTTTTCTGACAGGTTGATTGGGATAACCAAGGGTCCGCTATGCAGTGGCAAAGCACTTTCTTCAAGTTGAAACAGGAACAAGGACAAAAAGCTTAGCGAAATAATCATTGGGTACTCCTCATAACCATGCAAAAGGTGTCCAACACCTTGCGACCTATCAGGAATCACCCGGACCAGCAATTGGGTGCCATTCCAGCGATATCCCTATCAGGGAAAACGGTCGGAAAAGACGAAGCGAACAAAAATAAATTCCCATTCGGACGCGCGCCCCTTTTCAGCAAATAGCCCAGTATTCCTTAAAACAGGACTCTGGGCCGTGTGGGTCAGCCGGCTTGGCTGACACCTCTCTACCCGACAGCACTCAGAGACCAAAGACCGAGCTCAGGCTTTTCAGGCTGTGAGTTGCTCAGTGGTTTACTTCATTTCTCCAGCATTCGACAGGCTGGCAGCCTGTCCCACGAGGTTTCTCCACACCTTTCTGAACGGAGAGTGCGGCCCAAATGAAATGCCAAGACACACTTTAAAGATTCAATGACCCACTAAAAAATGTGAGGAAAGTCACAGTCATGTTTCTTGATCCGTTCGATTAGCCAATTGGCGTCGGTTTCCGAATTGAGGGGGAAATCATGTGCAAATGGCTTGTATTTGTTTTGGTAGGCGGGGTTGTATTGGGTCAAGGTCCGTGTGGGTTTCATTGGAGTAATCCAACGCCGCACGGTTATGGTTTGTACGGGGTCGCCAGCAATGACGATGTGCTGGTCAGTGTCGGTGATTTTGGCTTTATTCAGGTTTCCGGGGATGACGGAGCGACCTGGACCCAAGTGAATAGCCACACAACGGAACACCTCAAGGATGTGGCCTGGGGTCCGTTTGGATTTGTCGCGGTTGGCTTGAATAACACGGTCCTGGTCAGCGATATGGGTACGGTTTGGACACCAAAAACGGCGATGGGCCAGTTTTATGGCGTGACTTGGGCCGATACGGGCTATTACATCGTGGGAACCCAAACCTTTTTCAGCGCCGACGGCCAATCCTGGAGCCTGGTCAATACCGGCTTCAATAATGTCTTCACTGGCCAGGACGTGGTGCACCACAACGGGGTAACAGCAATCGCCATGTCGAGCGGGCGCATCCTCAGCACTAACAATGGGACAACCTGGAATATCAGTGCCATGAGCCTGTTTTGGGCCTTTACATCGATTACTTATGGAAACGGCCTTTGGATTGCTCAAAACTACCAACAAAATGCCACCAGCACGAATGGGTTGGACTGGATGTTAGGACCTGTCAACAATTTCAATACCATGCAGGACTTGATCTGGACCGGTACCCAGTTTGTTTCGGTGGGTCCATCCGGCCAATATGCTAGCTCGCCCAATGGAACCACTTGGACAAAAAACAGCGTTTTTCCCTATCCCCGATTTGAGGCAATCACCCTACACCAAGGCGAGATGATTGCTGTCGGTCGCGGCGCTCAGGTCTACCATTCACTCGACGCCAGCCAATGGGATGCCTTAACGCAAGGCGTATATCAGGATTGGGCAGGCACCGTATGGCATAATGGCAATTTCTACGTCGTTGGTTTTCAAAATACCATCCTTTCGAGTCCCGATGGCGAGACTTGGACGCAACAATATCAACAGGTCAACAAAGGCCTATTCGCCATTGCTTCAAACGGAGTTCGGATGGTTGCGGTCGGTACCGCCGGGGGGATTGTCACTTCCACAGATGGCGTTCAATGGGATACACCCGTATCCAACACATCCGGTTTTCTAACGGCAGTCACTTTTGCCCAAGGTTTATGGGTCGTAGTAGGCCAACAGGGGGTCTTATTGACCAGCCCAGATGGCCTCACGTGGACTGCGCTCCCGCCACCGACATCCGGCAATTTTTCGGGAATTGCCTATGCATTCGGCGCTTGGTGGGCCTGCGGTGGCAATGGCTTATGGATGACGGGTCCATCGCCAGATGCGTTATCGGCTGCCACCGGGCCAGTACCCTTTGCCTATTACAATGGTATTCAAAGTTTGAATAATCGGTTAGTCACCTACGGCGACAGTTTTGTGTCGCACACAACAGATGGCGCGATGTGGGCAACAACCGGCCCCTTGGGACCGCCACTTAAAGGTCTTTCTTTTGACGGAACCCGCTACTGGACATGCGGCTTTAATGGCAGCATTGGCTGGAGTAATGATGCGTTGGATTGGCACTTTCTCGATCAGATCTCCGTGGAAACGCTGACGTGCATGACCGCCAGCCCGGACCGGGTCCTGGTCGCCGGAGACTATGCTTTAATCCAAACTCAAACCACCCTCGGTTACCTGTTTGCGACCTGGCCGCAAAGCACCGTGCTTGACCTGGTCCAATACCAGATCTGTAACCCCTGATCCCAGCCGGGTCGCTGAAGAGCGCCCTGCCTTTCCCAGCGAATGTGCTGGGCTTGCAAGGTAGTTAGTGGATTATGTCCACTGTCCACTCCCGGCCCCATTCACCACTACCTCAAAACGCATCGGGTCGCCACTTGCCTGGAGTCAGGCAAGCGGCGACCACGCGCCTGCGTACGAGCCATGGCACGCCAGATTCAGGCTTTGAGTCACGCCCTGACCCAACAAAGCCAAAAAAATCCAAAATCGCCACCTTCGTACGCTGTCTGGGACCGGCTACTCCTGAACGGGGAAATCCACGCCCAGGGTGTCGGCAATGTACAAAGCATCTATGCCATTGATATCGACTACAAACCCGTAGATGAACACATCATCCACATAACCTTTAAAGCGTTCATTCATCCCACCGGGATTTGCGCCAATGGTGACGGTACTGGTTCCACCCTCAAACCCCATTTCACTAATCAAAGCAGTGTTGGAGGCATTTTTGTGGAACATAATCTGACCAGTGGCCGGATTGAACGAGGCCGCGATGTGTTGCCAGGTATTGAGATCCACCGTGGCACCGGTAGGGTAAGACGAGGTACCGGTAAAGACGTACCACTCGTTGCCTTCGCGCAAGATGGACCAATCAAAATCGCCATTGTCGGTACTGACCAATTGGACCCGGGCAGGTGAAACACTGGTCGGATACACCCAAAGTGCCACCGTAAATCCTGGACTGCCAATGGTTTGGTTGGTCATGATATTGGTTGAGAAATGGGCATCAACCCCATTTAAATAACCCGCACTATTGGGCCGTCCGTGACGATCGGGCCCAAAGGTCATGTTGACCGGCGTGCCTAATGCACCCGCACCACTACCGTCGTACCCGTTCTGATCCATACCAAAAATGGCCATTGGCGCATACGGGATGGAAACAAATGACAAGATCGACTCACGGTCCGGTTGGTTGTCCACATGATAGTAGGCATAAAAACCATCGACGGTAACCGTTGGCACAAAAGAATATTCCTCTTCAATGGTGTAAGGACCCACCTGGGTGGATGAAACCCAGCTCAATGGACTAAAGGGGCTTTCTATTTCAGCATCCGGCGGGATGCAATTATCGCCCCAAAAGCGAAATGTCAAAGGGTTGCCCTGATTTTTGTATGTCAGTCCAATCGGAGTGACTTCCGGTGTGTCCTTTAATCGATAAAACCGGCCTTGATACACCAGGCCCATGCCCGGGACCCGATTGACAAAATCGCCCAGGCTTAGAATATTTTCGCTGCTGCCCCATTCCGGTAACAGGGGCAACAGGGTTTCCGCGTTGTAACACTGGCTCCACCCCAACCCACTCAGCCATGGCAGCATCAGCATCATCCAATTTCCACTTCGCAACACATTTTTCATTTCGTTACCTTTGCGTTTTGGTTTGCACCGGTTGACCGTGCGTTTGCCCTATTGGTAACTTCGACCCGCCCGAAAAGTCTTGAAAAAGTCCTGATATTTTTCTGAAATAGGTTCTGAAGTGGTTATTCAAGCCTTTAAGGAAACCCAGTGAACCCTCTCACCTTCCAAGGCGCCCAGTTTTTTTCCGAGCAAGACAAACTCGTTTATGCGGATGGCAGCGAAACCATCCTGCGCCCTCAAGTCAGCCTACTTTTAAAAGTATTCCTGCAGAACCCGGGCAAAACGCTTTCCAAAGATCAGATTTTTGAGCACGTATGGCCGGATCGTGTGGTTTCTGAGGCGTCTTTATTTAAGCTGATCCAGGAATTACGAACGGAACTGGCCGGCCACCTGCCAGACAGCGAATTGATCAAAACCATCCCCAAACGCGGCTATCAATGGCTGGGTGGCCTGGAAACCGTGAAACCGACCGTTTCGAACCCAACCTACCCCCCAACCCATTTCAGGCTTTTTAGTCTTATGGGAATTTTATTTTTGTTTGGTGTTCTTGGCTGGTATTTTTGGCCTCAACCGGCACCCAAGCCAAGCACCCGGACCCTCATTGCCGTATTACCATTTCAAGCTGAAACGGAGGGTAAGGAATATGCCTGGATGCCTTACGGACTGGCCGATGTCTTGAATCAGATCCTAGCCGAATCGCAATCCATCAATGTGCTTTCCTTTTCCCGCGTGATTGCCTTTGACCAAGGTGGTGGTACGTTAGACGACCTGAAACGGAACTTCCAAGTAAGCCATGTTTTGCGATCCAAAATCCAGCAGGTCGAAGCAAGTTGGACCTTACATTTCGAAATGGTTCCTCTGGAAAATGGTGCAGCGATTCAAGGCGATTTGAGCGGAGAACATCCGGTTGACCTGGTTCGCCAACTGGCCTACAAGGTGATTCAGAGGCTTTACGGAGAATCCTTGCGCTTCGAAGCTTTTTTGTCGCCAAACGCCTATGTCAACGAGACTTATGCTAAAGGCTGCAACATCTTTCAAAAAGAAAGTTCGGCCTTGGCCAAACCCTATTTCCAGATCTGTGTCGATCAGGACCCATCCTTTCTTTGGGGCCGCTTGCGTTTGGCCCAATCCCTTTTGGCCGAGGGCCAAGTGGCGCGTTTTCGGGTTGAAATCGGATCCGTCATCCAAGCGGCCGAACAACGCGATTGGCCGCTTTTAGAAGCATTTGCCCGCGCTGAGCGCGCGGCAATTGCCTGTGATCAGGGCGATTGCGCTGCCGGAATCGCGGATCTGGAACAAGCGGAATCCATCTACCAACGGCTCAATCACCCGGTCGGCTTGGTCAAATGCAAAATGATCGAGGCCTACCGCCTAGCCATGCAAGGCGCTGAACTATCCACCCTACTCGATATTTACACTCAGCTCCAAACCATTCTGGATGGGATCGGGGATCGGGTCGGTTCCGTTCAGGTCCAAGCCAACCGGGCGGTGATCACCTATCAAATGGGCCAGATCCAGGCTGCACTCGACCTGTTCGAACACACCAAAAGCCTCGCTCAAACCCTTAACATGCAAGAAATTGTCGACATCGTTGACAACAACCTCTCCCAGGCCTGGATCGAAGTTGGCGAGTTCCAGAAAAGTATCCAGTTGCTCACCACACTGCGCGAAAAATATCAAGCCACCGGCGATGCTCAGCTTGAACTCCAGGTTTCCATCAACCTGGCCAAGGCGTTTTTCCATGATCAGCAGGAGCAAGAAGCCCGGACGATGTTGGAAGAAACCCTGGCTCTAGCGCGGAAAATTGGCCATAAACCCATCGAATTGGAGAGCTTATGCTGGCTGACCCGACTGCATCTCTACCAAGGCGAGGAGATCCAAGCTCGATTAACGCTGAACTTGGCCCAAGCGATTCCCTGTGAGCCGAATCACCCCAACGCCGAACACCGCGCCTTATTACAGGCCTGGCTCCAACCCGATTCAAAACCCAGCCTCTTAAAGACCGACCTGTCCCAGAGTGATCCGCTGGTCGGACTCGTGGCGGCCCATCAGGCCGTTCAACAGGGCCGAAACGAGGCCGCAATACACATTTTGCAGGATCTTAAAAACCAGGTTGGTCCCTTATGGAAACCCGGCATGCAGATCTGGCTGGACACCGTATTGGCAGCCAAAATAGGCCAACCCATCCAATTACCTGCCCTTTTCCAAAATAAAGAGCCTCTGCCTTAACGGAGTTTTGAGATTTCCCAGCTGAAAGGTTGAAATTTTGTTTACCATTTGGCTTTATTTTCTAGTGTGTCCAAACATTTGGGGTTCCGATCAAGCCGTCATAAGCGAAACAGAGGCAAAAGGACTATTAGCAGAGCTGAATGGCGTTGAAACCGAAACCTTGAGCAAACAATTCTTCCGCGCACCTAACCTATCCATCAAAATCACATTTAGGATTTCTTCCAAGGGAAATGGGATCCTTTCGCTGCCGGGTCTTCTGATTCGCATCTACGATGAACACGATGACAGGCTCTTTTTTGACCCGCCTTTGCTGGAAAACGAATGGGTTGACCTGAATCAGGATGGCTACAGAGATCTGGTCGTGTCGGGAAATGCCATTTTAACCGATGAAGCGGACAAGATCTCTACTCGGCACTCGGTCAAGGCAACCTTTGTATTTGACCCAAAGACACAAACATTTGTGACTACACAGGCTTGTCCAGAAATCTATGTGATCAAGGTATCAAGGTGAATATTATTCAGTGGATGCCAATAAACTGATTCGGGTGTGCTGCACTTGGAAAGTGTTCCCAATGCAAACAATCGGCAATTTTCCAAGTCAAGCATCGACCAGGAGGCCAGCGGGCGATTGACCCGCGAGCCCAAACCGACGAAGGAGGGGTGGGTTAAGGCGACCCGTTCTAATCGGGGAGCCCGGATGGGCGATTGAACCTCGAATGGGACCCATATCGCCGAATAATACGGGCAATTGCACAAACCACCTGCATGAACACAGCGGATGTGGGCGTAAGCCGATTGATTTGGTTTATTGGAGTTATCAAAATGGGCGTTCAGTCGCCCGCTGGGATCTGGCCTGCGCGGCGCTCGTTTTTGCCACCCCTCCTTTTGTCGGGGTGGGCTCATGGATCATTCGGCCGCTGGCCTCTAGTAGGATGCTTGTTTTGGATCGATTGCAAAACCAAATGTTAATGCGATCCAGGGTTATTTTGGTTCATCGGGTTGGCGTTGAGCGGACTGAATCATCCGCTCACGGTTTTCGAGAAGGATCAGGGTGCAAACGTCAATGTTGCGCCTTTGCCTTTTGGGTGTTTGCGGAAGGCCATTACATCTGCCAGCGGGTAACGCATGGCATAACTCTGCCGGTTGGGATTGTTATTGCCCTTTAAATTCAAGCCCAAGGCACTGCGCCATTGGTTGACCGCATCCATGGTCACATCGCCCTCGGCGATATCCGAACGCTGGGCATAAAGTTCAATCCAATCACGATTAAATTGGTAACCGGGATCCGCGATCAAATTGCCTTCACCCGATCCATCGGCAAGACTGGTTTCCCACAAATCATCTGGTTTTGAAGTGCGTAAGGTCCCACTTTGGCCCGCTTCCACCCAACCATACAAACCGCGTTTCCACATGAAAAACTGGTTGTCGTCGATGCGAACCGTCTTGTTCACACCCTTGGTTTTGGTCCCGCGGTTGTCTATCATCTCCTCATAGCGATCGTTGACAATCGCACTGGAATCGCCAAACGCGAATACATTGTTTTTAAACGAGATATCCGTAAATGGATAAACAACGACGCCTTCGCCATTCGCACTGACCTGCCAACTGAATAAAAAACTATTGTTCTCCACCTGGACCTTCATGCGATTGGGACTTTTTGAACTCAAGCGGCCCACAATCATGTGGTGATAAACGCCATTCACAAAAACGTTATTGCTGCACAACAACTCGGAGTCCGGTTCCCCTTGGGCCATTACCGCTGCTGATTTGCCTGGGTTCAGAAAAGTACAGTTGCGAATGACCGCCTTGGACCCACCGGCAATTTTCAGATGGAGCAGGAAATCGCCCGGTGTGCTGTCCAGCTTCATAGATGGGTTCTGTGGATCTTCTCGATAGGTATTGCGATTGCCCCCATCAAAGGTCAATCCGTCTAATACAAGCCCTTTGATCGGTTTGCGATCAGCGCGCTCAATTGCCTTAAAGTCCGGTCCACCAAACCGTTTGGTTTTGTTTTCTGGCGAATTATCGAAGGCCAATAAGGTTATGTTTTCAAAGGGATTACGTGCCGAGAAATCATCGTTATACCCACCTAACAAGGTCAATCCATCCTGACTAATTTCCCAATGCCCACTGCCCCCTTTGCCATGGTATTGGCCAGCAGAAAGGTGAAGGGTATCGCCCGGTTGTGCAGCGGCAAGCGCATCTGCCAAATATTTGTAAGGGCTCTCTTTGGTTCCGCCTTTGCGACCCCGCTCCGGATGTACATACAGATCACCCGCAACGAGCGGCAACATAAACATAAGAATCAATATTTTTTTCATACGTCCTCCTGAGATGGGTGCCACTGTGCCATCGGCTTTGCGCAAATGAACTTCAAATCTTGATCAAAAAAACATCAAAATGTTTATTTTCAGCAACTTAAAAATGGCTTTTTCGAAATCTGAACCGCCGGGTCATGTGCATTTTCCTAATCGGTTCCCCTTCTGAGAATGTTAAACTGACCCACCCATGGCGAAGCGGTATTTTCTTAATCTGACCTATGTTGAAAGCGATCGCTGTCTTTCTGGACCGCAAGGCTCGCTCTCTTTGCGACCGAAACTAGCCACTGTTTTAGAACTCTTCTTAAATCAAAAAAATAGGGTAATCCCCAAGGAACAGTTTTTTGCCAAGTGCTGGCCCGGAACCCATGTGGAGGAACGCGCCTTAGCCCAAGTCTTATCAGAACTGCGGCAAGCTATCGACCAGGTCGGAGGCGATAAGAGCTGTATCGAAACCATCCCCAAAAAAGGCTACCGGCTTCACGTCCCGATCACGCCAACCGACCCCTTAACCACAACCTTGGTCCGCAATCCCAAGCCAATCGAGAGGGTTCGTCCCACCAAGATTCCTTACAAAGGTTTGATCCTTCTAGTGCTTCTGGGTTTCATCCTTGGGGTTTTTCTTTTTAAAAAGGATCCAACCCAAGCGCTCAATCCGGGAAAGATTGCGATTTTGCCAGTCCAAAATTTGGACCTGGACCCGCAATGGTCCTGGCTGGCATTAGCCATTCCAGATCAGCTTACTTATGCCATGAATAACCTGGGTTATGAGTGCATCCCATTTCCAGAGGTTTACAGGGAATACCTTCGTTTAGAGGACCATCCGCAAAAGCGCGCCTTGCTCGGAAAAAGCCTCGGGGCACCCATTTTCATCACCTGCCAGCTCAAGAAAAAGAAAACGGCATTCGTATTTGAATTTTTCATCGACTCGGCTGAGCCGGTTCAATTTGAGGTCCAGGTAAAGGATCCACAGGCCTGCATCGAGGCAGTCGCCAACCGCATCAATTTGGAATTGGGCACCAATCCCCCGCCGCCTTCCTTTTCGGCCCCCTACTTGGATGAAACCTATGCCAAGGGTCTGAAACTCTTTCTCGCTGACGATTTTGAAAAAGCGATCCCATTTCTGGAAGTTTGCTTCAGTGAGGAACCGGATCACCCAACGGCCGGGTTAATTTTGGCCAAAAGTTACATTCAAAAAAATGATTTCGCCAAGGCCGAAGAGCTGATCAGCTTTATGGCGGGAAGGGACCCGTTTGAAGTATCAATGCTTGCCGCAGAGTTGGCTTTCCAAAAACGAGATTTCCAACTTTGTGAAGAAAACCTGAGTCAAATTTGGGATAACCCAGGCGCCTCGCCTTGGCTGAATGCACGCGCTCACAGCCTGGCAGGCACAGTATTTGTCCGCACCAACAGACAACAGGAAGGCTTTGACCACTATCGCAGGGCCGAACAGATCTACGCGGAAAAACAGTACTTCAAAGGTAAGATTAGCGTGGTTTTCAATCGCTTGCGCGCGCAACAATTTGCCGGGCTCACCACCAGGTTGGAAGATTGGCAACAATTAATCGATGAGTGTTCCATCATCGACAATTCTTTCCTGAAGGCCCACGCCTTGATGGGCGCAGGCGACTTCCATTTTTATCAATCGCATTATGCAGAAGCCTATTCGCACTACACAGGAAGTTTAAACTTGAGAACAAGCCTGAAAGATGAACGAGGCATCGGCGCCTGCCAAGCAGCTTTGGGTTCAACGGCACTTCGGTTGGGGCAATGGCGTGAAGCAGGTGGGTTTTTGCAAGCAGCCTTAGAAATCAATCTCAAGAATCAGGACAGCTACAACGCCATCAACCAATTCATCGAACTGGCTCAGGTGGAGATTGCGTTAAAGAACTTTCTCGAAGCAGAGCTTAAACTTAATAAAGCTATGGAATTGGCAAAAACGAACCAAGATAACGACGGTGTACAATACGCCGGTTTGGGACTCGTCCAACTCAACTTGGCCCAAGATCAGGTTCAGGTCGCCCACTCGCGACTTCAGGAGTTAAAGGCTGAAGCCACTGAAAACCGACGGATTCAGGCTAGCCAATTTCTGTATGAAGCGGTTATCGCTTATTTGGACAAAGACCCTGCAAAAGCTGTTCTGCTAGTCCATCAAGCCAAGGCCCTGCTTCCCGAAAACGAATGGAACACCAATAAACAAGCCTATCTGGACCTATATCAAAAAGCTGTCTTGCTCGACACATTCCCGGCTCTGCCCTATACCCAGAATCCCCTGTATACACCTGATTTTTAACCCTTTTTGCCTTAGATCGCTTGCAAACGCTTTAATCTGACGAGCCCCATGTACTCGGTATTACAATAACAATGCACGAAATTCAAATCTTATTTAGGACGCAACATGCCTGAACCTCACCCTCTCGTTGACGCTTTTTTGCTGTCCGGCTGTGGACGTTGTGATCGAGGTGGAACACCCGATTGCAAAGTCCATCGTTGGCCCGAAGTGCTGCGGAACTTGCGCGCACTATTATTGCAAACGAATTTGACCGAGACCCTGAAGTGGGGCTTTCCCTGTTATACCTGGCAGGATCAGAATGTCGTTTTGCTGTCTGCCTTTAATGAACGGTGCACGCTTTCCTTTTTTCATGGCGCGATATTGAACGACCCTCAAGGGTACCTGCAAAAGCCGGGCGAAAACACACAAGGTGCGCGAATCCTGGTCTTTACCGAATCGCAACACGTCAGCGATCGAGAGCAGGTCATTCGCGAATTTGTAGACCAGGCCATCAATGCCGTTGAGAAAGGTGAGCGGGTTGAATATGCCCAACAACCTGAGCCTTTGCCTGAAACCCTGAGCCGATGTCTGATCCAGGATCCCACCTTGAAACAAGCATTTGAGGCATTGAGCCCGGGCCGGAAACGCAGTTACATTCTCCACGTCAGCGCCGCCAAACAAGAAAAAACCCAGTTGGCACGCATCGCCAAATGTCGGTCCAAAATCCTGGCAGGCAAAGGTTTCCACGACCGCGATTAATCCTCTTTTTGTGCCCCAGGCTCCTAAAGGACTAGTCGGAATCGCGATCTGGCCAGGCTGAAGGTGTATTCGCGTTGGTCAATGCTTTGCAAAGAGGGCCTGGAATTTCAGGACTGATGAGCGAGAGCTGGCTGGCAAGGGGGTTTAAACTGCGGGTTCCCGCTTGAAATGCAGCTTCAAGCAAAGGCAAGAGGTTGGGTTGGTAAATGCCCAGGAGCGGTTCCAGATAGGGCGAATCAGGGAAACGGGGCCAGACCGATTCGCCTTTACTGCCTTGCGCCAAGAGCCAAGAAAGCGCAGCCTCATCGAGATGAGGCAGGTCACAGGCCAATACCAATAAAGTTTGACTAGGCAAACCATCAAATGCGCCTAAGATTGCGGAGAGCGGACCAGCTTCACGCTCCCGATCGGGTAAAAAAGGACCGGACAAACCGGGCCTTGGGTCACCCAGGAATACAGCCTCGGTTTGACACAGCCTTGCGGCCAGATCGGCGATCCGCTGCGCGTTCGGTTGACCGGCGACCGGGATTAATGCTTTGTCGCGCCCCATCCGGGTGGATTTTCCACCGATCAAAATGCAGGGTTTCAAGGGACCTCCAACCATTTGAGGATTTCCAAACGACAGGCCTCCATCTGCTGGCGCGCACGCTCTGAAACATCTGGCACGTAAACGCCCGGATACCCGGTTTCATCTATTATTAAATAGGCAGGAAACACCTGTGGAATTTTCTGAAGTAGGCAATTGGCCGCTAGCTCAGTACGCGGATCCAGTTGGGGCGCCAAGAGGGCCAGGATGTGCAGGCTGTCTGGCGCATAGGGATCGACCTGGGCCAGGCGGACCAAAAGCGGTCTGAGTAGCGCGCCATCCAGCTGCGTACGGGCTCTTAAGGTACGGGCAGGGTCTAATTTTGAAGCTATCACACTGCCATCAAAATTTTGTGCTTGAAACAGCCCAATCAGAATCAAGAGCCCGCACAAAAGAAGCGGAATGGAGACCGCAATCCGAGGAAGCTGCGTCAGAGTCCGGCGCGGCCAAAGCAGGACCAGCCAGGGCAGGAAAAACGGCTGACAATAGGCCAAATCAAACAGGGCAAGCAGAAGCCCAACCATGGCTAGAACTTGAAGGGTGCGCGCGGCACGAAATACGATTCGGCCCAGTAAAATCAGGACCAATAGCAGCCAGACCCAACCCAGCTCCAATCCCCATTCCAAAACAAAATTATGGGCGTGATCTACCCGATAGGCGCGGCTGAGGAAGGGATCATTTTCCGCAAAACGCGGGTAGTGGGTCTGAAATTGGCCAATACCCCAACCCCAAATCGGTGCCGATGGGGCCATGTGAAGTCCCGTTTGCACCATTTGAACACGATTTAGAACACTGATTGCTTTGCCCCGAAACTGAGGGGGCCGAAGGTTTTGCTCCAAACTCTGTTGCTGCAACGCTTTGCGATAGGCCCTCTCGCCCATTTGTACGAATTGCCATTGACCGGCGGCAAAACTCCAGGCGCCCAACCCGATAAACACCAGGCCAATCCCAATACCAGCCCGCCAATTCGGCTTAAGCCAGAAAAAGCCCAGACCCCATGTCACAATCGCCAGTTTCGAACCGGAAAGGAAGAGTCCCGCAAGCAGTAAAAAACGCAGATGACGGGCCCAATGTGGTGGTTTTCCCAAGAAAAGGGCCGCCAAAAGAAACTGGGCAAAACGATTGCTATTGCCCTGGAAACTAACTGGCACCCGCGATGGCTCCAGTCTGATCAGATCCCAACCCAGGACCTGAACCATGCCGTAAATGACTGTGAGAATTCCGAGCCAGAACAAAGCCAAGCGGATGAGCCGAATCTGGTTGGGCCTCAAGCAGGGTAACCAAGCCATACTGCCCAAAAACAAAAACAAGGGAAGTGAATTTAAACCAAATCCCGGGTGACGCGCCCAAAAAAGGGAAAGAATAGGCCAGACCCAAATAAGGATCCAGACCCGTGGAGGCCGTACCGTCGGGTTCTGCAGCAACAGGAAGGTAGTCAAACAACCCAAACCCATCCATTTCGGGCTCAAATAGGCCTCGTGGAATAAGAAGAAAAAGGGCAAGGTAGTAACCGCCATAAGGAATAGAAGCACAAGATGTACCTTTCCGTTTACGCCTTGCCCGGGTATCATGCTGCGAATAAATAAGTCCATTGCGCCTCAACATACGTCAAAGCAAGAGGAAAAAAAAGGAGCAAGTATGAAACCGTTACCGATCGCCATTGGCGCCGCCGTTGTGATTGCCGGGATCTTGTTTTTCATGACCCGAGAAAAGCCCGTCGAAATCGAACAATTGGAAGCAGACCAGGTTCAAATCGACAAAATTGGCCCGCCAGTCGACCCCAATCCACCGGCAGAAGATGTAGAAACGCGAGCGGCCCAACCCGTCAACACCCCTGAACCCGAGTTGACCCGTCCCGACCTTGAGGAGAGCGATCCCTTTTTAGAAACCGAACACAAAAACGTAAGTAGCCATCCGTATTGGAACCGTTTGTGGGAACAAAACCATTTGATCCGCAAATTTGCGACTGCGGCAGATCTGATCTCGCGCAACAAAAACCCCTATTCTCAGGCTTTTTTCTTACGGCCCTCGGGTGAGTTTACTGTTCAAAAGAACCGGGACCAGGCCTATTTGTCGGAAAAGAATTTTCAGCGCTACCAAGGCTTAGTCACAGCCGTCGAAGCTATTGATACAGCAAAAGCGGTTCAGTACTACCATTTTTTGGAACCCGTCTTTGAGGCAGCGTACAAAGAGTTGGGCAATACCGATCGTTCGTGGCAGGAAACCCTGAACTTTGCAATGACCCAAATTGAAACAACCCCACTGCCAAGTGCGCCACCCGAATTGATTGGCCAGGGCAAGGTATACATCTTTAAGGATCCCAGCTTAGAAGCTTTGCCACCCGTGCAAAAGGCCATGATCCGAATGGGCAATATCAATGCCCGCAAAATCATAGAGGCCGTTAAAGCCTTCCACGCCCAGATATAAAAAAAGGGACGCCTGTCGGCGTCCCTTTTAGGTATCAAATATTCTAAATTAAGCGACTTTAACAGTGCGACGACGCAGGTAAAGACCGGAGCCAATCATCAGGACTGCAAAAACGATCAAACCCCACTCAGACATGGTGGGAATGGTAACCGGTTGGCCAAACACAGCGTTTCCGCCCAGAACCATTGTGAAATCACCCATGTGCGTGTTGTTGAAACCCGAAACAACCAGTTGGTAGGTTTGGCCGGCTTGAATTTCCACGCCATCACCAGGGGCAATGTGTGAACCAAAACCAACCCCACCGTCATCATCCCAAGCAACAATGTTTGCAGCAGGATTCAGTGGATCAAACCCATCGCAATACAAGAAAAGAACAGAGTCACCTAAGGTTCCTAAAACCACTTCAGCATCTAAGTTTTCGGTTACCGGAGAAGAGATGTTAAATACCATGTAGGAAACACCGTTATTGGATGAATCCGAATTGGCAGCAGAGCAGGTCCCATCATAGGTAACCAGGAAACGACGATCAAAGGTTTGCGATCCATCCAAGTCCCCGGGTTCCGAACCAGAACGAACAAATACGTGTCCCTCACGCGTATCTGGCGTTTTTTCTCCTTGCGCAAATGCCATCATGCAGCAAAGTAAAAGAGCAAAATATTTCATTGAAATTCCTCCCTGTGCGTTTTGGGGACTCGCCACCGCGAAGACCCACAGTTTCTTTATAAAAAGATTCATCGAGAAGACTATCATGGAATCCCAGTAACTGGAATAAACAAATGATTCAAGAAAAAAAATTAATCATAGGAAGCAAGGAGATTTATCGGCCCAGTTTTTGAAGAGGTTGACCTTCCAGGCGGTAAGGTAACCACTCCACTTTATGGTAGGCACCTATTTTGTGATAGAACTCGCGGGCCGGCATATTCCAATCCAATACGGCCCATTCAAAGCGCTTGCAGTTTTGATCGACCGCAATTTTGGCGCAGGCTTTGAGCAGGGCCATGCCATAACCCTTTCCACGTGACTCGGGCAACACCAATAAATCTTCCAAATAAAAGGTCGGGCGTCCTGTCCACGTAGACCAGTTATAGAAATACAGGGCCATGCCAACCGCTTGACCCTGCTCTTCCAATAAGAGACATTCAAAAAAGGGTTTATCGCCAAAGCCGTCGCGCTCCAGGTCTTGCACCGTGCAAACGACCTGGTCCAAGGCTTTCTCATATTCGGCCAAAGCGCGAATCAAATGCAAAATTGCCGGGCAATCCCCACGCTCGGCTTTGCGAATGGAATAACTCATCATTTCCTCCTGAAACAAAAAAACCCTTCCGAACAGAAGGGTTTTTTCGCACTAATTGGTAGTTGATTGAGATTAGTGGCGATGAATCCCCAGCGGCAGGCGCGGGTCGGAGATTGGCATCACCGGTCGTTTAAACAAGTAATTGGTGTAAACCAGCAGGAACAAGCCCAGGAATCCAACGAAAACCAGCACATCGGCAATGACCAAGGTCATCAGACCATGGGCATAGTGGCCGGTCTCGGCATCGAAGTACCAGGCAGCTGGCGTAATCAACATCCAGCGTTCCATCCAGATCCCGCAGAAGCTAATGATTACCACCGGTGCAAAGGTTTTAAACGACATCTTGCGTTTTCTCGACAGGCCCAACAGGAAGGGCAAGACAAAAACCATGGCCAGAATGACTTTGGAGATTGGCGCCCAAGGCTCTTCGTGGAAACGCGTGATCAAGAAACCCGCTTCATGCGGCAAGTTGCCATACCAGATGACCAGGTATTGAGCGAAGAACAGGTAACCCCAAACCACGGTGAAACCAAAGGTCAATTTGCCCAAGTCGTGCCACATGGGTTTGGGAAAAAATTCGCCAATGCCAAATCGCTTGGCCGCGAAATGGGAGAAGAAGTAGAGCATGCCCCAGGTCATCAGGATGTGGGTCGTGAAGTTCCAACCACCGAACATGGTCGAGAACCAACCGTAATCCATGGACATGATCAGGTCATAGGCCAGGAAACTGATGATGACTGCAAATAAGACGCAGTAGATCGGTCCTGCCAAGGACATGGCCTTTTGGGCTTTGGCGACTTCGCTCTCCAGATCGGTCCAACCGGCCGGTTGGGGCCAGGCGGAATTGTGTTGATGGGCCAGACCGAAGTCCGGTCGGTCAGCATTTTTGCTGAACCACCGAGCTACCAGCATCAAGATGATGACCCCACCAATGACCCGAGCAAACACGAAGTTTTGGGTCAACCACAGGTGTTTGTTGCTGTGTTCTGCGGGTGGGACGGTTACCCAGGGGTAAATTTCGGCTGCGCCAAAGTACAGGATAATAAATCCAACGATGGCGACGGGGAAAAAGGCCTGGGTCGACTCGGCGATGCGCTTGATCGGACGTGCCCAGTTGGCCGATGCGGTTTGTAGAATGGTTGCAACCACCACACCCGCAGCTGCCAAACCCGTAAAGATGTATAGGTTGTGCAGGAATGAAATCCAGCCGACACGTGGTGTATCCGAACCAAATGCAAAGTAGGCAAAGGTTGCGAACCCCACCAGCATCATGGCCAGGTAGATGTTTCGGGTTTTAGCGCTTATTTTTTGGGGTCCCAGTGCACTGACGGTTCCCACGTAATCTGATTGATGATCGTGTGCCACGTCTCGTCCTCTTATTGCGTTTTTTCTGCGAGGTGGCGGATGTAGCTGACGATGTGCCACCGTTCGTCGGGTGATAAATGGAAGCCATAACGTTGCATGATGGCTGAACCGTGTGAAATGGTGGAGAAGATGTAAGGATCATTGCGGAAACTAACTGCCGCGATACTGAGTCCTGGCATGCCCTTCTCCTGGACCGGCGTTTTGTAACCGGGTTGGTCGTTCATTTCTTTTCCATGGCAGGAAATGCAGTAGATGTTGTAGAGCTTTTCGCCTTGGGTCACCGATTCGGCATCGCCGGCAAAAGGATTAGTCACACCGTTATCTGCCGCAGCGAACTGCATGCGATCCGGAGCCGGATCCCAGTCTTCAACGGCAACCGAACCTTCCGGGGAAGCTAATATGTTCCCATTAAACGGTTTGATAATTGGCTGTTCCGACATTTCGTTAATCGGCCACCAGCGGTAAGGCCGGTTAAAGGCCGCCACCAAGGAGGCGGTCAGGACGACCAGCAACCCGGATAAAATCATCTTTTTCTTAGTCATGCGAAATTTCCTCCGCTCCGTTTTCCCTGAGTAACCGGCTCATCTCATCGTAGCTGGAGGATTCACAGGGCAGGAAAATGCCGAATTTGTCATCGGTGAACCGTTCGTCATATGGCATGTCGCGTTTGCGGAACAGTTTCGAAAAGATTGAGATGCCCACAATCGTCATGATTGAGCCGAACAAAATCGTCAATTCGAAGGCAATAACCGTGAAGGCCTGGGGCGAAACAATCGCTTTACCCGAGGTCGGCAGAATCCAATCCAGAGAAGTAAAAGAAGTGAACACATAGCCGAAGGTACAACCCGTCAACCCGCCAAGCAGGGTGAATAGGCGAACTGGGCTGGGTTTCTCTTCCATGACTTCAGCAAACTCGTGACGCGGGGTGGGCGAATAAACCACCAAATCGGTGTGGCCTTGCGACCGCAGCGATTTGACCGCATCCAGGAGCACATCAAAATGGCTGTAGACGGCGAGGACGCCAGATTTTTTAGCCGACATATCAAGCTACCTCCGTGTGGGCATGGGTGCTGCCTTTCATGGGCGGATCGCAGATTTCTTTCATTTCTGTAATCGCCATGGCAGGGAAGAATTTAATGAACAGGAAGAACCACATAAAGAACCAACCAAACGAACCCAAGGTAATGCCCATTTCCGTCATGGAGGGAATGTACCAACCCCATGCGAATGGATCGTAGTCTTGGGCCAGGGAGGAAACGATGATGTTGAAACGTTCAAACCACATTCCGATATTAATGAAGATGGTGATGACAAACAGGGTCGGTAAGTGACGCCGAACCTTGGGAAACCACAACGGCAGCGGTGCAATGCAGTTACAGAAAATCATCGCCCAGAAGGGAATCGAATAGTGACCAAAGGTCCGTTCCCAGAAGATGAAGGACTCAAAGCTGTCATCCCCGTACCAAGCGATGAAGTATTCCGTGGCATAAGAGTAGGCCACGATGCTCGAGGTGAGCACTATCAACTTGGACATCATGTCGAAGTGCCAAAGGGTGAGGTACTTTTCCAACTTAAAAATTTTGCGGTAGGGGATCAGAATGGTAGCAACCATGGCAATCCCGGAGAAAACGGCCCCGGCCACAAAGTAGGGGGCGAAGATGGTGGAGTGCCAACCGGGCACCAATGAAACCGCGAAGTCCCAGGATACAACCGAGTGTACGGAGAGAACCAGAGGGGTGGCCAAGGCGGCCAGGAAACCGTAACCGGCCATGTAGTGGCGCCAGTTTTCCGTTGTTCCGGTCCAACCCAGGGCAAGGAAGGTGTACATTTTCTTGCGCAGGCCCTTGGCGCGGTCACGGATGGCTGCCACGTCGGGCACAAGGCCCAAAGAGAAGAACAAAACCGAAACCGAGAAGTAGGTCGAAACTGCAAACACGTCCCAGAGCAACGGCGAACGGAAGTTCACCCACAACATGCGTTGGTTGGGGTAAGGGAACAGCCACCAGGCCAACCAGGCGCGGCCCACGTGGATAACTGGGAACAGGCCTGCGGTCATAACGGCGAAGATGGTCATGGCTTCCGCACTGCGGAAAATGGCGTTACGCCAGCGCGCGCGGAACAAAAACAAAATGGCGGAAATCAACGTACCTGCGTGACCAATACCTACCCAGAAAACGAAGTCGGTGATGTAAACACCCCAGCCAACCGGGTGGTTCAAGCCGGCGAGACCCATACCATACCGCAATTGGCGACCCCAGCAGTAACCGCCAATCAGGACACAGGTTACCGCGATCCCAACCAAGAGGCCCCAACCCAGTCCAGGCTTTTCCAGGGACCGGAGGATGTCTTTATTAATTTCACTGTATTTAAAATTAATCTCTTTCACTGTGGTACCTCTTTACGCGTGGCTTTCGGATGAGAGGGTGATCTTTTTCAGGTAAGACACCCCGGGCTTCGTGCTGAGATGATTGTCCAGCGCCCGATAAGCGTGTTTGGCATTGGCCAATTGGTGAACCTTGGATTGCTCATCCATGTAGTTGCCAAAGCTGATGGCTTGTGCCGGGCAAGCTTGTTGGCAGGCTGTCATCACTTCACCGTCAGCCACCTTGCGGCCTTCATCGCGAGCTGCATCTTTAGCGGAGCGCAGACGCTGAACGCAGAACGTGCATTTCTCCATAACCCCACGACCCCGCATGGAAACTTCAGGATTCAATTGCCAGTTGAGATCGCCTTCGCGTTCCACATCAAACCAATTGAAGCGACGTGCCTTGTAAGTACAGTTGTTGGCACAGTACCGCGTTCCCACACAACGGTTGTAGACCATGGCATTCAAGCCTTCTTTGTTGTGGTAGGTCGCCAGTGAAGGGCAAACCGCTTCGCACGGTGCGTTTCCGCACTGTTGGCACATCATCGGCATGAAAGCGACTTCGGTTTTGACTTCGCCGTCTTCTTCGCGGAAGCCCAGGTAACGGTTGACCCGAACCCAGCCCATCTCGCGACCTTTGGCGACTTGATCTTTACCCATAACCGGCAGGTTGTTTTCGGCATAACAAGCGGTGATACAGGAACTGCAGCCGTTGCACTTGCTTAAGTCGACGTTCATTTCCCACTTGTAGTTGTCGTAGAACGTTTCGTCGCGACCTTCAACAACCAAAGTTTTGTTGCGATCGGGATAGAAGTTATTGCGATGGTGCATGGCAAAGCGGGACTCTTCGGGGTATTCCACCCCGTGATGGCCATGCTCGACGTGGTTGGGGTCGAGGAAGGCAGCCAAGCCAATGGTGCGGTAGATATCGCGATCGCGATTGGTTCCCATCAACATCTTTTCGCCCGGTTTTTGCGTGCGACTCAGTGGGGTCGTAATACGATCGCCCAAGCCCGGCACGTGCACCGTTGCCAATTTTTCGCGTTGCGTGGTTTTGGTTACTTGGGCGGCCATGGGACCGGCACCAAACAATCCACCCGCATTGACTTTTGCCGACAACAAGCTAAAGGCATTGACCCCGCGGTTGTAGTGGGCTTGGAAGGCCGAATGGCCCTGGCCCGTTTCCAAACACAGCACATTTTTGGCAATCGTGGAGGAGATCATGGCCGGTACTTTAACTTCGCCGCCTGCAACCCGCACGCTCAACACATCGCCATAAGTGATGCCTTTTTCCATTGCGGTTTCGTCATTGATTTCAACAAACGAATCCCAGGTCACGCCGGTCATCGGATCCGGCAATTCCTGCATCCAGCCACGGTTGGCAAAACGACCATCACCGTAACGGGTCGATTCGCGCAGAACCAAAACCATTTCGTTGGCAATGGAGGGCTGGTAACCGGCGAAGAAATCAGCGGTCAGATTGCCGGAAATCGGTAAGGACTCGCCTTTTCCTTCAAAGTTGAAGATGCCGCCACGTCGCAGGGCTTCGCGCCAGCCGGACTCATCCAGGCTGAATCGCGTCATAAACGCATTTTTCAGCACATCGCGGAATGCGGTGTCGCGGAAGGATTCGGGTTTCAGCGCGTTGACCCATTCGATCAGGAGGTCTTCGGCTTGGTAACACTCGAAGCGGGTGCGCATGACCGGTTGTTGCAGCGCATTCACCCCTTTATAAGAAGCGAATTCACCCCAAGACTCTAACTCGTGGCTCACGGGGATGACTAAATCAGCCAGATCGGTCGTTTCATCAAAACTGTCCGCCAATGCAATGGTGAAACCCACTTTGCTGAGCGCGTCCTTAAAGTTGAGACCGCTAGGTAAACTGTAAGCAGGATTTGCGTCCTTAATGATCAGAACATCCACGCTTCCATTGGCCATTTCTGCGACAAAATCAGCAACGGCCTGGTGGGAAGGAATTTCAACCGGACTCTTGGCACGCGAGAAATCGATATTTCGACCCACCGCCCCTAGAGCTTTGTTGAGCAACAAGACGGCAACGTGGTGGTGCAAAATGTCGTCACCCAGTTGCAAACTCTCTGCGGGCAAAACCAAAGCCGTTTTGGCGTGTGTCAGCTCTTCAGCCAAATGCTCCAATTTTTCAGCTTTAAGACCTGCAGCGGAAGCAGCAGATTCCAAGCTGACATTGGCCGTTAAGCCGTGGACCAATTCCTTCTCGCTAGCACTGAGCGCAGCAGACGATTCAGCCACGTGTTTCAATAAGAAAAGGGCAATAACCGTTTCGGAACCCGGTTTTGCAGCCAGCCATGTGTCGGCATTGGCACCCGACTGGGTCAACTTGCCTTCAATGGCCACATGCTTGGCCCGGTGTCCTTCGTGTACAGTGCGAATTTCGCCGTATTCGCGCGCTTGTCGAACGGGATTGCCCCAAGTTTCCAAGAACTGGGTACCCATGCTGACCAAATAATCAACACCTTCTAAAGTGAAGAAGGGCAGCTCGTTTCGACCAAAAACCTTTTCACAGGCCATGACCAGGTCGCTTTGCGAGAATGCTTCGTAGGCAACATGTTTGCCATTGCCCAGGAATCCGACAAAACTGTTCCAGATATCTTTAACGCTGCCGCTCACCGTTCCGGTTAAGGCACTGACATTTTTGCCATTGGCTGCTTCCAGTTTTTCCTGGACCAACTGGCGTGCTTTGTTCCAACTGATCTCCTTGCGGCCTTTCAGCATGGGCGTTTTCACCCGATCTGCGCCGTAAAGGCTCTGGATCAGCGATTGGCTGCGCGCGGTAATCCCCACGCCTTGCACCGGATGGTTGGCGTTGCCTTCAACCTTGAGGGCGCGGCCATCCATGACCTTAACCATCAGGCCACCGTCACGGGTCTCCCGTGAAGCAGTTGCGTAGTGTTTTGCCGTGTAAGGGATGATGCCTTCAACCGGCTCCACCCAAGGTTTCCAATGTTCTTCGCTGGCCTTTTCGTTACATCCGAGGGTAGCCGCTGCACCCGTCAGCCCCATCAGGGCAAGAAAGTCTCTTCTTTCAATCGTGCTCTTCATGCCTTTTCCTCGCTCTTATTTGTGACAGGTCAAACAGTCGACGCTAGCGCCTTTGTCCAGGTTGGATTTGTGGCAGTTCACACACCAGCCCATGGTGAGCGGTGCTTCACGCCAGACCTTTTCCATGGTTTCAATGGGACCATGGCATTCCTGACAGGCAAATCCTGCACTGATGTGACGTTTATGGGAGAAATAAACAAAGTCCGGCAAATCGTGGACTTTCACCCACTCAATCGGCTGTTTCGCCTCGAAGGCATCCCGGACCTTTTGGATATTCGGACGGTCCGTCGCCAACAACTTATGGCACGCCATACATTGTTCCAGGGCGGGAATGCCGGCACTGCGCGAACGACGTGCATAGGTATGACAGTATTCGCACGGGATTTGTAAGTCACCGGCGTGCAGCTTGTGGCTGTACGGGATCGGTTGTTCCGGTGCGTATTTATTAAAAGGTACCGAGGGCGGCGCTTTGTCAGGTGGCACGAAGCCCAAACCCAAAACAACTGCTGCCGAAATCAGAGCCAGGAGCGCAAAAGCGCCCAATAATTTTTTTCTATTGTTCATGGATCCTTCACCAAACTGCAAATTGGGAACAGGGAGCGGATCAATCCAAAAATAAGCGGATCTCCAGACAAACAGGCTTATCTTACAGGAAACAGCGCCTGTTTTTGAATGCCCAATTTACAAAAAATTTTGTAAAGGCTCCCTGGGCGTTGCTGCCCAGGGTCAAATGAAGGACCAAAAAACGCGGCTCAGCGCGTATTTGCTACTCTACGGTGACCGACTTGGCAAGGTTGCGTGGTTTATCAATTTCACGACCGAGCAGCAGTGCGGCGTAATAGGCCAGGAGTTGAAGGGGTACTACCGAGAGAATGGGCTGAAGAAGTTCGTGGGTGCGCGGCACGTAAATAACATCGTCAACCAGGTCGCCGATGGAGCGATCCCCCTCGTTGGCAATCGCGATAACGGGCCCACTGCGGGCCATGATTTCCTGGATGTTATTGACCATCTTGTCATAGGTCGCATCGCGGGGAACCAAAGCAACTGTTGGGAATGCCTCGTCAATCAAGCTGATCGGGCCGTGTTTCATTTCGCCCGCCGCATAGCCTTCGGCATGGATGTAGGAAATCTCCTTAAGTTTCAACGCACCTTCCAAAGCAACGGGATAATGCATTTGCCGGCCCAGGAACAGGAAACTCTGCGCTTTGTGGTACTTCCGGGCAATATCTTCAATGAGCGGCGCTTGGGCCAGAATCTTTTGGATCAGGTTGGGCAATTCCTGGAGTTCCTTGAGCAGGGCCATACCTTCACTCAGGGACACGCTTTGATAACGGCCAATTAACAGGGCGATCAAATTGAGAATGACCAATTGCGAAACGAATATTTTGGTCGAGGCAACGCCAATTTCAGGTCCGGCATGGCAATAGACGCCGGCATCGGTTTCACGGGCAATGGTCGAACCCACCACATTGACCAGACCCAGGGTAATCGCGCCTTTGCGTCGTGCTTCGCGGATAGCGGCCAGGGTATCAATGGTCTCGCCGGATTGGGATAAGGCCAAGACACCAGTGGTTTCGTCCAAGCGCAATTTTCGGTAACGGAATTCGGAAGCCAATTCGACTTCCACGTTGAGATCCGTCAACTGTTCGAAGATGTAGCGACCTACCATGCCAGCGTGGTAGCTGGTGCCACATGAAACCAAAATCAATTTGCGCAGTTTCTTGATTTCGTCAATTTTGGCCTGCAGACCCCCTAACTTGGAAACGCCTTCGGCTTGGAGCACGCGTCCGCGCATGGCGTTTTCCACCGTTTGGGGCTGTTCGTAAATTTCTTTGAGCATGTAGTGCGGGAAATCGGTTAAATCACTGTCTTCGATTTTCCAATCGATTTGAAAGGTTTTGCGCGAAATGGGCCGATTGTCCAGGGTACGAATCGCATATTCGTCTGGTGTAAGCACCGCCATTTCATTGTCTTCCAAATAAATCACCTGGTCTGTGTACTGCACCAGGGCGCTGACATCGGACGCTACAAACATTTCCTTGTTGCCCAAGCCCAGGACGATGGGACTACCGCGTCGGGCCACTACAATTTTGAAAGGCTCATGCGTTGTTACAGCCGCAATGCCAAAGGTTCCTTCAACCAAATGCAAGGTCTTTTCTACAGCGTGTTCCAGGACACCATCGTAAAATTTAGCCAAAAGATGGCTGAGCACTTCAGTGTCCGTTTCCGATTGAAATACCACGCCATCCGCTTCTAATTGCAGGCGCAACTTATCGTGGTTCTCGATGATGCCGTTATGCACAACAAAAAACTGATTGGATGAATCGGTGTGCGGATGCGCATTGTTCTCGGTCGGTTTACCATGGGTTGCCCAGCGTGTGTGGGCAATGCCGGAAGTCATCGGCAAATCTTGGCCAAACAGTTCAGTGTCGAGGTTTTGCACGCGCCCGACAACCCGAAAACGCCGCGCACCAGACCGATCCAGAGCGACCAAACCGGCCGAATCATAACCTCGGTACTCCAAACGTTTTAAGCCGTGTACCAGGATCGGTACGGCCTTTTTCGGGCCAACATAGCCAACGATGCCACACATAAATAGTGCCTCCACAAGAATTGTTGCTCAGCTTGGACGGCCTCGGGCTCGCTCCGGCTGAAAGAAACCGTCCTCGCGAAGCAAAATACAAACCAAAAAATTCAGGTCAGATTCAATCCATTGTAACCTCAAGCGATTGCGCACGGAAGCCAGCACCATTAAACTGCCTCCGACACATGCCTCGGCCTGATCCAAGCATGAAAGTGTGGCTTTTTCGACACAGTGGTTACATTGACATGATCCTTTTGTTTTGCCTATGATCGCTTGCAAATCACGAATTCTCAATGAGGTATGCCATGGCCGAATCATCGCGTAAACCCGACCGTCTGTACTGGACCCTAATCGTTCTGTATTTCCTGTATTTGGCCATTCGCACCTTGACCGGAAAAAATGAGGAATTCACAGCAAATCTGGTCGGGGCCATGGTGCCCGCTGCCGTCTTAACCATCTTCTCGGCGCCCATAGTGCTCAGCTACTGGCTCAAGCTGGAGTTGCATTGGAAGATTTTGATCGCCATGCTTTCGGCGGGCATTTTAGGCGTTGTCACCTTGAATTACCTGCCCTTTATGAAGGACCTGGGTTTCCTTTATCCACTCGGAACCCTATTTATCAATTTATTAAAGATGGTAATCGTGCCGCTGATTTTGACATCGATCATTTCCGGTGTGGCCAGCATTGGCGATCCGCGCAGTCTGGGTCGCATGGGTATTAAAACCATCTCGTATTACTTATTAACCAGCCTGTGCGCCATCATGATTGGCCTGGTCTTAATGAACCTGATTCATCCCGGTACAGGTGCACAACTTGCTGCAAGTGCGCCAGCGGTCGATCCCGACACTTTGGAAAAACCGGGTTCGGTGTGGGAAATTCTTATTCGCATGGTACCCAGCAACCCGGTCCGCGCTGCGGTCGAAGGCGATATGTTGGGTCTGATCTTTTTTGCCATCGCCTTGGGCTTTGCCATTACGACCTTAAGCGATTCCATAAAAGGCACGCTAGTCCCTATTGTCGATGCCGGGTTCCAAGCCATGATGCGCTTGACTGAGTTGATTATTCAGATTGCGCCGATTGGCGTATTTGGCTTGATCCTCAAAGCCGTGAGCGCGCTGGATTTTGGGTTAATGAAAAGTTTGGGTTTGTATGCTTTCACCATCTTCCTGGGTCTGAGCCTGCATTTGTTCGTCGTATTACCGCTTCTGATCCACTTCTTTGGCAAGCGCTCGCCGTTTAGCCATTTCATGCACATGAAAAACGCAATGGTGACGGCCTTCTCCACATCCTCCAGTTCGGCAACTTTGCCTGTCACGATGGAATGTATTGAAAAAAATGCAGGTGTCTCCAATAAAGTCAGCAGTTTTGTTTTGCCCATGGGGGCAACCATTAATATGGACGGAACTGCGCTTTATGAGTGTGCCGGCGTCTTGTTCATTGCCCAGGTCTTGGGCGTTCATCTCAGCCTGGGCCAGCAAATGGTGGTTGTCGTCACCGCGTTATTGGCGTCCATCGGCGCAGCGGGGATTCCCTCCGCTGGATTGGTCATGATCTTCATTGTGCTCAAGGCGGTCGGACTGGAAGGTCCAGAGGTGAATGGACTGGTGGGCATCATGTTGGCCATTGACCGGCCGCTAGATATGTACCGCACCGTCGTCAACATTACCTCTGACTCTGTTGGCGCGTTGGCCGTTGCGCGATCTGAAGGCGAACTCAGCGAATCCGTGGAATTTGGTTAGGGAACTGGGACCCCAATTCCAAACTTCTGCGCGGTGGATGGGTCGCGATTATAGAAGGATTACACCTGGGACGGGCCTGTTACCCCTTTGATAAACGCTCAATCATCCATTGGGATATTGGGCTCACGCTATGCCGGTTGTCTCACGCTATGCCGCGAAGCACGCTAAGATTTTCCTTTGAACGAAAAAAACGCCCCGGTTCAAAGGCACCAATCCAGTCGGCCGCCCGCAAAATAATAGGCCAGAACCCCGGACAGCACGGAGACCAGATGAGAGCGCCCTTTTAGCTACACCAAACAAACCAACGGCCTGAAAGAGATTAGCGAAGGGTGGAGCGATATCGGTGAGGCACGAAACGATACCGCGGACCCCTTGTAACCAACGAAAACCCTATTCGGGAAGCGCTGAATGCGCGTGACAAAATGGGCCGATCGAGATCCATCCGCCACCCAGCAGGCCCTTTGCATCCAATGTCCGATTGGATTGCTAACAAAAATGCAAACGAAGGAATCTGTCCACCGCAGGTGACAATTGACACTTGCGTATCGTCAGAACTATTCAGTTCCTTTTCACCTATTCAATTTCAATACCCATGTAAATAGCCGCTTTTTCCTGATTGACAAATTTGGCAGACTTTGTGCTAAATCAACAATTAACTCCCCAAATTTTTTGTTTATGAGGCGCTTATGTCCAGCTTAAGTTTCCTGTTGATATTCCTTTTCCAAGTAGAAACACCAGACCAGATCATGGCATTGCCAAATGATTTGGTAAAAGACCTGGATACCCGAATCATCCGCTCAATGTCAGGTGACGAAAAATTACAAGTTATCAAACAACTGATATCGTCGGGTGGCTCAAATCTACCCATTGCCTATGACGGCCCAGGGACGCAAACGGTTGCCGAAACGTGGCACAATAAGCGCGCAAACTGCCTGTCCATGACATTTTTAATCGTAGCCATGGCGCGTCACGTAGGGCTGGAAAGTCGCTTCCATAATTATCTGGACCTAGATCTGTACACAGAAAATGAGGAGGAGGTATTTTACAACCTCCACATGGTGGCATTCATCAAAACGAGGCCCGAATCTTGGGTCCAGCAGGATTTTGCCCGAACAGGAAATCCGCCCCCCGGCGGAATCTACCAGGACGTTAGTGATGAGTTGGCAATAGCCCAGTTCTACAACAACAAAGCGGCTGATGCACTCACCCAACAAAACTGGAAATTGGCCCAGCAATACCTAGATTCTGCAATAAGAATAGCCCCCAACTACATTGCTTCTTGGCGAAATTCGGGTGTCTTATTCACCAGAATGGGACGCTTTGAAGCAGCATCCTACGCCTATCAAGAGGCATTGGTCTTAAATCCAGATGACGAATTAACCTGGTTTAATTTAGCTATGCTTTTTCAAAGATGGGGCAAAGGCGAAGAGCAGTTTTTTGCCCAAAAAAAGGTAGAGAAAGTGCGAGCCAGTAACCCCTTCTATCAAAATGGCAAAGCCTGGGAGGCCATCCACCATGGCGATTACAAAAAAGCAGAAACCTTCGCAAGGCGTGCGCTTCATTTGAACAAAAAACATCCAGTCTTTCATCACACATATGCCGTGGTTCTGTTTCACTTAAACAAGGAGGAAAAGGCTATGAGCGAACTTGAACTGGCCGCCAAATACAGTCAGAATTCAGAGCAGGAACAACTATTTCGCGATAAACAAGCCTATCTGGCTCGACTGGGGGATTAGCCTGCCCTACACAACGTTTCAGGCACATTTATCCAGTTTCAAACAATTTACGACGAAGATAATCGCCTAAATGTGCTTGATATTAAACGAGACAACCTCTAAATAGTCGGTCAGGCTGGCCGACCCACGTGGGTCGGGCAACCAACTCGACAATCCACCGGGTTAGGTGACGTTGATGATTTCGTAAGTGGCTGGCGCGTGGCCGCCCAAAATGATTTCTTCACCGACCGTTTTGCCGGACAACGCGCGTCCCAATGGCGCATTGGGGGTAATCAAGGTTACCGAAACGCCATCCACTTCGACTTTAGCGCCACCACCACGTGGACCAAGGAAATAGAAACGGCGCTCCGCTTTATTGGCCAATTCAACCAAGGCACCCACAGCAATCGGTTCATCTTCAAACGATTCCAATTCCAAACGTTTGAGCGCACTCAAGGTCAATTGGGCTTCCTTAGCTTGTTTGACGTGGCCCTCCGCCAAGTAAGACGCTTCCAAACCGCGCGTATCGTATTCGTTCTCAGCCACATTCTCTTCATGGGTGGCCATCTCATGGTGGACCTGGGCGCTTTTTAGGAAATGGCGCCATTCCGCCTCAAAATGCTCAATGAGTTTGTCGAGTAATTTTTGTTTTTCCATGTCCGTTTCCTGCGTTTAGACGCGTATCATGCCAGAGAAGGCCATTTGGCTCAAGATCCAAAAACCATTTTTACCCGACCAACAGGTCTAAAAGTTTCTTAACGTGATTTTTGCCAACGTGTTATGGCTGCAACGATAGCGTCAAGCCCATCCGTCAGGGCGGCCGGACCGGGTTGCAGGATAAGGGCTGATTTGATCTCGTAAACATGGCCATTGACCACGGCTGGGATATCTGACCAGCCCGGTCGAGCCATGACCTGTTTGGGTCGAAATGGTTTGCCGCACCACGAGCCCAGGATAATATCCGGCGCCCGCTGAATCACTTCATTTGGATCAGCAATGATGCGATCCTTGGCCAAACTTCCGGCACCCAATTCGGGGAAACACAAGGTTCCACCAGCGATCTCAATCAGTTCACTGACCCACCCAATCGAGCTAATCAGCGGATCATCCCATTCTTCAAAAAAAACGCGGGGCCGTTGGGTCAAACCGGCAGCAAAGTGGCGCGCACGATCCAATCTCTCCTGAAGTTGAGCCAGCAATCTTTCGGCTTTTTGGGCACAGCCGATCATACCGCCCAACATGCGAATCATGCGCAGAATCCCAGCGACATCGCGCTGGTTGAACACGTGAACCTCGAAACCCAACTTGACCAAATCACGGGCCATATCGGCTTGCAAATCGGAAAATCCGAGAATCAGGTCCGGTTGTAAGGCCTGAATTTTGTCGATTTTGGCTTCCAGGAAGGTGCAGACCTTGGGTTTCTCGCGACGGGCCTGAGCTGGCCGAACCGTAAAACCCGAAATGCCAACGATGCGCCAATCTTCTGCCATTAAATACAGCGCTTCTGTCGTTTCCTCAGTCAGACAAATAATTCGTTCGGGGAATTCAGACATATTAACGCCAGACCAACCAACGGGGAACCCGTTGACAATACTGCTGATAAACCTCACCAAAAAGTCCGACCAAGGCCTCTTCTTCCGGTTTGATTTGGAATTGGTTCATGTACAACCAAAAGCCAAATGGCACAAAAAACGTCAGCCAATGTTCGGAAACCCAAGCCAAGCCCAAGAGAAATAACAAAAAGCCCAGGTACATGGGATTGCGGGTCAGGCGGTAAATACCGCTGGTGACCAATTGAGAGGCTCGGCCGGGTGAACGTGGATCCATGGTGGTTTGCTGACGTCGGAAACGCCACACCCCAGAAAAAACGATCGCCCAGCCCAAAATACAACTGCCAATCCCGATCAGACCCGCATAGGGAACAGACCAAATATCAATCGCCGGCCCCAGCTTACTCCAGATGACAATGCCCAGGCCCAAAAGCATGGTCAAGGCCAATGGCGGGATTTTTAAGCGCATGTGATCTCCTTGGGGGGCCAGTATACACAACCCCCCGCGCAGATCGAAGCACCGAGCTGAAGTGCCGGAAGGGTCAGGGGCAACTGGTTTTTTCGGCCAGATAAAGCATGTTTTGTTGGGGCCAAAGTGCCCATTCGGCATTCAAGCTGTAGCGATACAATACCGTTGCCTGCTGGCCAATTACCAATAAGCGATCGCTATCGGCATAAACCCCAGTGAACAGGTTTTCAGTCGGCAAGACTTCTTCATCCCACATCACTCCGTCATTACTGCTAAAAATCTTGCGATTACTGCCCACCACGAGGTAACGGGAACCATCGTAGGTCGCGTCAAATAAAGTTGAGCTGGTCAAGCCAAGCGCGGGATTCCAGACCAAATCATTGGCGCAGGATGCCAGATTATTGGGACCAAAAAGGACAAGGCGATCTTGCAAAAAGTCGATGCCGTAAAAAGAACTGTTCGAGGGCGGCACGAATGGGCAAAAATGAGCCCTCGGTCTTCACAGCATCGATTTGATTATCAAATTGCACAAGACGCACCATTTGCACTTTTGGATTGCGTCTAACGCCATCTATTGGGCAAAATGGGTTATGAATGCGCCTGACCTGAATCTGCTCTATGTTTTGGAAGCACTGTTGCTAGAGGGAAGCGTTATTGGCGCCGCCAAACGGCTTCGGCTGAGTTCCTCTGCCACCAGCCGCGCTCTGGCCCGGTTGCGTGAAGCGGTCGGCGATCCCCTCTTGGTTCGTTCGGGTCGGCACCTTATTCCAACCCCGCGCGCAGAGCTTTTACGCCAATCCATCAGCGAATGGGTCCAAGGTTCGGTGGCCCTATTGACCCCGGAAAGAGAATTGGATAAGGCCGGATTGCAACGGACCTTCACCTTACGCACGAGCGATGGATTTGCCGAGAACTTTGGTCCAGCCCTGCTTGCTCGGTTACAAAAGGAAGCACCCAAGGTTCGGCTCCATTTTGTGCAAAAGGACAATAAACAAAGCCTTCCGCTTCGCAGCGGTCAGGTCGATCTGGAAACAGCCGTCATTGGAGCCGAAACCAGACCAGAGTTGCGGGTAAAAGGCCTTTTCCAGGACCGCATGGTCGCAGTTGTACGCCAAAATCACCCGCTGGCCAGAGACCCGCTCACTTTGTCAGGCTACACCTCTGCCCAGCACATTCAAGTGGCACGGCTGGGTGAATCGGCAAACGTGTTGGACGAATCCCTGCAAAGTCTGGGTTTGCAGCGAAACATCGCGATCACAGTCGGCGGATTTGCCGCGGCCCTCAGCCTGGCCTCAACCTCGGATCTGATGGCCAGTGTCCCAGAAAAACATACTGGATTCCTGCGAAAAGGCTTAACGACTCTGCCCTTGCCGTTTGCAGTGCAAGGGTTCACGGTTTCGATGTTGTGGCACCCGCGTTTGGATGCCGACCCCGCTCACCGCTGGTTGCGCGCATGTCTGGTTGAGGTCTGCCGTGAGGCGCCGTCTCCAGGCTAAGTTTGGTCACCCGAGGGATTTCGGACTTTTCGATCAATGGCACGAGGTCGGCCCAAAATTTCTTGATATTTGATTGAGTCAAACGATTTGCCCGCAACGCTATCGGCCAGAAATGGGAATTGATCGTTGCCCCAGAACAGTTCGCCATTAAAGAAAAAAGTCGGCACCCCAAAAACACCCAGGGTAATGGCTTGCTCTGTTTCCGTCTTCAATTTTTCCTTAATCTCAGGAGTTTGGGTCATCGCTAACCATTTTTCTGGGGCGGGGCTAATGGTGCAGAGCCCATCTAGGAGCACCTGGGGATCGGCCAAATCCCGGCCTTCGGCCCAACCCAAGTGGAAAAGTCTGTTTATGGTTTCTATCTGTAACTGCCCACACACCTCGGGCAGACACAACCGCAAGGCAGTTAATGACTTAAACGGATGCTGCGGGGGAAAAACCAGTGGAAGATTGTTTCGATCGGCGTAACGCAGACAATAGCGGATCAACCATTCCCGTTTGGGTGGAACTTCAGCCGGTCCCAATTGACCCCAATGGTCCAGCAACTTGCCAAATACCACCGGTTTCGCCACCAAGGTCAAGCCGTGTTGCTGGCAAAAGTTCCCTACCTGGCACCAGGCAAAATACGCATATGGCGAAATGAAATCGAAATAAAAATGAAGTTCCCTCACGTCAAAACTCCTTTGGGGATGGAATGCTCTCAAATTCCGATGAAAGGAAGAGCCCGCCGGTCTGGTCCATCCAATCCACGATCGACTCCACCACTGCTGCGGTGTTTAGGTGGGAGATATCGAGTTCCATCCGCATCAGATTAGAGTGTTTGGCCAATTCGAGAATCAGGTCCTGTTCCTGGAAAAAGACATGTAAATCGTCATACTGGCTGGGATTAGCCGATACGCGCAAACGTTCCTCTCGCGCCTTTGCAAAGGATTCGTGCGAACGATGCAGAACCACCAAGCGAAAATTCAGTTGTGCCAGTCCCTTTTCCAACCAGGAAAAATCGTAGCGCGTCTGATGGGTCCGCCACTGGACCATTTGGGTCGAGAGATGAAAGCGATCGACGATCCAGGAACAGTAGGGCTGTAATTGGAACAATTTCAGCCATGTCCGATAGGTTTCCAGGGCGCGTTCGGCCTCGTGCGGTTCGAAATTGATCAGGCCGCGTCCCCAAGGCGTGTTGGTGAAACTGCCCCATTCTGCAGAGATCACGGGCGAGTGATAGCGATACCGACGCGGCCCCACAAAGCGAGGATGCTCATTGAGTGCAAAGGCAACCTCGGTCTTGCCCGTAAGACGGGTACCTTCCAGGATGATTTTGGGCACCAGTTTGCGCATAAGGCATTATAGGCAAACGATTTCTTTTTGAAAGACCAGCCAGGATGGCGTTCCATTTACAGCCAAAAACGTTTTAACAAGGTTGCGCAGGTCCAGAATTGGCAGGCAATCAGTCCGACGGGCACCCAAACGGCGATGTCATCCATGTACTTACCCAGCTTGGTTTTCGGAAAAAAGGCAGGCATAAGCGGCAGTAAAGGAATGAAATATCGGCCCTGTATTCCTTCCAAAATTATATTCCCCACCGGATTCCAGGTTAAGTAGGTGGCGAGGAACAAATAGCCAATGCTCCCAACCAACAGGAAGGCGATACCACCCCGCTCAAAACGAGATAGGCTCAAGTCAGACCCACGCAAAATCGACCAACCCAACATGAGGCCAAACAGTCCGTAAACAACTTTGGGCAAAGGCGTTTCCAGCCACCCCAAAACACCGACAATACCCATCCCGTAGGTGCCGCCATATTGGAATAATGCGCGCCATACGGCCACACAAAAAACTTGGGGATGCTGGAATAGAAAGGTCCATTGTTCAGCGGGTTGAATCCAAACAGCATCAAAATGGCGACTCGGGAAATAGTCGACGTGCACCCAAAAAGCCCATAAAAGACTCGGCAAAAAGACCGCGCCAAGGTAGCTCACAAAAGAACCCAAAGCCTGCCGAGATAGCCAGGGTCGCCAACAAATGGCAGCGAATAAGGGCAGAAAGACATAACCCATTTTTCCAAGCAGAAGGGCACTTGCGAGGACGCTTAAACGCAACCGATCCCTGCCAGTCAGGGTTCGCAACCGGCACGCCCAACAATCACTGATCCAATAAAATGCCAAACTGATGGTTAGCGCATCCGCAGAACAAGAGGCTAACTGGGTTAAGGTCATCGGCATGCCAGCCACAATCAAAAAAAACCAGTCCAACCCGGTTGCTTCAGCTTTTAACAGGGCCGCACGAATGAGAAAAGCGGCAACGCACAAAGTAGACAAACGGCAACACCACAAAAGAAAGACCAGCGAAGGACTAAAGAGTCGGCAAAGCCAAATAGCGATGATTTGGGGTAGGTAAACAGTGGGTCCATACAACATGGGATTGTGAAAACGATAAAAACACGCCCCCTCCGTTTTTTTGCCCTCAACAAAGGCACGCCACCACAGGCGTGCATCCACCTTGGCTTCAGGCCGCCCGTTGATTGGAAAAAGAAAGCAATCCAGTGTTGCGGTCAATTCGATGGGTACTTCAGTACCTCGAAATCCTTGGGAAGATAGATCCGCACGAAAACGTCCACAGGAAAACATCCAAGCTCGCACAAAATGGATAGGTTCATCGGGCACTTGCCAAGGTGGGACCAGAAGGGAATAAACGAGAAGAAAAGGACACAGAAGCCATTGGAATATGCGCACGGGTGAATGGAAAAACGATTGCTGAAACATGGGCCAACTCCATTGTGGAAATGCTTTGGGAAAAGCATCCGAAGTGCCCTTCTGGAATTCAGCTGCTTTGGCGCGTCAATTCGGGCCAAAAACCCCTATTTAGGGGGCAAAAACCCGACAAATAGGGCCGGACTGGCACTTAAGTCAGGGCCAAATGAGAGGGTGAATCTTATTCAACCGGGAGTGGCGCTGTCAGGCGTTACAACCACAGAATCCGACCCAAAAATGGGTTCCTGGAGAGGGGCTCAAACCACCTGGCACAAAAAATCCGTAAGCAATCCCCATAAAAATGACTGGAAATCACTGAGAAATGGGGTTTCACCATTAACGGTGACGGATCAATAGGGACTAATGAAAGGGTCCATTATGACGATGTAGCTTTCAGAGGGAGGTCCTTATGCTTTTAGCGGATCAAATTGCCAGTTTTATCGGGAACCACGGTATGTGGAAAGCGCGCCTGCGCAAAGTGCTGGAAACACGCACCTATGAACAGGAAGTGTCCCAAGTCCAGCGGGACGACCAGTGTGAATTTGGCAAATGGCTGAATGCTCTAACGGGACGAGAAAAATCAACCGAGGAATACCGCAACGTTAAAGCCTTGCATGCGGATTTCCACAAGGTTGCAGCTCAAGTGCTGGAACACGCCTTAGCTGGCCGGAAACAGGAGGCGGAAACCCTGCTGGGCGCAACAGGACCCTTCACGGCCGCATCCGCCAAATTGACCCAGGGCATGATGGCCTGGAAAAACAGCATCAAATAAGCCTTTCAGGCGGAAGCCTGATCGTAGCCCTCAGCCGAGCCTCGGATTTCGGGGCCAGTACGCAGTTGGTTGATATCGCGTAAGGGCGGAGCTCCAAATTGGCGCGCGTATTCGCGGCTGAATTGGGAAGGACTCTCATAACCGACCTCAAAGGCAGCACTTGCTGCATCCAGGCGCTCAGCCAACATCAGACGACGGGCCTCCTGTAAGCGCAACTGTTTTTGATACTGCAATGGACTTAAAGCGGTTACGGTACGAAAGTGGTGGTGAAAGGTGGAAGTACCCATATTAGCCATGGCCGCTAACTCCTCAATCCTCAAAGGTTTGGCATAATGAGTTTTAAGCCAATCGATGGCGCGCGAAATTTGCTGGGATTGGGTCCCGGCCAGGGCAATTTGGCGCAGACGTGCACCCTGTTCCCCGACCAATAAACGATAGAAAATTTCTTTTTGGATCACGTTGGAGAGAATCGGAATATCGGCTGTGCTCTGCTGCAAATCGAGCAAGCGCACAAAAGCATGAAGCAAAGGTAAGGTCATTTCGGCTGTGGCCATTCCCCGATGGGACTTAGGTCCTTTGGGGGGCGGTAATTGCGTGTCGGCCATGAGTTGCGCAATTTCCCGCGTATCCAATTTCAGTTTCAATCCCAAATACGGCTTTTGCGGGCTGGCCTCCGTCACTTGCACCACGGTGGGTAAATGAACGGCGGTGATTAAATAGGTTCGCGCGTTGTAAACGAAGGTATCCGAGCCCAGTTGAACCCGTTTTGCCCCCTGCGCTACCATACAAATACTTGGTTCATACATCCCAATCGTAGGTTCGCTCGGTTCATCCCGTCGGAATAGACTGAGCCCGGGCACCGCCGTAACCAGCATTTCCTGTGTTTGAGTCGATTGGGCAATCTGCTGGGCCAACCGAGTAATGGCATGTCGGATATCTTGGGCTTCCATCTCAACCATAATGCCACCTTTCATGGGAATCGGGCTATTCTCGCCAGCCTTAAGATATCAAACCATAACCGGACAAAAACAGCGCCCCGTACAATTAGGCAAGAATCAGACAGGATTGATCTACCCGTTTATCGCTTCAAGAACCCAAACTACATACCAGCCAAATCGGCAAACGATCAGGAGGTACCCCAATGGAACAACGTCAACTGGGCCATAGCGGACTCATAGTTTCCCCACTCGGACTCGGCTGCATGGGCATGAGCTTTGCGTACGGGCCACCCAAAGACCGTCAAGAAATGATCCAACTTTTGCGCACGGCCGTCGCGCGTGGTATTAGCTTTTTTGATACGGCCGAAGTTTACGGGCCCTACACCAACGAGGCGTTGGTCGGCGAAGCGCTGGCACCCCTGCGCAATCAGGTGGTCCTTGCCACCAAGTTTGGTTTTGATCTCAAACCCGACTCGGCGTTTAATGTTGCCGAGAAAATGCCCGGTCTCAACAGCCGTCCTGAACAGATTCGCGCCGTTGCGGAGGCCAGCCTCCAACGCCTGAAGACAGACGTAATTGATCTGTTTTACCAGCACCGGGTTGACCCTTCCGTGCCCATCGAGGACGTGGCGGGAACCGTGAAGGATTTGATCCAGGCAGGAAAAGTGCGCTTTTTTGGCTTATCCGAAGCCAGCCCCGACATCATCAGACGGGCCCATGCGGTACAGCCTGTTGCAGCGCTTCAAAGCGAATACTCGTTGTGGTGGCGTGAACCAGAAGCCGAAATCATCCCCACCCTTTCCGAACTCGGCATCGGATTTGTGCCCTACAGCCCGCTGGGCCGCGGATTCCTGACCGGAGCTATTCTCAACCACAACCAATTGGAAAAAAACGATTTCAGGGCCAATCTGCCGCGCTTCCAACCGGAGGCTTTGGCAGCCAACCAGGCCCTGGTCCAACTCATCCAATTGCTCGCCGTCGAAAAGCAGGCAACTGCTGCCCAAATCGCCTTGGCTTGGTTATTGGCCAAACAACCGTGGATCGTGCCGATTCCCGGTACGACCCAACTCACCCGCTTGGAGGAGAATCTCGGCGCCTTAAACGTTTCGCTTTCGGCTCAGGAGGTCCAAAACCTGGAAAATGCTGCGGCTGCCATTCCCATTCAGGGTGCCCGCTACCCCGAACGTTTGGCCCAAATGGTCCGCAAATAATCCAATCCCTTTTTTCAAACCAAAATCTACCGATGGTTGTTGCCATCGGTACCCTCATCAAAATAAGGAGCATGTATCCATGAAAAAAACCAAAGCCTTTTCTGCAGCCAGTGCCACTGCCCCATTGGCGCTCGATACCATCTCGCGGCGGGAACCCACCGCACACGACGTCGCCATTGATATTCTGTTTTGCGGGGTTTGCCATAGCGACCTGCACACCGTACGCAACGAGTGGAGCAGTATTATGCCCACCGTTTATCCGTGTGTTCCGGGCCACGAAATTGTCGGCCGGGTTACTGCTGTAGGTTCGGAGGTCAGCGGCTTCAAAGTTGGCGATGCCGTCGGTGTCGGCTGTATCGTCGATTCCGATCACGATTGCCCCATGTGCAAAGCGCATGTCGAGCAGTTCTGTGGCAATGCGGTCTTTACTTATAACGGCCCCGACAAACACCTGGGTGGCGTGACCTATGGCGGCTATTCCGAATCGGTGGTCGTCGACAAAAGATTCGTTCTCAAAGTACCCGAAAACCTGGACTTGGCGGGTGCAGCGCCGTTGTTGTGTGCCGGAATCACAACCTATTCGCCGATCCGGCGTTGGGGCGATATTCAAGGCAAAAAAGTCGGCATTGTCGGCTTGGGCGGTTTGGGTCACATGGGCGTCAAATTCGCCCGGGCGTTTGGTGCCCACGTGGCAGTGTTCACCACATCGCCCAACAAAAAAGACGATGCACTGCGCTTGGGCGCGCACGAAGTTATTCTTTCCAAGGACCCAGCGGAAATGCAGAAACACGCCAATTCCTTTGATTTCATCCTCGACACCATTTCCGCGGATCACGATTTAAATAGCTACATTCACATGTTGGGCTTGGACGGTAAACTGACCCTGGTCGGGGCACCCGAGAAACCGATGCCCGTTGCACCTTTTGGGCTTTTGTTCGGCCGGAAAAGTGTTGGTGGTTCGCTGATCGGCGGTATCAAGGAAACTCAGGAAATGTTGGATTTCTGCGGTCAGCACAACATTACCAGCGATGTTGAAGTCATCGCCATGAAGCAAATCAATGAAGCGTATGACCGGCTCCTCAAATCGGACGTCAAGTACCGCTTTTCCATCGACATGGCCTCCTTGAAATCGGCCTAAGAAAGATTTCCGGCCCACGCAAACCATATCGGAGTAGGCCTTCATGGCCTCTATTATCAACGCCCAGGTTAAGGTTGGTGAGCGCTGCGAACCGACCGCAGACCTGGGCGCTTTTGGGCTTACGCGCCTTTAAGGCCTTGCTATCGTAGAAAAACTTTTCCTCCTGGTTGAAGTGGCGGATTGGGTTTTGGCCTAATCTCCGGCAGCAACATCAGCCCACCGACCAGAATTGGGCCTTGCCGCGGGCGAGAAACTCGATTAGGGTTAGCCCACTTTGTTGCATAGGTTCCGCAGTCGGAGGCCAAATTTGTCACAACCCCTCGAAGAAACTCGCATTACCGAAATGGTTTTTCCCAATCAGACCAACCATTACGGTACCTTGTTTGGCGGTCACGCTTTGGCCTTGATGGACAAGGCGGCCTTCATCGCCGCCAGCCGCTATTGCCGCCAAACCGTCGTTACCGCTTCAACGGAGAAAATCAACTTTCACAGTCCCATCAAGGTCGGTCAATTGGCAGAATGTGTGGCACGTGTCATTGGCACCGGTCGCAGTTCCATGCAAGTCGAGGTCAGCCTCTTCTCCGAAGATCCGCTCAGCGGCAATCGCGCCTTGTGTACCCGCGGCGTCTTCATCATGGTCGCCCTCAACGAACACGGCCAATCCATTCCCATCCAGCCGCAAACCAACTCGGAACAGGCCTGAAAGGCCGCCATTTTCGAAGCCCAGGTCAAGGCCGGTGAGTGTTGCGAACCGAGCGCAGGCCTGGGGTCCACCGCCCAACCCACAGCCCAGCCCTGTAAGGGCGGCATTAAATAAAAAAAATCACATCATATATAAAAATTTGAAATTAATGCTACAATATCCAAAAATTAACATTGCCAAAGAATCTAAAAATGTCGCAATCTTTATTTCAGTGCTACATGCATTTGGTCTTTTCCACTAAAAAACGCCGTGCATTTTTCCAAGAAAAGGGCTTAAGGCAGGAAGTTTTTCGCTACCTGCACGGATCTTGTTCCCATTTGGGCCACTCGCCGCTTATCGTAAACGGGTATGTGGAACACGCCCACATTTTGGTCAGGCTGGGCAAAAAAATGACGGCTCCGGAATTGGTAGGTGAAATCAAGGAAAGTTCGTCCAAATGGATCAAAAACCTGGGATTGGACCATTTCTACTGGCAGCCAGGCTATGGGGGATTTAGCGTATCTCCAACCCATGTCGATGCGGTATACCGCTATATTGCCAATCAGGAGTTGCATCATCAAACGGTGGATTTTGAGGAGGAATTCATAGCCCTGCTTAAAAAGAACCGAGTTGATTTCGATGAAAACCATCTGTGGACCTAATCTTGTGCAATGAACGTCAACGCGGGAATTGCGACCTTACAGGCCGCCTTGCGGAGGCTGGCTTGTACACGGGCCTACAGACGGACACGGCGTGTCCGTCTTTGACCCGTGCTCTGAAAACAACCGACCTTTCAGGCCGGTCAACCAAAAAATTTCAAATACCAATAAAACCGTGATGTGCCAAAAATGGCGGCCAAACCAATGCGCGTCTGAGATGGACAAAGTAAAAAACAGATGCGAAATGACCTGTGCTTCTGGCCAGCCGCAAACCAACTCGGAACAGGCCTGAAAGGCCGCCATTTTCGAAGCCGTTTATAAGAGCAGGACACCTGTTCAGGGTTGATAAGTACCTGAATATATAGGGGTAGTCGCCAAAAACGACCCCCCTCAATTTTTCGGGGACTCGCACCAACCGTGGGTAGCAATCCCTTGAGGAACAACCTGGGTTAATTGGGCCAATCCTGGATAGGGTCCTATGTTTTCTGGAGGGCGGAAGGCTGGCAACGCTCGTACCGCCAATAATAGCGATTTTCCTCCGGGGAACAGCGGCCAGCCTTCCTTTGCAGGGACTAACGGTCGATTAAAGAAAACGCTTTGAGCGACATAAACGGCTGTTCGTACCTCCCTGCAACGTCCATTTTACCGAACGGAGGTTTTAATGACACTTTTTGTAGGAATCGATCCCAGCCGCAAAGGCTACCAAGCGCTGTGTTGTTTGGACAAAGGCAAAATGATCCTGATGGAGAAAAAGGTCAGTAAAAATGAAGAGCTCATCGATTGCCTATCGTGGATCCAGAAACGCATGGATTCGAACCTGGTGATCGGCGTCGAAGCGGGTCATCCCCAACTCATGTTCTTGTTAACCATCAAGGGCTTTACCGATCTGTACGAGTTAAGTGCCTCCAAAACAGCGGCTTATCGTAGGATAGTCGATGGGTCCGGGTGCAAATCTGACGCCTTGGACGCATACGTCTGTGCGCGTTACTTGATGGAGATGGAGTCACAATTAACCCGCTATCAACCCCCTCCGGAACGGGTTCAAAAGGCACGAAAAATTGCCCAGGCCCTGAACCAGATTCGCGAAATCAAGACGGGGAACTGGCAACGTTTTTGGCAGGAAGTCGATGTCCTCGATCCTGGGATCAAACAAATGGGCCTGGCCAATGAGACCCTGTGGTTTCTCGAAGTGTTCAGCAACTTAAAGATCTGGAAAAACACGGGGATCAAGGCTTTTGAAGCCTATTTAACCAAACGCAAGATTTCCACCAAGGGCAAAGACTTAGAAGCGCTGCTCAAAGGGCTCAAACGATTGGCCAAGTCGGAGAGTGCTGAGATTATTCAATTAATCGTCAAAAGCTTAAGATTTTGTCTTCAGGAAGAGCAGCTTTGGGTCAAACGTGCAGGACAGCTCGTTGCGAAGTGGGACGTTGGCGTCTGCTTCAAATCGATTAAAGGTATGGGCCCCAAAACCTTGGTCCGCCTATTGGCTTATGTGGGTGAGGACTGGTCGCAAATCACCGACAGCCAGCTATCGGCCTATTCGGGCATGGCACCCGTGGAACGAAGCTCTGGAACCCCCAACGCTAAAAAGGCAAAAGCGTTACGTGAAAGCGGACAGTTTGTGCCTAGGCCCAGAAAAGCGTATCGGCAAGCCTGTAACAGGCACCTCCAAACGGCGATGAGCCTCTTTGTTTTCTACAGCCTGTCCAAACACCAATGGGCCAATGATGCCTATCGCACTTATCGCAACCGAGGACAAAGCCATTGGGAAGCGATTCGTAACGTGGGCATTCGCTGGAATCGAATCTTGGTGGCGATTGCCCACAAAAAGACCGTTTACGATGAGCAAATCCACCTGGAAAACCAACGCAACAAAAAGCCACAGCAAGTAGCCTAGCCAAAAATTTCACCTAACTAATTGATAGAAAACAAGATCCAGCAGGAACGACTCCCTCTAAAACGTGAAACATGTAAACAACTTATTTTATTTACTTTATCGTTCTCGTGTGCTGATTCTTGTGAAAAAAACTGTGGAAACCATGCGGATTCCTTGCGCAAAAAATGTGGAAAAAAATCCATCCCAATATGAAACCTTCTTGATTAAAGAACCCAGGTCAAGGCCGGTGAGCGTTGCGAACCGAGCGCAGGCCTGGGGTCCACCGCCCAACCCACAGCCCAGCCCTGTAAGGGCGAAATTACAGGCAGCACCTCGAATCGCCTGCCCTTCATAAAAGACGCAAATCCGTTGAGGCTTGTAATCAAGGGCAATTTCAAAGCGTTTGGCGGTATGCGCAATCGCATGGGCCCAGCTTTGGCCGTGCTACCAATATAGGGTCAACCTCGAACCGACTGTAAATCCAATCGCCTGCCACAGACTTTGGCAGTCAGGCTGCAATTCAAAAGTTAAGTCCACGTGAATGGGTTGATCCGGCAGGTCAAACTTTTTAGACAGAGCTTGCCTTGCGCCTCAACCCATTCAAAATTGACATGAAAGGACAGATTGGCCTGCTGATATTTTTCAGGCATGGCGGGGAGACAAGCCTTAGAAACAGACGATTGTGCGGGTACAAGAAAAATCCAGAATGTAAAAATCTGGCCCAATTATTACTCCTGCTGAAAAAATGATCAATAATCAGAATTTGGCATAGGTTTTAATTGGTACCCTCTGCTAATTTGACATGCACATTCACTGAGGTGGTAACAATGTCCTGGAATTACCGTGTCATCCAAACAGATGAAGGCTATTCGGTGTACGAGGTTTATTATGACGAGGACCAAAATGTCTATATGTGGTCCTCAGACCCAGTTCTCAACTTTTTTTGCGATTCCCCCGAAGCCATTATCTACGAATGGGACGAACGAATTCGCGAAGCCTTTAATAAACAGGTACTCAACATGGCAGACCTTGAAAAAAAAGTGGCTCGAAAAGCTGATGATTCCGCCCACTAAATGCCTGGCTATGCCTAAACAAAGAGGGCTCCGGAACAGCCTCTAATTCATTTTTTGCCAGGTTCCGGATTCGTCGGGGGACCAGAGTTGGCCGTGGCCGTTCAACCAGGGGCCCATGGGTTCGCCCGCCTTGAGATCCGAACCGAAGCGCAGGACATGGCCGTCCAGGTCAAAAACATGCAATTCGCGCGAATCCCAAGGGTAATTGGTGGGCGGGTGGCGGATTACCGCACCGCGCGCGAGGAATTCATCGTGGAGAAGATCGACGTCATTAGCCGCAATCCACAGCCAAGTACCCGGTTGACCCTGATCGCCTTGGCACAACATGATGCAGGCCTTGTTCCGACCCACTGCAGCAAAGTCCTGGACCTGCCACTGGCACTCAAATCCCAGACAATCTGCATAATAATCAAGGCTTTGTGCCAAATTGGCGACCCTGAGAATTGGCGTCACCGCTTCAATGTGTATGCTTTTAGGTTTTGTCATGCTGACCTGAGCCTGACGGCCAAAACACCCACCGCTGTGAATTATTCCAAAAATTCGAAGCCGATTTTGGCGATGCCCGGTTCCATTTCTTTGCGCCAACGCACCACACAGCGCAAGGGCGCCAACCGTCCAACTTGGAGCCGATAATACTGACCAATTTCAAAACGCGTATCGGTCACTTCCTGGTCGGGATCTTCTTCCGGTCGGCGTTTGAGGTGGCGGCCTTCTTTAAACAACAAGGAGCATCCGCTATAGGATTCTTCCAGGATCAAGCCCGCGTTGCGCCCTGAAAATTCCCCCGTTTCCAGGCCATCCAGACTCTCACTGGGTTCACCGACAATGGCGATATCCAGCAGTTCCGGACTGAATCGAATGTGGCGACGCCGATTTAAAACAACCCGATCTTCCATACAATCCCCCTTTTGCTTCCCTCTTCGGAAAATATGAGGCGATCTTGAGCAAATTAAAAGTCCAATTCGATATCAGGCGCCCGTTCCAGGCGGTCCATCAAGGTTTGCGTATTCGAACCCACTGCATAAATCTGGTTGCCAATCCTGCTAACAGGCAAGATCCCGCGTGAAGTAGAGGTAATAAACACTTCGCTGGCTTGTTGCAAATCCGACCAAGTATACAGTCCCTCTTGCAGGGGGAATCCGGCCTGAACCGCCAAATACAAGACCAATTCGCGCGTAACGCCTTTCAGGATGCCAGCCTCCACGCTGGGTGTATGCAGGACCCCTGCCGCATCAAACCAAAACAGGTTGGAGGTGGCACACTCGGCTATTTTGCCCTGGGGATTGAGCCGAATGGCTTCATAAAAACCCAACTGTTGCGCGCGATGCAGGGCTAGGACCATTTTGACATTGCCCGACTTGATGTGGCCCTTCTCCATTGGATTGGTCGCCTCTTCCCGATACAAAGCCACGCCTTTGGCATACTGATGCCCAGAAGGCTTGGTCAACGGCCGCGCAATCAAAATCCGGCAAGGCTTAATGCATTGGCCGGGCTCGTGGCTCAACGGTCCAACCCCGCGGGTCACAATAAAGCGCATTTGCAGGTCCTGACCCTCAAACGCATCAATCATGGTTTGAAACTCTGCCCGCAGCACGTCATCGCTACACGGCAATTCCAAATCGATTTGGCTAGCCGAATAATGCAGGCGTTTGAGGTGGGTTGCCCACAGGAACGGTTGGCCATTGCGACTGCGTAATACCTCGTAAATACAGTCTCCAAACAGGAACCCGTGGTCCATGACCGGAATCGTGGCTTGTTCGACCGCCACGGGCTGGCCATCCATCATCAGTTTCAGCGTTTCCATAAGCAACTCCTCAACTTAGGGTACAATTTTTTCACAGTCCGAATTCAATTCCCAAGAGGAAGCCGTGCAGGGCCCACGTCAACCCCAATTTGAACACAACAAACAACGGCTTATCCGTGCACAACCCCACTTGGCCAAAGCCTTGGACGCAATAGATTGGGACCAGATCGAGATTGTTCCCGCGCGCAGTGGCCTTGAAACCTTAAAGATACGCGACAAAATGGTGCACAGTTCCTTTGACCCGTTGCGTGAAGCCCAGAAAATGGTGCCTCCCGATCCCCAACGTCTACATGTGCATATCGGCCTGGGGCTCGGCTATTTCATCGAAAACGATCAGCGGGCCGATGATGCTTTGTGCGTGGTGTACGAACCCGAACCGCTGTGTCTGGCAGCCTTCTTATGTCGCATCGATCTGGGCTGGTTCGATCCCGAGCAGGTGGCCATCTTCTGTGACCTGGACGAATTGGAAGACTGGTTCTACCAAAACATGCCCGCCAATATCGTGACCCGTTTATTTGTCACCCCATACCACCGCCAACATTTTCCCGAACAGGCCAACCAAGCCTACGAATTAGTTGAAAAGTATCGCCAATACAGGGCTGTCGGCAGATCTACCTTCGAGTCGGTTGGCACAACCATTCTGGCCAGCACCCTGCGCAGTTTGCCCTTAACCCGCCAAACACCAGCTTTGGATGGACTGGTTGGATCCTGCAAAGGCTTGCCCGCCGTCATTGTCGCAGCTGGCCCATCATTAGAAAAGAACCTGCAGTACCTCATGGCCTACCAGGACCAGGTCCTGATTTTTGCCGTCTCACGGGTGGCTAGAAGTCTGGAGTATTACGGGATCAAACCGCATTTCCTGGTCCACATCGAAGCTCAGGATTACCGATTCCTGATCGAAGGCTGTCAAAACCTCGCAGAAACGGTTTTCCTGCTGCCCGACCACTGTGATCGGCAAATCTTCGAAATGCACCCCAACCCGACCTTCGTTTACAACACGATCGCCAATTTAGCCACGACTTGGTTGTCCGAACAGGTGCCTGCCCTGAAGCGAATCCTGATTGATACCGGCGGGTCTGTCGCTACAGACGCGACCAGTTGCGCGCACATCATGGGTTGCGATCCAATTGTGCTGATCGGCCAGGACCTGGCCTTGACTGGCGGCAAAATTTACACGCAATCGGGAACCAACTTGGATTTTGAATTCCTCAAACCCAACGAACGGATGGTGCCCGCCTATTTTGGCGGCCAGATCCGCACGGTCAATAACTACCAAAATTTCATTTTCTGGTACCAGGACTTCGCCAAAAAAATCCATAAAAAGCAACCCGAGCTCAACCTGATCAACGCGACCGAGGGCGGCGCCCACATCCGTGGTTTTGAGCAAATGCCATTGCTGGTCGCCGCCCAGCGATTCTTCACCACCGATGTGCGCCAAACCCTTGCATTGGCCGTGAAACGCGCCCAATCCCAGGCCAAATCACCACCCGATCTACTGCCCTGTTTAACGCTTTTTCTCACCCGGGTTCAAAGCATTACCAGCTTGAGCAGCACCGCACTGGAACAAGTTGAAGAGGCCCGTAAAGTCATGAACCAGAACCGACCCGAGGCGTTGCGCAAACGCCTCCAACAACTCGATCAAACCTGTCAAACCTACGAAGAGCTCAACCAGAACCTGACCATTTTCAGCGGGTTCGTTCAGGCCAGCTTGTTTCAGGCAGCAGACCTGGAACGCGAAACCAAAACAAAATCTGATGTGTACCGCGAAATTGCGGATAACCTGCAGACCCTGCAAATCCAGTTTGAAGGTTCACAAAAAGCCTGTGTCCTGCTCCAGCCGCTATTAACGGACCTTATTGCGGAGCTATCGGCATGACCTGGAACCCACAGGCACTCGGTTTGGTTCAGGATCCCTGTGGTTTTTGGTCGGTACCAAATCCACCTGATGCACAGGCCTTTTATCGCGAGGCGTTTTACCAAAAAGAAAAGCCGGAGTACCTGCTCAAAGCCAAACGCGAGTGGTCGTATTGGCGGCGGGTCTATCGCAGTCGCCTGGGTCAACTCGGCAATCCGGGCCGCATCCTGGACATTGGGGCCGGCGGCGGGTTCTTCCTCAAAGCCGCTCAGGAGTTGGGCTGGCAGCCCACGGGAATTGAACCCTCGCCACTCGCCTGCCAGTTCGCACAGGAGGACCTGGGTCTCAACTTGATCCAATCAGACTGGGCTGACACGCAGATCGACGAACCGTTCGACGCAATTCATTGCGCATTTGTTCTGGAGCACATCTCCAATCCACGTGCCCTGATCCACAGGCTGTTTTCCTGGCTTCGGCCCGCTGGCCGAGTCTGGATCGAAGTCCCCAACGAAGGCAATCCCCTGCAAGCCGCACTGCTCCAAGCGGGCCAAAAACCCTGGTGGTTCGTACCCAACCACCACCTGCACTATTTCAATCCAACCAGTCTCACCAACTTGCTGAAAGAACAAGGCTTTCAGATTCTTGATCAACAGGCCTCATTCCCCATGGAAGCGTTGGCACTTGGCGGGTTAAACTATCTGGAGAACCCGGAGCATGGCCCCGTTGCCCACGTTGCCCGAATGTCTTTTGAATCCCACCTGTACGATGCCCAACCACAACTCTTAACCGACCTGTACCGCGCGCTCGCCGCACTGGGTATCGGTCGCAGCATCAATCTTCTGGGGGAAAAACCATGAACGCAGCGGTTCAGGCCCAACGCGCCCGACAACTGGTGCTCGCCATGATTTATCACGCCGGATCGGGTCATCCGGGCGGATCGCTTTCGGCCATCGAGTGCCTGCTTCACCTGTACTTGGAACGGCTCCAACCGGGCGACCGTTTTGTCCTCTCCAAAGGCCATGCAGCACCTGCCTTATACGCCGTCCTGGCCTTGACGGGCCACATCCCTTTCGCCGAACTGGCGACCTTCCGCAAACTGGGTTCGCGCCTACAAGGCCATCCTTCTGTAGCCGACCTACCGCAAGTAGAAGCCTCCACAGGTAGCCTGGGCCAAGGCTTTTCGGCGGCGATTGGCATGGCGCTGGGTAACCGCTACCAGGGCCGCAATAACCGCTTCTACACGTTGCTTGGCGATGGAGAGTGCCAGGAGGGCGAGGTGTGGGAAGGTGCTATGTTTGCGGCGCATTACCGCTTGAATCATCTGACTGCCATCATCGACTACAACAAATTGCAAAGCGATGATCGCAACGCCAATATCCTGGGCCTGGAACCGTTACGCGCCAAATGGACCGCCTTTGGCTGGCACGTCACCGAAATCGACGGTCACGATTGGCAGGCCTGGCCCAAGGCGTTTGAAGATAGGCAACCCAACCAACCCCACCTCATCATCGCCCACACCTTGAAAGGCAAAGGCGTTTCCTACATGGAGGACAAACCGCCGTGGCACGGCTCGGTTAAACTCAACCCCGACGAACTGTGCAACGCCTTGCGCGAATGTGGGTGTCATTCAGAAAGCGTTGAGGAATGGCTGGCTCTCGATATTTTCGAGCGTCTTGCCGCAGTTTGGGAGGTCACCGCATGAATCAACCGCAACTGATTGGATCCAGTGGCGATTCTCTGCGCGAAGCGTTTGGCAAAGCGTTGTGTCATTGGGCCGACCATTTCGCTTTTGCCGTATTTGATGGCGATGTAGCTGGCGGAACCGGTGTTCACCATTTCCGCAAAGCCTTTCCTCAGCGCTTCTTTCAATGCGGAATCGCCGAACAAAACATGATGGCGCTGGCCGCTGGTTTTGCACGTGAAACCGGTGAACCCGCCGTCGTCACGACCTTTGCCGTGTTTTGTATGCGCGCGATTGAGCAGGCCCGCCTCTCAATCGCCTATGCCAAGGCCAATGTCAAAATCGTCGCCAGTCATCCGGGCATGGAAGTTGGGCCCGATGGGGCTTCCGCCCAATGTCTCGAAGATTTAGCCATGTTTCGCGCTATTCCGAACATGACCGTCATTGCGCCCGTCGATCCACTTCAAGTGCATTGTGCGACACGTGCCATCCTTGAACATCCCGGTCCCGTGTACATGCGCACTGGTCGCAGCCCAGCGCAGCGATTCCTCGAAGCGGGCCAACCTTTTGTGATTGGCAAAGGGCAACTGCTGATGGCCGGGCACGACGTGACTCTGGTCGCCTGCGGTTCGGTTGCCTTTGAAGCGTTATTGGCCCTGAAAACGCTTCGTGATCAGGGTACCGATGCAGGTTTGGTATTGATGCCGACCCTCAAGCCGCTCGACACGGAACTATTGATCCATCAGGCCCAATCCAGCGGCGCTTTTGTAACCGTTGAAGACCACAACCAATTGGGTGGGCTGGGTTCAGCCGTCGCCGAAGCACTGGCCCGCAGCGTGCCCTGTCCAATTGAAATGGTCGGCGTCGCCGATCGTTTTGGCGAATCGGGGGAAGGCGATGAACTGCGCCACCACTATGGCCTAACCTCACCCGCAATCGTTCAAGCCGCCTACCATGTCATGGCGCGCAAAAGGAGTTTGGATTGACAAATCTCACCGGTAAAAAAGCCTTGGTGACCGGCGGTAGTCGTGGGATTGGCGCTGCTATCGTACAGGCGCTGGGGGAGGCTGGTGCCGACGTGGTTTTCACCTACCTCGACCGCCATGATCAGGCGCGAAATCGCATTGAAGAGCTTGCGGCAAAGGGTTTGCCCTGTGCCGCCTACGCCATGGATCAAAGCGAGCCCGATCAAGTTCACGCGGTAATAGAACAATTGACCGGACTGTGGGGTCGCTTAGATATTCTGGTCAACAATGCCGGTATCAATAAACCCACGGATTTTGATCAAATCCAACCAGAGGACTGGGATCGCATCCTCGACGTAAATTTAAAAGGTCCGTTTCTGGTCAGCCAGGCGGCCTTGCCGCTGCTCAAGGCGGCGAAACAGAGTTCGGTCGTGTTTATTGGATCGGTAAGCGGTCAATACGGGGGCCCGCGAACCGCCCACTACGCGGCAAGTAAGGCGGGTCTGATCAGCTTGGCCCAGGTATTTGCCCGATTTGGTGCTCCGTTTGGCATTCGGGCCAATACGGTGGCGGCTGGCTTAATTGCCTCGGAAATGGCCCAAGCGGGTTTACAAAGTGCTGCCGTCCAAGCAGCAACGAAAAATATTTTGCTGCAACGGATGGGCACCCCGGAAGAAGTCGCGCAGGCAGTCGTTTATTTGGCAAGTGAGGCCAGTAGTTACATGACCGCACAGACCCTTAATATCAACGGTGGGTTGTACTTTTGAAACGGATCCTGTTTGTCGGCGGCGGCATCGAAACGGTGCCGGGCGTAAAAAAAGCCAAGGCGATGGGCCTGGAGGTTTGGGTTAGCGATCGTAATCCAAACGCACCTTGTTTTAAGCAGGCGGATCAAGCCCTGATAGCGGATACTTATGATCCAAACGCCACCCTGAGTGCGGTCCGCGCACGGATCGAACAGATCGGTCCGTTGAACGGCTGTCTGTGTTTGGCGACCGACGTGCCCCACACGGTCGCAGCGGTCAACGAAGCCTTCAACCTGGTTGGGGTCCGACCCCGAACAGCGGCATGGGCCATGCACAAACGCCAGATGAAAGAACGTTTCCAGACTTTTGACCTCCCAATCCCCGCCTTCACAAGTATCGGTAATGCGGAGGACTTAGCCAACTGGATCCAACAACATGGTGAGGTTGTCCTCAAACCTGTGGATAGCCGTGGCTCTCGTGGCGTCCTACTCCTGGATGCCCGTTCAGATTTGGATTGGGCCGTTGAATACAGTCGCTCGTTCAGCCCCAGCGGTGAATTGATAGGCGAAGCCTACCTGGAAGGCCCGCAACTCAGTACCGAAAGTCTGGTTATCCATGGCGAATGCCACACGATTGGATTTTCCGATCGCAACTACAGCCTGTTGCCGAACACCAGACCGCACATTGTGGAGGATGGCGGAGAACTGCCCTCCATTTTGCCCGAAGCGATGCTTAGGCAGACCGATCGTTTATTACAGCTGGCTGCGCATGCCCTCGGCTTGGACAACGGCGTTTTGAAAGGGGATATCGTCATCCACAAGGGTCAGCCGACTTTGATTGAGGTGGCCACCCGTTTGAGTGGCGGCTACTTCTGCACCCACGAAATCCCCTACTCCACCGGTGTGGATTTTGTGGGTTTGGCGATCCAACTCGTCTTGGGCGAAACGCTTGACCCCAAAGCTTGGTTGGAACAACGACAGGTTCCAGTTGTGCAGCGCTATTTATTTCCGCCACCGGGCCGGGTTGAGATTGTTGACGATTTGGAGCCAGAAGAACACCCAAATGTGTTTTACCGCGAGATCCGGGTCAAGCCGGGCGATGTGATCGCACCGATCCACAACCATCCGGCCCGGGCCGGACTGGTCATGGCTACCGGGGAAACACGCCAAGCTGCTCTGGCAAACGCTGAGGCTGCTGTGAACGCCATCCATATCCTGACCGCCCTAGAAGACAGCGTTTAAACCTACTCAATAATCGGGTGCGCCTGGACAAAGGCCTCAATTTGTTCAACAGGTACACGGGCCAGACCCGCCTCTTCATCATCAAAAGTGAGCACATACGCCATGCCTTTGAGGATAACCACGATGCGTTCCAATGACTCGGGTCGCAGGGATGATTGCACGGCCTGACCTTGTTCATCCCACACAAGAAGAGGTCCGCGTTTGTTGGGGGTGCCCGACCATCGTTCAAAATAGACCCGTCCATCGCCCGGTACAAACAGGTTGCGACAGGGCGGAAAGAATTCAGGAAAATCGGGATCATTGACCATCTTGAAAGGGCGAGACTTATTTTTTTCATTCTGAATCGCAATTTCCTGTTTGCCCCAATCCTCATTAAAAGGAATTTTGGGGTTGTCAGCGGCGGTCAAGGTTTGAATGACTTGTTTTGTGGTCATATCAATAACGGATACTTTTGCGATGGGACCAGACCAGCTGACATAAACGCGACCCATATTTAGATCTACTTCAATTCGCGGATTATCCGGGTGCAGGATTCATTTTGAAGTGCATGACCCCATCAGGACCCGGTTTGAACATCATCATGGGCTGTTCTGCCTCTACTGTCTCCGCACCTGGAGGCCGCATATTTAACAAAGTCGACTTTTTGCCTTCCGCATCGATCCAATCCAAACCGCCCGGATCACCTTTCGCCCCATTGATGGCATAGCGCCAAGTGGGCTGAAGCCAGCCATCCCCGTAAGGCCGTGAAGGCATACCTTCTGGCTGCTTTTGCGTCTCTAAAAACGTGCCGTCCAGAGAAAACACATGAAAGGTCAGACCACCATTAAAGTCGAAAACCATAATTTTTTGTCCATTGATTTGTATTTGCAGGGGTCGCACCAATTCTCCCGGCCCTTGACCCTTGCCGCCAAATACAGGAAGCGCTTCACCTTGTGGCGAATAGGGGTGAATCAGGCAATTAGTGCGGTCCAACAGGAACACCTCGCCCTGCTGGGAAACCACTATTTCTCGGCGATCCAGTGGTTCAAAAACCTCAAAGGGACCAAACCTTAGGACATCGGACCCCAACAAAAACAGAAACATCAACATAAATACACAACCTTAATAAACAAACGATTTTAATTACATATCACACAAATGAAACAAGCATGACAACTTATGATTCTAAAAATGAAAAGAAATTTTCGAAAAAGTGCTTCAGCGCACAACTGTGACCACCCAGCACGGCGATTCATTCTCTATGCATTTCCAAAGAAACGGACCCGTGTCGGCGGCTAAAGGTCTTCCAAGCGAATGACAAAAGCTTGGCCTAGTGAACGGATTACACGAGTAGTTGACGGACCTCCATCAAGGCAAAGCCCAACAGGTTCAGGCCCTTCCACGTGGTGGGATTAGCCGCTGAAGGATCCCGTTCACCTAAACCAATACCCCAAATCCGGTCGTATGGGCTGGCCTCTACCAGGACCCGTTCACCGGTTGCAAGCAGAAAGGCCTTCATTTCCGGGTTTTGGCCAAACTTGGCCCGATTCGCGGCCACAACTATCGACCAGCGCGCTGCAGCCCAAATCGACTCGTCAAAACCCTGGACCTGGCGGCCGAGTTTTTTAGCTTCGCCCGGATGGTCAGCGGCAAGGATAGCCGGCCTGATCTGTTCGTCTGCAAACAAACGCGCTTTTTTCGCCATCATGTAGTGTTCGGCCGTTGGATATACCTGGCCTTCCAGTTCGAATGCGGCAGGGAACCATTGACTGAAACAACTTTTATTGACCCCCGAACGCGGCGGGGTGTGGCCCCAAAAAAACAGGAATTTGGGGTCAAAACCCTGATCCATGGCCCGAATCAGGTGCTCTACATCACGAATTGGCAACATATTCACGCCTTTTAAATCAAAGATTTGCGGAATGCTCCCGCGACCTAAAGCTCTGTTTTTTATCTTCCGATGTAAGCTTTGAGGCCTTCCTCATTCTAGCGATAAGGACAGCTTCTGCTAAGATGTTTAGAATTCAGCATTTGTCGGTGGTTTGTCATGGTCAAGTTTGTGGCCGAAGTTTCGAGTAATCACAACCAGGATTTGAATCGCTGTCGGTCGTTTATCTCCTGCGCCAAACGGATTGGGTGTGATGCCGTCAAATTCCAATCCTTCAAAATCGACAAACTCTTTGCGCCCGAAATCCTGGAACGCTCTGAACAGCATAAGGCACGTAAACAGTGGGAGTTACCCGATACCTATTTGCCCGTCTTGGCCGAGCATGCCGCCAAAGAAAAGATCGAGTTTTGGATCTCGCCGTTTGACCTGGAAACCGTCGACTTGGTGAACCCGCATGTATCGGTCCTCAAGGTTGGTTCCTATGAATTGACCTGGGACGCTTTGCTCAAAAAATGTGCTGAGACGGAAAAACCCGTCGTCATCTCAACCGGCATGGCCGATTTAGATGAGGTCAAACACGCGGTCATGACCCTGAAAAACCACTTCTGCCGCGATATCACGTTGCTGCATTGTGTTTCGCTCTATCCCACGCCGCCCCACGAAGCCAATTTAAGTGCCATGGACACATTACGCCGCGAGACCGAATGCAAAGTCGGCTGGTCCGACCACACCGTTTCAGCGGCCATCCTGCACCGCGCGGTCCATCGATTTGGTGCAGACATTGTCGAATTTCACCTCGACCTGGATGGCAAGGGCGACGAGTTCGCCATGGGCCACTGTTGGTTACCCGATCAAATCCAAGCCGTGATCCAAGACATCCGCACCGGCATCATGGCGGATGGGTCCGGCATCAAAATGCCACTGGCCGAAGAACGGCCTGAGCGCGATTGGCGCCGCGACCCTCAGGACGGTTTGCGTCCGCTCAAAGCCATCCGCGACACATGGAAGCCTTGAGCGAACCGCCCATTATCGCCGTGGTCGGTGCCCGGCTCAGCAGTTCGCGCCTCCCTGCCAAGCACCTTCTCGACCTTGCCGGTAAACCCTTAATCCTGCGCGTCTTAGAACGCCTTCAGCAGGTTCCTGAACTCGATCAGGTTTGGGTCGCGACCACCCAGGAACCGAGCAATCAGCCGTTGATCGAGGAATTAAACAACCATCAAGTCAAAGTCTTTGCCTACCCGGGCCCAACCGCCGATCTGGTCGGTCGGGTTGCTAGCCTGGTCGACCAGATCCAACCCAAGATCGTGGTTTATGTCTGCGGGGACTCGGGCCTGATTGAGCCCAAAACGCTTTCCCGCCTGATTCAGGCCGCCCTGACCCAGCCGGATCACTTGCCGCGCCTTGCCTTGCCGCCCAGCGGAACCGTTTGGGTCCATGAGGGATTCGATGTTTATTCGCAGACCCTCTTTGCCCAAATGGTCAAGCAATCCACAAACGAAAGCGAACGCGAACACCTGGGCTCCTCCTTGAAAAAGAACCCACCGCCCATTGCAGAAGTCCCAGAACCGCAATGCTTCGCTGTTGCGCAAAAACCGCGATTATCGGTTGATACCCAGGCCGATTACCAAGTCTACCAAGCCCTCTACCAAGATTGGTACCAAACCCACCCGCCGAACAGCATCGTGGATCTGAAGTGGGCGTTAACACAATGGCAGGAAAATCCGGCCCTACAGGCCACCAACCAACACGTCCAACAGCGATCCGCGACACGGCGACCAGCCCAATACCAATTGGTGTGCGCGCTTGGACCTGAAATCGGACTCGGCCATCTCAGCCGCTGCTTGCAACTGGCCCGCGCGCTCCAAGAATATTGTGCAGCAGGAACCCAATTGGAAATTTTAGGAGATGCCATCGCGCACCCCGCCTTGCGCTTCCACAACCACCGCTTCCATTCCAACCGCGAGTCGCTTATTCAAAGCCTGACACCCCATCCGCTCATCCTGGATTGGCCGAAGCAAATCCCTGCGCTCGCGCTGCCCCATTCGGGATTTCGCGTTTTGGTCGATCCCACGCGAAATGATCCGGCCGATTTCTGGGTGCGGCCGAGCATCATGGACGTCGATGGACCCCGGCAAATTGGCGGTTTGCATGCGCTTATCCTCAACCCCGATATTCGACCCGCAGACCGACCCGAACATTTATTGGTCTTGACCGGGGGCAGTGACGCCTTGAACTTGGGTCGCAGTTTGCCAGCTCTTCTGGAAAACTGGCCAACGCCAATCGACTGGGTCCAGGGCCCACTCGCACCGGAACCCCAAATCGAGACTGGCCTGAACGTTCGTATTTGGCACAACCCGGACATGAAAACCTTGTACGCTCAAGCGCGATGGGCGATCACCCCGTTTGGCATCAGTTTTTGGGAGTGCTTGCAGGCGCGCATCCCAACCCTGGTCATTGCCGATCCGGGCAAACCCCATGAAATGGCCAAACTAGAAGCCTTGCAAGGCTGTCTTATCAGTAAAAGTTCGCAAGACCTTCAGGACCAGGTTCAGGCCCTCCAAGGTTTCAGTACCCGCCCGAATCTGCCCGAACTGGACGGGCGCGGTGCCCAACGCGTAGCCCGAGCGATTCACCAGGCCTACGAGGCGCAATCATGAACGGGGTTTACGCCTTTTTTCACTTAAATGCCGCCTATTCAAGTGTGGACGAGCAGCAACTGGATACGTTGATCGATCAATGTTACTTCCCATTACTTCATCTGGCGGAGAACCATCCCATTGGTCTGGAAATCAATGCCTACAGTTTGGAGCGCATTGCCCGAAGAGCACCCGAGTGGGTGCGCCAGCTGCGCGTCTTGTTGCGCCAGCGCCGGGTCAGTTTAATTGGCAGCGGTTATGTTCAGATGATTGGACCCCTTGCACCCGCCCATGTGGTGCGGGCCAACCTGGCTTGGGGCAATCTGCTGTATCAGAAGCACTTGCGGCGTTCACCGAAATGGGCGCTCCTCAACGAGATGGTGTATGCCAACGGCTTGGAGCAATTGTACTTGGAGGCGGGATTCCGCGGAATTATTACTGAGTCCGAAAATCTTCTGGATGCTTTGGGCTACCCCAAAAAAGCACCCAGTCGCCTGGGTCTCTCCGCGTGCCCCGTCTTGCTCACTTCCTCCATGCTGATGCAAAAGACGCAACGTTATGTTCAGGGCGATTTGAGCTTGGAAGAAATACTAAATGCCTTGAGCCAGAATGGTGTAGATCGACAGCCAATTGCCCTGTACAGCGGTGATGCTGAAATCTTTGGCTTTCGACCCAATCGCTACCTACACGAACACCGCGCTTTGCCAGACTCCGATTGGCTGCGCTTGGCCGAGCTATTCCAAGCTGTAGCCCGAACCTACCCTTGGCGCAGAGTTGATCAACTCACCCGTCGCCGTAGCAAATCGGCATTGTTGAACCGAGCTGAGAAGTCCAATGCGGTGAAAAAGCAAAACAAATACAACCTCTCGCGTTGGGCCATCAGTGGCCGCAACGATTTGTGGCTCAACACGTTTGCCCATCGCTGGGCCCAACGCGCGATCAGCTGGCCAGCAAACAGCCCGCGCTGGCTGCCCATTCTCAAATTGTGGGCCAGTGATTTGCGCACACACATCACCGAGACGCGCTGGAGCCAAGTCGCCAAACACCTGTATCGATTCCAGTCTGGAGCCCAGGGTTTGGAGCCCATTCTCGGCCGGCTCTGGCCCGATTGGCAAGATACGGAAACCGTCCAAATCCGCGAAAAAGGTTTGTCGCTGCAGGTTCAAACGCCATCCCTTCGTGCAACCTTGTTGTTGCGGCGCGGCGCTGCCTTGGCCGAACTTGCCTTTGCGCAACACGATTGGGTGCCGTGCCTGGTTTCACTGCCCCAGGGAACATTCCAGGATGTGAGTCGCATGGTCGATTATTATTCGGGTCTGACCATCGCAGAAGGCTGGCAGGAACAGGCGCGATGGACCGACTTGGAGCCAGTACGGCTGCGCATCAGCCTCCAGCCCGATCGAGTTGTGTTGCAAACGGTCCTGAACACACCCTATGGAGGGTTCCGCAAGCAGTGGATCCTGGATTGGGTCCGTCAAGAATTCCGCCTAGCCTGGGACATGACGCACTGGGAACCCCATATGTTAAACCTGCGCTTAGGGGGGTTCTGCCTCAATCCCAACTGGATCCCGGCACACGACGTGGGTTGGCAAAGCAAAGGCCTGGACGGTCTGCCCTATCGCTACAAAGCAGTGGATTCTGTGGATCAGTGTCAAACGCTCAGTTTTCGCGTCTCTTGCCCGGGCGGTCTGGCAGTGCCGGATGGTCATCTGAGTTGGGGCGCACCCAATCGGGGCCTTTCGGTAAGCTGGGACCCATCCCGCAATGCCGCGTTCCCGCTTTGGGTCCATCAGCGAGAAAAAACAGCGCACCTCTCGCGTTTATTTTTCAGCCTGGCCGAAACCGATGAGACGCGCAGGGCGCACTCGGCGCCGCCGGTTTTTGAAGTGTGTTTGCGCCCAGCGACCGAATTGGCTTAAACGGCAAATCCACCAGAGGCAGGGTCTGTCCAAATGGGAAACCCCTTTTCAGACGAAAGCGTAATCTGGCGAAACACACTTTCATGCGGTAACCCACCACGGATCTGAAAGACACATTTGAGTTCGCGAATCAGCAGGGGGTCCGGCTGGCCCGCAAAAATCTTAAGTTGGTGCGGTACGGACTGCGGAAAACCCCAACCCGTCCAGGTCTGACCGGCTAGGATTGGGCCTGAACTCTGTTCAAAGGGGACTTGGAACCCATTGATTTCAAAATAGGGCTCGGCGGAACAATCGCGATCCGCCACAAGCGAAAGGTAAAAAGATTCCAAGAAGGTCATGGTTTCTGCTCCTGGGGTGCACCCAAATTGCGCAATTGGCGCAGGGCGTTGCGGTTGCCCGGATCTTTTTCCAACGTTATTTTGTAGTACTCAATCGCTTTTTCGCGATTCCCATTGACCATAAGTCCTTCAGCATAACTGTCGTATCCATTGACATAGTCCGGGTAGGTAGCGACATTGTGCTCAAAAATGGCCAGGGCCAATTCGGGCCGACCGGAATAGAGGTAGGTGTAACCCAAAGAGTTGATTTGACTGGCTGTCAACCGATCTTCTTTTTGCGGATCTGTCGCTTCAAACAGCTTGGCCATAAAATCTTCCTGGCTCAAAGACCAACCGTTGTGGCGCAGTTGGCGATAAAGCGCGCGCGAAACAGGCCCCAAATAGAGATCCCCAGCTCCGATGTGGCCCTTTAGGGTCAACGCAGGCTGATTGGGGTCGTCACTGAAAAAGGCCGAGTTGGTCTGAGAGGAACCCACCGACAAACCAAGCTGATCAATGACCCGCTGACCCTTGGCCACATACATGGTGAACCCACCCACATCCATACGCACATCCAGCGTCGTCGGCTGCCCAAGTGGTGCTTTTGCAGAACACTCGAACCGAGCGCCCTGCCGCGAGTTGAACCAGCCCTTTTTGAGCCGGAACGCATCCAGGTCATTCAATAAAAGGAAACTGGGCTCACCCGCATTGTGCAGGACCAGAATTAACTTTTCCATTTCAACCGGATTGGTTTCCGTTAACACGATACTGCCATCGACACTTTCCCCCTGAATATCCAGGCTGTGGATGCCCAGACCGTTCAAATTGAATTCGGCGCGGGTAAAAGCCAATTGGGCAGTGAGTTCATAGGTCTGGCCCGCCGGCAACTGTAAGGTCATGCGATTCTGCTTGTCGGCAAAGCCACCCGCCAACCAATGGCTCAGGCGGCTGTGACCACTTTTTAATTTGAGCGTGAGCCGATTCTTATGCGGGTCCCAAGATTGGACCCATTGGTAGTTGGCACTGTCGTATTGGCCATCCACATGAACTTGGTCATCCGCAGATGCCTTTACTTCGATTTGCCCGGTGGCCATTGCCAAATCGACGCGGATGGCGCTCGCTTCAGCCGCAACTGGGCCATAAACCTGAGTCACCGTTTCCAGGGATGGGTCAGACATCCGGTCAAATTTCCACACATAAAAAACGTACCCACCGGCAATCAGGCCCAGCACGAACATTGTGGCACATCCACGCAGCAGAAATTGACCTGAGCAACCTTTTGCCATTCACCCCTCCTGAAATCCCATTCCATTCTTAACGCAAAATCAAACAAATCGTTTAGGAATGTTTTAGGTCACCGCCACAAGTGGATGAATAAGATGGGAACTTATGGTTAAATGAGGCTTTGAGTCAGCGCCGAACACGCATTACAAGAGGTTGGCCGGAAAAAATGTCCGAAACTTCAGGAAAAACTATTGGCCGCTATGTGGTGCAGAGCCTGCTGGGCGAAGGTGCCATGGGCAGTGTTTATAAGGCCTTTGACCCGGTCATTCGCCGCGTAGTCGCGATCAAAACCATCAAGATGGAACAATCGCGAACAGAGGCCGATCAGGCTGAGTTCATGCAGCGTTTCTTCCAGGAAGCCCAGATCAGCGGCATCTTGAACCATCCCAATATCGTTAGCATTTACGATGTGGGTGAGCAGGACAAAATGCCCTACATCGCCATGGAATACGTGGAAGGTCGCAACCTGAACCAGATCATCCACAGCCAGCCGCGACCGGATACGATGGAACTGGCCAAAATCATTATGCAGGTGGCCAACGCCCTGGAATTTGCGCACAGTAAAGGCATCGTCCATCGCGATTTAAAGCCCGGCAACATCATGGTCACGCCCAAGGGCATGGCCAAGATCATGGATTTCGGCATTGCCAAAATGTCCGGTTCGCATTTAACCCAGACTGGCGTTTTCTTAGGCACACCCAGTTTCGCCAGTCCTGAACAGATCAAGGAAGGTCACGTCGACCACCGTTCCGATATTTTCTCGCTGGGTATTTTGGCCCATGAGACCTTAACCGGTCACACGCCCTTTCCGGGCCAAAGCATTTCGGCCATTTTGTATAAAATCGCCAATGAACCGCCCACACCCGCAGCCAACCTGGCACAGCTGCCAATTGACGCCGCCAAATGGCGCGCCGTTTTTGACCGGGTTTTCCAAAAAGACCCGTCCAAACGCTACCAACACGCAGCCGAGTTTGGCCAGGACTTGGTAAAATGTTTGAGCATAACCGATACGGAACGGGCGCGACTGGGCACCTTTATGGGCCAAATCGATATGACCGTTCGCGATGCATTTGGCATCCAAAAGGACATTCAACGCAGCGAATTCGAAATGTCGCAGGCCGGTCAGCCGCGCGCGACACGCGGCTATGCGCCGCAACCGCCCGCCCAATCCTCCAGCAAAGCCGGTTGGGCCGTCGTTTTGTTGCTTGTCCTCATCGCCGGAATGGGCGGGGCTATGCAGATGGGTGTGTTGGGCGACGATCTGAAATTGAGCGCCTTGCTGCCGTTGGAAAAGGTGTTCCCGCCCAAAACGCTCGAGAAGAGTATTGTGCTCAACAGCAATCCGCAGGGCGCAAAGATCACCTTGGGTGAGAAAACCACCGAATTTTTGACGCCTTACACCTTTAAGCTCAACGGGAAACAAGGCGATGTCACCCAGTTAAAACTGGAACTGGAAGGCTACAAAGCCAAGGTCGAGAACCTGGTCTTAAAAGAAGACATGGAAACCGAGTTGACCCTGGTCCTGGAACTCATGCCCATCAACCGGCTGATCACAACAGACCCGCCCGGGGCAACCGTTTCTGTCAATGGCAAAAAAGTCGGGGCAAGCCCGATCCATTTCGAATTTGTGCCAGATAAAATCTACCAGATCCGCATTGACAATGAAGGTTATTACCCGGCTGAAAGCAATTATGTAGAAGGCAAGGATGGCGAATCCAAGTTGAAATTTGATTTGCGCAAGGTCATGCCGCCCGGAAAGATCCAGGTCCAAACGGAAATGGAAGATTTAGATATCATCGTAGATGGCCAGAAGCGCACCACCGCATTTTCCTTGCCGCCCGGTTCGTATAAATTGCAGATGCAGTCCAAACGCTACTACTTTAACAAAACGCAAACCGTTAAGATCGAATCGGGCCGAAGCCTAGAGCTCAGCACACCACCCATTGTCACCATCAAAAAGATAGATATGGCCGTTGGCTACGCCAAGGTTCGTGTGGACGGTTATTACATCCGCAAGGGCAACGATGTGGAGTACACCCCGTTGGCCAATTTGAAAATAGCGGCGGGGACGCATGTATTTAAATTCGAGGATGATAATGGTAACATCCTCAGAGAAATGACGAAGGACGTAACAGACGGTGAACAAATTATCGTGGATTTGGATTAGTTTTTTTTTGTTCACTGGCCCCCTGCTGGCCTTTCAGGACCAAGCCGAACGGCTCTTTAACAATGCGGCCACATTTTATGGGGCCGGCAAATACAAAGAAGCGTTAGCGGATTACCAGCGTATCGTTGAAGATTTCCCGACCAGTGGTTGGGCAGACAAAGCTTTGCTCGAAATTGGCCATTACTACCTGAACGTGGAAGGCGATACTGGCAAAGCAATGGGCTTCTATGAACGCATCCAAGGCCAGTACAGTACGTCGGAGTCAGCGCCAGCTGCCTATTATTGGAAAGCGTTCATTATCGATCAAACGGCTCAAACCATCAATGAATTGGAGGTTGCCATTGCCGATTTGATCCGAATGCTCAATTTGTATGGAGATACCGATTGGAACGATGGCGCCCTGTTCCTGCTGGGTAAACTCAACCTCAAAGCCGGTAGTGATCAACAAGCTTTGAGTTATTTTCAGCGCTTGGAGTTTGGCTACCCCAACTCGCGTTTTGCGCCCGAAGGTTTATTGTTCAGTGCGCAAATCACCCACCGTATCCAAGGTGCCAAACCCGCTCTATTAATTATTACGCGCATTCAACGCAATTACCCTTCCACACCACAGGCCCGGATCAGCGAAGATTATGCACGTGCATTAACCAAATTTGTCACCTCCGAGCCCACTTACACGCTGGACTCCAGCTTTGCCGGCAATGCGCCCAAACGCTATAACAACCCTACCAAAATCGCGGCATCCAAAGAGGGTTTAATCGCTATTTTGGAAAGCAAAGGCCTGAGTTTTGTGGCCTTAGGCGATGTGCCCAATCCCAATCCACCCAATGTCCGCGAAGTCGTGAATTTCAGTCGCGACGCCAAAGGCGGGCTTTTATTGGTGTTTGAGAACCGCTTGACGGACCTGAACGGCAAAGCTTTTGGCAATAACCTTTCGGCCAACGGATCGGCGTTGCGCAAGATAAAAGGCGCCGCAGTCGATATGATGGGCCGCATCTATGTCATTGACGATGATTCGCGCGATGTCCTGGTCTTTGATGCCAATGGCGCCTATTTAAAAGCCTTGGGCATTAACAAAGCCAAAAGCCTTTATGCCACACGCAATGGTGTTGCGGTTGTGCCCGGTGATGCCAATTCAGTCATCCTCTTCGACGGGAATCTCAATCGCAGTGGGGCCATGGCCGCCGGTGTCCGCGACATTGAGCAGATTTGTTTTGATGATTTGGGCAACCTGTTTGTTCTGTGTGAACGGGGCGCCAAGATCATGATTGGCGATGCGCAGGGCAACCTGAAAGGCGCCATCCAACTGAAAAACGGGACCTTGCCCCTCAAAGAGGCCGAGGATATTGCCGTGGACCGATCCGGCGCTCTGTATATTTCCGACCGACGCGGTGGCTCGGTCTATCGATTGCACTGAGGCTGAGGTGAAAAGATGCTAACGCTATTCCTGTTCGTTTTCTGCTGGCAAGATGAAATTGTCAGTGAGAATTTGGACGCTACTTCCCTCTCCTCCGATTTTGAACAGGCGATGGTGCTCTACAACAGCGCGGAACGGGAAAAGGCCAAGCCGATCCTGGAAAAACTGGTGCAAAAACTCGAGAATCGCAAGAACTTGGACGAGGAAGCCAGCATCATCTATGTGCAAAGTTTGCAATGGCTTGGCGTTATTGGATATCCCGCTGAAACGGACCCCTACTTTGAGAAAATCGTGCGCTTTGATCCCAATTACGAGATGGGCGGCCAACGGATTTCGCCCAAAATTGTTAACCATTTCACCAACATCAAAGCGCGCATGGTCGGCAGCATCCGGTTCCTCGTCTCCGAAGCCGATGGCGGCGGTATGGCCATCGAAAACGCCACGATCTGGGTGGATGGCCAGGCCTTTGGTCTGCTCAAACCCGACAAAACCCAATTTAAGATCCTGGTTGGCGATCACACCGTTGAAGTCAATAAAGCCAACTACGAACCGCTGAGCGTGTCCGTAAAAGTGCAACCGGGCACCGAAGCGCAGGTTCGCGGAACCCTCATTCGCAAAGATGCGGAACTCCAATTTGTGACCGTGCCCAACGACGTTAAGATCTATTTCCAAGACCAATTGATGGGCACCACCGAAGGTACCGCGCCGCCCATCCTGGCCGAACGCCTCATGCGTCAGGGTCTAACCCCTTCGCAAGCCTCGGATTTGTTCAATATCAACAACATCTCAACCGGTGAGTATATCGTCCGCTTTGAAAAGCCCTGTTACAAATCGAAAACCTTTAAAGTGGAAGTCAACAAAATCGAGCGGCGCACCTTTGAGCCAGTCATTATGGAACCGGCCATTGCCTACTTGGACGTCAGCACCGCACGCCCGACCTCTGGGATTGTTTATTTGGATCAGGAGCGCATTGGCTCATTGCCAATCTCGGCGCACCAAGTCTGTCCGGGTGCTAAAACCTTGCGTGTCCAATTCACAGATGGGGTTTTTGTGCGCGATCTGGTTCTGGAAGAAGGTCAAACCACTCAAGTCATTGCCGAGCCGCTCCCTTCTCTGGTCTGGTTTGGCATAGAGGAGAAAGAAGGCGAGCGGCCGACCGAAGACGTGGAGAGCTGGTTTCGCGGACTTAAATCCTGGAACTTTCGCAAGGTCAACCCCAACGATACGCGTCAGGTCCCACACGATCCCTTCGATCTCTTTTTTAATACCGATCATTTCAATCTGCCCGCTGCTGAAATCCTCAACAAATCCGTCGGCGCCGATCTGTATGTGACGGCTCGGGTGGTCCGAAAAAAAGTGGTCATCCGCTATCTGGAAGTGGCGTTTTGGTCACCAATCAGCCCGAATGTCCGCACCTACGCCATTGATTTTCGCGAACTCGACAAGCTCAAAAAGTTGCTGTCCAACATGGATCAACCCATGCCATTAACCAAAGCTTGGTTAGGAGTCCAATCCGTGCGGGTACGTGATGCCGAAGGCTGCCAGATCGTTGCCGTGCATGAGAAAGGACCGCTTAGCGGCAAAGTGCGTGAAGGCGATATTATTAAGAGTTGCAATGGAACCCTGTTGGAAAATCCGGCCCAGCTCAACCGCTTGACGGCCGGAAAAGAGGCCATTCTGGAAGTGAACGGCAATTACATCAAGGTTTCACCGGTTCCCACCATCGCCGAGTTACCCTTTGATCCGGCAGAATACTGTCCACCCGGCTTGATTGCGCGTCTGGAAAAAACCAGTAAATATAGCCCCGATCCACTGATCCGCGAAAGCGCTCGATTTAACCAGGCCCGGTTCCAATTCTTTTCGGGTGATTTCCAACAGGCATTTGATATTTTTTCAACCTTTAAATTGGATCACCCGTATGGCATTGGCCAAGGCACCCTGCATTTTTATCAAGGTCTGTGCTTTCGCAAACTGAACCTGCTCAACGAATCCACTGCCAGCTTTCGCGAAGCAGCCAAATACCCCCATGCCACCCTATTCGATGCAGATGGGCCCAGTGTAGCTTTTTGGGCAGAAACCCAACTCCAGGAATAAGCCAACCCTGCGCACCGCTAAGGTCCAATGTAGCTCGGTCTGCCAGGCCCGACACCCAGACACCCTGATCCTTTTCGCAAAATTAGTTGCGTCTTCCTGAAGCCTCAACCCGCAATTCCAATCAAGCATTGGGGTTAAAGAACAGATAAGGGCCTCCAGATTATGACCGCCAACCCTTCCCCTAAGCCGATCCCTTGGTGTACCTTAGGGGTGAACGGGGGTCACCCCATCTTTAGGAGGAAGTCAGATGATTACCGATGCTTTTATCAAAGACTTACCCAAAACGGACCTACACGTTCACTTAGATGGCTGTTTGCGTATTCCTAGCCTGATCGAAATGGCCAAGGAACAAAAGATTGAGTTACCGTCCTATACCGAGGCCGGGCTGCGCGAAACGGTTTTCAAAAGCGGCTACAACGACCTCGCCGAATACTTACACGGCTTTAAATATACCTGTGCAGTTCTACACCAACCCGAAGCGTTGGAACGCACGGCCTACGAATTGGCTTGGGACAACTACAACGAAGGAGTGCGCTACTTTGAAGTGCGTTTTGCACCCTTTCTGCATACCCACACGCAACTCGACCTCGAAGGCGTCCTGCGTGCCGTGGATAAAGGTCTGGCCCGTGCCAAACGCGAAGCCAATAATGCACTTCTTCAAGCTAACGATCCCGCTCCGCCCTTCGATTACGGCATTATCACCTGTGCCATGCGCATGTTTACAGCCGGTTTCTCACCCTATTACCGAACCCTCTGCGAAGCTCACCCGTTCATGCCCATGCGCAAACTGTATGGCGTTGCATCATTGGAACTGGCGCGTGGCGTTGTCCAGGTCCGCGATCGGACCGGTATTCCAATCGTCGGATTCGATTTGGCCGGTGCGGAACACGGCTACCCCGCCGAAGACCACACCGAGGCCTTTGATTATGTGCACCGCCATTTCATGAAAAAGACGGTACACGCCGGCGAGGCTTATGGACCGGAATCCATTTTCCAGGCCATCACCGATCTGCATGCCGATCGCATCGGCCACGGTTATCACTTATTGGACGAGGATTTCATCACATCCCCCAAAGTCCAGAACAAAACGCTTTATATTCAGAACCTCAGCCAATACATTGCCGAATCACGGCTCACCATTGAAGTGTGTCTTTCCTCTAACATGGATACCGACCCCAAACTCAACTCGATTGCCGATCATCCGTTCCGCAAGATGAAAGACCTCAAACTTTCGACGACCTTATGCACGGACAACCGTTTAATCTCCAATACCACCGTCTCTCGCGAATTGCGCTTGGCAGTCGACCATTTTGCGCTCACGCCACGCGACCTGAAAAACATCATCATCTATGGCTTTAAACGCAGCTTTTACCCCTTGGACTACCGCCAAAAACGGGTGTATGTTCGCCGCATCATTGACTATTACAAGTCAATAGAAGATAAACACAAAATCCAAACCGAGGCGGTAAACGAGTATTGAATTCGGTCACGCCTGACTTGCAACCCGCCCGCATTCAGGCCTTGTTGCAGGAATCGAGGCCGGTTCAGTTGCCGATTCAGGGGCTAAAACCGGCAGCGGTTATGATCCCGATCCTGGAAGATGGAACCTTGCTCTTCACAGAGCGGGCTGCCCACCTGCCCCACCACGCCGGTCAAATCAGCTTCCCCGGAGGCCGAATTGAACCGGGCGAGTCAGCACAGCAAGCAGCTTTGCGCGAAAGTCAGGAAGAGGTTGGCATGCAACCGGGATCTGTGACTTGGTTGGGACAATTGGATGATGTCTACTCGCCGCGCGGTTATCACATCAGCTGCCATGTGGCCTGGGTCCGCCTCCAGACCTTTGAACCCAATCCAGCAGAGGTATCCGCTCTGCATGCCGTCTCCTGTCTGCAACTTTGGCAGGCACAACGCCACAGCACTAAACCCTGGCCCGCACGCCCCGAAATTGCCGTCCATTATTTCCAATTGGAACCCGTGCTGGTTTGGGGAGTTACTGGTCAAATCCTTTTCAATCTCAAAACCCGTTTGGATCCCATCAGGTTAGGATCCCAGATCTAGGATGGTCGTATGTCTCAATGGATGATTTACGGAGCAACCGGGTATTCCGGACAATTGATTGCTGAAGAGGCGCGAAGCTGCGGGCTCAAACCGATTTTGGCCGGTAGGTCATTGGACAAATTGGAGCCGCTCGGCCAACAAATGGGTTGCGAAGTGCGCGCTTTTTCACTCAATGATCCGGAGGCGCTTAAAAAGGGGATGGCCGGGGTCGAACTGGTTATCCACGCGGCCGGCCCCTTTTCGCAGACCGCCGAACCTATGCTGCGCGCTTGTTTGGCCCAAGGCTGTCACTACTTCGACATCACGGGCGAAATGGATATCTTCGAATGGGCCCATCGGCCCGATATCAGTGCCCAAGCTTCGGCCCAGAAAATGGTCGTTTGTCCCGGCGTGGGTTTCGACGTCGTCCCCACCGACTGTGTGGCGCTTTCGCTCAAGGGGGCCATGCCCGATGCCACGCACCTGTGTCTGGGCTTTGCCAGCAAAGGAAAACTCAGTCCAGGCACAGCCAAGACCATGCTCGAAGGGGCCAGCAAAGGCACGCGAAACCGCCGCAACGGCAAAATCCAACCCTGTGCCCTGCAGACGCCAACCATAGATTTCGGAGCAGGCCCACTCCCGGCAATGAGCCTGGCCTGGGGCGATATCTCCACCGCTTACCACTCGACTGGGATCCCCAACATTGATGTTTTTATTGCCACAACTCCCCAGATGATCCAAAAAGCCAAGCGCATGCGCTGGTTCCGACCCATTCTGGGCTTAGGATTTGTCCAACGCCGCCTCAAAGCCAAAATCGAGAAGACAGTCAAAGGGCCATCCCTCAACGAACGGGCACGCAGCGCAACCTTGGTATGGGGCGAAGTTCGCAATGCTACCGGCCAAAAGAAAGTCGCCCATTTGACCACCTCCAACGGCTACACCCTCACCGCCCAGGCGCCAATTGCCATCGTCAAACACTGGTTGGAAAAAGGGTTTGACCAGTTTGGCAGCTTAACCCCGGCCCTGCTGATGGGGGCAGACTTTGTCTCTTCCCTACCCGGCTGTTCCGCTATTCAAATCAAAGACGCCGATTCCCAATCCGACTAAAAATCAAATTTTCGCTGCAGGCTGAGTTGGAACGTGCGCGGATCGCCCGCAATCCCGCGATCTGCCCACTCTGCTTGAATCGGTAGAGTTGGGTACAAATAGTTCTTGTTGAAGACGTTGTTGACCACAAGTTTAAGGCTTAAACCCTGGGGCAGAACCCTATCGATTTGAATCATCCAATCACATAACAGGTGCCCGCCAACCGGGTCAGCAATCCGATCTTCAAAAGGAGAGGGCGATTCAACTCGCCATTGGGGAACCATGCGTCCCGTATAGCGCGCCAGGAAGGATGATTTTATGCGGTTGGATTGACTTTGATAGGAACCTTTCCAATAAATCAGGAGTTCCGGGGAGTACGCTACTGCATCACTTTCATACAGGCCACTGCGGTCGTTGGTTTTCTGTATGGAGAAGCCCAATTCCGCCTGCAGACCGGGCCGGTACAAGGCCTGAATATTGCCCTCCATGCCCCATGTCTCAAGCTTGCCGGCATTGCGGGCCGAGAGTTGAAAGACTTCATCCTGAATATAGGGCGTTTGAACGATCAACTCGTCCAATGTGTTGTAGAACAGCGAGATTTGAGTCGAAAACCGCAGGGCTTCCCACAAATGGTTCAACTCATATGTCTTAATAAATTCGGGACCCAAATCACCCGGCGTCTCGGCAAAAGCCTTGTTGGCTACTTGGATCATGGTCGGATGGTTAATCGCCTGACCATAAAAGAACTTCATAACTTGGTTGGGTTGAATTCGGAAAATGCCAGCCAAACGGACTAAAGGTTCCAGTTTATCGCCCTGGTAATGGCCTCGCGTTTCGCGTTCATTACCAAAAACGGTGTAATGCGTCTCGTAAGGTTTGGCCTGTTCGCCGCGAATGCCAACCACAAAATGGTATTTTTGGCTGGGCTGAAACTCCAATTGGGCGTAGGCACCCCAGGAAACCGCCGGTGTGACCAAACCCACGCGATAAGCCAACGGCACGCGTGGCGCGTAGGTCAGCAACTTTTCATCAATAATTTTGCGGTAATAACCGCCCAGGGTTAAATGGGTCGAATCATTGACCTGACCATGATAGGTCAGATCTAGATCGTAATCCTCGCGATGGTTGTGGTCCCCGCCCAGGTCCAATGCCTCAACAGGTGTAAACCAGTCGAGATCTTGGGCAACTTTTCCAACGTGATGGGTCAAGGTTGTTTCCAGAACCTGATCCGACGAGATAGACCATTTATATCCTGTTCCCACCGTACTGTATGTTCTTGAAAAATAACCGCCTTCCTCCGCTGCCGGAATAAAAATGTCCATGCCCATTTCGGTGTGATCTTGGGTGTAACTGGTAAAAAACCCTTTGTACTCCATAGCAAAATCATACAAAACAGAGCGCTGCTCCCAGCGATCCGCTGTTGAGTCGCGACGTACCCCAAACTCATTTGCCAAATCCCGACGGGACATAGCGGAATAAGGCAAATCCGGTCCATCATCTTGCTCGGCATGGGCATTCAGACTCACATTCAGCGCACCTTGTGAAATACGCATGTTCAGATCACCCGATCTGCCCGAAAACGAACCTAGTCCAACCGAGAGAATCCCTTCCTCATTGCGAAAGGATTTGTTGGTAATGACGTTGATGACCCCAAAGAACGCGCCCGATCCATACAATATTGACATCGGTCCACGCACAATCTCAATGCGATCAATGGCCATGGCCGAAACGCGAGGCGCAACATAAAAGGCCCCATCCGATGCGATTCGCTCATGGCGAATACCGTTGATTAATAACGCAAATGCATTGGCCGTCGGGTTAAAAAAGCCCCGCACCCCGAAATAGGATCCCCCGACCTCGTGATTTTTGATCTCGTACAAACCTAAAACGTGGCTGAGAATCTCATCCAAGCTGCCGTAACCGTAACGTTCAATATCGGCCCGGGTTATGACCACGATACTGGAGGCAGCATCGGCAACCGACTCCACCCGCCTGCCCGGTGTTTCCACTTTGACGCCCATTTGGCTTAACTCTTCGAGGCTCAGATCGGAAACGGGGGATTCCTGTGCACTGCCCCAACTCAAAAAGAGCAGACCAAGACTAACCATCGCGAACCACTTCATTGCATCCCCCAATAGGCTACCCAGAAATCAATCGGCCAATTTCGCCTAAAGTTAACAGCAAAGCGATGAGAACCAAGATTTAAACTGCCATACACGGAAAGCACACACCCATTCCAATCTCATCAATAATCAAAAATTACTATCTATTCAAAATTTGCGCGCAGATATAAAATGTCCGCCAACGGTCAGGAGGCGGCCTTTGCTTTATTTATTTCTGATCTTCGCCCAGCAATACGGCAGCCAAAAATTCTTGGAAAACGCATTGTCCGCACCCAGCCCCGAGGCTTGGACCCGGCATGAAAACAGCCCTTTCCCACATCAAGCCGCCTACGTTTTAGATGAACAAATTCAACTGTTTATCGATGCTTGTGATTACTTTATTGAAGTGCGCATCTGTGAAAGTGAGGGCATGGACTTCCTAACCGGCTTGGCCTTTAGCGCGGAAGTCAAACAGTTCCAAGGCAGCATTTGGTACCCCAATGGCGACCACCGAATCCTTTCCAGCCAAGAGCATCTGGTTGAAAAATTGGCCTATCGGGCGCTAGAGGAGAACCAAAAGTACCAGGTTCTGGTGCCAGAAGGCCTGACCGCCAATTGCGTCGTGCGTTTGGCCTGGCGAGAGAATCGCGTGCGCGGCCTACCTGAACGGGCCAGCCAGCTCAACATTGAGGTCCCGCGCACGGCAACGATTCTGAGCAAAAAAATCATTATTTCCGAAGAATTTGCCAACTTGGGCAAGATCCTTTACACCGATGGCATTCTGGGCACTTTGACCAAGCTCTACTGGGATCCAAGAGTGGAAGGCTTTGACTACAGCTATTACAGCGATGGCGAAAATACCATTCTCGATTTTAAAAATATTCCAGCCCATTGGCCGCAACCTTACACGATCCAAGCCTGGAACGAGAAAGTGCCACGTGTCCAGATTTACAAAACGCTAGGCCTAGAGGAGTCCAACCCCCAATTATTCTGGGAGTCCTTGTGTGAATTCATTCGCGATGAATACCGGGATATCCCGGATTTGGGCACCGTAGGCCGCGAGTGGATCTACGATATGAAAACCTCGGCCCCAATCGAAAAAGTCAATCGAGCCAACTATATCTTTAACCAGTTCCGCAAAAAATTCATTCATCCGGACTATTTGCCCAGCCACCAGATTCGGCCCGCCAACATGCGGTCAGACACTTACAGCGCCGATTTTTTTGCAACCAGCTTTCAAATTAGCTGCGCGGATCCCTCAACTTACGCCTATCTCCTTTTCCAGGTTTTTCAACAGTTGGAACTCAACCCCAAACTGGTTTTGGCCAGCCCAGTCAACCGCGGTCCGTTTCATCCGACCCGCATGAGCCTGGGTTCATTAGACTTTGAAAACCCCATTGTCGCTCTGGAGGACGACACAGGTGGCCGCTACTATTACTGTCCGTCTCAGCCGGCATATGGACCGGGCAGCCTGCCTACTGCACTGCGCGGCACAACGGCCCTATACATCGATCCTGCACACCATTGGAAACCACAATGGTTCCCGCTCAACAAACGCGAGGCCAGCAATCACGCTTTGGCCGTTCAGACCAAGTTTGAGATGGCCAAAAACCAGTGGAAACGCACAACCCAATGGGTTGCCAAAGGGGAAATTGCCGCCCAACTCAAAATGCACTTTTTTGCCAAATCCGAGGACCATCGCCGCAGCCTCTTGGCCGACATCTGGCGCGAGCAATTGCCAACCTGGACGGTGGTCCAAACTGCTGTACGCGGTCTGGACACCTGGGAAAGTAATCCGGCCTGGCTAGCCCAACTTGAGCGCCCGCTGGATTCAACCAGCAAAACGCTTATTCTGAAACCCTTTGAAGGAAACCCCAATTGGGTTGAAGAACCCAATTGGTGGCCCCCCAACCGGGAAGAACCCATCATTTTTGCCTTTCCCTACAAACAAATCGATGAATCGCTAATCGAAATCCCGCCCCAATGGCAAGCTCAAGGTTGGTCCTGGCGCCAGGAGAATGAAGTCGGCAAGGTCCAAATCGAGTTTGTCAACGGCGCGGTCCCCAAAATTCGCCGCACCGTTGAACTCAAAGCCTGGAACCTGGAGAGCTCACAGTTGGCGTTGGTCCGTGATTTCCTCTATTGGGTCCGCAAGAGCGGCGATTATTGGGTCCAATTGGAGACCAGACCATGAATGTGCTCTTTGCGCTTTGCTTCCTGATGAGTCCTGATCGGTCCGCCCCCTTACCCGAATGGAGCATTCCTTGGATTACGCCTGCCCTGGCCTTGGCCAAGCAGGACCGCTTACCGGTCGAAGCGCAAAATCACCCTGTATGGCGCATTTACGAGCAACACAGCTACCTGCGAAAAGAGGGCAGTCTCTTTTGCCGGGTGCGGTTAATTCAAATCGTGCTCAATGACGATTGGGGTGCAAGAAATGGCCAGGTCCTGTTGGGCGATTCCGGTCAACAGGGCGAGATCCTGTCCGCATTCGGTTGGCATCAGGCACCCAATGGACGGGTGGAGCGTCTTAAACCGGAAGGCATCTTTTATGTCGGCGATGGCCAAACCAATAACATCTCCCAAGACCAGTACACCATCGCCCATTTTGAGAATTTGCGCCGCTTCTCGGTGGTTTTAGTCGAATCAACGCAAAAAGTGGAACGCTTTCTGGGACCCGTATTTCTGGTCAAACCATCCGATCAGGCACCCACCCGTTATTTTGAAGTGGATGTACCCGAAGAACCTTTAAACCAGTTCCGCTTGTTGCCGTTCCGCATGGACACCTGGTCGCTAGAACAAAAAAAATCGGACCGTAGTTGGTCCTTATTAAATTATCCGGCACCGCTTTCACAGGCGCCATGTTCCAACCTGCCGGGCGATTTTCCGGGTATCGTGGTTGCTTTTTCAGATGCGCGTTACGCCAACTGGGACGCTTTCGCGAAATGGTACGTGGGGATTTTCGCTGAAGCGGCCCAGGCGGGTGACCTAGCGGCTCCAACCTCAGCCAAACCTGAAATTGAGGCTATGATCCAAAAGGTGGCCGGCAACTTGTATTACCGCCAAGTCTATCTGACTGCCCAACGCGGATGGGTCCCAGAGCCCGGCGCCAAGGTATGGCAAAAAGGGTTTGGCGATTGCAAGGACCTGGTTTCTGCCTGCGCCTTTGAAGCCCAACAGCGCCAATTTACTGTGCTGCCCGTTCTGGCCAGCATTGGTCCCAGTAACCGCATGAAGCCTGATGATCCCGTGTTCAGTGGGTTCAACCACTTAATCGGTGCCATTCCGTTAAGTCAAAGCCTGAACCTGGAAGCCGAGGTCATGGTTGGCGATCGTCGTTTTTTGTTATTTGACCCGACCCAGGCGCATGCACCCTTTGGCCGACTCCCACGCTATTATTTGGACAGCGATGTGTTGATCTGCACTACTCAAGGCGGCTCCTGGGTCCATATTGAAGCGTCCATGTTGGAGGACAATCGCTACCAGGTCAGCATCAATGGTCAACTGGACGGTACAACGGCCACTGGCCAATTACAACTTGCGGTTCAAGGTGATCCCGACGGTTTTGGCTCTATTTACCGCCAAAACCGGCCTGCTCTTTTGGAACGTTTTACGCGATCGGTCCTGGCCATCCCCGCCCATGTTCGCCTGACGCCTTTGCCTCTGGATGCCAACCGCCCCAACACCCTGCATTTCGACTTGGTTTGGCCCGATTTCCTGACCGTGGGGCCCAGGGGCACGCGGTTAAATGAAACGTTAGATCCCATGCCAATCCAACCCTTGGATCGCTGGAAAAATCATCCGCTTTTCCGCGCGGAAGAAACGCCCCAAGTGTGGCAAATCCAGTTAAACGGCGGCAATGGACCAGCTTCTCAAAACACCATAACCCGCAAAGATCCGCTGACGGAACGTTACCTGAACTGGAGAGTGACCGCTTCGGGATTAGAGATCAACCTTCAGCTCATTCAGCCGCTTTTCAAGGTTTACCAAAAAGATAGTGACTCTATTTGGCAAAAATGGTTCAAACAGACCGCCACCCATGAAGCCCAATGGGCCGAAACAACAATTCCCACCAAAACAACGCCCAACTGAAATTTTGAGCCGATCAGGCCAATCGATTGGCCAAATGACCCATGGACGAATCATGGCCAAGCGGAACCCGGTGCTTGAATTTTTGGCCCAAACACCAGGACAAAGGGATCAATCAGGGATTGTCGCTGAGGCTTTGCACGGGTTTGGTGGCAAAAAACTTGAAATCGGAACTGAAGGTCAAACCCAAGACCTGAACCGACCGCTGTGGGTCGCGCGTCTCAAAACGATAAACGGTGTTGGCGCGGTACACCACATGGTCGGCTAAAAGGGCTAATAGTTTGCCGCCTGCCGGGACCGAGCCAATTTGGGCTTCGGCGACAATCGCATGGGTTGTGGCATCCAATTGGACCAAGGTGACCGGCAAGGCGTTTTTACTGCGCAAATTGAGCAGTGCCACCCCATCGATATATTGAGCGTCACTGGGATCCATTTCCACCACGCGCCCCAGAGCCTCTTGCTGGGACAAGTTCACCTCCTTGGACCAGGCTCCAAATTTGGTGGTATTGGCTTGGGTTTGCATCCACAGCTCTGAACCGGAATCGCTTTCGCGAATGCCAATGTGTGAAATCAAATCGGTGAATCCGGGGAACAGGACATTCGAACCCGTCCCATAGGTTTTCCAATAGGTCGTGGTGAGGGCAGGTACAGATTTGGTAACCTGGCTGAGCAGCTGACCATCGGCCGAAAAACCGAAAAACGTCATATTGCCGGGTCGACTCGTTCGGTTAATCGCTTTTACGGTACTGTTAAAGCCACCCGCATTTTTAGGCACATGCAGCAGCCAGCGGTCCAGATCCAGATAGCTCGAACTGGACAGGGCCGGATCGCCACTGTGCGGGATGGGGAAAAAGGTACGCGGCGATTGGGTCGCAATCGGGTTACTCGCCCAGGCACGCGCATAAAAGATATAGGCGCCTGCAGGGGCCTGATCGTCAGCAATAAAAACGCTATAGGGAAAATTGGAATCGCCTTCATTGCCTTCGGACTGACTCAATACTTCGCCATTGCGAATGGTGCCGACCCGCACCAACAGTTCGTCCATGTTATCTTCGCGCAAACCGTCCTGGTTGGGCCCAAGCAGACTGGCCAAAATCGAACCATCTGCGCGTCGGTAAAAGGCATTGGCTTGAACATAACGCATGGCCGGCAAGGGTTCGTGATACGTGAAGCGCAAAATATCCTGATCCTGATAGGCGCTGCCACTGGCACCTGCAAGGCCAACAAATCCTTTGTTGGCACCGACCAAAGTCGGGATTTCAACAAACTGGGTGAGCAGCGGTTGGTTGGGGTAGGCACTTGTCGTGTTGATCCGCAGCTCCAACTTTCCTTCTGCATAATCCACCCAGACAAAATAGGAACCACTGCTCAAATCAAATTCAGGCACCACTTGGGCCAGCGCTTGGTTGCTATCCATATTTCCGTTTTGGAAGAGCGAGATGTGGTTGCCATCCTCGTCGTGGAGGTCGGCGTTACACCATGTATCAAAGGCGATGGCCAAACTATTGGAGATGCCACCCATCCCCAGTTCACCCGCACCACGTCCCAATTTGCCGGTGCGGTTCACAAAAAAGATAAAACCTTCGCCACCTGGGTTCCCTTCGCAATCGGCGATCCCGCCCTGCGCGCTGACCCGGAACTGGAAAGAAATGTGAAAGGCGTGAATCGGCACTTCGTTTTGCGAAACAAAGCCGCCCAACATGTTGGGTTGGGTGGGGTTTAGCCGCATGTAAGGCCCCGAAGGCGCAAAAACGACCGCCGCATCGCCTAGCATTTGAATACCAAGCGGCATTGTGAAATCCTCCAAAACAATTTTCTGATTGCTCTGGGCAAAACAATTGGCGAAACAACAGAGGATCAAAAATGAACGCATACTAACCTCCAGATTGGGACCGGTGCATGCCACTATGGACGTCTCAAGGCCAAAAAACAGCGGCATTCATCACAAATAGTGTGATCTAGGCCACCAAATGGCCGACCCATTGCCCAGCGCCTGAGTGGAGGCCGGCTTCCAGGACTTGCCGATCAGGCTTACCTTGACCCATTGGGGGGCCTGCCGTAGAATGCTTCGTTTGGCCATCTTTTGGAGGGATTGAGGGATGATCGTTTCCATCAGTGCGTTAAAGGACCACCTGGATCAAGAAGTTACCATACGGGGTTGGACAACCCACCACCGCAAAAGCGGGAAAATTCAATTTCTGAACATGCGCGATGGATCGGGTTATACCCAATGTGTCATTGCTATTCAGGATGTGGGCGAAGCCATTTTTGAGAAGGCCAAGACCATCACGCAGGAAAGCGCCGTTGCGGTTACGGGCACCGTCAGCCAAAATCCGCGCAACCAGCAATTCGAGCTGGTGGTCAAGGATTTGGAACTGATCCATATCGCCGAACCGTTTCCGGTCACCAACAAGGAACACGGCACCGAGTTTCTGATGGACCACCGTCATTTGTGGTTCCGCAGCAAACGCCAATGGGCCATCTTGCGCGTGCGTCACCGCATTGTGCGCGCCATCCGCGATTTTTTTGATTCCCACGCTTACACCCTAATCGATACGCCAATCCTCACGCCAACAGCGGCAGAAGGCACTTCCAACCTGTTTAAAGTGGACTATTTTGAGGACACTGCTTACCTGGCCCAAACCGGTCAACTCTACTTAGAGCCCGCCCTTGCCGCCTTTGGCAAGGTCTACTGCTTTGGCCCCACCTTTCGCGCTGAAAAATCCAAGACGCGCCGCCATTTAACCGAGTTCTGGATGGTCGAACCCGAGATTGCCTTTGCCCACCTGGAAGACATCATGCAGTTGAGCCAAAGTTTCATTCACTACATCCTGGAATGTGTGTTGGCCGATTGCCAAATGGAATTTGAGGTTTTGGAACGCGATACGGAACCCTTAAAAAAGTGCCTGCAGCCCTTCATTCGCATGTCCTACACTGAAGCTGTTGAAAAGTTGCGCGCCCTGGGCAGTGACATCACATGGGGTACCGATTTTGGCGGCGATGACGAAACCATCCTGACCCAAGAGTACGAACAACCCATCCTGGTCCACCGCTTCCCAAAAACCTTCAAAGCCTTTTATTTCGAACCCGATCCAGATAATCACGAAGTGGTTCTGGGCATGGACTTATTGGCGCCCGAAGGCTATGGCGAGGTGATTGGCGGCGGGGAACGCGCCTCCTCTGTGGATTTTTTGATTGAACAAATTGCCAAACACGAATTGAATCAGGAACATTACGAATGGTACCTGGACGTTCGTCGTTATGGCTCAATGCCGCATGCCGGATTTGGCATGGGACTTGAGAGAGCAGTTGCCTGGATATGCAAATTACCGCATGTCCGTGAAACCATCCCCTACCCGCGCATGCTGTACCGGCTCAAACCCTGAGCTGGGAGGAGCCTATGAAAAAAGTTGGATTACTGAGTTTGGGCTGTGCCAAGAACCTGGTCGATAGCGAGGTTATGTTAGGCACATTACGACGCCAGGGTTATGCGCTGACCGCAGAGGCCGAAACGGCCGACGTGGTGATTGTGAATACCTGTGGCTTTATCGAATCGGCCAAGGAAGAGAGTATCCAAGCCATCCTCGATATGGCCGAACTCAAAAAACAGGGTCAACTGCAAAAATTGATTGTGACCGGTTGCCTCTCTCAACGCTACCACAGCGAAATGGAGAAAGAGCTGCCCGAGGTCGATGCCTTTTTGGGCATCAATGCCCCGGCCCAAATTGCCCAATTGCTCAAATCCGATAGTCCCGAACTGCCCGAAACCTGGGACCCCTCTTACCTGTACAGCGCACAAGATGAACGGGTACTGGCCACCGCCAAACATTCGGCTTATGTCAAAATTTCCGAGGGCTGCGACCACGTGTGCAGCTTTTGCATCATCCCCAAATTGCGCGGCCAACATCGCAGCCGGACGATTGAAGATATTGTCCGTGAAGTCGAATTCTTAGGCGCCAATGGCGTGCGCGAAATTAACCTGGTCGCGCAGGACAGCACCTATTACGGACGCGATCTCGGCCTGAAGGACGGGCTCGCTCAACTACTGGAACGCTTGGATCAAGTCCCCAATATTGCCTGGGTTCGGGTTCATTATATGTACCCCTACCAGGTCACCCCGCGCCTACTGGAAATCATGAGCGCGGGTAAAAAAATCTGTCCCTACATGGACATGCCGCTCCAACACGCCGATAAATCGGTGCTCTCCGCCATGAAACGCGGGAGTGGTCGCCACCAACTCAGTCAGTTCCTCGAACGCATTCGCAAAGGCTTCCCTCAGGCCTTTATTCGCAGCTCGTTTATTGTCGGGTTTCCCAATGAGGACCAGCGCGCTTTTGATGAACTGTGTGGATTTGTACAAGAACAAGAATTCGATTACCTCGGTGTCTTCACCTACAGTTTGGAAGAAGACACTTCTGCCTTTCCCTTGGAGGATCCGATCGATCCCAGCCTGAAAAAGGAACGCAAGGAGACCCTCCTGGAACTGCAGCGCGAAATCTCTCGGAAGAAACTGGCGCGTCTGGTCGGCAAGACCCTAGACGTGTTGGTGGAGGGCGCTCACCCCGAGACGGATTTATTGCTGCGCGGCCGGCATGCCGGTCAGGCTCCTGAAGTCGACGGTGAAGTCCTGATCACCGAAGGCTCTTATGCGCCCGGAGAAATCATTCCCATTACGGTCGAGGCCAGTTATGAATACGACATCGCTGGCCGCGTTCAAGGAGGCTTTGCTGTATGAAACGCTTTACACTTTTGTTGATCATGGGCGGATGGTCCGTCTTCGGTCAGTTCAACAACGTCACCCGTGGCAACGTATTCGATAGCCAAAACCAGGGTATTCCCGGCGTGAAAATGACTTTTAAATCGCTGGATGAGTCCCGCAAATTCGAAAAGGTCATCGAAACCGACGAAAACGGTGCGTTTACCATTGCCGGCCTGCAACCCGTCGAAATTGAGTTGTTGTGCGAAAAAGAAGGCTACCGTCCGCAGATTTTCCGCTTCAAACAGCCGCTGGGTGAAAAGAAGTTCGACATGCAAATGCTGACCATTGAGGAAGCCATTGAGGAAGCCAAAGCCAGTGGTGAAATCCCGCCAGAAGATCCCAAAGAATTAGCCAAAGGCGATTACAACCTGGCCGTTCCGCTCTATAAGGAAAAGAAATACGCAGAGGCGATGGAACACATCCAAGCTTCCCTGGAAAAGGATCCTGAATTGGACCACAGCCTGAAGCTGGCTGCCTATATCAGCCACACCACCGAAGATTGGCCCAATGCCATCAAATACACCGATGCCTACCTCAAACTGCATCCGGATGATACCAACATGATGAAGCTGGCGTACGATGCGGCCGAAAGGGCCAACAACAAGGAAGCGCTCAATAAGTACAAAGAATCGATCAAAAATATCGAAGGTGTCACCCCGGAAGGCCTTTACAACGAAGCCGTGGTAAAGCTCAATCAGGGCGACGATGATGGCGCCAAACCGATTCTGGAAGAGTTAATCAAAATGAAACCGGACTATGCAGATGCCTACCACCGTTTGGGCGAAATCTACGTCCGGGAAGGCGAATTTGAATTGGCCATTACCAACCTCAAAAAATTCCTGAAATTGGCACCCAACCACAAAAATGCCAAGGAAGTGGAAGATTTACTTCTGACCCTGATCGAATAGGGATAACACTCGGGTCACCTCCTAGGTGACCCACCACACGAGCTTGATTTTGGGAGGAACCATGCTAAAGGTATGCGTGCGTCGCGAGACAAAAAACCAATGGGAACGGCGAACCCCCCTCAATACGGACGCACTGGCCGAGTTGTTAGCCAAAGATGTGCCCGTCTCCGTGGAAAGCAGCCCTATCCGCATCTACACCGATCAACAATACGCTGACAAGGGTGCCTCCGTTGTGGCGTCCACAAAAGATTTTCACGTGGTGATTGGGATCAAAGAACCCAAAATCAGTGAAATTCAGCCGGGCCAAGTCCATCTCGCCTTTTCGCACACGATAAAAGGTCAACCCTATAACATGCCCTTGTTACGCCACTTCATAGAGACCGGCAGCACCTTAATCGACTACGAGACCATGTGCGATCCCAAGGGCAAACGCGTAATCGCGTTTGGCCGATTCGCTGGACTGGCAGGCGCTATCGATACCCTGTGGTTGGCGGGTAAAAAATGGGCCCTTAAACACGGCACGACGGCCCTTTCCAAAATCAAACAAACCTCGCAATACGAATCGCTGTTTGATATCCGCGCACAGTTCAAGAAATTGGCGCCCATCCTGGACCCGCCCATTCGGGTCGCTTTGGTCGGCACTGGCAATGTGGGTCACGGCGCCGAAGAAATTTTGACTTGGCTCGGATTGCCGAAAGTAGAACCGGAAATTGCCTTGCAAAAACGCAAAGGCCCATTTTATTTCGTGCTCAACACCAAGGACATCCACGAGCACAAAGAAGGCAAACCTTTCGATCGCAATGAGTTCCGAAGTTTTGGCGCTGCCCGTTACCGCAGTGTATTTGACCGCTACCTGGGCCATTTCGATATTCTGTTGCAAACCCCATTCTGGGACGAGAAATTCCCGCGTCACCTCTCGCATGAACGCATGTTGGCGAATAAGGCCCAACTGCCCTGGATGATCGGTGATATCAGCTGTGATATTAACGGATCTCTTGCTTGCACGCACAAGGCCAGTACCATCGACAACCCGGTATTCACCTATGACGTCGACAGTAATTCTATTCAAGATGAACTTTCCTGGCAGGGACCGAGTGTAATGTCGATTGATAACTTACCGTGTGAGTTATCCAAAGATGCTTCGGACCACTTTTCGGGTATTCTCAAAGCCTACATCCCCGAAATTGCGCGAATGGATTTGGACCAACCATTAGAAACAAATGGTTTATCCAACCTGATGCAGCAGGCAGTTATTGTGTATCGCGGCAAATTGACCCCGCGTTATGAATATCTAAAGTCCTTCTTAGGCTGAATCGGATTCAACTAATGGAAAGAAAAGGGTGACGGTTGTGCCCTCGCCCTCCACACTATCAATTTGCAGACAGCCCCCACTTTGGACCATGGTGCCGTGTACCATGGCCAGACCCAACCCGGTGCCTTTCCCCTCCGGCTTGGTCGTAAAAAAGGGTTCACAGCAGTTTTTCAGGGTTTGGGGATTCATGCCGTGGCCATTGTCGCTTACGGATATGGCAACGGCAGGTCCGCGAAAATGAGAAATAGGATCGGTTACCGGGCCCGGCACATCCGTCATACACCGAACCAAAAGGGAAATTTCGCCGCCTTGCTCAAGCGCATCGCGGGCATTGACCACCAAATTGATCAGCATTTGCTCCAATTGATTGCGATCAAACAAGATATGCGGGTCCGTTGGGTCTAGTTCAATGCCAAGAGACAAATTTTCAGGGATGAGCCTGCGCAGCATTTGGACCAAATCAGTCAGGATGGCATTGACCTTTAACGATTGGGGTTTAAGGATTTGGCGGCGACTATAGGCCAATAGTTTTTGAGTTAAACTGGCGGCCCGTTCACCCGCCTGTTGGATGGAAACCACCCGTTCGTGGCGGGGATCCGAATCGTCTAGGGTCTGGTCCAATAACTGGCTATAGCCGAGAATGACGGTCAATAAGTTGTTAAAATCATGAGCAATACCCCCTGCCAGCCGGCCAATTGCTTCCATTTTCTGGCTTTGAATGACTTGCGCTTCCAGGAGTTTTCGGTTTTCGATGTCGTGTAGGGATCCGACCACTCTAACCAACCCGTTTTGTTCATTAAAAAGCGGCATAAAACGCAGTTTAAACCAGTGGAACCGCGCCAATTCATCGCGCAGACGGCATTCCAATTGGTAGACCTGTTGGCTGTTCATACTCTGCGTAACCAGCCGAAACGCCGCCACGTCATCGGGATGCAGTAATTCCTCAAACCAGGCCAGCCCGTTTATTTGGGGTAAATGGTCCAGACCGAGTAACTCGAGGAAACGCGGTGAAGCGTAGGTGGGTCCATCGGGCAAAACAAAATCCCAAAATCCATCCGTTGAGGCTTGGACAACCAAGTGGAAGCGCTCCAAGCTCGCTTTGAGTTGCGCTTCGGCCTGGTATTGCCGGGTCAAATCGACCAAACACAAGACACGTTGGGCGTTTGGTTCGCCCCATTGCCAGGACACACTGACCCATAATCGCCGAATTTGGCCAGAGTCCAGTTGGACCTCTGCTACGAAACTGTTGGGTTGTCCAAGCGGAATATCCTCAATACGCGAGCGGACCGAAGGCGACCACCACTGCTCCAATACGCGACCGATCATGGATTGAGCGTCGTCCAGAGCAAATAGCCGCTGGCCAGCCGGGTTCATGTAGCGCAAGGCCAGTTCCTTGTCTAAGTGACAAATCCCAATGGGCGCGGCTTCGCACAACTGCAAGTAGGTGGCCGCCTGTTCTTCGATATGGGCCTGCAACCGGGCTTTGTGGATCGCAACCGCCAAAATATGGGCAGCGCTTTTCAAATAAAACGGTTCACTCTCGGCGAATTCAAAGGGGGTGAAGGTATGCAGACCAATCAGACCTAAAACTTCGTTTTGATAGCGAATGGGCGCATAAACGCCGGCTTGAAATCCATTGCTGATCTCCCAATACCCGGGCGGAAAGGAAGATTGATTAAAATCGGGAACGGCAATGGGTTGATCGGCGGCCAGGCCCAACCGAAACCAACCGTCCAGGGGTGCCAATTCCGACCGCTCGGGTAGCTTAGGCCAATTGTAATGGGCAGCCAGACACGGACGACCCGATTGGAACAGCAAAATGCTCGTAGCCGCTTCGCCCCAATCTTGGGCCATGTTCTGGGCCATAACTTGGGCCAGCATCTCAATGGCCATTCCGTCCAAGGCCCACACGCTCCATTGGCTTAGATGGCTTTGCTGTTTGGCCTGGCGGTTCAATAAATGCTGGGCCGCCAATAACTGTTGGCTTTGATCTCGATCCAAAAGGGCACGGCGGATGACGGGTCCTAAACGGAAGAGTCGGTCCTTTAATACGTAGTCCGTGGCCCCGTCTTTTACCAAGTCGACGGCATAATCTTCGCCGATCACGCCCGATACAAAGATCAAAGGCAGGTTGGCGTGGTTTTTTCGGAACCACTTGAGCACTTCCACACCATTGATGCTGCCCAGATGATAGTCAGCCAAACACACGTCAATGGACTGTGTCCTTAAAATCGGTTCAACCTTATCCAAAGTCGCCACATGAACGAGTCGGAAATGGAATCCATCCTTGATCAATTGGTGTCTGATCAGATCAACATCGCGCTTTTCATCCTCAAGGAGCAGAATGTGTAGGACATTTTGGGAAAGGTCAATATGGTCCATGGTTCCTCACGATTGGAGTGGCTCATTGAGCAGCGCCCAAAAGGCGCCAATTTTTTGGGCCGCAGCTAAGAATTCTTGAAATTTGACCGGCTTCACCACAAACGCGTTGGCGCCTAACTTATAGGCATGAACCAGATCCGTATGTTCGCGGGAAGAGGTTAACAACACGATGGGCAGAAATTTAAAATCAGGCGATTCCCGCACTTGGGCCAAGACGTCCAGGCCTGAAACCTTGGGCAATTTAATGTCGAGCAAGACCACACAGGGTTCGCCGGGCGGGCGTTGTTCGTAGGCGCCGCGTCGGAACAGGTAATCCAGGGCTTCTTCTCCATCCCGGACGACGTGAACCAGATTGACCAAGTTATGGTTCCGGAATGCCATTAAGGTCATTTCCACATCGCGTTCATCATCTTCAACCAATAAGATGTTCCGCACACTCACGTCTCACTCCTTCTGGGTAGTTCAAACCAAAAAACGGCCCCACGATCTGGCTCGCCTTCGGCCCAAATACGACCTGCATGCCGTTTAAGGATGCGTCGCACGTTGGCCAAGCCAATTCCGGTCCCTTCGTATTGCGCTGAACTGTGCAATCGCTCAAAGACCCCAAAAATCTTTTCTGCATATTTGGGATTGAAACCAATTCCGTTATCGCGTACCCAGAATCGGATTCCAGCATCGGGAGCTTCATGCGCACCAATTTCAATAACGCCACCGTCTTGTCCTTTACTGTATTTGATGGCGTTGCCGACTAGGTTTTCCCAAACCAAACGCAACATGGCGGAATCGCCTTCCACGGAGGGCAAAGGTGAACAGAACTGGATATCGACTTTGCGCGCCTGGCGTTGGCCGTCCAAAAGCGCTATGGCCTGCTCGGCCAGCGCTTGCATATCACAAAGTCCCCATTTAAGTTCCTGGCGGCCCATGCGTGAAAATGCTAATAAATCATCGATTAATTGACTCATTTCCTGGGCCGAACGGGTGACGGTTTTCATTAAACGATCGGCTTCTTCATCCAGCGTTGGTCCTAAATGGTCTTGTAAGAGTCCGAGAAATCCGTCGATATAACGCAGCGGGGCGCGCAGATCGTGTGACACGGAATAGGCAAAAGATTCGAGCTCACTGTTGATTTCCTCTAACCGGCGCGCATGAGCATCGCGCTCTTCATAGAGACCTTCGATTTCGTGTTTGGCTTCGGCAAGGGCTTCGGTACGTTGACGGACGCGCCGCTCCAAGTTTTGATTTAAATCCTCAATTTCACGAACGGCTTGTTTGCGGAAACTCAAATCGAGAACTGAAATAATGACCTGGGTCCGACCCTCAATCTGAATGGGATTCAAGGCCACTTCAACCGGGAAGGTCGTACCATCGGCGCGCCGTGCAAACAAATCACGACCTTGACCCATTGGCCGGGTTTCCGGGTGCGTCATATAACTTTGCCGAAACGCGGCATGCCGCTTGCGCACAGAGTCCGGCACCAAACGATCCACAGAATCGCCAACCAAATCCTTTTCCAAATAACCAAAATCATTTAATAAGGTGGCATTGGCGTGTTGCACGATTCCCGCCTCATCCACCAGCAACATGCCCACCGGACAGGCCTTAAATACTCCGCGAAAGGATTGCTCGGATTTGATGCGGAAGGTCAAATCAATCACGGAGATGATGATCAGGGTCTCGCCAGCCATCTGGATCGGGTTGAGCGCTACCTCTACAGGGAAGGCTGAGCCATCCGCACGTCGGCCGAATAAATCTCGGCCTTGACCCATCGGCCGTTTCTCGGGATTGCGCATATAAGCCTGGCGAAATGTGGCGTGGCGCGCTTGGACCGTTTCGGGTACCAAACGGTCGACCGATGTACCCAGCAATTCCGATTCGCAGTAACCAAAATCGGCCAGTAAGGCCTCATTGGCCTGAAGCACAACACCCGCATCATTCACCAATAACATGCCTACGGGACAGGCCTTAAACACCTCACGAAAGGGCTGATTGGTGGCTTCCAAAAGCGTTTGAGAGGGCCGTTTTTGTGACAAAACTCCTCCAAGAGACGGCCGGCAAAGGGGGGAAACCGGAACATTTCCTATCCTATCGGTTGGGCTGCCCAAAAAAACAAGTGAAAAAGCGCACACATAATAACCAAAAATTTGCGATTGGCAGCTTACCTGTAGATTTCATCTTGTAAAAGTTATTCAGGTTACCAAAAGGCCTCCCCAAAAATTACATTTTCAACTCTGTTTAAGCTTATACAAAGGCGATGTGGTCGCGATCCAGATCCTGCCACTCGGCTAAAATAATGTTTTTTTGGTGGGAGACGCAGTGGTGCGCACAATCGCGTCTGGGGTCCAAGGCCCGGGCCCGCTCGACCAGATCTGGGTCAAACCAAGCTTGGGCAAAACGCTGATCTTTGAGGCTGCCCAACCAGCCACTTGCGTGATACGCCTTGTCCTGGCAGGAATATACATTGAGGTCGGCAGCGATGACCGTTAACCAGGAAATCATGCCACAGGCCGAATAGGTCCGGGTTTGCTCCGACCACAAATGGTAGCGATCAATTATTTGAAATGTCTCATCGCGTAAACGCTCACTCAGTTTCTGGATCACACTTTTGGTCTGCGCAAAAAACGGCTGATGGTAAGCGCTATTGGTGGCCGCATCATCTGCCACTACACATCCGGCCAACTTGACCTGTTCCACACCACAGGCCTTGAGTCGGGGTACCAAGCTTTCCAGATGCTTGACATTGTCCGCATCTAAATTGATCGCAACACCGAGTTGGGTATTGCCTTTGATGGCAGAAAACTGTTTCAAATTCTCCATTAGCTGGGAAAAAGCGCCACTTTTGATACCGCGATAACGCGCGTAGGAATCATCATCCCAGCCATCCAGCGAAACGCGGATCCAGCGCATCCGATTGGCTAAACTCTCAGCCCTGCTACCCGTCAACAATGCGCCATTGGTGATCATGCCCAAGGCGAGCCCGGCCTGGGCCAAGGCTGCAACACTCGGCAAAAGATGCGGATAGAGCAAGGGTTCACCACCCCCGCTAAAAGTGACCGCTTGAACCCGAAGTGCGACCAAATCTTCGATGATCTCCTGCATTTTTTCTTCGGAAATCATGTCTGTGGGATCAGCGCCCATGCCTAAAGACAAATTATTTTGGTGCTGATACCCGCAATACCAGCAGCGGTGGTTACAACGATTGGTGGGTTTCAAGCGGACGTGCAGCGGTGCCGACCATTTCTGCATCTGCACATCCGCCAATTTTTGCGGGAAACCAAACATTTTGTATGCACTATAAACCGTTCCGGTCATGATACTTTCCCTTCACCCCCTCTTTCGGTCTTTTCAAGACGATTGATAACTGCCCAACCAGGAAAAATGTGAATAAAAAAAAGAATGGCCGCTCCAGCACGGATTTTCCGATTTATGTGAGTGATCATACCCTTTCCTAACGAAAAAAAAGTTAGTCTAGGGTCCGGCGTTTTTCCGATGAATTAAGGACCTTTGATGTCTGTTTTGGCTTGGGGAGGGGCGCCAACCCACATTTGGAGGTCCCCATGTACAGCGACGCTTTTGGCCGAAATTGGCAGGGTCCATACGCCTTCGCGGCTGACCAAATCAGCGATCACGCACCCGACGGATTCGGTGTTTATCAGGTTCTTTTCAACGGCTTTGGCGAAACACAAGTTGTTTATATCGGGATCGCGACCGGTGATACCATTCGCGGTCGTCTGCGCAAACATTGCACGGGCTCCGGGAATGCGTCCTTGGCCAGACGGCAAGCTTCGGGTTACCAATTTATTTTTTATTCCTGTGATCCAACCACCGCCAAACAAATCGAATCCCATATTGTGACCTTACACAAACCGCCCTACAACACGCGATCCGAGCATAAACACTTTATTCCCAGCATTGCGGTCCATTAACAAGACAAACAAGCGGATTAAGCTAAGCAAAATCCCACTCGCAGTCAGCTAGCGTCAAGGCCAATGGCCTCAAAAATCAAGTTTTGGGTTTGTTAATAAGCAGAACTACGGCCCAGTGTCAGGACTCAACCCGTGAAGTATGAACCGCTTTATAGGGTGAACGGCACATAGCCAACCCTGTGCACCAGGCGCAATAGATCAACAGGGCCTGCAGCATCCACATCAAGCCAACGCGGCCAGAAATCGGCCATCGGTTGAACCAAACGCGAAATTCGGCCATCAAAAAAAAGACCATAAAGGTCGCCATTCGCATCTAACCCAAAACTGGTAAAAAAGGTTGGACCCCAATGTTCCGCAGCCAAAGTCCACACCCCGGCGTTTTCTTCAAGGAAAAAGAAGCGGCCCGAACAATAATCGCCGCCCGCCCAAAGGCCCAAAAAATCGGGCAACAATTGACTGCGCACTCGTGGACCGCCAATAACCGCACAATCCACACCATGCGCATAGGCATAAATCGGCGATTCAAAACCGGGATCCATACACGGTGGGATCTGGCTACAGTTGCTTAAAGCAAAACAGCTCAGACCTTCCATCACACTCCAACCGAAATTGGCGCCGGGTTTAAGCAAATTGATTTCCTCAAAGGAGGCCTGGCCCACATCTCCAATCAAAACCTGGTCAGTTAAGGGATCGTGGCCCATCCGCCACGGGTTTCTTAACCCCAAGGCATATATTTCGGGATTCGTCCCTGGCACCCCAAAAAAAGGGTTGTCCGAAGGAACCGAAAAATACGGCGGATCCAGTTGGTTCTGCACGGATATTCTTAAAATTTTTCCATACCGATTCTGCAGGTTTTGACTGCGACACTCGGGATCATTTCTGGGCCCCCCATCACCAACGGCGACCAGTAAACTTCCGTCATTTAAAAATTGAAGCCCATGCATTTTGTGAATGGGCGAAGGTTGGGCGATCTCCATCAGAATGACTTGGGACTCCGGATCGGTGATGTTGGATTCCACGCTCACTTGGAAACGGGCCAATATGGCAGCCTGGTCACTCGCGCGAATGTAGGTAACGAAAAAGTAACCAGACGCCACAAAATCGGGCGCAAAAGCAAGACACAAAAGACCACGCTCATTGTCGAAGATGACCGATTCACGGATATCCAAAAAGGGTTCTTTCAACACATGGTTACCTTCTAGAATCCAAATCCGGCCTGGTTGATCGACAATGAATCGTCGATTATCACCACAATGGGTCAACCAGACGGGCCGCTCAAAAACGCCGGGCGTTACAATCGGCTGAAACTGTAACTCTTGAAACAGGATGATATAAAAAATGACCATGCCCAATCACCCACTCGATTTGGCGACTTAAGAACCAGAACCGGAACAAGACAAAATTTTAATAAGGATGCGTATCAAAGGTTGGATCCCACTCGCTATCCATGAAGATGCGGTCAGCCATTTTCTTGGTACCGGGTGCCAAGATACTGAAATGGTCATAGCCTTTTTCAGAAAAAAACAAGATCCTCTGATTAGTTTTGACTTTTTTGAATTCCTGCAACACGTCAAAATTGCTGGGTTCCCTTTCGCCTTCATACACCCAGGTTGGACATTGAATATCGCGTAACCAAAAAATCGGGCTGCGGTATTGCCATTCCGCTTTGTCCTTAAGAGAGAAATTTAGGCCATAGCTGCCGTAGGAACGGATATCGGCTACAGGCCCAAAAGCGACCACTGCTCGGAACATTTTGGTGCTGGCAGCTACCAACAAAACCAGGGTGCCACCCGTACTATGTCCGCCTAAATAAATGCGCGCGGGATCAACATCCGGACGTTCCGCCAAATATTTTCCGGCCGCTATGACATCGTCCACTTCACCTAAAAACTGCTCCTGGACGCCCGGATTCCCACTGCCTCCCCGCAAAGCGGGGTACATGGTGATAAATCCACGTTTCCAAAAGGCACTTCCCGATTGATCGTTTTTGGGGTCTTGTTCTTCCCAAACGGTACTGCCAATCCCATTGCCAAAGCCGCCATGGATCCAAATGACGGCCGGTCGAAGTTCATCTGAATCTGTTTCGGGTACGACCAGGTAGGCGTACATAGGACCAAGTTCTGTTTCATACTGAATGAGATCAATAAAGTCCGGTGGCGTTTCTGGGGGCTCGGGATCTCGTAAGTTGGGGTCGATTAAATCAGTCTTAAAGTCGCGTCGTGCCTGATTAAAAGGCAGGCTCAATTTGGCCCCACATTGAAGCAAAAACACTAATGCGAGAGGCCCGGCATAATGGATTAATTTTCGTGTGCGCATCGCAACTCCAAGGGGTTCATTAATGCCAATCATCCCTCAATTCGACCGGAAAATGAAAGAGTCTACTCACAACCAAGGCTCATTTTTTAGCCCATTTTTTTAGGAGAGTGCCACCTCAACCGTCTGATTTTTTTCGTCAAGAGACTGGTTTTGAGGTGCGCGTAACTGGCCCAGCTCAATTGGGATGGCAACCTTCACCAATAAGGTCAAAACAAATAAGCCCATGGCCCATAAACCCAAGGTCACCATGATTTCCACGCCGCTTGGGCTGTAATCCACAACCTCGCCCAACGGAGAAGGAATAAAGCCCGGCACGACCAAGCCCATGCCCTTCTCGATCCAAATGGACAGGAACAAAACAGCCACGGCCGGGTACAGAACCATGGCTTTTCGACGCAAGGGATTGAGGGTCAGAACAATCGTAGCCAGAAGGTTGAGACTCAGGGCTGTCCAGATCCATCCCACTAAGGCATGATGGCCTTCCAGCCCGAAAAAGAGGTAAATTGCGCTTTTACTGTGCTCAGTCGGGAAATAAAACTCCTTGAACAGTTCCGAAGCCAACATGATCAAGTTGATTTGGGCCGCGACCGTAGTGATCAGGGCCAACTTTTGGAAAATGGCTTGACCAATCGGATAGGCAGTCACCCGACGAATGGTTGCCAACAACAACAGAATAAAGGCTGGGCCTGCAGCAAAGGCCGAGGCCAGGAAACGCGGACCGAGCAAGGCATTGTTCCAGTAGGGCCGCGCAGGCAGACCCGCGTACAAAAAGGCGGTTACCAAGTGGATTGCAACGGCCCAAAACACGGAAAGCAATACAAAGGGCAAATACTTTTTTTTCTGCGCTTCCCGTCCATGAAATTTACTGTACAGCAGATAAAAAGGGATGAGTAAGTTGAGCGCCAAATAGCCATTCAGGACCAACACGTCCCAGGTCAACATGGAATTTGGCCAATTGAAATAGCCCACAAAAGGCAACAAATGCCAGGCGCGAGCGGGACCACCTAAATCGACTGTGACAAAACCCAAACACATTAGGAGTGCAGCAACCGCTACACCTTCCCCAATCAAAACGGCCCGGGGAAAATCCACATCGTGAAGCACGTAAGCAGGCATGACCAGCATCACGGCCGCGGCAGCCATGCCGACCAAAAAGGTGAAATTGGAGATATAAAGGCCCCAGCTGACGTGGTCATTCATGCCGGTCACAGCCAAGCCGTGCTCCAGTTGCAAGGTGTAGGCATAAGTCCCGAGCACCATCAGGATGGTCAGAAATCCCATCCACAGGTGGTAGCGCCAATCGCCGCGGGTGGCGTGGTCCAAAAGGGCCCGAAAAAATTGAAACAGACCGCGCATAAGCCCTCCTCAATCCATGAAATACCAAAACTTCGGTTCGGTACCCAGGTCCTCTTTCAAGCGAAAAACCTTTTTGTTTTCCAGCACGAACCGAATTTCACTGCTGGGATCCAACAGGTTGCCAAAGATCCGTGCACCAGTAGGACACGCTTCCGCGCAGGCGGGTAAACGCCCATCGCGCGTGCGCTGAATGCAAAACGTGCATTTCTCCATGACGCCCTTTTTGCGCGGGCGGTTGCCCAGGTAGTGTTGTTCCAGATTAACCTCGGCATTGGGCACCTGCGGTGTGTGCCAATTGAACCGTCGCGCCCAATAGGGACATGCGGCTTCACAATAACGACAGCCAATACACCAGTCGTAATCAATGACCACAATCCCGTCTGGTTCTTTCCAAGTTGCCCCGACGGGGCAAACATCCACACACGGTGGCTTTTCGCACTGGAAACACTGGGTCCCCATGTAGAAATGACCAGACGCAGGAACCTCATGGAAATAAGTACTTTCAGCACCATCCAAACTGAGCTTGCCATTTTCGATCTCAAAAATCTTGATGTATTGCATGTTGGAAGCGCGGTCCTGGTTGTTCTCTTTGACACACGCCTTGACGCAGTCCATGTAACCACGACACTTGCCAATATTGAACGCATAGCCGTACAACACCCCGGTCCGCGCTTGGGCATCGCGAATGTGGGGATTCAAACCCGAATTGATTTGGGCCAATTGTTCCAAACGCTGAATGGTTTCGCGTCGCTCATCGGCACTCATCAAGCGATAATTTTTCTTAAAGTACTCTTTCCACTGCAGGGCTTTAGCTTCATTATCGCAACTACTGGTCGCACTTGCGGCGCCCAAAAGGGCCATTCCTGCTGTGAATTGCTTTAAAACAGATCGGCGATCCAGGGTCGGTCCTTCGGGTTTGGGATTTGACGGGCGATAAGTCATATGATTCTCCTAATCCTGAGAACGGGGGGCGGTGATTTGGGGCCAGCGCTGGTCCCAGGCGGGTTGATGCGGATCGTGGCATTGGGTGCAGGCAAAACGAATAGCAGGCCCTTCCCAGCGGGCCAACCGTTTGCCATGCGCACCGCCCAGCCAATCTCGGACCTGGGTCGTGTGGCATTGCGCACAAACGCGGTCGGCGCGATTCATATCGATGGGTAATCCCTGCAAGCTGTGGAGTTGGTTCATGTCACTGCGCGCATCGTGGCAGGTCCCACAGTTCATCACCTGTTCGTCCGCATGACGCAGTGAAATATCCCAATGCGCTGCCGGTTCATTTTTGACCGGCCGTGCCTGCGGGTGGCAGCCAGAGCACGGCCAACGGTTCAGATGTTGGCTTTGTTTCTCAATCCAGAAAACGCCCGAGTTGGTATCGACTTGTTCTAAATCAAGCCCCGCAAGACTGGGATGCAAGGGTTTCGTAACCTCGGGCAGTCCCTCAAAACGGTCCCAAACTTTGCCAGCGGAATCGTGCCCGGGCGGATGGCAGGCAAGCAAAAAACAACTCATCAAGAGGAGTTTCCAGAACACATTGTCCCCCTATTCCCCTGGGATAGCTCGCGCAAAAACCGGTGTGTCCTCCACTTGGGCCACATGGCATTGCCGGCAATACACCCGGTCCGGATGGCTGGAACGGATTTGGTAGGGTGCAGCCGGGCCCGTATGACAGGCCGCACAGTTTTCACGCAGTTGAAGCGGATGCGGAATCGGAGGCGGTCCACCGGGAATGGCCGGCTCGCCGCGCCGTGGCGGTTCAAATGTTGCGGCCAAACTGGGCACTATTAAAGCAACGTCCTGCTGCTCCACATGACATTGGCGACAGCTAACGAATTCCGGATGCGGCGTAACCGGCGCATAGGCTTGGAAACGCGCCACATATCCGCCCTGTTGATGGCAGCTCAAACACGATTCCCCGGTTGACAAAGATTCCTCTGTTGGATGCGGGATAAATGGCGGTGCCCCTGGATAGGCACGGCGGGCGTAACTCTCAAACAAATTTCGTTGCGCCGCCTGACTGCCCGGACCCGTAACCATTCGAGAGGATTGATTAGTCGCGGCCCATGGTTTTTGTTCCTGGGCAATCAAACCCGGCTGCTGATAACTGCGGTCCAATGGATCTGGCAGACCCTTTGGTTCGACCAAGGCACGGGCAAAAACCCACACGACCAGGCAAACCATAACGATCGCGAGGGCCACAAAAAAAGTGCGTTTGCGTTCGGGTTGCGTCATGACCGCCTCCTCACACCTTCTCGATGCGAACAGCGCATTTTTTGTAGTCGGGCTCTTTCGAGATCGGGCAGAAAGAATCCAAGGTCAATTCATTGATCAAAAGGCTTTCATCAAAAAAGGGCACAAAAACCTGGCCTCGAGGTGGATTGGCCCGGCGCAGGACGGCAACCGGTAATTCCAATTTGCCACGGCGAGATACCAAACGGATTCGATCGCCGTCGCGCACGCCCAGGTCACGCGCATCCCCATCGTTTAACTCCACATAACTTTGCGGAACGGCGCGGTGCAGGACCGGAATTCGTCGGGTCATCGAACCGGTATGCCAATGTTCCAGAACCCGGCCCGTATTGAGCCAGAACGGGTATTCAGCATCCGGCGATTCCGCTGCCGGTTCGTAGGGTCGAATCCAAATCACGGCCTTGTGGTCTTTTTTGCCGTAAAAATCATGTCCGTTTTCCGCGACCGGATCATGTGCGGAGTGGTAACGCCACTTGGTTTCTTTGCCATTCACAAAGGGCCACATCACACCGGCCCGTTTACGCAATTCTTCATAAGGCGCCATGCGGTGCTTGTTATTGTCGTGGAACTGACCATATTCCTTCCAGATTTCCTGGATATGGGTTTCGGGTGCGTAGCTGAACTGCTTCTCGTAACCCATTCGCCGGGCCACTTCGATAATTTGCCAGGTGTCGCTCATGGCTTCACCGGGCGGTTCAACCATCTGGATCCAATGCTGGGTTCGCCGTTCAGAGTTGCCAAACATGCCTTCCCGCTCAATCCACATGGCAGACGGCAGAATGACATCGGCCACATCTGTTGTCGGTGTTGGGTATACGTCAGAGACCACCACAAAGCGATCCTCTTTCAGCGCACCTTCCCTGAACCGGGTGACGTTGGGCAGGCTGACCATCGGATTGGTGACTTGTATCCAAATGAAGCGGATATCGCCGCGATCCAAGGCGCGGAACATTTCCACCGTGTGATAGGTCGGTTTGGGCGAAATGTTTTCAACCGGGACATCCCAGATTTTGGCCGCCAGTTTGCGGTCATCCTCGTTGCCCACGACGCCGTGCGGCAGTTTGTGGGTCAAGGTTCCCACTTCGCGAACGGTGCCACATGCAGAGGGTTGGCCCGTCAGCGAAAAAGGCGAATTGCCTGGAGTTGCAATTTTGCCGGTCAATAAGTGGATGTTGTACACCAAGTTATTGATCCATGTCCCGCGTGTGTGTTGGTTCATGCCCATACACCAGAACGAGGTCACCTTGCGGTTGGCATCGCCGTAAAGCGAAGCCAAAAAGCGGATTTCTTCGACACTGACACCGGCCAGCGGCGCGACCTTTTCCGGACTGTAATCGGCCAAAAAGGTCTGGAATGCACCTAAATCCGAGGCTTGGGGTTCATCGTTAAAGGCAAATTTATCTTCAACGCCATAACCAATATTGGTTTTGCCACTGAAGAAACTGCAATGCTGTTCGACAAAGTTGCGATTGACCCGATGGGTGGCAAACAGTTCATGACAAATCGCGTTGGCAATGGCCAAGTCGGTTTGCGGTTTAAAGATGATTGAACGGTCGGCAGCGTAAGAGGTTCGGGTCGTTCGCGTGGCCAGGTCAATCAACAAAACGTGGGGGTTGTTTTGTTTCCGCTCTAAAATGCGCGAGAACAGGACAGGATGCATTTCCGCCATGTTATTGCCCCACAACACAAAAACGTCCGCATGGTCGATGTCTTCATAGCAGCCCATCGGTTCGTCCAACCCAAAGGAGGTCAAAAAACCCGTGACAGCACTGGCCATACACAACCGCGCATTGGCTTCGACGTTATTGGTACCAATACAACCTTTAAATAATTTGGAGGCGACGTAACCATCGGGGATCGTCCATTGACCAGACCCGTAAATGGCTACAGAATCCTTGCCGTGTTGGGCGATGTTTTCCTTCATCTTGGCAGCGATCAGATCGAGCGCTTCGGCAATGGGCACTTCGACCATCTTGCCCTCTTTACGAACCTTGGCTTTGGTCAACCGGTCCTTGCCATAAAGCGCCTGAACCACGTGGTAACCCTTGACACAGGCCAGTCCCCGATTGACTGGGGACGCGGGATCACCTTTAACAGCAACGGCTTTGCCGTCCATTAACCCCACCAGAAGCCCGCATCCGGTCCCGCAGAACCGACAAGGTGCTTTTTCCCATGTCAACCCTTCAGAGCTGGCCGGTTCGGCTGCCAGCGCCTGACCAAACTGGATACCGGGAAAATAGCTGGTTGCACAGGCCAGGGCGGATCCCTGGGCCATACGTTTTAAGAAATTGCGTCGATCCAAACTCATACCTCACCTCCCCCATAAGCCGATTCCGAGAACCCGGAAACCAGCGCCAATCCTTGCAGCGCATCCAAGTGTTCCAAAGCGGCATTCAAATCGGGAATCGCCTGATCTGAATCCGTTTCGGCCAGCACAATCGCCACATCATGAGTGGTACTGGCCGTAGCCACACAGTTGGAAAAAGGTTCCAACTCGCGCATCAAATCATTCAACCGACCGGGCTTAGCAAAAGCCAAAAAACTCAAAACCGCCATGTTCCACCTCTCAGACACACGTATGCACCTAAAAGGCAATCCCCAGACCAAACAAGGAGATGAGGATATCTACTATATTTCTAGATATCTAGCGGAAATACTTGCCGAAAAAGGCATGCCCCACATACGGGACAAATTAACCCATGCGTGACGAAAAAACCCAATACCCCAAAACAACAAGGACCAAAATCCAAATACTGGTTACAAGATCATCGCAACACTATTAATAATCAAAACCCCCAACAAAATGATAAAGGGAAGCACTCCACTTGGATATGCTTCCCTCACTTCACTATTTGGAACCGTACGGATTAGCAGTGGGTAAGGGATATGAATTGATAAAGTATCGGTCATCAACAGAATCCCATTTCAAGGTGTAATAGATTCCATCCTTGGACCCAATGTAAGGCTCTTTCTCGGGGAGATTGGTAAAACCAAGGAGATTACCATTCATGTCAAAATATGCCAACCATAGGGTTTTAACAAGTTCTACCGGCCCAACCTCTTTGCTTGTGTAGACATAATAAATTAGATTTTGATAAGAAAATGCATCATAGATTATTGATTTGTTATCCACAATATATTGTGCACTTTTTAAATAATCTGTACTTTTTATGTCTTCGAAGTTTCCAGGCCTACCAAGAGCAATTTGGCGCTGAAGTTGCCCACCGTGATTATAAAAGAGGCATTTATTTCCAATGGCTCCAATGACTCCAATATTTTCATTTACGATAAATGGAAATATGTTAGTGACATAGCTAAACACTTCGGAAGTGACAGGAATTTGCGAGAAGTCATTTAGAGAACAGAAAGGTAAAAATGGGGTTTCAATCCGATAGCCATCCTCATTAATCACAAGTCCTGTCAAAATTGGCTCAGCTGTAATCGATTGACGCTCTCTGGGGCTCAGCATTTTATACTTTTGGATTAACTTGATAATATCGGGCATAAACAACATGCCATCCAAATAAAAAAGCTGGTTTGAATAATTCGGAGAAAGGTTCATGTATTGACAGGATGAATTAAAAATTCGCGAATTCAAATTAAGTGAATCGTTAATAATATAGTGATGACCATCCCAAATGGCAGTACCTGCCACATCGACATCAAGATTGCCACCTAACCTAAATGAATTAATGATATTTCCATTGTCCCTAAAATGGACAACTCCTTTCTCAGGATCATTTACCAGAAAGGTCCCATCAAACTGAATTCCAATATTTCTCCACATTGGGTCTCCACTTACTCGATACTGGCTTTTAGTAAATTCAGTTTTTGGGACGCCTTGAAAAAGAAGAAGTGCAGACAAAACACTATACAAAACCATAAATTATACCCCCTCACCCTTCCGGTATCGCATTTTTAATATCTTTTGATTTGTTATCTTGACAACCCCACCCGCCCTGTGTGCATTCGGTAGGAAGAACATCGTTTGGATCGTATCCATAATGAAATTGCTCGAGAAGTAGCTGCCGATTTAATTCAAATGATGGATCTACTAAAAGAAACCAATTAGAAAGATTGATAAAATACAACATTAATAACATTAGTTAACCTCCGGGTATACAATAATTTCGTCTTGCTTTTCATCAATTAGTGCGGAAACAAAACTTTCCTTCACAACTTGGCGCCAGGGAATGAAATTCCTGATTTTCAACTTTTGCCTCTTCACGCCAGGTCTTACAACAATTTTTTGTTTGTTTAACTCCAATACAAGTTTCTCCAAGACTCCTTCGCTATCATCATAAGGATTAAAGTACCAAAGTTTTCCTGAAGAAATCTTACTATAATCCACAAGGTTTTCATCTTCTTTGCTAAAAAAATCAGGCTCAATTTGGTGAATCAAAGCCCTCAAAATGGAACCATTTTCATCTGCACGAATCAACCCAGAAAGATTCATGTCTTTAGGCCCATACCACCGAATTCGAGACCCTTCAATTTTATTTAAACCTGCACCAATACCCTGTAAACTACAATCGAAAAGCAAAGCAAAATTGGTAAGTTTATGGAGATCAAGAAGTATGCCACTGAGGGTATTTTCCCTATACGCAATAGCGTAATCTTGAGGTTTAAAGTCAACTTCATAAAAAAAACTATTTTTCGTTCGGTTATCGACAATCACAACTCGATCGACAAAAATCTCGTTAACATAGGCAGTTTCGGACACCCAATTCCCAACTGATAATGCAACGTTGCCATAAAATATGTAATCTTTTGGTCCAATTATTACAGCCTTTGGTATCGAAATTTTATTGGGTTTAAATCGAATTGGGTGGAATTTTTTTTTGTACTCTGCGAACGAACGGACAATTTCGTCGTAGTTTTTACTGGAAGAAAACGACTTTATTTGGTCAGCAACTAAATTTTCAAAATCCGGGCTGTATTTCACTTGGGCTTTGATTTTTTCAATTAACTCAAGCTCCTCGGGAAGCGGCGCTTCTTTAAAGAAAAAAAAGCTGAAAACCGCGGTTGCAACCATGAGGAGGACCGTTAATCCCATCCTGTTCTTCTTGGTTTCGAACAATTTGCCTTTGCCGTTCGAATCCACTGCATAGTTCGTGAGCCGTTGAAAAATTTTTTCTGATTTACTGCCAATCTGGAAAGCTTTTGAACCCAAGAGGTTGGCCATGAGGTTGGGGTTTTCGCTGCACTTTTCCAGTACCAAGCTCACGTCTTTGAGTTGGCTCTCTTTTAAGTTGCAAATTTTGAACAGTAGACCCAAGACAAACCAGTCATCATTGGGTTCCAATGTGGTTTCCGCCAAGTGGTTGGCTGTCCAAAACGGTGGGCTGGCCATGCCTGGCATCCAACCCAAATCGATGATTTTGACCACGCCTTTGCCATTGACCAATATGTTTTGCGGTTTTAGATCGCCATGCACCACGCCTTGCTCATGCATGTGTTGCAAGCCGCTGGCGATTTGTCGGAACAGACCCAAAATGGCTTCTTTGTCCAACTTGTGTTCGGCGATGTAGTCGGTTAAACACAACGCATCCTCGACATACTCCAACACAAGGGCAGGTAGACCCTTGTAGTCGGTGATCGATAAAATACTGGCGATATTGGTGTGGTGCAACTCCTTCCAGCGCACCGATTCTTCAAAAATGAGTTGGAAATACTCATTGCTCAGGATCTTGATCACCACTAAGCGCGGTATGGGGTAAAAGTTATTGTCCTTGGCCAGATAGACTGTCGCCGTACCGCTCTGCCCATGTTCACTCAGGGTTTTTACGATTTCAAAGTTTCCGGCCAAGTGCTCAAGTTTTGGCATAATTAACAATTTTCCAGAGAGGGACAGGTAGCAGATCCGGGCGATCCTAACATTCGAAAGGCTTTCCCGCAACAATTCGCGCTCATTTTCTGGAAATAAACCCATAAATATTGCTTTTCGCCACTTGTTCCTTGAATTCCCAATAATTTTTCTTTGCACATTAACCGTTTTGTTCTCAGACGTTAGGATGCGATTTGTTCCGTTCTATCCGTCGGCCCTTATAATTGGCAACCCTGCCTCTTGGTTAAAACGGACAATCTATTCAAATTATTTGCACCTGAATGGGGCTTGACCGAGCGGTTGCCCAGCCAGCTTTTTTGGGGACGCGGAAAACCATCCAGTTCAGATTCTTTTTCAGGCCCTCGCCTGTTTTAAACACCCCTTTACACATGAAACTGTTCAGGCGCAAAATGGGGGCTGCTTTACCAGCACATATTTTTTCAGATTGGAAATTGAGGTTCCCCATGAAAGGTGTCTTGAGTCGAGTGATCCCGATCGTTCTCGGGGTGTTTTTGATGAGTTCTAACGTGTTGGCCCAGGAGGAATTTACCCATCAGGCCACGGGCATTAAATTTACATTACCGGCTGGATGGTCCTACGAACAATCCGGCGATCATTTTGAAGCTTCTTCCCCGGATGAATCGGTGGTTCTGCTATTTTTTGCTGGAAAGCACAGTGAAACAGAAGCCGCAATGCAAGAAGCAGCCAATATTCTGGATCTCATCATGAGCGATGCAGCAGTTACCAAAGAAGCCACCCATGAGAAGGTCAATAATTTGGATCAAGTCTACTTGGAGGGCACCGGTAATGTTGAAGGTGAAACCATCGATTGGGATCTGACCATGGTTTATGGTGGGAGTAGTTCGCTTGCGGTTGTTGCACTTGGCGATATTGATGGCATGCAAGACACGATCAACCACATCTACGGCAGCATCCACAAATAACCCGACTTAATTTCGAGGGGAAAAGGCCGCACCCGCGCGGCCTTTTTTTTGGTCGCTCGATCGCCGACTTTTCGGCAGTGGTTCATCCCCAAGAACCCAACATGGATTTCGTCAAGGACCAAAACGATTCATAATGCCTGAAAGAAAAACGCATCTTGACGCGTTTAACCCCAGGTTTGGCTAGCGCGCCATTTCTGTCCATCAAATGACCCCTGAGCATTGATAAACTATTTTTCATTCGCCGCTAGCCTTGGCCAAATTGCGTATTAGGGGAATTTAATTGAAAACAGAGCGTTATGTGGAACAGGTTGAAACCTGGCCTCCAAATGGCCGGCACATTTTGGCCCAGTATGACAAAGAATCCATTGTGGTTTATCAGGCCTACCGACCCGAAATTGGACTTTTTGCGGCCCAAAATGGTCATTTTGGCGGTGCGTTTAGTTACAACCGCATGAGTTGGATCAAACCCAATTTCTTGTGGATGATGTACCGGTCTGGCTGGGGTGCCAAGGAGGGCCAGGAGGTCATCCTTGCGGTCCGGTTGTCCCGTACATTTTTTGACGATTGTTTGGAAAAAGCCGTTCCATCCAGTTTTGATTCAACGCGCTTTGAATCACGCACGGCATGGGCCGATGCCGTGCAAAATTCAGAGGTCCGCCTGCAATGGGATCCAGACCACGATCCTGTGGGCAACAAACAAGAACGACGAGCCATTCAGCTCGGTTTGCGCGGCGAAATGCTGCGCCGCTACGGGCAGGAATGCCTCTCTATTACCGATATTTCCACCTTTGTCCAATCCCAACGCCCAAACGCCACGCCACCTTACACACACCTTCTAACCCCAAAAGAAGCGGTTTATCTACCCCAAAGCCCTGCCGCGTGGATGGATCTCTAATATCAAAGGTGTTAGGTACCCAATTGCAACCTTTTCCTACTCAATGGACGTTAGTTTTCATCCTTTTATCTGGATGTAATCAAAATAATAACCAAGCAAAGCTCCCTTTGTCTGGAGGTTATTTTCTCTGGAGAACCAGTGCCCATAACATTTTTGTGGCACCTGAAACTTCAAATTCTCGCATCCCAATGATTCCGACGAAGGTCATTGAATTGAACTGGAACAATCACTATATTATCGGAAAACAATTAGTTCCAATTTCCCTAAGAAATTACTACAAGGACCAATCCAATGTGTATTGGATTTTAGATCTTGATCACTCAAAATCGGAAGGACCGCTCTCTCCAAATGAGTTCCATACAAGGGTGGCTCAGTTGAGGATTGAGGGACTCCTGCCTTTAATAGGGGTTGACAAAATCTAAAAAGTTAACAATACCCAAACTTTACTTTCTCCACCTCCGTAAGTTGGCATTCGAGCTTATGGGCTTCGTCGGAGATTACAACCTGTGTTTTGGTAAATCCCCATATTTTTTTGAGCTAATCTTCCGTACTTTGGTCGTCCACAAGGATCGGGTCAGCTTAACGAAACGCGGCGTTGGGGCTAGGACGATTGGCCAACTCGCGTAGGGCCGGAATGCCTTGCAACATGAAATAGAGGAAGAAGACGCGAAGAAAAATTATCCAGACATTGGTGTTGCGTGCCTCCGCCATAGCCATAACAACAAAAACACTGTCGATAAAAAACAAAACCGAAGCCAGGATCAGGGCGGCCAAAGATCGGCGTTTCACGAACCAGCCAGTAAGACCAAATACCACGCCATAAAATACAGATATCCAGCCCAAACCCATGGCTTTCAGCGAAACAATTCCAAAGGCAAGAGTGGCCAGGCCCACCAGACCATTGATTCCCGCTAAAAGAAAAAGGACAAAATACGCGCCTTTGAGCCGATCCTCTGGATCTCCCGTCGGCTCGGATAAGGCCACGTCGTTCATCCAAACGCTCAATTGGTGGGTAAGAAACCCATTTTTCAATTGGACAAAAAAGGTGGTGCCATCGTTTAAGGTTACCGACCGCCCCTCTTTAAGCGATCGATAATCCGGAACGACCAGGATCGTTCGACCATCCAGGATCAAGGACAGGTCCCGCCAAGAAGAATCCCACTTAATCTTCAGAAACTTGGTTTCTCCAGCGAGCAATTGGTAGTGCTTTTCGGCCATCCCATCCCCCAAAATCGAAAACTGACCCTGATCTATTTTTATAAATTTTTTGTTGAAAATCAAATTTTAATAAATAATATTATACCAGCAATAATTATAGACAGTTTTTTCTTTAGGCCTTTTTCCTTTGGGAATAAAAATATGATAGGACTAGCTGGGCAACATGTTTGGTCTTTCAGAAAATCCAAAAAATTCGGTGAAATTCGGGGGTATGGTAGTCGTCTGTACTTTGTTTTTATTGACATTCCTGATCCGAGGCCATGGCCTTTCACCCATGTATGCCTACCTTTTTTCAGGAGATGGGGTAATCGAAACGTCTTTTTTAGGATTGGGGCTGGTTTTTTGGGTGCTCTCTTTTATCAGAAAAAGCCGGGATTTGGAGTTGGCTGGAGGATTTGCAATTTGGTTGGCTTGGCTGATCGGTGTCAGCCAGATGAATGCTTTGGATGGTGGACAGGAGCAAGTTGCGAATCTATTGGTGGCCTTTCTTTTGGCCTTGCCTTTCCAGATTGGGTCATTTCTGCTTTACCTAAGACCCATATGGAAAAAATTGATTCAATCGAGGGACTAAATTCACTTTGATGGGCTTGTCCAATTTCCGTGATTGGATTATTTAAGCCGTTCCAGGTGGCCTTTGCGGCGCACGATGTTTTTGTAGTCCCACTGGATGTCACGGGCTTTAGCCAACCAACGGATCAGATCGGTTTCGTTAAGCTGATCGGCAGCGGTGTAGCGCGCTTCGGCTGCTTTGAACTTGCCTTCGGGCTGCAAACCCGTTTCATCAAAGGATTGGCCGCTCCAGAACAATAGCCGGACTTCATTTTTTAATTTGCTGTAGCCGACGATCGGATTACCGTCCAAGAACCAAACCGGATGGGCGTGCCAGACTTTGTTTTCGGCCTCGGGCAGTTGTTGGTTTATGACTTGGGCCAAGCGATCACAAATGACCTGATCTTCCGCCCTTAGGTTTTTGTTGTAGCGCTGGGTTTCGACATGGATCATTTCGCGCTCCGAATCACAATTTTCGACCAAGTATTCCCTGCAGCCTAACACAAAAGAACAGGCGTTAAACGCCGTTGCGACCAAATGGGAAGCAGTGTTGTGCAGCTTTGGCGTTGGTTCCTCAATGGCACCCTTGAAAGGCTTTACCCCGTCGGTGGCTGAGATCACAGGATATCAAAGGGGACAAAATTGCTAACACATCCCTGAAGTATTGACTGGAGAAAGGACGATTACTCAAATCGATACTCGGCATTGTCTCCCAATTTGTTTGTTCAGTAAGGAAAAGACGGGGCGCCTCGCATCCCGGAATCGAACCCGGTCGGGATGCGAGGGCACCGGTTGGGCATTAATAGCCGGATCGGTTGGGGTAGGCCGGTTTCTTGCCGCGAACAGGGGGATGAGCCGCCAGCTGTTTTTGGACTTCTTCGATGGCGCGTTCCAACTGAGGATCGCCACCATTCCACATCAGAGCCGGATCGTCTTCGACTTCGATATCGGGTTTAACCCCTTGGTTTTCAACAACCCACTGGCCTTCAGGCGCGTAGATGCTGAACGTCGGTACAGTGACGCCGCCGCCATCGATCAGGCCGGGCGCACCGCTGATACCGATCAGACCGCCCCAGGTCGTGGTACCGATCAACGGTCCCAACCCGGATTGACGGAAATAGTAGGGGAAACAATCGCCGCCCGAACCGCTCCACTCGTTGATCAGCATGACTTTGGCGCCTGCATGCGCAACGGGTGGCCATTGCCAGTCTTTGCCATCACGAACGCCCCAGAAGTTGCGGATCGGACGGTTGAGCAGTTCAACAAACCGGTCGGGGATCTGACCACCATTATTGAAACGTTCATCAATAATTAGCCCATCTTTGCCGTACTGACCATAAAACATGCGCACCAGTTCATCCTGACCGTCAATTCCAGTGGACGGCACAAAGATGTAGCCGACCTTGCCATTGGTCGCTTTGTCGACTTTCTGGCGGTTGGATTCGATCCAGGCCAAGTTGCGCAAGCGGGTGTCCTGGTTGATGTCCATCGGTTCGACCAAGATGTCCCAAGGTGCTTTGCCATCGGCTGTTGCACTGAGGGTCAAGGCAACGGTTTGGCCAGCCAAGCCCTGAAAGGCAGCCCAGATATCCTTGGCTGGATCGAGTTTTTGGCCGTTAACGGCAATCAGGAAATCGCCTTCCTTGACTTTTAAACCAGCCGCATCCAGAGCGGAGCGAACTTCGCTGTCCCATGGCGCTGCTTTGATAATTTTGGCGATTTTAAACGCGCCATTTTCGAGGCTGAAATCGGCGCCGAGCAGGCCCACATTCATGCGTTTGCCATTCTCCTGGTCGCCACCGCCGCGGTAGGTATGCGAGCAGTTCAGTTCCGCGATCAATTCACCAATCACGAAATTGACGTCGAAACGGCTGGCGCAGTAGGGAATCAAGGCACCGTAACGTTCGCGCATGGTATTCCAATTAACGCCGTGCATGTTGGGATCGTAGAAAAAATCGCGTTCCAAACGCCAGGCATCGGTAAAGATTTGTTGCCATTCAGCCATGGGGTCCAGATCCAAAACCAAGCCGTCGGTGGGCACCGTTTTCTCCAATTTTTGTTCAGGAGCGATGTCCAAAACGGCAAGTTTCCCTTTGGCCAGAACGAGGACTTTTTTGCCATCGGCGGAAACAGCATAACCATCCAATCCTGAGAAAATCGTTTTTTCTTCACGTTCTTCCAGGTCATAGAACTGCAGCACGGCATCTTTTTCCGCCGAGCCGGTGTTGGGACGACGCACGTACAGCAACTTCCCGGAAACGGCGTGCAACTGGCCCAAATTGCCTGGTTCTGGCGGGAGCAGGGCCATGCGGCCTTCCATGTTGGCCAGATCAATGGCCGTTACTTTGGGCTTCTCATCCTCGGCTTTTTCGTCTTTGTCTTTTTTGCCTTTTTTGGCCTCATCTTTTTTCGGCTCTTCGGCTTTGGCTTCTTCCACATCGTTTTTGGGGGCGATGGGTGATGCTTCATCCGCTTTCAGGGTGATAACGGCCAGTTGAGTAGAGTTGGGGTAGATGAAACTGTTGTCGAAATCGCTGTATGCCGGTTGGAAATGGCGATTGGTGGCGAAGTACAAGTATTTGCCATCCGGATCAAAACTCGGGTTGAAATCGCCGTTGAAGCCCGCCGTGACTTGGTGTTTCTTTTGGGTTTGCGTGTCATACAGCGCAATTGCGGCGTTGCCGAGTTCCTGATCCATTTGGTAGGCCACCCAGCGGCTGTCCGGTGACCAGGAGAAACTGAAGTTGGAGAGTCCGCCATGGAACTGGTACATCATCTGGTCTATTTGTTGGGTGGCGCCTGTGCTGCGATTAAACACGTGAATTTTCATGGCTTGGTCGATGAAAACGATTTTCTTGCTGTCGGGCGACCAAGTTGGGTTGTAGCGGAACCCGGGACCCAGTTGGGTAACGGTTTTGGCGTCACCTTTGCCATTGGCTGGGCGAATGGTCAGCTCGTATTCTCCGCTTTGATCGCTGAAATAGGCGATGTCTTTACCATCGGGTGACCAGACGGGAAAGCGTTCTGCCACACCGCTGGTTTGGGTCAAGTTGAGGGTGACCCCATTTTCCTTGGGCGCGGAAAATAGTTCACCGCGTGCTTCGATCACGACCCGATTCCCACTGGGCGAAATATCGCCCGAGGTGATGTTTTCTGCGGCAGAGATGCGCCGCGGTTTGAGGTTGGCCTGGTCGATTTGTACAGAAACGTTGACTTGCTTGGATTGACCCGAAGCCAAATCGAGCAGGTAAAGATTCCCGCCATTTTCGTAAACGATTTCGTTGGGCCCGATGGCCGGAAAATGAATGTCGAATTCTTTGTAGAAGGTCAGCTGCTTAGTTTCACCGCTTTGGGTGTTGTAGGACCAAATATTGGAGCGTTTGTTTTCGTCGCGGTCCGAGAGGAAATAGAGGGTCGCACCATGCCACATAGGTTGACTGTCGTTGCTATCGGTGGTGGTGATGTTTTTCGACGCATGGCTTTTGAGGTTGTACAGCCAGATATCGGTGGTGGAACCACCGCGGTAGCGTTTCCAGGTGCGGAAATCGCGGCTGACCGGCATGTAGGCCAAAGTCTCACCATCGGCAGAAAAGGAACCGAACTCACCGTAGGGCAAATCGAGTTTCTGGGGCATGCCGCCATTGACCGGAGCCAGGTAGAGCTGGTTGAAACGCTGTTTGCCGGATGCCATGCTGGAAGCAAACAGGACGGATTGGCCATTGGGGTGCCAGTCCAGCACCCGGTCGCCCATGGGATGATGGGTCAGACGTTGCGGGATGCCTCCTGCGGTGGGTAACAGGTAAATATCGCTGTTCCCGTCGTAATTGCCCGTGAACGCGATGGTTTTGCCATCGGGCGAGAAGCGCGGAAAAGACTCCTCACCAGCGGGTGTGCTGAGCCGCGTGGCCAAACCACCGGACTTGCTGACGATCCAAATATCGCCGGCATATACAAATGTAATGTGATCTTGTGAGACGTCGGGAAAACGAAATAGACGCGCCTCTCCCCCTGCAAACATTGGCAAACCCAGGACCAGGGCCGCCAGCCAAATTCGATTCATGCGTACCTCAATTCAAACATTTTTTGGGGCAAATCGGTGATGCCTCCTCACCCCCCAATAGACCGTGTAGGCAATAAACAAACGAAGGTCGGGACCAAAAGGTTTGCTTTGGGCAGGGTACCTTTGTTGTTAAAACCCGATTTTATGGGATCTAGTTGGTCTATCGGAGCCTGAATCAAAAAATTAAGGCTTAATGCTGGAAAATGCCAGCGTTCTACCGTGAGGCAGAAGCGAGATGAGAAGAGACAATGGGCAAAAAGGCCCTGAGCGGGATTGAATGCCTTGATAGATACGTGGCGTTACCCCGTGGAAATGGATGTTTCAAAAAGTATCGATTTTCCGGCTCCGGTCAAGCCGAGGTTCTGGATGTCCAACATCTGCCAACGTTGGGGGAGGAAGCCTCAGAATTAAGAGTCTATCCTCCAGCGGTATTAAAAATGCCGTGTGCATTTTTATGCAAAGGATTTAGGCCACCCCACCCGGTCATAACTGGTTAATAAAAAAAGGGTGAAAAACCGGAGTGAGGTGGCCGGAGCGGGCCTTTCTGAAAGGGGAAGGTGTTGTCTGGAGAACTGTTGCGGCAGTTCGGGCCCCCTTTCCTGGTCAATAATACATGAGATTGAATCTCAATTGCAAACAATTATTGCGCGATGGAGCCTGAGAGGAATTCGCCACTCGTATCGCCAAATAACGCAAAGCCAGCGATCGGTTGGCTGGCAGTGACCCGCATCCAACGCGCAGTGGCGGCCAGGTTGGGGAAAAGAGCACTGGCCAGAACAACTTCCTTTTGGCCGGGCCCAACCGTTCGGGTCAGGCTGGCGACCGTTTGGCCCGCATCGTCATATACGGTGTATTGCAACTGAGCAGAGGCACTGCGCTCCAGGTTCAGGATGGCAATGCCTGTATAGAACTTATTGGCTTCATTGAGGATTTTGGGGAAGATGAGTTCCTTCGCGCCACCCGTAATGGCCTGCAAACCGGCGAGACGTCGGTTGGTCCCATCGTTACTGCCAAACAATTCGTAGCCCTGAACAGCGCCTGTCGTTTTGAGCTCCAACCAGGAAATGCCAGCATTACTCGGCACCTGCGGAAAAAAGTTTTGGGCCAAATCAACGCGTTTAGCCTGGGCCGGCAGGTTTTCGCTCGTTTCCGCAATCAGTTGGCCTGAATCGTCATAGGCACGCAGGAGGATGGGGGCCATGTCATTGCTGGTGTTAACAAAAGCAATCCCAGTCCAGAAGTTGGCAACGTCTTTGGCGATATGCGGGAAATAAATATCGCGATCGATATAGAAGTGGTTGGGGTTCCTGACCTTTAATGAAGAGAGATTGAGACCTGCAGCTTGGAAATTACCATCGATTTTGCCGAAGATCTCCATGCCGGCCAGTACACTTTGTCCGGTCTGATGTTCAAAACGGCCCCATTCCGTGCCGAACGGCAATGTTCCGCCCCAAAAAGCCAGGAAATCGATTAGGCTGCGGCTGAAAGCGGTATTGACTTGAGTCACGGGAAAGAGCCCGCCTTGAGTGGCAAAATTGGCTGCACCTGATCCGGCTGAATTGTTAACGATGGCGGCATGGGTGAACCATTGGTGGGTGGCTTGTGCAATGTGCGGCACAACCAACTCATCAAGGGCACCGATAAAGGCTGGTTCGGCAACGCCTGTTTTGAGATCGCGGGCGACAGTGTAAGAAAGCCCGTAAACGGAGGCATCGGACTGTACGCGGACCCAGGAAATATTGGGTGACTCAACACTTGGGAAAAGATCCTTGATCGCCTTTTCGATTCGACCATTTGGATTTAGGCTGGTGCTGTAATTGGCCAGTAGCAGGCCTTGCGGATCGCGCGCCTCAAAAATCAATTTGGCTGGTACCGAATAGGGATTGACCACGCTGAGCAGGGTTGAATCGACGGCATCCTCTTTGGGATAGGGGAAAATCAAACGCGGATTGGTGGTGGAAACGCCGACCCCAAAGGAAAGACCGTCCTTGTTGGCGCCCTCGGGAGCCGACAACTTCAAAAAATAAGTACCCTTTTTGGACCCAAAAAACGTGTAAGGGGTCTGGGTTCCGCTGGCTAATACGCTTTTAACAACGGTCTGTTGATTATAAAAGATCTCCAAATTAACGGCACCGCTGGATTGGCTCGTGTTGAAGAGCAGTTCGATGGCCGCCCCATCGGAGGCCAAGTCGAACCGGTACCAATCGATGGGGTCATTGGGTCCAACCGACAAGTTGGCGTAATTTCCCAGATTCAAATTCGCAGCTGTTTCCCGGGTGTCATTGGGTTCAAACGGATCGGCCTGAGGAGGGCTGACCAAGACGGAAGCTTGAGCCAGATTAGCCGAACTGATGCCGACCGAATTCGTACTGGAAAGCTGAAAAGTATAGGTCCCCGTCTGGGTGAAGGTGTAATCCAACCCATCGTTTTGGGCGAAGCTCTCGCGAACGCCATCGGGTCGCGAAACGGTCCAGGTCAACTGGTTACTGATCTGTTGGACGCCAATCGTGCGATAGGTGTTGGGTTCGTAATAGGTCCCTTCAAAGGTAAGCGTCGAGCCCAATTCTGCGCGAAGACTATTGGCAATGGGTTTGGTAATGGTCACCTGCGGTCGAAGCTGCGGATCGTAGACAAGAAAATACAAGTTCCCAGTTTCAACGGTGAGTGCCTCCGAGGAATAGGGCACGAAGGACAAGCTCACAGCACCGGGCTTGGGAAAACTGAATGCGGGCGGATCTGCGAGTTCAGAGTAAAAAAAGGCGTTTTCGGATTCGTAAGTTCCAATCCAGGAGATCAAGAAGGGGACTTGGCTGGGATTGATTACGCTGCCGCTGGGATCAAAGCTGGATCCGGTTGGTACAAAAAGAGTTGTGTTACGGGTTTGGCCAGAAATTTGACCTCTTAATGGCTGATTGCGGTTGTACAAGAAGACCGTTCGACCGGCCGGAAAAATTGAAAAATTGCCCTGCTCATCTCGTGCATAGGCATACACAAATCGATAGGCAAAGCCCTGACTCTTTTCTTGATCCTTCATAGAAAAGGTAAAAGTTTTTTCCTCACCTGTACCCATGTATTCGCCATTGGCGACCCAAAACAGGGTAACCGCATCGTCTTCGGGATCACTTACTTCAGGCTCAAAGGTTATGGTGGCGTTATCTGGACTGACAATGAGATCGTAGGGATCAAAATACACGACGGGTGGCAGGTTGTCTAATCGGTTTTGGACACCTAGGTAAAGCCGGTTCGCCGCATAAGTTGCGTAGTCCAATTCGCCCACTTCGGCATCAAATTTTATCTGATAAAACCCAGGTTCTGAGAATTGGTAGCGGCCCGGGTTATTGCCCTCAAAAAGGTCGGCCGGCTGGCTGCTCAACAAATTTTTCACTTGCCAATGCCCCTGGAAATAGGAGTTGCCGGCGATGACCGAACCGGCCAGGAAAACGGAATCATTGACGTAGTGACGGGAAAGGAAATCAGGGTGGGTGATGTTGATGAAAATGGCGTCCAGGATGCTGGAGCCGTCGTAGATGTAGACTTGGACCAATTGAGGTGAGGGGTCGCGGTTGCCTTTGCTATCGATTGCCGTCAGGTAAAGCGGTGAAAAGCCTTTGTCGCTAAAGGTGTAGTCTAAGCTGGACCCGGTTCGCGTCACCAGATTGGGGCCATCAAACAACTGCCACTCAAACGTAAGGGGCACATCGTTTTCGGGATCTGTGCCACTGGCCTCCAGGTGAATTTGGTTGCCGATCCGAACAATGGTGGCGTCTTTCGCTGAAGTGATCCGGCCGTTGGGCGGTAAATTCCCTTCTTTAACGGTAATGGGCAAGCTGGCAAATGAGGAAATGTGACCATCGCCATCTTCCATGATTAGACTGACCAGCAGATCCGGGTTGGCGGGTGAACGCAATTGCAAAATTTCCGTCTCAACCCGCACCGGTCGCTGATTATTCAAATAAAACCAGTGGAAACGGTAAGGTGGCGTGAAATCTGGATCTACAAAGTGGGGCGTAATTGTGATCAGCTCATTGGGGTGAACCGCCTCATTGTCCGCCTCCAAAAACTCGATTTTAGGGCCATTTGTATGGATGCCATCCTGGTTCAGGTACAAAATTCGCGTGTCCGGTGTGGATTTTGATCCATCTGGAAAGGTAGCTACCATGGAGACGGTATAGGTACCCGGTTCACTTGCTTGGAAGAAAAAACTGTTACCGGTTCCCGTTTGGCCATTCGAAGTGCTCCAGGCAAAACTGGTCCCAACAAAAGGATTGGCTTCTGCCACAAAAGTGACACCTTGGCTGTAAGCACCAGATTGATCAAACGAGGGGCTGGAAATGGCTGCTTGATTCTGAAACAGGAAAATGGAACCTAAAACAAAGCCGATCATATCTACTCCCCCCGCACCACCGTTTCCCATGGATTCGGTGCCCTAACGACCCAACTTAAGAGGGAATCCATTTCTTTTCAACGGATTCGCGCTGAAATCGCCGAAAGGGTGATCCACCACAAATTTTAGCTCTAATCGGATCGGGTTAGACGTTGACAGGAGCGTAGAGATCGTTAAGAGTGGGTGCCTGAGGTTGCCATGAAATCCCCTTATGAATCACCCAAATCGCTTGAACTGGAAGAAACGCAAGAACCTTTGGTCACCCTGTTCATCGCCCAAAACCAGGTAGAAGCATTGGCCATAGGGGCCTACCTGGAAGCCAATGAGGTCGACAGTGTGTTGGTACCAATGGGGGTGGGCAATGCGTTGGCCATGGGTTCAGTCCCCGATACGGCATTCCAAATCAAGGTGCCGCAAACTTCGGTGGAGGCAGCCCAATCGCTATTGGAGACCTATTCAGACAGTGAAGTGACGGATGCTGTGGCATTTGAGGCGGAAGATCCGGAAGTCGAGCATCAGGCGCAACTCAAGGAACTCAAACGCCGGATCAAAAATGCTTGGTGGTTTCTGGTCATCCCGCTATTCCCGTTTTCACCCTTCATCAGTTTAGCCAACAGCATGGAAGCCATCCGCCTGTCTAAAAGATTGGGCCAGTCCAGCAAATGGTTACTTTTGGCCATGATCCTGGGCACTGCAGAACTGGGTATTTTGGCCCTGGTCATCGGTGCATTTCTGGGTCTGTAGCGAGCATAACAAGGGCAAAATCACATAGTCGAATTGGAATCCATTTTGTGCAGCGGGTTTTCGGTTTGGCCCCTACAACCAGCCCTTTTGTTTGGCAAGGCGATAGGCCTCGACCCGGTTACGCGCATCCAATTTGGCCAGCGTTTCGGACAGGTAGTTCCGCACCGTCCCTTCGGCCAAGTGCAAGGTTTCGGCGATTTCCTGGTTGGTCAGACCCGTGCCGGCCAAGTTGAGGATCTGACGTTCGCGTTCACTTAGGGGATTGGGGTCACTCCAAGCGGCCAAAGCCAGCTCCGGATCAATCACCCGAAGTCCTTGGGCAACGCGACGGACCGCATCGGCCAACTGATCAGCAGGCGCATCCTTGAGCAGGTAGCCATTCACCCCGGCCTCAAGCGCGCGACGCAGGAAGCCGGGCCGGGCAAAGGTCGTCAGGATCAGGACACGGGTTTTGCTTTTTAGGGCTTTGAGTTGGGCGGCCAGATCGAGTCCCGTCATACCGGGCATTTCAATATCCGTGACCAAAACATCGGGGTTTGCGGTTTGGCAAAGCTGAAGCGCTTCATTTCCGTTTTTGGCGCAACCCACAACGTCAAGATCGGTTTCCAGATTGAGCAGCGCAGCCAACGCACCGAGCACCATGGCCTGATCCTCGGCCAACAAAATACGAATCATTGGGCCTCCAAAGGAAATTGAAAGCTGAGATAAGTGCCTGCCTCGGATGTGATGGCCATTTGGCCTGACAAGGCCTCGCAACGCGCCCGCATTCCCGCCAGGCCTGAGCCTTCTTGGCCCTGCATACCGCAGCCGTCATCGGCTATTTCCAAATGCCAATGCTGGCTTTTTTCCAGTTGGACCGTGCATTGTCGGGCTCGGGCATGACGCAGAATATTGGTAGTCGCCTCGCGCAAGATCAAGGCCATCGCGGTTTCCAAACGTTCGGGTATTTCGAGTTTGGCGATTTTGGCATTGAAGGCAATCCCGGCCGTTTCCAGACTGTTGCGGGCTTGTTTAATCTCCTCTTCCAATGTTCGCGCCTGCCAGCCTTGAATGGCTTTTCGCGTCTCGGCCAACATGGCCCGAGCTTCTCTCTCCAAATCTGCCAATTCGTGGGTTGCCCGATCGGGGTCTGCGCTTACGAGCTTTTTGGCCAATTGGGCCTTGAGCACGATTAAGGACAGCGAGTGGCCCAACAGATCGTGCAGGTCCCGCGCGATGCGTTCCCGTTCAGCTACACGACTTAAGTGTTCTACTTCCTCCTGACTGCGCAGCAATTCATTTTTTAATTTATGCTGGGCCGCCATCTGTATGTTGGGCACGGCAACGATTAATAAAACAACGGCCGGAATCAATTGTGCAAAAAGCGGAGGCGGCAAGAACAAAGCTTGGGCGACCACAACTGCAAATAAGAAACTGACCAAAAGATAAGCGTGTTTGGGTGGACCAATCCGGCCCAAAAAAGCACCCGAATAAACAAAATACACGCTGAATACGGGACTAAACGGGGTGTAGATCAGGCCGAGCCCCATCAATCCGAAGTAGGTTTGGTAGAGGTCTTTGCCTGTTAACCAATAGCCGCGGAAATACAAAAAGAAAAAGGCCAGCAGGCCGCTGGCGAAAAAGAGCTGATAGGGCAGGTTGTCCAGGGTGATGGTGACAAATAGGGCGGGCACTAGATAAACCAACCAAAAGTAGGGACCCCAGCCCAGCTCTAAAGTTTTTGGTAATAACCGCATGTCACCTCACCCTGGTTCCGATGCTAACGATAAACAGGCCTAAACTCAATCAATTGGCCTGGCTTCGCCGGTACAAGACAGAGACCAGCCCATAACCCAACAACGTAAAGACCAGCAGGAACAGCAGGTGTTGCAGGGTCTTGCCATCGCCTGAGCCAAAGCTACCCAACAGCAGTTGGTTGAGATGAAATGGCGGCAGGGCCGGAGCCAATTTCTTGAAAAAGCCGGGCATCATCTCAATCGGAAACCACAAGCCACTGGCAAAACTGAGTGGCAGGTAAATCAGATTAGCGATGGCCGGTGCCGCTTTGCCGCCCACGGAGAATCCCAAGCACAAACCAATTACGCTAAAAGGAAAGACGCTGAACAGTGAGATCGCAAAGAAGCGCACCCATTGATCTGCAGTGAGATGGACGGCACCGGACAGAAGTCCACAGGCCACCAACAGGAGCAGGATGATCAGCCCAAACAACATGGCCATGACCGTTTTGGCGACAAATAGGCTACTGGGTGGCATTGGCGTTGTGCGTTTCAAGGTCAGCCAGCCCTGTTCGCGTTCAATGGCCAGGCTTGCACCAAATCCAAACATACAGGTGCCGAGCAGACCGAAACAGCCGTAGCTGGCCATCAGGTAGGTGGCGATTGTGGTCGATCCGGCTGCGCGACTGCCACCCATCGCGATGCCAAACAGCAGATAGAAAAAGACGGGGAACAAAATAGATGGCAAGCTGAACGACGGCATCCGCCAGAGTTTCAGGAATTCGCTTTGGCTCTCCAATCGGTAGACATTCAGGTTCATACGGCTTCCTCCACATTTTCGGTTAAGGCCAAATAGGCATCTTCCAGGGTTAATGGCTGGATTTCCAGCTCGGTCAATTCGTTAAAGTGGGCAAGGGCCCAGCGCAGGAAAGATTCGGGTTCATCGCACAATAGCTGCCAGCGATCGCCTTCATGGCTCAGGATCTGACCATGCGATTCGACTTGATCCAGGCGCAGGTCTGCACAGCGAAAAGCAACCTTTTTACGACCGAATTGACTGCGCAAGGTGTGGGGGTTCATGTCGGCGATGAGTTGACCTTTGTCCAGAACGATGACCCGGTCAGCAATCGCTTGGGCTTCTTCCAAATAATGGGTGGTGACCAGAATCGTTTTGCCCTGGTTTCTGAGGGCCTGGATGGATTGCCAGAATTGGCGTCGCGAGAGAATATCCATGCCGACCGTCGGCTCGTCGAGAAAAAGCAGTTCGGGGTTACCGGCCAGGGCCAAGCCAAACAGGACCCGTTGTTTTTGGCCGCCGGATAAACGCCCGAATCGCTGGTTGGCACAGGACTCCAACTGGGTCTTTTGCAGCAGGCTCTCAAGGGGCAGTGGGTTCGGATAATAACTGCGGAACACCTGAAAGTGTTCGCGTACTGTCAGGGTCTCGGGCACGGATCCGGCCTGAAGCATGGCGCCGATATGCACCCGCGCTTCACGGCGGTGCGGCGATTTGCCAAACAAGCTGACCGAGCCTTTGCTGGGTGTCAATAGGCCGAGGATCAATTTAATGGCGGTCGTTTTGCCCGCGCCATTGGGGCCCAACAGGGCAGTGACCTGACCCGCCTTCAACTCTACATCCAAATCTTTGAGTGCGTGGTGTTTCCCATAAAACTGATTCACGGATTGCCAACGCGCAATGGTTTCTGTCATAACGTCCTCCTTCACTTTTCAGTATGGGTTCACAAAATCACGCTACCCAGTAAGGTTCCTCCCCACTTTTTTATGACATTTGTCATGTGAACAGGCCGTTCCAAAGGGGAGTAAGCACTTATGTAGGTGGGTCGGTGGACCGATAAGTCGCGGACAGGAGTTTCGTTGAAACAGCAGCCTTTTTCTCAGCATCCGGACATGCCCAAGCTGACAATCCCTTCAATCGGCATCCTGGAACACGCGCCCATGGCCATCCTGATCCTGGATTCGCGCGGTGAAGGTCAATGGGCCAATGACCGCGCAAAGGCCTTATTTTCGTTTGATACGCAAGGCCGGTTGTGTTGGTTGGAGACGTTACATTCAGAGGATCAAAAGTTCATGCTGGAACATCTGAAACGGGGTCAGTTAGCCCAACCCATCCAGAGAGAGTTGTTAATGCTGAGCAAGGGTCAGGCGTCTTGGTTCCAAGTATCGCTGCGCTGGCTGAGTGAATTGATCGAAGGTCAGGCGGGGTTTGTCTGTTACTTTGAAGATATTTCTGCCCATAAGAGTATTGAGCACCACCATCACGAGGTTAGCCAATACTTGGATGCCCTGCTCAATGCGACCGAATATTCAGTCATTGCCACCGAACCTGACGGGATTATCAAGTTCTTTAATCGCGCGGCAGAAAGTCTTTTGGGTTATCGGGCGGAAGAGGTGGTTGGCAAGGAGACGCCAGCCATCATCCACGTTGGAGCAGAAGTTGCCCAGCGCGCTGCAGCGCTGAGTCAAGCCTTAAAAAAACCGGTCGAGCCCGGCTTTGATACGTTTGTTGTAAAAGCACGTGAACAACGGGTCGCCGATCGCAACGAATGGACCTATGTGCGCAAGGATGGCAGCAAGTTTCCGGTTATGCTTTCGGTAACGGCCATGCGCAACCTGCAAGATGAAGTCGTGGGTTATTTGGGCATTGCTTCGGATATCTCCGAGCAAAAGAAAAAAGAAGCGGAACATCTCAAAATGGCCGCGCTCCTGCGCGAAGCCGGTCGCTTGGCCAAGTTGGGCGGCTGGGAACTGGATCTGGAAAGCATGAAACCGACCTGGAGTGAACAGGTTTACCAGATTCACGAAGTGGAGCCCGATTTTGAGCCCAGCCTGGAAGATGCAATCGGGTTCTATCGGGAGGATTATCGCGAGGAATTGGAACAGGCCATTCAACTGGTTTCGTTAACTGGCCAATCCTTGGATTTGGAATTTGCTTTGGTCACGGCCCAATATCGCGAAATCTGGGTCCGGGTCATCATCAATGCGGAACGCGATGAGGCTGGCCATATTTACCGCCTGTTTGGCACCATGCAGGACATCACCCATCAGCGCGAACTTGAACTGCGCATGCGGGAATACAAAAAACTGTTTGATCTCTCGGGTGAGCCTGTCTGCATTGCTGGGTTCAATGGACGGTTCCTGGATATTAACCCTGCATGGCAGCGGGTTTTGGGTTGGTCTGAAGAGGAATTACTCAATCGACCCTTTCTCGATTTTATCCATCCCGAAGATGTTGAGCGAACCCTTCAAACCTACGATGGGTTACTGAAATACGGCGGGGAAGTGAGCGGGTTTGTCAATCGCTACCGCACGGATCAGGGTCAGTATCGCTGGTTGTCCTGGTCAGCTTATTCGGATGTCAATGAGAAACGAATCTACTGTGTCACCCACGACATCACTGAAAAATTGTTACATGACGAACTTTTGAATGAAGCGCTCAAAGAGAGTGCCAACTTTAAATTCGCCATGGACCAGGCTGGCCTGGTTTCCATTACAGATGTGCAGGGCAATATCACCTTCTGCAATGAATATTTTTGTCGGGTTTCCGAATACAGTCCCAAGGAACTCATTGGCGCCAATCATCGCATCATTAAAAGTGATTACCACGATCCGCCCTTCTTTAAAGAAATGTGGCGCACAATAGCCAATGGCAAAGTGTGGCGTGGCGAAATCTGCAATCAAACAAAAAGTGGGCGGTATTATTGGGTGGATTCCACTATTGTTCCGTTGCTAGGTGAAAACGGGAAGCCTCAACGCTATCTGTCCTTTCGAACGCTGATTGATCAGCGCAAAAAAATGGAAATGGCCCTGCGGGATAATCAAAGCCGTTTGCTCTCCGCTCAACGATTAGCCCGCTTGGGCCATTGGGAATTCGATTTGGCCAGCCGCTCCTTTTTGCGTTCAGAGGAGCTGTTGCGCATTTTGGAATTGACGCCCGGTGAAGATGAAACCGAACGCTTTTGGCAACGCGTCCATCCAGACGATCGCAAACCTTTAGAAAAGTTGGTCCTTTCCACCATACGCAATAAAGCAAAATTGGATACAGAGATCCGCCTGGTGTTTGAACAAGGGCGCATGAAGTATTTGCTCAGCATGACAGAACCGGTTCTCAACGAAGAGGGCCGCGTGATCAAAGTATCCGGTATCCATCAAGACATTACTGAACGCAAACTGATGGAGCAGGAGCTGGTGCGTGCCCGCGATGCTGCAGAGGCGGCGACCCGGGCCAAAAGCGATTTTCTTTCCATGATGAGTCACGAAATTCGTACGCCCATGAATGCAGTGATCGGATTAGCGCATCTATTACGCGATGACGCCCCCTCTGGTGCCCAGTTGGAAAATCTCGAAACGCTGTTGTTTTCCGCCGAAAATCTACTGGAACTGATTAATGATTTGTTGGACTTTAATAAGATTGAAGCCGGCAAAGTTCAATTGGAGGCCATCCCCTTTGAACTGGTACCCCTGTTAAAGCGCATGGCCAACAGTTTCTTCTTCCGGGCCGAAGCCAAGGGCATCCGTTTAGATTTGCGTGTGCCTATGGAAATGCCGGCCTGGATGATGGGTGATGCCTTGCGCTTGGCCCAGGTCCTCAACAATCTGCTCAGCAACGCACTTAAATTCACAGAGGAAGGCTTTGTTCGCTTGGAGGCCAATTATGAACTACTGAGGTCCACCCATGTGCGGGTCTATTTCGCCGTCATCGATTCTGGCATTGGCATCCCGCCTGAAAAGCATCAACTGATCTTCGAACGCTTTATGCAGGCTGAATCAGATACCAGTCGGCGTCACGGCGGGACGGGTCTGGGCCTGGCGATTTCCCGTGGATTGATTCAGCTCATGGGTGGCGATATTCAAGTCGTATCCCAACCGGGCAAAGGTTCCACTTTTTCCTTTTCGATTGATTTTGCACTAACCGATGGGCCGGGGAACGAATCCCACAAATCCAGTTCTTTGGCGTTTGACCAATTGGGTGTTCGCGTGCTCCTGGTTGAAGACAATCCGGTCAACGTGATGGTGGTCTCCAAGTTTCTCGGCAAATGGCAGGTCAACCTGGATCATGCACGCAATGGTCAGGAAGCAGTAACTAAAGCCGAACATAACCAATACGATTTGATCTTGATGGACTTGCAAATGCCCATCCTCGATGGCTACCAAGCAACCCGTCAAATTCGCCAATTGGGCATCACGACCCCGATCCTGGCCCTTACGGCAGATGCTTTAAGTGATGGCCGTGCGAAGGCGGAGGAGATGGGCATGAACGACTACATCACCAAACCCTTTAATCCGAAAGAGTTATTTGAGAAGATTCGCTTTTGGGTGAAACAAAACGTATGACCTTTTTTCTGCATCCCCGCTTGGAGGCCGACAGCCTTTGGGTCCACAGCTTTGGCCTGTGCCAATTGCGTTTACTCAATGACCAACGCTTTCCATGGCTGATCCTCGTGCCTCAAGTGGCCGAGGTAATTGAGTGGACCGATCTCGAAGCCGAAGAACAAAGCCACTTTTTGGCCGAGTTGAATTGGACTTGTGATCTGCTCGAAATCTGGGTTCATCCGTTTAAGACCAACCTGGGTGCACTGGGCAATTTGGTGCCTCAATTCCACTTCCATGTGATTGGCCGTTTCCGCGAAGATGAAGCTTGGCCCGGTCCGGTTTGGGGCTGCGGCACGCGCCTCCCCTACCCGGACCCGCAGGAACAGGTGGAAACCTTACGCAACCTCTTATTGACCCTGTAAGCTGGCCGCGTTGTACCACAAGACCTGATCGCCATCCGGAATGACCCATTCCACCCGCGGCTCCTGGGCGCGGCACAGCTGCAGCGTTTCCAATGTTTTAATAAATATTTGGTAGGGTGCTTTCTGATCCATTTGCAGCCAGTAGGTCTGACCTTTTTCTGCACTTTGGGCCCGGATAGCAGCAGCACAGGACTCGCTGGATATCAGGCCAATCGGTGTGCCATCCAACTGGACCTGACCTTGTCCATCCACGGCTAATAAAATGGCAGGGCTTACCGCACCCTCCTCCTCGCTAAAGGATTGGTCCAATCCCTTTTTGGCGGTCATGGTTGCCGTCAACATAAAAAAAATGATTAACAAAAACGCGGTATCGGCCATCGGTGCAGCTTGGATTTGGGGCGTTAAAGATGAAACCATTCTTCGCATAAAAGGCTCCTGTAAGATAAAACTATGGGGACGTGTTTTGCTTCAATTTGGGTAGGTATCTACAAGAAATCAAGGCATTTACCAATTGTTTGCGCAAGCTTGATCCAAGCTTGAAGGGCACTCAAACAGGGGCTCAGTGGTCGCCTGGTGCGAAATAATTAGAGACAGGTGCGTTCCGTTTTATACTGCCTGTAGTGTTCGCTTTTTGGATTCATTACGTTTGGTTGTTTGTTTGGAGGGAGGCGACAATGGCCCGAAAATATCAGCCCTCGTCGTTTAGACCCGGCAAAACGACACCGGCATCCTTGGTTATCGGATTTCTTTTTTGTGTGGGCTTTCCGGCCTTTTGGACCGCCGTTGCACCCTTGAATTATGTTCAGTTATCGCGGGGACCTGAAGGAGTTCGTGTCCACAAAAAAAGTTGCCTGCTTTTTGTCATCCCGTTCATTCAAAAGTCTATTGCGGGTGTTCGCTCCGTTGATGATCGTTTTCATGCAGGCACCTACTCGCGTACCCAAGACAATCAGCGCAAGGTACGATCCGAGGACGAATCTTTTCTGGTCTTTCACAACGAGACGGATCAATTGGAAGTCAGTGTTTCACCAGCAAGTATTCGCGCGAAACGGGATCAGGTCGAAGCCTTTTTGGCTGATGAGAGCCAACGTGAACTTTCCCTGCTCTTCGTTCCCAACTGGAAATTTTCAGTGTTTTTTGCCATTCCAATCAGCAGTTTGGCTGTCCTGTGGATCGTCGGCATGTTCCTGCAAATCTTGCAATGGCTAGGCCTGATCAAAAAGCCCAAAGCCTCATAACCAACTCACATGAAATCTTAAAATTCAATAATTTAATATTTTCCATTTTTTTCTATTTTGTTTTACTCTGGGTTTATGAAAGCCACGATGCAATCCATTCTTTTTTGGCTCATTTTGATGGGCTTGTTTGTCGGCTGTGTATTGCATAACGCTGGGCCTCATCCAGATGAGGTTTTGTTTGGCAAATTGATTAATGCTGGCACTGGTTTGGAATATCGTTATGAAAGCGAATGCCATATCCATCATCAGAAAACCATCGCCACCGAATTGATGCCAACCTCTGGATTATTTGTGGCCAGTAGCCGCTATCGGCGAGCGCTGGTCCATCAGTTCCCCAATTCCTACCTCAATCTCTGGTCGGGCACTTGTGAAGGCCCGGATTATCCCGTCGTGCGCTGGGTCTGCAATAAATGTCAGGAGGCCGAAAAAGGGTGGTGGCACCACCACCGCTAGACGTAACGGTAGTGGACGGAAATTCATTCTTAACCAGGGTGAACTCGTTGATGGGATTGGTTGATCCAAATCCAATCCCGGTCGTGGAGCGTGTCCTCAGGTCCGAGCACTATCATGTGTGTGAATCGCGGCATAGGTCCACTCAGCTTGGCTTTTTGCAAATTGTCGGAAAAGGCGACATCTCCTAAATCCAAGCCGAGCCGCAGCTCCTTGCTTTTAACGTTTACGGCCAGAAATTCGCGTTTCTGGGTGAAGGAAATGTAGGTCTTCTTGGGAATAAGTTGTGCCTGCGGGAAGCGTTCCAAAACAATGGCTTTAAGCCGTTCGAAGGCTGGCCGCAAGTGCTCGGCCTTTGCAAATTGGTTTTCAAGTAAGTCTGACGCCTGACCGTAAACGGGACGGCCATGGTTGTGGTAAATCCCTACCAGTAGAGAGGCGTTCATATGGCCCCAACCGCGTTCGGTTTTGAGCCATTCAATTTGTTCATTACGCTTATCCAAAGGGTTCGCTTTGAGCGCCTTTAACCATTGCTCCAAGTTTTGGCCTGTTTCGGCCGGCAGCGATTGAATAAAGTCTCTTTCGATTTCTGCAGATGTTTTTGCCATGGTGTTCCGCCTAGCGCCAGGCGCCCAAGATCAGCCCGATCAGGCTGAAATAAACGGTGATGTACCCGCCATTAATAACCATGTAGCGCCAACTTCTCTGTTCAAAAGCGGCGATCAGGATAAAGATCATCGTTGCCCAGCCGAACCCGGCCAGGAACCCGGCGGTCAGGCCCCAGGCCCAATCGGTTTTTTCATCGCCCAGAAAGAAGGCCAGGTTGTAGCTGATCAACCAGGCCAGGACCAGGCTAAAGGAATAGAGTTTGGCCGGGTTGATTTTAGCCAGCGCTTCTTCTTTCAGACCTGTTTCTTTGAGCCAGGGCTTGTAAAAGAGCAGGGGCGAATACCAGAGCGCGCCCAGGAACAGGTTGAGCAGGGCGCAGACAAAAACAGCCCAATGATTGAGGTGAAGTGTTTCCATATCGGTCTCCTTTTACGTGTGTTCTGGAGCCAATATGGCGGATAGCGTCGGCCTCCGTATTGGAAAAAATTTACCTCAACCGATGGGAATGTAGTTTTCGAAAAAGATTTCCCGTTCGGAGTACAGACTCGGGGTCATCCCTGCGAACTGCTTAAAATCGTGAATGAAATGGGCCTGATCAAAATAACCGCAGTCCAGGGCGAGTTGATGCCAAGCCAAATGCTTTTGCTGCGAAAGGGTGCGGATCACCTGTTGAAAACGCATGATCTTCAGGAATTGTTTGGGCGTGACACCGACCTGTTTCTTAAAGAGGTGAATGAAGTGTTTTTGCGAATAGCCAATTTTTTGGCTAAGCGTTTCCAGGCGCATTTGGCTCGGGTTTTGGCTGAGCTGCTCAACCGCAAAAGAAACACATGCTTGGGTCGGGTCGTCCGGCGGGCACATTTGATTCATCAGAAAGCGTTCGATGCAGGCAAACATCTGGAACGCATCATTTAATCCCAGCAATTGTTCGCGTAACTGATGGGTTAAATCGCCAAAAATCAGATCGGCATCCACCACACAATTGGTCAGTTCCTGGACAGGTAAAGGTAGGAACGGAAAGGCTTGACCGCGTTGGAAGGTAACCACCAACAGACGCGAATCTTTGCCGGACGGAATCGAAATGTATTGGGTGCGTAACCCGCTGATCCAAACGTGGTGACAAGCTTGGATCTCTTTTAAGGTTTCGTTGTCGTAAATGTATTTGGGGGTATCGGTCAGGTCGATCAGCAGTTCCATGTGACCATCCGGCAGTAGCCGATCCACATTGTGTTCGGGATTAAACCCCTCGAAATAGACCATGTTCGCCACATAGCGGTTCAGGGGCGGCACAGGCACATGGAAATGGAAAATCATGAGCTCTCGGATCGTGGTTCTTGATCTGAGTGTAACATGGGTATTTGCGAGATCACGGCATACAGGTGAGCGTTAAGTGGATGTTTGTGCGTGATTTCCACCCGTTAGGGTTTTGGTATGAAGGAATTGTCGACTTTCTGGTGGAGGAAATCGTAAAAGAGGTAACCCAACAAAAAGGAAACCTGGATGTTGCTGATTATTCTCTGGCTAGCTGACCCGGTATTCTACAAGACTTCCCTGGATTGGTACCTGACCTCACAAAACCGCATTCGAACCGAAATCGAAAGCACGGCCAACGGTGAAAAAGTGGCCCTAATGAGCGACCGTCACAGGACCAGCTTTATCGTATTGGATACAAAAGGAAACCCGGTGTTGCACCATGAGGTCAACGGTAACGGCTTTTATTTTTGCTTGCAAACGCCTAACCACCAGTCGCTCTTTTTGGTTGGCGCCACCACCGGTGGCAAACCCGAAACCGATTCGGACCCGGAACATATGGCCTTCACGCTTTTTGACGCACGGGGTCGAAAAGTTTCTTCTTACGCCGGTGCCTACCGGCCGATACGGGTGAGTCCAAATCGCCAGCATTTCCTATTGGCCCAAAATGGGACCGTAGAATACGATCCATTGGAACCCCATCCGCGGAAATTGGTTGTTGGGGATTGGAATTTGGATCTGGCCGGGCCCAGCCTTTTGCTCTTAAACGACCGATCCGTGTTGGTTGGTCGCGGTCAATCGGTGGTTCGTTTGGATGCCCAAGGCCAGCCCCACTGGAGAAGCCCTGCCCTTGAAGAATCCGTCGATCTTTTCGTAGCGCTAGAAGAAACCGGCAGCTGGGTTGCCGTATTTACTGAAATGGACCAATCCTGTGCCTTGCTGAACACCCAAACCGGCACGTTTTTGGCGAATTTGCACCTGCTCCAAACTGGCACACCACTCCAAATCTGGGGCCTGAGCGACCCTGACTTGAATTTCGCCAGTTGGGTCACCGGCCGAAAAGTTGGAGATTCCTGGCTGTTGGGACCGGGCCCAACCTCCCAAATCCGCATCGAAGGCCTAAACTGGACCGACCCGGAACACTTTGCTGATAAGGCATTTTTGCGCAAAACCAGCTGGCAAAGGCCCGAAGGTTATCTGGCGCTGGTGCCCGGTGAATGGGGCATCCGCCATGACCGCGAAGTCTTTGAATTTGTGGCGCTGAATCCCTGACCCGGCACCTGAAAACCCGCGAAGTACCGCGACATTCCCCGAAAAGGACGCTGATCCGCCTGGGCTCCGCGATTGAAATAGCGATTCAGACTCCCGCGATTTTGGAGGCAAGGCAATCAATAGGGCCAGCCAGACGCTGACCCGAAGGCCCGCGCTGCTGCACCCTCAGTCCACTCCGTCTACTTCGTCCATGTCCACTGCGTCCACTGCGTCCACTGTGTCCATTAGGTCCACTGTCCACGCAACCGCCCCACCCAACTCAAACCCCCAATCACGCCTTTTTTGCTTTTTTTAACTTTTTGATTAATAAATGCCTGCCTCATCCGTTTACCTCAACAAAGGACGGCAATGGATGCATCCCACCAAAAGCGCCTGGCTTCGAGATCAACTTAACTTATGTGAAGGCAAACTGTTGCGTTACGCGCAGTCGCTTCTGGGTGATCTGACCCATGCCCAAGACATGGTTCAGGAATCCTTTCTGCGCCTCGCCCAACAGGAACCTTTTGATCCGACTCTGCCCTGGCTCTTGCGGGTTTGTCGCAACCTGATCACCGATCATTTTCGAAAGGACAAACACATGGTTGATGCAACTCTCGATCAACGGATCCATCCGGCCCCATCGCCGCTGGACCAATTGGAAACCCAAGATATCACGCAACGCCTCATGCGGCTGGTCCATCGCCTTCCCGCGACCCAACGCGAAATCGTCCGACTCAAGTTCCAGGAAGGCCTCAGTTACAAGGAAATTGGCGAAATTACCGGGCTTACCGCCAACCACGTCGGGGTGCTGCTGCACCAGGCCATGACCGCTCTACGCAAAAAAATGTCGACTTTGGAGGTGCGGACATGATCGACCAAACCCTACTCACCGCCTATGCACTCGGTGAAGCGACTCCGGCCCAAATCAAAGCCGTCAAAAAAGCGATTAAACAGGATCCCAGCCTCAAAGCCGAAATCCAAGCCATCCAGGAGATGGCCAGTCTGTTGGGCGAAAGCCTGCAACACGAACCCTTGCCCAAACTGACTGCGAAACAACGCGCCCGCATCCTGGGTCAACGCCCACTCTGGTTGACCTACGCCGGCCTGGCTGCGGCCCTGCTCATCTGCATCATCGTCTGGCAATACGTAGGAACCCAAAGCCTTCCCGAACCCATCCCAACAACGCCACCCGCTGAAGTCCAATCTGGCGACGTGGTCTTACCCAATGGCCAAGTTGTTCCGCTGGAACAGGTGGTCGGTCAGCCCGAATTAGTTCCCCTCGATGAGGTGCCCGAAGAAATCCTTCGGGATCATCAGGTAGATAACACCCTTCATCAGGCGGCAAATAAGAAACCGCCCGCAGTGCCAAAACCTCGTTTGTCCAGTCAGCCGCACCACAGCCACAAATATGAACAAAATACGATCATCGAATACAACGAATCGATGGAAGTCATCCAAAAAGACTACGGAATCGGAATTACAGATGCTCCGTGTGCAATTGCTAAATCATATCCAAGCGAACCATCCGTGGATGAATCCTACCTGAACGAGGAAAACCGCGATGGCGATGTGGACCCCAACGTTCTCGACCGCAAGGAAGCCAAGGCCGATGAGCGGCGCAAGTTCCAACTGGGCAAGCTGAAAGAGGAATGGTTGACCCAGCAACAGGCCTACCTCAACCTGCCAAGTCCCGAGCGCAAAATGGCGATCCAGCAGATCGAAACCAAAATCAACCAGTTACGCGATGAACTGGGTTGGTCCAATACCGAATCCTACGCGGTGATCGCCGAAAATCCGTTTCTCGATCCACAACACGATCCGCTCTCGACCTTTTCGATTGATGTCGATACCGCGTCCTACAGCAACTTGCGCCGCTTTTTGAATCAGGGCCAACTACCGCCACCCGGCGCCATCCGCATCGAGGAACTGATCAACTATTTCGATTATGCCTACCCAACCCCGGATCCCGGTCAACCCTTCTCCGCCTCGGTCGAAGTGACATCCGCGCCATGGAACGAAGCGCACCGCATTGCGCGTATCGGACTCAAAGGTTATGAGGTCGATCCCGCCAGCCGACCGGCCTGTAACCTGGTCTTTCTGGTCGATGTCTCCGGCTCGATGGAGAACCCCAACAAATTACCGCTTGTGCAGAGCAGTCTGACCAAACTGGTCAACCATCTGCGCGGGGATGATTCGGTCGCCCTGGTCGTTTACGCCGGTTCCAGTGGAACCCTGCTCGACCCCACTCCGGTCAGCCAAAAAGCCACGATAGTCCAGGCCATCCAACAGCTTTCGGCCGGCGGTTCCACCCAGGGCAGTGCCGGTATCGAGGCCGCCTATGCCCTGGCCCAATCCGCCTTCAAAAAGGACGGCATCAACCGTATCATCCTGGCCACGGACGGAGATTTCAACGTCGGCATCTCCGACAACAGTTCCTTGGAAAAGCTGATCAGCGAAAAAGCCAAAGGTGGCGTTTTTCTAACCGTTTTAGGCTTTGGCATGGGCAATTACCAGGATTCCACCCTCGAATTATTGGCCGATAAAGGCAATGGTTTTTATGCCTACATCGATTCGGAAGTAGAAGCCGACAAAGTCATGGTCCACCAATTGACCGGAACCCTGATGACGATTGCCAAGGACGTCAAGATCCAGGTCGAATTCAATCCGCAAGCCGTGTCTTCCTACCGATTGATCGGCTACGAAAACCGCAAAATGGCTGCACGTGACTTCAACGACGACAGCAAAGACGCCGGCGAGATCGGCGCCGGTCATACGGTTACAGCGCTGTACGAAATCGTGCCGGTCGATCAGGCCAGCAAAGCAGGATCCATCGACCCGCTCAAATACCAGGCTCAGGCCGAACCGACCGCCGATGCTTTTAGCAACGAATTGTTGACCGTAAAGATCCGCTACAAAAAGCCGGATAGTGATACCAGCCAATTGCTCAGTTTCCCGGTCAGTGACAGCTACCAAAAGCTGGAGGAAACCAGTGCCGACACCCAATTCGCCCTGGCCGTTGCCTGTTTCGGTCTCAACCTGCGCGGCAGTGCCATCCAAACGCCCTGGCCAAAGGTCCAAAAATGGCTCAAAGCGTCATCAACTGATCCCTTACGGCTCGAGTTCCAAACCCTAGTCGAAAAGGCAATTGCACTCCAGTAGCACGGGTTGCCAACCTGCGACCGAACGGTTTCAACCTGCGTCGGAGGTTAGCCCGTTTTTTTAATAAAGACTTGGATTGATTGGGACAGTTCAAAAAAAATGCCGAGCCATAAATGCGGCCCGGTTCGAATCCGAACAAATTGGGACCCAATAATTATGGGGGTTGCATCGTGAAAGCCAGACCAACTAGCAATTGGAAAGGACCCAATCCACACCATCCGCATTTATCCAAGTCAAGCCTCATCCAGGAGGCCACAGGCCGATTGACCCGTGAGCCCACACCGACGGAGGAGGTGTGGGACAATGCCTCCCCCCAAATCGGGGAGCCCGGACGGGCGATTGAAGACCGGTTGGGACACCCAAAGCGAAATAATTCCGGGAATCGCACCAACCATCGCATGAAAAATGGAGGTGTCTGCACGATCCGATTGGTTTGGCCTTTTGAGGCGCGGATATCAAAAGGGGCGCTCAGTCGCCCGCTGGGCTCTTGTATTTCTGTTCGGCCGTTTTCCCACCCCTCCTGTCGTCGGGGTGGGCTCATGGATCATTCGGCCGCTGGCCTCCAGGAAAATGCTTGATTTTCCTTATATCGCATTAGTTGATTTGTTGGAGAATTGGGACAAGGGGTTCCATCCCGTATGCTCAAAAAAGCCAAACTCCAGACTCATGATGGCAACCTGAGCTACTTGGCCTCCCAACCCACGAAGCACGGGTTGGCAACGCGGATCCCAATTCGCCAATCAAGGGGCCGTTTCGCTGGTTTGGATAAGTAGTTCGTCTGCGAAGATGAAGGCTTCGCCGCCTTTGCCCAGGTGCCAATCGGGGATGGTGCCGTAGGTTTTGGCTGTCATACGGATGTAACGAGCCTGCTTATGCGTTTTCTGAGTGAAATCGCGGGTAAATGCGCCGTATTGATTGGCGGGAAAATCATTTTCAATCGGCGCTAAAGCCTCGAAAATTTGACCGTCAATCGAGATTTCAAACTGGATTTGCTTTGGATACCAAATCCACGAATTGATGTCCTGTAAACAGCCCAACCCCAATTCGGTCAGCGTTTCGACCTCGCCCAAATCGACGACCACCACCAAGTCCTGACCCTGAAAACCCTGCCAGGCACCAGTTCGGAAATCGGAACCCCCGCGCAGGCTATCGACCAGGGCCTGGTCGCCCCCTGCCGAATATTGGCGATTATAGTTGGCGTGTAAAGTCACCTTGCGGCGCGTATTCACCTGCGTATACGTCGCTTTCACCGTATTACTGCGTTGCCCATTTCTCTCAGCATAGGCCGAAATCGTTGTGGTTTTGTCGAGCACCAAAGGGTGTTCATAAACCTTGTAGGCGGCGCCATCCAACGCATAAAAAAGATGCGATCCGGGTTCAGGCGAGGCCAAACTCACAGTCAGCGATTCGCGAAACGTACGCGTAGCATTGGTGAAATAGGGGACCGGAACCATCAAATGCGCCTCAATCCGGGAAGTGGGAAATTCTTCAAACCATCGGGTCGGTTGTGGGCCCATTTCAAATACGATTTTTCCGCCCTTCACCAAATCGGCATGGGTCAAATAGGCTTTTTTATACGGCTGCCCATTTAAGGCTACCGACTGAATAAACGGGTTTTGTGAACCTGCACCATGGGCTTCTATTTCGAACAGCTTGCTGGACCCAACTTGGATTGTGGCTTTTTCAAACAGTGGGCTACCCAAGACATAAGAAGGACTGCCGGGCGTAACGGGATAAAAGCCCAGTGCGCTCATGACGTACCAGGACGACATCTGACCGCAATCCTCGTTGCCAGACAACCCATCGGGTTGGTTGTGGTACATCGTATCGCGGATAAAAGCTACCCGTGCCTGCGTTTTTTCGGGTTTTCCAATGTAGTTGTAAAGGTAGGCCATGTGGTGACTGGGTTCATTGCCGTGGGCATATTGGCCAATCAGACCCGTGATATCGACCTGATCGCGACCCGACAATTTCTGCTCCGTCTCAAACAGCTCATCCAACTTGGCTTCAAAACGATCGGGTCCACCATGCAGCGCGACAAGACCAGCCACATCCTGCGGCACAAAGAAACTGTACTGCCAGGAATTGGCTTCGGTGAAATGAAAGTTGACCTCAGCCGGATCGAAGGGTTCGAGCCAAGCCGAATTCATTTTGGGCCGCATAAAGCTTGTCTGGGGGTCAAACAGGTTTTTGTAAGCCTGGGCTCGGGCCAGGAAGAGCCGATAGTCGGCATCTTGGCCCAAGGCCTTGGCCATTTGGGCGATACACCAATCGTCGTAAGCGTATTCCAGAGTTTTGGACACGGATTCATGTTCGTGGTCAGCCGGTATAAAGCCCTGATTTTTCATAGCATCCAGCCCGAGTCGATCCTGCAGGGCGCTGTGTTTCATGGCGGTATAGGCAAGCTCCGCGTCAAATCCGCGCAGACCTTTTTGATACGCATCCACGATGACGGGAATGGCGTGGTAACCGATCATGCAATGGGTGTAATTGCCGGCCAACGGCCAAATCGGCAAGATACCACCATCCTGATAATCGGCCAGCAGGGATTGGATCAGAGCCTGAGTGTGTTCGGGCTCAATCAGGGTCAGCAGCGGATGGGTGGTGCGAAAGGTGTCCCACAGCGAAAAAACGGTGTAGTGGTCTTTGCCATCGGAGGGATGGATCTTAAGGTCCATGCCGCGGTACCGGCCATCCACGTCGCTGTAGAGATTGGGATTGAGCAGGCTGTGGTAGAGCGCGCTGTAAAAAATGGCCCGTTGATCTGAAGTCCCACCCTGGACCTGAATTTTGCTAAGTCGGTTGGACCACTCCGATTCCGCCGCTTGACGCACGGCTTCAAAATTCCAATCGGGGATTTCAAGGTCGAGATTCGCTTTCGCCCCATCCGGATCCACCGCTGAAAGGCCCAATTTGACCAGCAAGATGCCGCCTTTTGGCAAATCAAACCAAAAAGCAGCCTTGGCCGGTTTCGCTTGCGTTCCAATGACAACCGATTGGGTTTTTACCGTCGTAATTGGTTGCGAAAATTGGAGATAGAAATAGATGTACTGTTCTTGGGCCCAAGCGCGTGATATGCGTTTGCCGCGAATGGTCTGGGCATCGACCTGTTCCCAATCTACATCTAAAAGTGGATCGCGATGGACCAAATCCAAGACAACATGGGCCGGTCCGTCCTGGAGAAATGTGTAGCGATGCAGGGCAGCCCGACGGGTAGCAGTCAATTCAACCTGTATCTGAGGATCCGCAAGGAGGACCCGGTAATAGCCAGGCGATGCGTGTTCCTGCTCATGGCTGAAACGCGAGGCATATCCAGAATCGGTCTGATCCGGAAAACCACTCTCCAATTGGATGGCGCCTTGGCCCGGCATGAGCAACACATCGCAATAATCGGCAACACCCGTTCCGCTCAGGTGGGTGTGGCTGAAGCCGTAAATCACGGCATCATCGTAATGGTAACCGCTACACCCGTCCCAGCCTTCCAAACGCGTGTCCGGGCTGAGCTGAACCATACCAAACGGCAGGCTCACGCCGGGATAGGTATGGCCATGGCCGCCGGTTCCAATCATCGGGTTCACTGCGTTGAGCGGGGTTTTATCCGAGGCTGTTTGACCCATCAGGCTCGGCGTGATTCCTAGGAAAAAGCAAATCCCAATAAATTTGACCCAGTTGCCAGCCATGCCTTGCCTCCCGTTAATTTGGGTCTAACATACACCAACTGAGACCCATCGGCGTTTCTGTCGGAACTTATGGTCGAAAATCGCTTGGTGATAGGCACGGGATGCGAACTTAACCGGCCAAAAAGGGATAAGGAAAAAATTGGAGGAGCAGGGGGGCACGCCACTCATTCCAGTACCGGGCATCTAGCGCTTTAACAGCGGACGTATCTTTGCGTTTGTTCCATTGCCACAACACATATTGGCTCAGAGGGCCCGGATAACCCACCACAGCCTCGCCCAAAAAATCGTCGATATCCTGACGGACTTCGGGCTTTTCCGTCGCGTGCGGATTCCACAAAAGCCGCAACGCATCAGCAAGCGCACGCGCACCGCTGCTGTGCAAGCTGGTGTACTGCTCGTGGATGTATTGCACCTTCTCGCCGAATTGACGGAACAAGTCGGGACTGAGTGCGCGATCGCAAAGGATAGACGCTAACAAAAAGCAATCGAGATACGCTGGAATCGGATCCAAGTCCAACAATTGTTCCAGCAAGGGCCGCGCCTTGCTGACTTTTTTCAACTGCAGGTAAAGTGCTGCCCGAGCCAAGTTTCGCTGCGCAACATGGGCACCCAATTCGGGGTAGGCTTGTGGCAGAAAGGCCTCCAAAACTTCGAGCGCACCGGGTAAATCACCCTGGCAGGCCAAGGCTTTGGCGCGGAAAAACACGGCCTTAAAAATGCCACCCGGGTCGCCGCGGTAGCCGCATTCCGTGCGAAAGGCTGAAAAGGCGTCGGCTGCATCGCCATATTTTTTGGCGATCAAGGCGGTTACGCCGCGAGCAAACCAATGGGCTGGTTCTTGCGGCTCATTGACCTGCCACTTGGTCGCCAAAGCCCAGGCCTCGTCTGCATCTTCTGCCACGGCCTGGTAAATGGGATAGGCCGGGTTGGGGTCGGGCAAATTGTATTTCCCGCCTGCGCGAAAGGCACCCAGAGCCAACTTGTATTGGGTCTGGCCCCAAAATGCCTGGGCCAACTGTTCGCGGTAATGCGGCAGATCGGGGTAGGCTTCAACCGCCTTAGCGTAGACAGCACGTGCGTTCTCAAATTGACCGGTTGCCAGAAAATATTGACCTTCCGCTGACCAGCGCTGGTGGTCGGAAGCAGTCTTGTAACGGGTGGCAAAAGCAGCAGAAGTGGCATCCAGTGCCGACTTCCATTTGCCCAGCCGGAGTTGGCAATCGGCTAACCCCAAATAGGCAGCCGAAAAAGGCCCATTGGCAAGACTTTCCGAAAATAGGCTTTCAGCATCTTCAATGGCCCCATTTTGTTCAGCGAGTTGGGCTCGAAAATAGGCTTGCAATGCGGGCCATGAGTTGGTCAAAAGCAAGGTAATCGGTTTGGGCCCGCCCTCAAAGTTGTTGGGAAACAGAAAATCATGGATGCGCGCCAGGGCTTGTTCCATGCTGGGCACAGGATTTTCCAGCAGACCAAATTCCAAACTCAATGGCGTGCGTTGCGGCTCCTGACCATTAAATAAGCGCACGAGCAACCAAAACTGATCTGGGCCCTGGCGGAAGGTAGTTTCCAGAACAAGATCGGCCTTGCGCTCCGCTAAAAATTGGGCACAACTGTCATAACCTTCGCTACTGATCCAGACCGGTGCATGTACATGTTCGATGACTTGCCGACGAATCATCTGACCAAAAAAAGTGCTCCACTCGACCAGGTGGGGTTCGGACCCGCCGTCCATCACACTATAGGAACGGACCACATCGGGGGTGTTCTTTTGGAAGGGCCAGACCTTCAGCCAACGCAAGACGCCCAAGCCTCCGACGCCTAAAAGGGACAAACCTAACCATTGGCGACGCGAGAAGCCTCGGCGGCTCCGTTCAAAATCTGGCAATTCAGACTCATCATCCGGATCGACGAATTCCAGGAAGTTCAGCGCCTCTAACAGGTCTTGCGTCGTGTGGAAACGATCCGCTGGATTCTTTTGCAGGCAACGCGCCACGATCCGGCTTAAATGCGCTGGGCAATCAATGCGGGCCTGGATATGAACGGGCGGCGGAATATCGCGCAAAATGGCAGAAATAATGTCCACCGGGTTATTGCTTTCATGCGGCTTGGTGCCCGTTATCATCTGGAAAAGTAAAACGCCAATGGCATAAATATCGACCCGAAAATCGACCTTGCCACCGCGTAACTGTTCAGGGGCCATGTAAGAAATGGTGCCGACCACCGCCCCTTCCTTCTCCAAATTTCGTGAGATTTCCGAAGCCGTTTTACCGGTCGATTTCTCAAAACTCTTGGCCAGACCAAAGTCGAGCACGATCAAATTCTGGTGCTGGTCGATCATCAAATTGCTCGGTTTTAGATCGCGGTGGACCAACTTGCGGCGATGGGCTTCCTGAAGAGCGGAAACCAGTTGAGTCGACCATTTCAAGAACAGCGGCCAATCCACACCCTCGCGATCGATTACGGCTTCCAGAGTTTCGCCGTCGATGTACGCCATCACCAGAAACGGGGGCGCATGGTCGCGCTCAAAGCCAAATACGGTAACGATATTGGCGTGTTGCAACAAGGCCACCATTTTGGCTTCCCGTTCCAAAGCCGCCAAAAAATCCTTGTCCGCTTTGGTCTGGAACAACATTTTTATGGCCACATGGCGATCCAACTGCTGATCCCAGGCCTTAAAAACAACACCAAAACCACCCTCGCCCAATTTGTGTAAGAGCCGGTAACGCCCGGCAAACAAAACCTCAAATGGCGGTGTGCGGTCTGGCACTTCTGCCTGTTCCATCTGCTTGAGCACTGCCTCTAACCGCTCGGCCAGGGCCGCATCCTTTTGCGCCAGATCCGATAAAAACACCTCGCGATCCGGCAAGGCCAACTGGATGGCCGCATGGAAATAGGTCTGCAAAGTAGGATCGAGTTCAGGAGCCACAGCGGATTCCTCTAAAAACAGAATTCCTGAATCCTAACCCGAACCGAAAAGCAAAGGAATAGTAAGGGTTCGAGCAAACTCGGCATGACCGATATTTCCCAAAAAGCCCATTCCCATTCCCTCAAACGATATTCGTTGCCTTGCACTATGGCAAGACTGTCCATTTTCCGCCAAAAAGATTTTTTCCTAGCGCGGTCGATCGACAGGAATAGGGGAACGATTTTCTGCCTGGATTTGCAGGGTAAAGGCCATGCGGTTATTGCGCCGATCGGCGTCAGCCGTATCCTTACGATAGTCCAACCAAGCTTCGAATAATTGCAATTGACCCGGTTTCTCATACCAAGTCATACGCGAATCGGCGATCCAATACACATCAACCCAGGCCAATTGTCCAGCATCCAATGGGGGTACCTGCGCACTGGGTAAGGCCGCAGTCGATTCGACCAATAAGCCTGTCGTCGTGTTAAAGAGCTTGAGCGCACTGGGAACGGATCGGGCCTGCCCGTAGTTGCGGACTGCAAAGGCCAGATGCACCACTTCGCCTTCAGCCGGCACTGTCGGGTCAACCACCAACTCTTCAAAACCCAAGTCTGCAGCTTGGGGTTGGTACCACAAGCTCAACCAAGGGGCACCCGCCTGAAATTGGACCGGCACCTGATTCAAGCCCGCATGCAGATGCGGGTTTTGTAAATGTGAAACCTGCTGCTGGGTTTCCACAACCAAAGAGTCCAAACCCAAATCTGTGGCCAAAAGGCCCGAACCCAAGGCTTCCAGTTGTAATTGAAATTGACTGCAACCGTTGAGGAATCGACTGAAAATGGCCTGACCATTTACGGTTTTCCCAACCAAAAAACGTTGCTGATCGACAACCACCCAAACCCAGATATCCTGTTTCTGGTCCGGGATACGCAAGGTCCCGCTGGTAAACAGGAAAGGCGTGGCCATGTCTAAAGTGAACACAGTCGATCCTTCCAAATTCTGGACGGACGACCATTCCACCATCGATTCAACCCAGCTGGGCGCATAGGTTTGACGACCTAAAACCGGACGCGGCGGTTCCTTTTGTGTGCTCTCCCAGCCAAAATTCTGGAACCACGAATCAGGATGGAAAACCCGCGCCGGTTCACAGAAAATCAAATCGAAAAATTCACCGTTGCGCAGGTTCATTTTGAAGTCCTGATCCTGTTTTAATGGCGGTAGGTCTTCCAAACTCATGAAAACCGGTTCGGCCTGACGGTAAACGGAAGCTAAATAGGGCGCAGTATAACCAATGGGATCCAAGCCCCATTCATCCAAATTCTGGGCAAGCAGTGCAGGCTCGGCTTTTAACTCGGCGAAACTGGCAATCTGGCCATCCTCATTTAAATAAAAGGAACGATGCTGCGCGTCAAAGAGATGCCAGGCATTGTCAAAATAGACTTCTGCCACTGTGTGGTGCTGCCAGGCCACAACCCGAGCGGGCAGACCGACCGAATTCCAAAACTGGACCAGAACCCGCGAAAGGTCAAAACAGAAACCAAAACCAAAACGCCACAAAAAGGCGCCCACATCCTCGGTGATCAGGTCGTGGCCCTGGGCCGGAAAGTACCAATCATCAATCTCTTCAACCAAAAACTGGAACAAGGCCAGCGCACGTGTAGCATCATCGGGCTGCTGGGCACACAGGCGCGCCAGCAAACCGTCCAGATCGCCCATCGCCACATCGTTCTCGTCGCGAATCTCAAACCCATTCACGGGTCCGCTGATCCGGTAACCCAGCAGGACAGGACTGCCTTCCTCCGGCAATTGCAACATCAAATAGCCTGGCTCTAAAAACTGTTGGCTGACCCGAAATTGAATGGCTTCTTCCAGACCGGGCATGGGTTCACGATCCTGAAAACGCGGCCCTTCCTGAGCCCAAACACCCAGCATTAAACACAGCTGTATCCCAAACCACACCAGATGGTTCCTCACAGCACGCCTCCCACAAAAACCACTCCCAAACCAAAGGGAAACCATCTTCAAACAATAGTCTTACAAAATCAATCATTTTCAGCTGAAAAACCAGGATTTAGCTCCGATTCCAGGGCGGAACCGGGGACCCGACGAGACCCATTTCAGGAATAGCACCCCTCCCCCACCCCGTAACCCGATCGTTTATGCGATTTTTTGAAAATTTTCTTGCATTAAATGTGCCTTTCATGCAGAATCAGCGGAATTTATGCAACCCAAGGTTGCTGAAAGGGTGGATCCAAATCATGAAGAATGGGAATGTGGCCGTCATCGGCGCGTCCGGCTATACCGGACAGGAATGCATCAAACTGATTCAAAGGCATCGCGGGGTGTCCCTGCGTTACGTGGTAGGTAACCAGTCAGCCGGTCAGAATTTGAATGCCATCCGCCCAGCATTCCCAAGTCTGCCTATCCTGCCCTTTCCAGAAGTGCCATGGTCGCAGGTCGACCTGGCTTTGACCTGCTTACCGCATGGGCCAGCAGAAGGCGAGAGCATGCAAACAGTTGCCGCTCTGCGCGCGCAAGGCGTGAAAGTGATCGATCTATCCGGCGATTACCGATTGCAAACCCCTGCGACTTATCAGACCTGGTACGGCCACGCCCACCAGCATGAAACCTTATTAAAACAAGCAGTTTATGGTCTTGCTGAGTGGAATCGAACTCAGATTCGCCAGGCGGATTTGGTGGCCAATCCGGGCTGTTATCCGACTGCCTGTCTGTTGGCGTTATTGCCTTTGGTCCGACATGGCCTGCTGGCTGAATCGATAATTATCGATGCCAAAAGTGGCATGTCGGGTGCCGGCCGCAGCGCAAAAATCGGCAACCTCTTTTCGGAGATGGCCGACAATGTGCGCCCCTATGGCGCGGGTCGAAGCCACCGCCACGTGGGCGAGATCGATTTGGTATTGGGCCAATACGGTTTCTCCTCAGGTATTACCTGTTTCACGCCGCAAGTGGTACCACTGCATCGCGGCATGTTGTGCAACCTCTACCTCAAAACCCGCAAGGACCTGAATGCCCAAGCCTGGCAGGAGGTCTTTCAGGAAACCTACGCCAATGAACCCTTTGTCAAAGTGCTCCCGATCGGCCAATTCGCCGAAATCAAATCGGCCGTTGAAACCAACCTGTGCGTGCTCTCGCTTCACCCTATCCCGGATGGAGTGTTGATTATGAGTGCCATCGACAATTTGACTAAGGGTGCAGCCGGTCAGGCCATCCAAAACATGAATTTGATGCTGGGTTTTGATGAACAGGAGGGATTGTTATGAGCCAAATGCACGTCATAAAAATTGGGGGCCAAGAGGCCGAACAACCCGCATTCCTGGAAGCGGTTGCCGTTTACATGCAGAACCTGGAAGGCGAGAAACTCATTGTGCATGGCGGGGGCAAGGAGATCAGTGCGCTTTGCCAGCAGTGGGGTGTTCAATCCGAGTTCCGCCAAGGTCATCGGGTCACCTGTGCCCAGACCTTACATGCGGCTGAGATGGTATTAAGTGGAACTGCCAATAAGCGACTGGTTCGATTCTTCCTGCAAAAGGGCTTTAAGGCATTGGGCGTTTCCGGCAGCGATTTGGGTCTGATCCAAGCGCAAATCAAACGCGGAGACCAGGGTGAAGATTGGGGTTTGGTCGGCATTCCGGAAAAGGTGGATCACCAGATCCTGAACCTGTGGGCCGATTTGGGCTGGTTACCGATCATTGCACCGATCGGATTAGGTCCCAATTACACCGCACTGAACATCAATGCGGATCTGGCTGCGGCCGCCGTCGCGGCGTCTGTCAATGCGGTTGGTCTGCACTTTCTGACCGCCGTCAACGGGGTTCAGGAAAACGGCGGGCGTTTAAGCCATCTCAATGCGGGGAGCTTTGCGGATTTATTGGCCAACCAGATCGTTACAGACGGGATGATCCCCAAATTGGAGGCCGGATT
>JACJWC010000007.1 GCA_020637335.1 Acidobacteriota bacterium | reverse complement strand
GTAAGCTCTGGGTTAGTGGCCTGTGCAATGAGGAGTTCGCCTCATCCCTCTGGCAATTTGATTTTCCGTTTAATCAGAAAACCAAATCAGGCGTAACCTTGGAAATTTTTCACGGAGCGCATGGCGCGTTTGAAACGCATGCACCCATCCGCACGCTGTTACCGGTAAAGCTTAAGGGGCAGACCAGTCTTTTGGCCGCCTATCTGTGCACGCCTTTTGTGCAATTTTCCGAAGAGCAGCTCAAATCGGGAGGACACGTGAAAGGCCGAACTTTGGGTGAGTTTGGCTCAGGAAATTACCCATTGGAAATGTTGCAGTACAACAAAAAGGGCGAGCCGCGCGTGTTATTAGTCAATTCCAATCTACCGATGATGGTTTTGCCGCTTAACAAGCTTGCAGAATTCGAAGGTTCCATCACCGAGAAGCCCACATCCTATGCGGCCGGGTTCCCTTATGAAATCCGATCTGGGGCCGGTGTGTTACAAGCCGATAACTACAGCGATGATTACCTGGTTATTCTGCAACGCAACCCAAATGGATCTTTGGATTTGGGCTTAATGGAGACGCGACGTCTGTGATTGTGTTTTATCTTGGGTTACTCGCTCTTGGGGGGTTTCGCTGGGAGTCGCCAGCCGATCGACCTTTTGATGGCCAAATCGTTTACGTTGGCGCCGCCAAAGGCAGCCAAATATTGGCGTGGAACAGGACGTATTGCGACCAAATAGCTGAGTTGCCACCGATTTTAGGCCAACAGACGCGAAAGGGTAGCGACTTGGTTTTTAAACCCCAATTTCCATTGGAGCCCGGAAGTCAGTTCTGCGTCTTTTTAATGAGTCCTAACCGAGAAATTCTGGCGGCCTGGGAACTGAACTTACCCAAAATCGATACGGTAAAAACCTTGCTGATTGGCCATTGGCCCGCAGCAGATGTTTTGCCGCAAAACCTTTTGCGCTTTTATCTGACCTTCTCCCAACCGATGAAACGCGCTTGGGACGTAAAACACATAATCCTTCTCGATTCAGGCGTTCCAATTGAAACAGCCTTTGTTGAAATTGATGCCGGCTTGTGGAACGAAGCTGCAACACGTTTAACCCTGATTTTGCATCCTGGCCGAGTAAAACGAGGGGTCGGATCGCATGAGGCAATGGGTCCTGTTCTCCAGGCAGGCCATCACTATCAACTTAAGATAGAAGGTCTGCAGGACGCATACGGTCAAGTGATTGAACCTTGGTCTACCCATTTTGTGGTGGGGGAACCCGATTTTGATTCACCAGATCCTGGGCGTTGGAATCTCGAATTGCCGCATGCCAATAGTCGCGATGCACTTTTCTTAGAGGTGCCCGAAGAAATTGATCCATTTATTCTTCAACGTTCCCTTTCGATTCATGGGCCAAAGGGAAAGATTTTGGGCGCTATTTCCCTTATGCGAAATCAGTGGGTTTTTACACCTCTACAACCTTGGCCGCAGGGTGATTTTCGTTTGCATTTTGAATCCTTTATCGAAGATTGGGCAGGAAACCGGCCGGGCCGATTATTTGAATCCGCTTCACCAGACGACCGAGAAATGAGCTCGGAACGGCTATTTCAAATTCAAAAAACAATTTAAACGCAGGATTCGGGTCGTTTTGGGTCATTCCATCTCCTAAGCTTTCCGCTCAGGAGGTTGCTATGTCTTTCCAATTCTTGTCCCTTTCCGATACTAGGTTTTCTCTGTTTTTTGGCAAGGATAGCCAAAGCCTTGCCAAGCTTGGCGTGATGACCCGGGTAGTAGATAAAAAACCCGGTTTTCCGTGCCGGGTGAGCTTACAGGATGCCGAAATTGGCGAGCGGGTATTGCTTTTAAATTTTGAGCACCTACCCGCCCGGTCCCCTTTTCGGTCTAGTCACGCCATCTTTGTGCGGGAGGGCGCCAAACAAATTCACCTCCCACCCAACGTTGTACCCGATTTTCTGCGTGTCAGAACCCTGTCCCTGCGCGCTATTGATGCTCAGGCGCTTTTGGTGAATGCCCAGCTCTGTGACGGGCGTGAGGTGGAAAAGGCAGTCTTGGCCCTGTTGGCAGATTCCAATGTCGAGCGAATCCATGTACATTCCGCTGGACCGGGCTGTTTTTTGTGCGAAGTGCAACGCGCTTAAGGCCAGCAAACTTTTAGAATAGCTCTCCAAATTCTTGAAGTTCTTTAATCCATTCTTAAGAATCGCGGATTATTTTTGAATTGACTAAAGGTTTTGGAACGTGGAGGTTAGCCATGGCATTGAATCATGCTTATCAAAACGAATTACAGGATTTGCGCAATTTACTGGGCCAGGTGGAAATCCTCCTGGCCGCCTACCAGTCGCGGCGCTGGGATCCTAAAAAAGCCGCTGAAAACCTCTTTCAGGTGCAGGTAACTCTGGCCGCCATTCGCAACCACCAGGCTGTGCACCGCTGCATGCCGCCTGGACCAGAAGCGCTCGCGGTTTAGGTGTGCTCACTTAAAGAACGGTACATGACCCAGTCGTTTTGGTGATCGGTTCCGAGCACAAAGGTTTGATTGCCGACTTTTTCGAAACCCCAGCGTGCGTAAAATTGGATGGCGCGTTGGTTCTCCTCCCAAACCCCTAACCACATCCCATCACAGCCCTTCTCGCGAGCCGCCTGAAGAGAGGCTTGCATTAAGGCTGCGCCGACACCGTGCCCAATCCAAGTGTGGTCTGCATAAATGCGAACCATTTGAATGGGCTGCGTTGCGGGAACTTCCTCTGGTGCGGTACCGCTCAAAAGTCGCACAAATCCCACAGCGGTGCCATTCACTTCGGCCAGTAAATAGATGGTGTTTGGATCAAGCAGCTCGGCCATTTGGATGGCTGGCGAAAAATGGGCTGCCAAATAGGCCGACAAATCCTCAACCGTGTTGCGCTCGCGGTAGGTATCGGCAAAGGTTCGGGCGCCGAGTTGGGCCAATCGTTCATTATCTTGGAGTCCCGCTTTTCGGATCGAGATCTCGGACATATTCAAGCCTTTTATTCTATTTATCTTATGTTAACAAAAAAGGCGAATCCTTAGGGAACATCAACATCCGGTTGTGCGGAACCAGCAGACTTTTTTGACCGGGGTGGATGCATTGGCTAGTGAGAGAAAAAGGGTGGGTTCACTGACGTTGTAATGATCGGTCATATCGATAAGCAGATCTAAGTTTCCATCGCGGTTCAAATCTCCTGCCCAGATCAGGGTTGGTTGGCCTTCGCTGGCCAACATCGGATCTTGGCCATCGGGCGCATAAACTTCGAATTGACCCAGTATTTGTTGCTGTTTGCCTGCAACATAAACCAAGTCGTAATTGGCGATATTGGGGTACTCAGACTTACCGGAAGATTTTTGCCACATCAATAAATGGGTCTCGTCCTTCCAGGGGATTTCAATTTTTTTCCCAAGCAAAATTGAGCTTTCTTGAATTGCAACCCGTTGGAGAGGGCCTGGTTTCAGGTCGGGGATCCCTGTAACCATAAAAAGAGGCTGATGGGGGCCGATCACGGATACCGCTTTGCCGGTGGCCTCGTTTTCAGAATCAAAAATTGGGTCGTTATAGGCTTTGAGTACGAGTTGGGTTTGTTCCAAGTGGTCGGTTTCTGGGCCCGAAAAAACTGCCCAATAGGTGCTTCCAGGAGGGCTCGTAATCTCTTCACCGTGGTAAATGCCTGGAAGAAGTAGGTTTTGACTAAGGAGTCCCATAAAAATGAGCGAAAAGGTCATGACGTGCCTCTAAAGAAATGGCTGGCTTTTATTGTAACGGATGGATTTTCTTAAAGGGGGTGTGCTCAAGAAATAATCTCGAGGCGGCTCTGATGAGCGCCAACTTTTACAACTCGGACCGTTGTGCCCAGGCGTTCGGCCAATCCCTCTACATGGCTAATGATTCCGATTTGACGACCTTGTTCTTGTAAGCCCTCCAAAACGGACAATGCCTGGTCCAGGGTTTCCAGGTCCAGCGCGCCAAAGCCTTCATCGATAAAAAGACTGCCAACATGGGTTTTGGCGGCTGTCAAATCACTTAAACCCAGGGCCAGCGCTAGGGATACCAAAAACGTTTCGCCTCCGCTTAAACTGGATATGGATCGGTTGGCGTCTGCCATGAACCGGTCGACGATTTCCAGTTCCAGATTGGCCTGTGCAACCGTTTTCAGGTGGTAACGCGGCGCCAATTGGTTCAGGTGACGATTGCTCTCCATCACCAATTGTTCCAGGGTGAGTTGTTGGGCGAACTGACGAAATTTATTGCCCGAAGCGGACCCAATATGGCTATTAAGTTCGCTTGCTGTTTCGTATTCTTTGCGCCAAGCGGCTTGCTGTTCTTCGATTTTGGCTTTCTGTTCATGTTTTTGGTTGTCGGCTGCCAAAGCCATTTGTGCGCTAACCAGGTTCTGGTTGTGCTGATCCAATTCCGACCGAATCTTTTCCATAGCCGCGATGACATGATCCTCTGAAGGCAGATCGGCATGTTGGGCTTGGTGCGTTGCCAGGTGACTCTTGCGGTCCTCGAATACGTCTGAGGACGACCGGAATGCAGATTCTAAACTTTGCATTTCCATTTCAAGTTTTTTGAACCGTTCTACAGGCCAGTCCAGCAATGCTTTTGCCTGCTCCCAACTCATGTTTTCGCTGGACAGGCGATCTGAGATGTGTTGCTTAAGTTGATCCGTTTCCAGCTTGGCAGAAGCGACCCTTTGACACAGGTCATAGAGGCTGCTCTGGCAATGGGCTCGATTGATTTGGAGATCCTTCAACTGGTCAAACTGTTGGGCTTTTTCACTTTGCAATTGCTCGCGTTTTTGTTCGAATTCGCTGGTGAACTGGCCAAGCGTTTTTCCACCCAAGAGCAATTGCAGATCCGCCCGATTTTGTTGCATCCCGGAATTCAGCTCTTCGAGTTCGTGTGAGAGTGCCTTTTCGTCTGATTGCGCTTGTTGCTGCCGCTGTTCAGTTAAGGCGCAGAGCTGTGTCCTTTCGGCCATTTGGGATTTGAGGTAGGTTAATCGGTTTTGGTTCTCTTGCCATTGCTGGCTCATCTTTAGGATTTCCTGCTGGGCCTTTTCATTTGGTTCTTGGGAACTTGCGGCGTATTTTTGCCAGGTCTGACTGCTGGATTTAGCGGCCTCGGTTGCCAGGGTGTGTTCGGTTTGTTTTTGAATTTTCTGGTTTTCGACCTCTGCCTGCTTAAGGGAAATAGAGTCCAGTTCTTTGCGATTTTTGGCGAGTTCTTCTTCAATTTTCCGCAGTGCAGATTCCCATTTCATTTTCTGGGCTAGAAGATTCTCTTGATTGCGCATCTGGGCCTGAAGCTTCTCGATTTTCGTTTGGACCTGCTCCAGGTCACGTACGGTTTGTGCCCATTGAGCTGCGTGGGGCGCAAGATTATTTTGTAAATGATCGATTTGGGTTTGCAGTTCACCCAACCGATTCTCAAGTTTCTCTTTGGATTTTTGTTCGTAGTGTTGTTGGTTCAAGCTGACCTTGAGTTCTCCGGATTGCCTTTGCCATGCTTCCCGAAGGGATGCCAGGCGATTTTCCTGTTCTGCAAGCGGGTTCACGGGCGCAGCTTCAGCAAAGGGATGTTCTCTGGAACCGCATAAAGGACACGGTTGATTGGCTTTGAGGGCATGTCGATAATGAACCAAATCCAACATGGATTGTGCATGGCGAAGCGCCCACTCCGCCTCTTTAATGCGTACCTCCAATAGGGGGAGATCTTGTTGCAAGGCCTGAATGCGTTGCACTTTAAGCGCTAATTGTTCTTCCAGTTCAATCTTTTCAGCGGAAAGTTCTGTAAAAGTCGCCTCAAATTGTTGCAGAGATTTGAGTTGTTCGTGAATCCAGTTGAGTTGTTTCCATTCGGCTTGGGCTCCTTCGAGTTGCGCGCTTATGTTGGATGCATTCCAGGACTCCAATTGGGCGGTGCAGGAATCCAACTGGTAGACCAGGTTTTCTTTTTGACTCAGCAATTCTGATATTTTTTGGTGATAGCGATTTAGATCCAGATTAAATGAATCTTCCTTCTGGCTAAGTTGCTCTATTTCCTTTTTTAAGGTGGTTGTTCGGGCTTGTGCACGTTGCCAATCGTTAAATGCATCGGATAGGGCGGAACGATGCAATTGCCACTGTTCTGCGACTGCATGCTGATGCGCCCATTCGCCGCAAAGGTCCGAAGCTTGTTGTAGTTTCCGCTGTTCAAATTTGTGTCCGGCCAGCTCAACCTGAATTTTTTGGGTTTTGGCTTTTAAGGACTCAAGTTCGGGAGTTTTGTTGGCTATCCGTTTTTCCGCTTCGGTGATTTGGCTTTCCAGATAATTGGCCTGTTGGCGTTTAGGCTCGGCTTCCTGCCAATCTTTTTTGAGTTGTAACAGGGCGGCATCTGTTTCCTGAAGGGTGGTCTGGATAGCCTTTTCATTTACCTCCATTTGCTTAATTTGAGTTTCCAACTCAGGGATCGACGATTGCCATTTCGCGCTCTCGGATGAAAGCGTCTGCCACCGGACCCACGTGGCATGAATGTCCTGGAGCGATCGCCGCTGGGCCAGTTGCTCGCGCTGGCTTGCAGATTGGGTCCATTGGGCATTTAGCGTTTCGAAACTTTCTTGGGCCTGATCGACCAGCTCTTGCAAATGTTTGCGCTGAAGAATTTCGCGCTGTACCTGCCGAAACTCGCGCTCTTTTTCTTGAATCCTCTCAATTTCTTGGCGGGTCTGTTCCAGGGTTGACTCCAAGGCCAAGCGTTCTTCCGCTGGCAGCGGTTCAATTGAGGCAAGTTGACGCAATTGTTCCTGGTTTTGGGCTTCCAAGGCTTTGGTGTGCTGGTAAATGGCGGCGCTGATTTGGGCAAAGATCTCCGTACCGGTAATGGTTTCAAGGAGCTTGCCGCGATCGGCTGGAGCCGCATGCAAAAAGGCAGCAAATTCGCCCTGGGCCAGCAATACAGACCGGCGAAATTGGTCAAAATCCATGCCCAATGTGGCTTCAATTTTACTTAAAGCGTCCGTTTTCTTTTCACTGAGGATGGCGCCAGTGGTTAAATCCTGAAGGCACATCTCAACTTGCTGAATCTTTCCGCGACCTTTTTTCCCAGCGCGTTTAACCGACCAAGTGGCTTCAAAGCGTTGGTTTTGACCATTGAGGAATCTCACCTTGGCCCAAGCTATTGGGCACCCTCGACGCAACAGGTTGCGGGAGTCGCGTTGGGATAAATCATCGGGACCCATTTTCTGGGTTCGTTGCTCGGCATAGCGCGGTGCTCGGTCAAACAGGGCTAAACACAAAGTATCCAGAATCGTGCTTTTGCCGCTGCCGGTTGGACCCGTAATTGCAAACAAGGAAGCAAACTGAAGCGGCGGTTGCTCAAATTCCAGTGTGAATTCACCCTCAAAAGAGGCGATGTTACAGCCCGAAATGGCCAGGATTTTCAAGGCGCCTCCTGGTGACAGGATTCCAACAATTGCTCAAACAATGCGACCACTGCTGGGTCAGGCCGACGTTCAAAATTTTGCTGGTAAAAATGTTCCAGTACTTGGGTGGGTTTCAGCTCGCTGAGCCGGGTGCCGGACCACGTGGTTTCTGTCTGAGTCCTTTCGGGGTAGGTGGGTGAAATTTTGACCAGGCGAACAGCTTTATCTGCCAACATCGTTTGAATCTCACGGTGCAGTCCCGGTTGGGGCTGGTCCAGCAACACGCGCAACTCCAAAAAGGGCAGCGGACCTTGCCATTCCGTTTTGGTTGGCAGTTTTCGGATCGTACGCGATATGGTCTCTAAACTGGCTGGACCGTCCTCGGGTAAACGCCACATTTGGGTATGGCGAGGGATTTCAAGCGTCTGAATCTGGATTGGGCCATCACCGAGGCTGACAAGGGTACAACTCTGAGAAGTTCCCGCCTCTGCCAGAGATAAGGGGATAGGTGAACCCGAGTAGCGAATCCATTCCTGATCGCCTACTGTTTGGGGGCGGTGCAAATGGCCGAGTGCGATGTAGTCAACAGATTCTGGGAAAATTTCGGTGGGCAGACCCAAAAGGGTGCCAGCGGTGAGTCGGCGCTCCGAATCGGGGGATTCCAGGCCACCGCGCATAAAGGCGTGACCGGTCAAAATAAGTGGTAGATCGCCCGCAGCCTTTGCCTTGATGTAGTCCACCAAACGTCGGTGTAGGTCGCGGTAGCCTTGAACGGCAGTATCGCCACCTGTAAGTGCTGCAGTCCCTAGGTCTGCCATGCGAATGAAGGGCATTGCAGCACACCACGCCTGGATTTGACCCTCTGGCCCATGTAAAGGAATGCACATGCGATCGAAATCGACCTCACCCTGATCCGTTCTCGGAATACCGCCAATAACATGGATATCTAATGGGTTCAGGACTGGATTGGAGCTGTTGAGCCGTGCAGCAGAATCGTGATTGCCACCGATGATGACCACTTGTAAATGCGGCATTGCCGCTCTGATTTGGGCTAGGAACTGGAAAAAATCGTGAACTGCGCTTGCGGGTGGGTTTGATACATCGAAGATATCGCCAGCCACGATCAGGGCATCAACCTGTTCTGCGTCCAAGGTTTTGGCCAACCAATTCAAGAAAGCACGGTGCTCCTCCTGGCGTGACCAATGGTGGAGTTGTTGTCCAAGGTGCCAATCCGAAGTGTGTAAAAGACGAAAACTCAAGCGCGTTCCATTCCAAAAAATATCTGCGATCATCCCAAAAGCCAAAAGGATGTTCAAGGCCATGCCAAAATCATTATGGGTATATTGGCTTGGCTCAAGCATTGGTATTTTTTCACGATAATGAATAACAAGGGGGAACCATGGCGTACATCAAATGGGGACCGGATCTGGAGATTGGCCATTCCACCATCGATTACCAGCATCGAACACTGGTGAATCGCCTAAACGATCTTTACGACATTAAACAATCGGGAAAGGGTGGGGAAGTCCTGCTTCAGGTTGTTTTGGATGAACTCGTGCAATACGCCCAGTATCACTTTGCAACTGAAGAAAAATTAATGGCTAAATACGCCCTCCCCGAAACGGAAGAACACCTGGCCCAGCACAAAGCCTTTGCGGAAAAAGTGGGCAAGTTTCGGAGCGATTACTTGCACCATAAAACGGAAATCACTGAGGACCTGTTTGTATTCCTGACCCAATGGCTAAAAAATCATATATTGGGAACGGACAAACAAATGGTTGTTACGCTTCGGGAATTGGATCCTGATCTCGATCCCTTTGTACGTTAGTCTGGACACTGGTTTTTCGCTCTTGTTCCATTAAATACGTCATACCGATCATGGTGTTGAGGTAGGAGATCGGGCTTAAAACCCAGCCAACAACAGGAACCATCGGTAATGCCAAGTGGATTGCGCCGTATTTTAAGTTAAAGAGCCAGGTTGGTTTGGGCAGTTCGTAGGCCAATTTTTGTTCTTTCATCACGGTGCGGTAGGGTGCGTGAAGACTTCGCCCCAGGAAGAACCCGCCTAATACAAAGACCAACACGCCACCCACCAAGGGAATAAAACCGGCCACGACCAGCATCACACTTAGGAATAAACTCCAAATCAATTCGCGAATTGCGGTTAAAGACATCATGCCTAAGCCTTTGAAGGTGAGCGGGAAGTCATGTACGGGTCGGAAATGGTTAACGATGCGGGCCACGATGATTTCGTACCAAAACTCCATAAATGCCACGCTGGTGCGCAGCGAAAAGAAACTGATGAGAATCAAAAGGGTCGCATACACCAACCACAACAAAACCCGGCCCAAGATGGCTAACCAGTTCGGTGCCTCCTGAACCAACCACAAATTGATGGGTGCCAGCAGGTAGGCATAAAGTAACCAGGAAGCGAGCAAAATCAGAAATAAGATGATGAGCGTGTTTACGATTAGGGCTTTGGCAACCAATTGGCGCAAACCATCGATTTCACGTTTCGCCTTGGCGGCTGCTTGCCAAAATGTCCAAAACTTTAAGACCAACACATCAGCTCCCTTCCCAAGCCAGTTTGTTCTTCATTGTAATCCATGGCGCTTTCGTCCGGCGGGTCCTGTTCGGTTCTCTGTGCATTTGCGTTTTAGGTCTGGGTGGGATTTCTCTTTGCAAAGGACCCTTCCATCGCTAGGATTTGGGCACGAGTTGGCCCCTGCGGAGGCAATATGCTGTTTAAGTTGTGGACACCGGGGATTTGGCACTTGGTCCTTGGGATTGGGGCGCTTTTGGTTGTTTCCACGCTGGTGGTCACCGTGCTGCAAAAATGGAAACCGCAATGGAACTTACGTGAAGTGGCCCTGCGCATTTATGCTTGGTGGATCATGGCCTTCGTGTTTGTGCTGGCCGTGGGTGCACCGCTTTGGGCGGCTTTAACCTTTGTATGTTTTGTCAGTTTTGTGGCCTTGCGCGAGTACATTAGCCTGATCCCAACACGTAAGGCCGATCGTTTTGCCCTGCTGATGGCTTTTATAGCTGTTCCGCTTCAATATTTTTGGGTGTGGCGCCAGTGGTATGGCATGTTCATTATTTTTATTCCGGTTCATGCCTTTTTATTCATTCATCTCAAAATGGTTCTGGAAGGCGAAACCAAAGGCTTTCTTCAAGCGGCAAGCAGCATTCAATGGGGCCTGATGATTACCGTGTTTTCCCTGTCGCACATGGCGTATTTCATGGTGCTGCCCCAGAACGAACCGATGGTGGGTCGGAGTTTGCTGCTCTTTTTGGTATTCCTGACCCAAATCAATGATGTGGCCCAATTCTGCTTTGGGAAAGCCTTCGGCAAAACGCCTATCCTGCCCAAAGTCAGCCCCAAAAAAACGGTTGAAGGCTTTTTGGGTGGTGTCTTGACCACTGTGAGTTTGGCGTATTTTTTGGCGCCCGGATTAACACCCTTTCAACCGCTGCAAGCGATTGCCGCCGGATTAATTATTTCCGTGGGCGGTTTTTTTGGGGATGTGACCATGTCGGCCGTGAAACGCGATCTGGGGATTAAGGATGCCAGTAATTTGATTCCGGGCCATGGCGGGATTTTGGATCGCATCGATAGCCTGACTTATACAGCTCCTTTCCTGTTTCATTTCACGCGCTACCTGTACTTCTAATGGCCTTACATCAACCGAATCCGTTTGCTTGGTGGTTGCGCAAAGTTTTGGTGCGGTGGTTGGTTCGGCCCCTGGTCTGGATTGTGCTCGGTCCCAGTCGGGTTGGGGCAGGACTTCCGGAGACTGGGCCCGCCGTCATTGTCGCCAACCACAACAGTCACTTGGACACGGTCATGATGCTGAGTTTGCTCACGCGGTCCGGTTTAAAACGCTTGAGACCAGTGGCTGCAGCCGATTATTTCCTGCGCAACCGCATCCTGGCCTGGTTCAGCCTCAATATTGTTGGCATCATTCCAATCCAGCGCGCTGGGAGCAGTGATCCGCTGGCGGATTGTCGCGAAGCCTTGGAAAAGGGCTGGATTCTTTTGTTTTTCCCAGAAGGTACGCGCGGTGAACCCGAGCAACGGACCCGCTTCAAATCGGGAATTGGCCGCCTAATGCAACATTTTGTAAACGTCCCTGTGGTTCCCGTTTTGTTGCACGGACTGGGCAAATCATTGCCTAAAGGCGAACGGGTTTTCGTGCCCTTTCGTTCGCAAATAGCCGTGGGTCAGGCCATGACGTTTAACCAAAAAGGCGAAACGCTAACCCAGGCCCTAGAGCAGGAACTGGACAGTTTGACTGCCCAGCTGTACCTACCGCAATGGGACTAGCTATTCGATTGAAACAGACTGCAGTTCAACGGGTGTAAGCGAGCCATCCACCGAGAACATGAGGTTAAAGGAGCCATTGGTTTGTGCGTTCCAGGAAGAGCCCATGTTGTTACTGGTCGCCAATCGATTGGGAATGGTGCCCACGCCCGCATTGTTCAGATCTGCTGTCTGGGACCAAAGGGTGAAATTGACATCGCTTGGCACCAAAACCAGCCAGTACTTAGTACTTGCAGCTAACGAAATCGTACCCATGGGCGATAAGGTTTGGGTTCCCACGGTAGAGGTCACACCGCTGCCATCAAGCGTGCCAATGGAGCTGCCCGGCGAATCACTACTGTCCGAATAAATGAAGCCGGTCAGCGTTTGGCCCGCATTTCTGGCGCCACGAAAGGTTACTTGAGCCACATCGTATGGATTGCCATCGGTAATGAATTGATGCCCATACCAAAAGGTACTTTGCAAAGATGCAGCGGCGCCTGCAGCGTTGGTCATATTCGATACAATTTCGGTTCCTAATGAATTAGGGAACAAAAAACCAAAAGCAAACAGAAAACTGGCCATTAATGCCTCCTAAAATCCATTTGCAGACTATCAAGAAACGCATGGGCCTTATTTTTCTCAATGCTGAAACACCGAAAAATGGGTTTAAATCCTGCGCTAATTTGGTGAGCGAACTTGGTTCCCGTTTGGAACAGATCTGCTAAGCTAGTCTCTAAGGCCAATTTTGGGAGGTCGTTATGGCTGATTTTTTATATCAACCGCTATTTGAATTCGCTGCCGATGCCACGGAATACAAAAAACTGGAAGGTGATTTTGTCCGCAAAGAGAAGATCGGTGACCGCAGTTTTCTGGTCGTAAAAGGGGAGGCCTTAAAAGAGTTGACGGCTCAAGCTTTTAAAGATGTCTCTCACCTCTTACGCGCCAAACATTTAGCCAAACTGCACCAAATCCTGGCCGATCCCGAAGCGAGTGAAAACGATCGGTTTGTCGCCTTGGATTTATTGCGCAATGCCGTCATTGCGGCCGATATGGTGTTGCCTTCGTGTCAGGACACCGGAACTGCCATCGTCATGGGTAAACGCGGTGATCGGGTTTTGGTCGAGGGCGATGACGAAGCGCTGATTTCGGAAGGTGTATTTGAAACCTATCAACGCCACAATTTGCGCTACTCGCAGGTGGCACCGCTGACCATGTACCAGGAAAAAAATACGGGCACCAACCTGCCCGCCCAGATTGATCTTTATGCCACCAAAGGCGATGAATACAAATTTCTATTTATTGCCAAAGGTGGCGGTTCTGCCAATAAAACCTACCTCTATCAAAAAACCAAAGCCTTATTGAACCCCGAAAGCATGCATCAATTCATCGCCGAAGCCATCGTCAAATTGGGCACGGCAGCCTGTCCGCCTTACCATCTTGCTTTGGTCATAGGTGGGACCAGTGCAGAAGCCAATCTGAAAACGGTTAAGCTGGCTTCCTGTGGGTATTTGGATGAATTACCAACTGAGGGCAATGCCCATGGACGCGCCTTCCGCGATTTGGCTTTAGAAAAGGAAGTCGAAGAGATCGCCCGAAAAACGGGGATTGGTGCACAATTTGGCGGCAAATATTTTGTCCACGATGTGCGGGTCATTCGACTGCCGCGCCACGGTGCCAGTTGCCCGGTCGGCATCGGGGTAAGTTGCTCTGCAGACCGACAAATCAAAGCCAAAATTTCGGCAGAAGGCGTGTTTCTGGAGAAACTGGAGGATCACCCGGCCCGATTCCTGCCCTCTAATCTGAGTGATGCGAGCCAAGATGTCGTCAAGATCGATCTCAATCAACCGATGAAGGCCATCCTCAAAACGCTGAGTGCTTTGCCGGTTGCAACCCGTGTGATGTTGTCGGGACCCATGATCGTGGCGCGTGACATCGCCCATGCCCGGCTTAAGGAAATGCTTGATCGCGGCGAGGCCTTACCCGATTACTTCAAAAATCATCCCGTTTATTATGCGGGTCCGGCCAAAACACCCAAAGGTTATGCTTCCGGTAGTTTTGGGCCGACTACTTCCGAACGCATGGATCCTTATGTTGGCCTGTTCCAGTCCCAAAAAGCATCCATGGTCATGCTGGGCAAAGGTAATCGTGCTGCTTCCGTACGCGAAGCCTGCAAACAACACGGCGGATTCTATCTAGGTTCAATCGGCGGACCTGCTGCACGCCTGGGCAAAGAATGTATCACCAAAGTGGAAGTTCTGGACTTTGCCGATTTGGGCATGGAAGCGGTTTGGAAGATTGAGGTATCCGATTTCCCCGCCTTTATCATTATCGATGACAAAGGCAATGATTTCTTCCAGCGGGTAGGCATTTAAAACCTTAACAAATGAAGGTTAGAGTACCTGACTCAGTTGAGACCCAAATGCCTTCCACAAGGTCCAAAGGAAAAGGCCGACCGCGATAAGTGCCAAAAAATTCATCAACATTTTATTTTTTACCACTGGGTAATTGCTGCGAAAAGACTCTCTTTTTTGGGGGTCCTTGGGAAATTTCCCTTGGGCTATCAGGCGTGTATACATGGCCAAAATTAAGTAAATGACTGCTTGTGCCAGGTAAATAAGCAAGCCTGAAGTCATGGATTTCCTCCTGCTCCATCATGAATTCAAAACGCACCGATTGCTCTCTGGAAAATGCCAATATTAATGAGGTCGCTAGCAGTTTAACAAAAAATACAGGTGGGATCCGATTCAACTTAACATTTGAATTGTTTGAGTTCCGCTTCTATTTGGGCACAAGCCTCAAACATCCGGTTGATACTTTCACTCAAACGCCCCAGCCGATCATTGGCATTTTGGATCGTCTGGCTGACCTGGCCTTGAACCAAACCGACCTGTTCGGATTGGTCGGCCATTTTCCCTGCTTCGCCACTGATTTGATTTATGGCTTTGGTCATTTCCTCCACCGCAGTGGCGACTTCATCCGCTGAGCGATGCGCCCGATCCACAGTGGTGCTGATTTCCAAGCTCTGGGTCCTATGGCTGGCGATTTGTTCGGTAATTTGGGTCAAGGCAGTTTGGATTTCGGTTAAGACATTGGCAAATTCGAGGGTGATCTGCCCTGTTTCCTGCGTGAGCGATTGTACCCGCTCTACACGTTGGTAAATATCGTCTGCGGCACTGGCACTTTGGTGGGCCAAGGTCTTGATTTCTGCAGCTACAACGGCAAATCCCTTGCCCGCCTCTCCTGCGGATGCGGCTTCAATACTGGCATTTAAGGCCAAGAGGTTGGTTTGCTCGGCAATATTCTTGATAACCTCGGTGACCTTGCCAATTTCAATTCCAGCATGGGAGAGATTGTCCAGAATGGGCTTGGAATCATTGGATAAAACGACTGCCTTTTGACAGATCGCGTCGGTACCGTGGCTGGCTTTCTGGATACCTTCAATAGCACTGCCGATGGTTTTGAACCGGTTGCGAATCAGTTCCACTTGCTTGCGCATGGATTCGCCACCTTGTGCCACCTGACCAGAGGTGATGCTCATTTCCTCAACGGCTCCAGCCAGGGTCTGGATCGATTGACGTAACTGGTGCATTGCCGAAAGACTGTGTTGGCCTTTTTGGGCCATGTCGGCAGTGAAACTTTGGATGTCGGTCGATTGGGTCTGGGACGTATCCGCCAGTTGATGAAGCTCGGTATTGTGCTTTTGTGTATTGGCCACCAACGTTTGAACAAACCCGATAAAATCGTCGATTTCAGCGCTGAGTTCTCCTAATTCATCCCGTCGGATTAGGTCCAGGCGTTGGCTAAGGTCGCGTTCCTGTTTTATTGCGGCAAACCCGTTACGGATAGTGCTCAGCCCATGCTTTAAACTGCGGGTTACTACAACAAAAATCACTAAACCCAGAACCAGAAGCAAGGCAAGGAAACCTTGACTATAACTCACTGTTTTTTGGTTTTGGGCCAGGGTTTCGAGAGCAATTGTTTCGCTTTTTGTATTGATGGTTTCAACGAGTTTAGCCAACTCAGTCTCAAAGGTGGCGATGGCATCCTTATAGCGGCGCATGCGCGAATTGGCAAAGGTCGGCTCCAATCCCGATTCGATCACGTCAAATGCGACCTGGTCCAGACCCGCTCGGTATTCGTTTAGGGAAGATTTTATTAATTTGAAATCGATTCCAAATCCGTTTTCACCCTGCTCCTGATCGTAAGATTCCAGAACGGCCAGGTTGTCCTGAAACGATTTAACGGTGTCTTTGTAGGTTTGAAAGAACTCCTTTTGTCGCTCGGTATGGCCAAAGTTGACAAAGATATCCTTTTCCAGACGCCGCATCTGAGTAGCCTCAAATCGGCAATCATCTGCACATTTCTGCAGGCGCATTTCATCATTAACCAGCTTGGATATTTGCTTCCCATCCGCGCGTAGACCCAAGAGGCTCATCAGGTTCATCATAAATGCGACCAACAAGAGCCCACCGATACCAAGGCCAATTTTTTGGACAAGGGTCATACGGGCCTCCAAGCTGAAAAAAGAAAAGCGACGATTTATACTTTTATCGGCACCCTCTTAAAGCTGAAAAGTCAACTTGTGTTAGAAAAGCGTTAGAAAACGGTTAGAGAAATTGGGTTGCGCCATCAATTTATCGGGTGAAATTCGTTACTTTTATCACTGGGTTCCCCCTCATAAATTTATTAAGTTATCAAAACTATTATGAATACATTGGGGGGCGCCATGAATCGTCTGGTATTGGCCAACTTATTGTTGATGACGGGCTTGGGATTTGGCCAGGATTTTTATCTTCAGTCCGCCTTTCAGGCTTCAGATCCACCGGTTTGGTTTTATCCAAACCTCAACCAAAAGAAGTTGCGGGCTGAGGGTTTGAGCCTCTTTTTCGATGGGGCAGAGGTGCTGGTATTAAATCTCAATACCCCAGCCGGGCTCCAAGACATTCGCAATGTTTCAATCGCCTTAAAAAGCGCAGAAGCGGTGACGGGCAATCGCATTGTCGGATTTTTCTCTTTCCCCCGCATGCCCGGTTTTTTTTGGCCCTCTGAAATCAATAGCCAACCCGCGAACTGGCGTGCTTTTGCTCTGAAGAGCAATGGGTCTTTGTGGGCTCGGGCCCCTTTGCCAGACAGCGATAATGGCTCCAAAATTGCCTTTACAGGCGAACATCTGGACATTACCAATCGCGCTGCAGTTGAACAGCTTTTGCGTAATATTCGGGTGAGTTTTAACAGTGATGGTCCAGCTAATCAATCTGTCGGGCCAATTTTTGGTTATATGGTTCTGAATGAAAACAAGTTGACCCGAACTTACAGTTCCGTCTGGTCCGACCTGCCCCAGGAGCGCGATGTGGATTCTCCAGATCGCATCATTCGGCTAGGCCATAAAACCCAATTCCAACTGGTGGTCGATGATGATCCCTATTACAGCTTTTTGAATGCGCCGAAACGGGCGATCCCATTGTTCAGTCAAGGGGCTGCAGCCTCCTTTGCTGCTTATGCCGCAGCGCATGGGTACAGCTATTCCCAATTGCCTGCCGATCGCTTGGAGTTCAACGATGACGACAGTTCGTTGGTGGCCTTGCCAAGCTGGATTAGCTTTGTGCCCCTTTCCAATGCCACCTATTGGAATGTTTGGACCGAATGGGTTTATGAGACTTGGACCCATTTCCAAGAGGAAGTTGTGCGAGAAGTCTGTTTGGCCCAGCAGAACAACCCGGACTTTAAGGGCGTCATTTATTTCCAGTTACCATCCTGGTACTCCCTGCGTGACGCCTCTCAAGGTCCAGTAACTTTTAGTTATTTGGATGAAAACGAGGTGCTGCAAACCCGCACGGAAAATTTGGTCAATTATGCCGAATACGACCGACTGAATCCGGTTTCCTCGGGAACCGATATGGATTATCTGTTGGAAGGCCCCTGGTTTTCAGGCATTGTGCATGAAACCACCAAGTCGATTCATGTCTCCGGTGGTGGATTACCGCCTGACCAAGCTGAAGCCGTAGTGGACAACCATCACCGCTACCGCTATTACTTTATGGCTCAGGGCGCGTTGGCCCGTCAGGTTTGCCGTCAAAATGGCAAAATATTTGGAGCCTTTGCGCGCGCCCAATATTTCACAAATCATGATGTTTTAACGCCCAGCCTATTTGAACGCGGCTGGGAGCGTACATTGGACCCTTTGCAATCTGAGTGGACAGCAACAATTGGTCCGTTTTTTATCAAAACGGAGGATTTGCCCAGCCAGTATCAAAGCGTTCTGCGCGGGCAACAGGGAACCCTGCGCGACATTTTCGCCAAATTGAAGGACGGGTATCGAGCGGGTTTCGCATTAACAGCTAAAGAACAGCCTTTGGACCGCTTCCTCACCTCCGGTTCCAACGCTGTTTTCGAAACCCGTGGGGCCAGTGGCAACGGAACGATCTCCTACCAGTGGCAAACGAGCGCCAATGGCGTAAATGGGTGGTCTAATCTGTCCAACGGGTCCCATTTTTCTGGAGCCAATACAGGGAAGCTCACGATCCTGAACCTCACGGAAAACGATGAAAAGTGGTACCGTTGCCGATTGCGGGATGCGACGGGTTCCAGCGGTCAGGTTTTTAGCCGGGCAGCCAAATTGACCGTTTTTTCCAACCTGAGCCAACAGGCGGATTCGTTTTATTTTGCGGAAGGGAGCTTACAGGGCCGCACAACAGAAAGAGGCGGAGCCAACTGGACGGCTACCGCAACTGCAACCTTGGATGGCCAAGCGGTCAGTCCCTCGGGCACCAGTGCGATTGCAACCCTGCCCATTGTCCTGCCTTCAAATGGTGATGTGTTAAAGCTGGAAGCCCAACTCAATCCGCAAGGTGCCGGTTGGTGCGGTATCGGTTTCTCGGACAGCAGCACTGGCCCTTTTTGGACCTATGGCAAAGTATGGATCTTTCTGCGCTCGAATGGGAATTTCACGGTTCACGACGATGGTACCACCGCACCGGCCTTACAAAGTGGTCTTGCACCGGGCTTTAATGCTTCGGGCTATAACCATGTGGCCCTGGAATACGACCATGCGAATCACTTGGCTCGAGCATCCATTAACGGACAGGTCGTCATGGATTGGCGTTCAGTGAGTTATGCGGGAACGATCACAAATGCCGGATTTCACATCCATAATGGAACGTTTCAAACCACGTATTTAGACAATTTTGAACTGCAACAGTTCGCGGGAAGTACCTGCAGCTCACCGGTCTTAACGAGCCAGCCTCAATCGCAAACGGTGCCAGTTGGCGGTACCGCTATTTTTTCCGTAACGGCGGTTGGCACACCCAATCTGAGCTATCAGTGGCGCAAGAACGGCATCAACATCAGCGGCCAAACCGGAACACAACTTACCCTTTCACCTGTGCAAACGACCGATGCCGGCGCTTACACCTGCCGTATTTCTAATCCTTGTGGTGCAGTTGTTTCCCAGAGCGCCTCCTTAACCGTGACCTCCGGTCAAACGCCTTGGGGCGGGACCGCACGAACAATTCCGGGTCTGATCCAAGCTGAGGATTACGATGAGGGCGGAGCTGAAATCGCGTACCATGATACATCGGCCGGAAATACCGGCGGTCAATATCGCACCGATGATGTGGATATTGCAGGCCTGGGTGGAGGCAACTACGCCATTGGTTGGACCGATAGCAACGAGTGGTTGGAATACACGGTCAACATTCCGGCGAGCGGCACCTTTATTTGCTCGGTGACCGCTGCTACGCCGGTGAATGGCAAAAGAATTCATCTCGAACTAAACGGATCCCAACGCGGGCCTTCAATAGAGATTCCCAATACCAATGGCTGGGGCCTGTTTGAAACCATTCACTTTCCTAACATCCCTTTGAGCGCAGGTAACAACCAGGTTTTACGCATTGTCTTTGAGAATGGTGGCTTGAACTTGGATAAGCTTTTGTTTTCCAGCAGTCAAACAATGTCCATAGTGGCTGGAGACCGCTTTAATGGAACCGCCGCTGGAACCCCTGTAAATAACCGCACCAGCGAAATCGGTGGATTTACTTGGCATGCAGGGGCAGAAACCATTTTTGGCACTAACTATTTTGTGACGGGCACAACTGGCAACCACCCCAACCTGACCTTGCCCTTTAACCCTGCCAACTATTCCAACCGACCCTGCACCGTGCAAGCCGACTTAAATCCAAATGGCGCAGGGTGGTTGGCGGTTGGCTTTGCCAATCACGCTGGATGGGGCTGGTGGGCCGATGGCCAGGTTTGGTGCTTTGTGAATAATTCTGGGAAATACACAGTCCTGGCCAATGGAACGGCGATCAGTTTGGCCAACAACCAAAATATTCCTGGCTTTGTCGCCAACACTGCTCAGCATGTGAAACTGGCCTATGAACCCCTGACCAACCGTACCTCGGTGTGGATTAACGGAACGCAGGTTTTGAATCGCGTTTTGATTCCGGGTTTCACCCCTGCTATCCAACGGGCCGGTATGTCCGGACTCAATGCGACCCAGGAAAGTAGCCGTTTCGATAATTTCCAATTGTGGACCGAGCCCTAATCGAGGGCTCAGTCAGGCGGTCAGCTTTTTAATGTTAAATTGGTGGAAAGGCAATGCTGCAGGAGTTGGGGTTGATCACACGATTCGATCATATCGTCTTAACGGTGCTGGACATTCAGCCAAGTGTTGATTTTTATCAGCGCGTCCTCCAGATGGAAGCACGCGCCTTTGGTGAAAACCGATGGGCGCTCCATTTCGGCCAACAAAAAATCAACCTGCAAACCCTTGGAATGGAAAAGCGTAATCGAGCGGCTGTAGGCTCTGGTGATCTGTGTTTAATCACGGATTGGTCCATGGCGCAGGTCATCGCCCATTTGCATGAGCAAGCCGTGCCCATTCTTGAAGGGCCTGTCCGCCGCACAGGCGCAAAAGGACCAATGTTGTCTGTCTATTTCGTCGATCCCGATCAAAACTTGATTGAAGTGAGCAGCTATTCCGCCTTAGATGAGGCGCCACCCTGACCACAAGCGCAATGGACACTTTATTTCGTTAGTTGGTTTATGCAAGCGGCCCTAAGTTAAAGGCCCCATTCGGCCCACAAAAGATCCTCTACATCAACCGATCCCCTCAAGTCCCAGTCGCCGGGGCAGGGCCATGGACTGGGCGGGCACAAACCCAGAACCTGGTGTCTGCATCCCAATTGCCTGATTTTCGGCTTTGATACGCGCCAAAATCAGTCGCCTCCGCCGGGGCTGGTTGGGTCTACAAAAAGGGTTTGATCGCCTGCAAAAAGTAAAACAAGTCAACTCAGTTAATAAAGTGATCGAATTCACAACATTTTCCCATCAGGCAAAAAAAAGCCCGGGCACAGAGGCCCGGGCCGGTGGTTGAGAGGGGAAGGGTTAGAAGGAAAAGCGTGTGCCCAGGTAAAAGCGGCGCGGCAGTTCCCAGCCAGTGGCAGCACCAAATGCCCGGTTGGAGTCCGTGCGACCGTTTTCCGTGATAACGGCTTGGTCGTCCAATGCGTTGAAGATATCGACGAATGCTTCAAATTTGTAGCGATTGGCGAAGGTGTGGTTATAGGCTACTCGCAGATCCAAGATGCCGTAGGCAGAAGTCTTTTCGGAACCGATGATGCCATCGGCGATCCCGCTGTTCGGATCTTGGACATCGACTTCGTCCCAACCTTCAGGCAGGTTACGCGATGCAAAACTGGTGGCACGGGTGTAATACAGACCAGAGTTCCAGCGGTATGAACCGCCAACTTGGAAGCCGCGTCCCAATTGATACGAACCGGCCAATTTAGCAACGTGATCAACCGATCCCGGTTGACGGGCATACATGCCCGGTACACGAGGATCGAGTTGCTCCAAATCGCCCTGCAGGTCGGCATTGGAATCGGAGTTGGTGTTGCCTTTAAAGTCGTTGTAGGCATAGGAGGCCAGCATTTGCCAGCGATTGGCCAGTGACTTGCGGAAGGTGACATCAAAGCCTTGGTAGTCGCGTTTCCCACCCAGAAGCGTGGCAATCACGTAGTTGGAGGGATTGGCCAGAAGCTCTTCATAGGTGAAACCAAAGTAGGAGAGCGGAATGGCATAAACACCGACGATGTTGGGATCGGAATAGTAACCTTGACCATCCTCAACGAAACTGTAGGGCGTGATGTCGTAATCTTCCATGATGTTGCGGGTTTTGCGATCTGTCGCCGAGAATTCCAAGCTCATGGCTTGGCCCAGATCAATTTGGTAGCCCAGAGTGGTTTCATCGGTATACGGCGTTTTGGTCGTTGGGGCAAAAATTGCATCGATTTCCTCGGCACTGCCGCGGACCCGGTAGGTTACCCATTCGCCACCGATAAAAGCTTGTTCTTCTAGGGTTTGGCCGTTGAATGCACCAGCAAAGTCGGTCATATTGCCGCGGATCGGATCGTAATAGCGACCGTAGAAACCGTAGGCTTTGTGGCGACCATCGCCAAGCACGTCGTAGGAAACACCAATTCGAGGCGCTACGGTCCAATCGAATTTGTAGATTTCATCGCCATTGGAGGCGTTGTGTGTGAATTCTTCAAAGCGCAGACCGAGGTTCAGGCTAAAGCGGTTAATTTCAATTTGGTCTTGTAAGAAGAAATGTAAACCTGTTGATTCCAGGTTGTTTACGCCCGCATTGACCTGTACATTGCGGTCCGCATTGACCTGGCCATGCGGATTGCCGGTTGTGAAACCAGAAGGCGCCGAGCGGATTTCGTTGCGATCGATCACACCATCGCCATTGAGATCCAAACTGGGGATTAGATGGCTGTACTGCGTGTTGATGGCATCGGCCATACGATCAAAATCGCTATTCACGAAAATACCCAGACCGACCAGGTCTGCCATTGTGTGCACGCCTGCGCCAACGGATGCGCTTTCATAGCGGAAGCCAGAAGGGTAGGAAACATCTTGAATATTGGTGTTTCTCACATAACCGGCGCCGAATTTCAGAACGTGGTTACCGAAATTATCTGTATTGAGGTAATAGGTGAGTTTTGCTTCGATCAGGTCCTTGTTGCGTTCGTCAATACTGACAAAATCATAACCACCGCGCTGTTGATCGGCATTGGTGAAAACCTCACCAGAAGCAAATCTAACGGTGTTACGTGGGCCAACGCCGGACTGATCGCCACGCGGATAGTTGCTGACTTCTGATTCGATCTTAGCCGCTTTCATTTCCAAAACAGCGTTGCCGCCCAGAAGGGCCGAGTAGCTCAAGGTGTAACGGTCGCCGCCTTGAACTTGGGTGAAATCGCGATTGTTCACGTTGTTAGTGTTGCGGTCACCGCCAATGTCCGTCGGGTCGGCGCCGTAGATGAAATCCAGGGTCTGGGAGGCCGTAGGGTTGAAGGTTAATTTCAAGAATTTGTAGTCAGCATCAAACTCGCGCTCACGCAGGAACGCACCGCTGTTAGCATCATTGATGTCGCTGGTTGTATTGCGTTTCTGCCAACTGCCCAAAAAGTAAAAACGGTCTTTCAGGATGGGCCCGGAAAATACAACTGCTGAATCATATGTCGAATATTCGGTTTGGCTGGGAATGCCTTCATCGGTATCTCCGACCAGACTTGAGTCCTGAAAATAGTAGTTGATGCTGCCTTCATAACGGTTGCTGCCGCTTTTGGTCACGACATTTGAGAGCAGGCCTGGTGCACCTTCGTATTCTGCCGGCATGCCACCGGTCAAAACTTGTTGCTCGGCGATGATTTCTGAGTTGAAGTTGGCACCAAAGGTTCCGGTAATATTATCGGTCGTATTCACGCCATCAATGTAATAGAAGTTGTCCCGGGAAGTCCCTTGTTCACCCAAGGCATCTCGATAGTTCAAGCCGGATTTTACGGCAGGGTTCTCGGTGGCAGAGGGCAACACACCGGTGACCAATTGCAGATAGTCCTGGTAGGATCGGCTGGTCGGCAAGGCTTCAATCAGACCCAGTTCCAGGAATTCACCTGTCACCTGTGTGGTTTGGTCGACGACTGGGCGATCCCCGGTAATGACCATTTCTTCTACCAGGTCCGGTTGCATGGTCACGGTTACCGTAAAAGTTTGGCCAATGGATACCCGAATGCCTTCGCGTTTAACGGTTCCAAAACCAGGCATGACCACGGTGACGGTGTAATCCAAGGCAGGCGGTAAGAGCAATACCCGCGAAACGCCATCAGCATCCGAGGTTGAAGATCGGTTCACACCGTCCTTTTGAACATTTACAGTTGCGCCTGGCAGGGGAGCCTGATTCGTATCCTGTACAATAACTTCCAAGTTGCCAGTGGTTTCGGCAAAAACCCAGGCAGAACAGATAAGGGCTAAAAAGAGTGCCCTCACGTTTTTCATTTTCATTTGTTGGTTCCTCACAGCAAATTTGCCGGTGAACCCGTTCATCGCAGACCTTAAGGGCAAGTCCCGTGCCAAACTGGAAAGCCAGTATTATCGCGTGTTTCGTTCAATCTTAAAATTCAAATTCCGATTGAATGGTTTGTAAAAACCAAATTATTGGATTGAATAAAAAATAAAAAAGACAGCATTTCGCTGTCTTTTTTTGAGAGATGGTTTTTGTTGATGAACGGGTTAACCGTTGCTGCTTAATCTAAGCGACCGCCTGTCCTGGTACCACCTTCAGTCAGCGAGTCGTGGCTATTTTGCAGTGAATCCCCGTATTCTTTAAGTGAAATGGCAACGTTCCTGGTTCAGAATGGAATGGGAGGTTTTATGCAGGTTCTAAATCCATTCGCTTACGATCAAGCCGACAAACTATTGAAAAAACTGGATTTACCGGTCATTGACCGATCGCAAGAAGGATCGCGTTATTGGGGTGAATGGCAGGGATCACAGTTGATTGGCTTGGTTGGTCTTGAAGTTTATGGTCACTTGGGCTTGCTGCGAAGCCTGGCAGTGGATCCTGCCCGCCAGGGCACCGGGCTTGGCAAACAACTGCTTAATCATATTTTGGCTCAGGCCAAGGACTTGGAGCTTGAAGCCATTTATTTGCTTACAACTACTGCTAGAGATTATTTCATCCGATTTGGTTTTGCCGAAATTGAGCGCCATCTTGTGCCCACGGAGATTCGCGCAAGCAGTGAGTTTCACTCCGTTTGTCCTTCATCGGCAACGGTTATGGTCTGGCGCGGATGAGGGATGGAGAAAGGCAGCTCGCGTTGCAAGAGGGGGAGGACTTGCTGCATATGCGCTGCTTCCTCTTTACAAAAGTTGGCAATCGCCAGACGAAATTGCGGATGGCGAATCCAATGGGCAGAGTAGATTGGGATGGGTTCGAATCCTCGTTTAATTTTGAATTCACCTTGTGCGCCCGGCTCCACGCGGGTCAAACCCTTGCGAATGGCATAATCAATGGCTTGGTAATAACACAATTCGAAATGGAGATGGTTGTATTCCTGATTTGTTCCCCAATACCGGCCGAACAATGCATCCTGGCTTTTAAAGAAAATGGAACCAGCAACCCATTGCTCACCCTGGAAGGCCCCAATGAAAACCAGTTTTTCACCAAGATGTTCGCGCCACAAACCAAATAGGTCGCGCGTAAAGGGCACAAAGCCACTTTTTTGCAGGAAGGTTTTTTGGTAGAAGCGGTAGAAGTGATCCAGGACGGACTCGCTTATATCGGAACCTTCAAAAACGCGGCAAGTTAAGCCTTGCTCGTCAAGGCTGCGTCGCTCCCTGCGTGTGTTTTTGCGCGGTTTGGAGCGGTAATCCTTGAGGACATCCTCAAAATCCGAATAACCGCGATTAAACCAGTGGTATTGGTAGCCGTGGCGAATCAACCAGCCGCGTTTCTCGGCGGCCATTGCCTCTTCCTGATGGCAAAACAACAGGTGGGCGGAACTGAAATCCCGAGATTCAGTCTCCGTCTCTAAGGCGGCTAACATGGGTTCAAGCGAGGTTGAATCGCGGGTAAACAGGCGACGATGCGGCACAGGCGTGTAGGGGATTGCGCACACGAGTTTGGGATAATACTCATAACCGTAGCGGTGGTAGGCCTCAGCCCAGGCAAAATCAAAGATGAATTCGCCCCAAGAGTCGTGTTTGATGTAGAGCGGCGCAACGCCCAGCAGATTTTCGTTTTGATCTTTGAGGGTCAGGTGGTGGGGCTGCCAAGCGGTCAGCGGGCCTACAACGCCGGTTGATTCCAGACCCGCCAAATACTCGAAATGGCTGAAGGGGTGATCCGTTCCAGCCATTTCCGACCAGGACTGCAGGCCCAACCTACGGATGGATGGATGAAATTGGGCCTGCATCAATACTCCTTTTACGGATGGGGTTTATTGCTTTTGGAGGTGTTCCCAGGCCGCTTCAAATTCGTTGCCTTTGTTCCAGCGCGGGCTTTGTTCGGCGTCCCCGATGAGACCTGCGGCAAGGAGGGTGAGTCGCAGGTCGCGAGCACAGCCTTTTAAATCCCAAGCTTCGTTAATTTCATCTGAAGGCTGGTGGTAGTGGGCATCGCGGTAGGCAGATGGGTCAGTCGTCGGTCCTTCGCTGAAGTCTCGCCCGGGATTGAGGAAGACGGCCGGGATGCCGGCTTTGGCAAAGTTGACTTGATCACTGCGGTAAAAAGAGCCAGCATTGGGATTTTGGTCGTCCTTGATGACTACGGGTTCCTGTTGGTACTTGCGTGCAAATAAAACAGCTGCCGTATCGAGAGATTCGCCCAGGTTGCTGGCATTGCGGCCAATGGCGGTTAAATCGCGGGTTGTGCCAAAGATCTGCGGCATATCAATGTTGATATTGGCGACAAATTGTTTGGCTGGGACCATGGGTTTGGCTACAAACCAGCGACTGCCCAAAGATCCTTTCTCCTCGGCAGCACACGCGACAAAAACGAAGGAGCGTTTGGGTCGCCAGCTGGATTGGCCAATCGCCCGGGCCAACTCCATGATGCAACCCGTTCCCAGTCCATTGTCCCAGGCGCCGTTATAGATGCGATCGCCTTCTCCGGATTCAGCTGTGCCCAGGTGGTCGTAATGGGCCGTAAAAACGATCATTTCCTTCTTTAAACTGGGGTCGGAGCCTTCGAGCAATCCCACGACATTTTGGCTCTGGGTTTTGCGGATCTCGGTTTGGATGGTGGCGTCAACACTAAACGGCAGTTCAACCGGTTTAAAGTCGCGTTTTGCGGCCATATTGAACCAACTTTCCAAGCTCTGGCCAATGCCTTGTGCTAGGGCATCAGCGCGCTTTTCGTCAATCCAGGCCAGGAAATCCACCTGGTAACCAGAACCGGGCAGGTCCAGGGCAAACCCTTCTTCGGCGCCATTGTGGCCGACAACTTGCCAGCCATAACCGGCTGAAGGAGTGGTGTGAATCATCATGGCACCAGCCGCCCCGTGGCGCATGGCCTGTTCAAATTTATAGGTCCAGCGGCCGTAGTACGTGCGCCTTTTTCCTTCAAAGAGTTCTTGACCATTCTCCTCAACCGGAGGGTCATTGTTGAGAAAAACCAGTACTTTACCCTTGCAATCGTAGCCTTTGAAATCGTCCCATTGATACTCGGGCGCTTCAACCCCATAGCCGACAAACACCAACGGTGCCTTGGAAAGCTTCACGAGCGGTTTTTGGCTGGACGACCAATAGGTCAAATTGCCATCATTTTCATATTCAAACGGACCTTTCTCGCCGTGGATCGCCAGGCTGGATTTCTCCGAATTTTTGCGATACCCAACCAGTGAGACGGGTTGGAAAAACTGGGTTCCTGTCAAGGGTTTTAGGCCATTTTTGGCAAAATGATCTGCGATGAATTGTGCTGCTTTTTTTTCGCCATCGGTGCCAGTTCCGCGACCCCCTAATTCATCACTGGAGAGAAATGCAACATTTTGGCGGATGGCGTCTGGGTTAATGGATTCCATGGCGGCCCAGATCCCGTCGGGGTCAGGGGTGCCTTGGATCAAAAACAGGGCCATAACAATCGAAAACATGGGTAACTCCTTCTAAAATTGTTGTTTAAAAGCTTCAAATTCTTCGCGAAGTTGGGCCAACTCGCTGCGCAATTGGGCAATCTCCTCTAGCAGCGTTTCCATGCCGGACCCATGGCTGATTGGCGTGTGGCGGGAAGTTGCAGCGGCCTCAAAGGCTTCCAAATCAATGGGTCCGCATAATAAATGTGCGATGCGCTCTTCTTTTTGACCCGGCTGACGGGGCAGGGTCAAAACCAGCGGACCCCGTGTCTCATCGGCCAAATTTTTCAATGCCGTTTCAATTTGGATCATGTGCGAAAAGGGAAAGAGGCGCGAGGCATTCTTTTTGAGTTCGGCTGGGGTCTGCGGGCCGCGAAGCATGAGTTCACACAGCAATATCAACTCCTGTTTGTCGAGTTGGTATGTCTTGATCAAGTTATGTTCATATTTGGAGACGCGTGCACCAGCCGGATTGACCTGCCAGACCAGGTTTTTGAAGCGCATGGCTTCCAAACAAGTTTCCACATCCGGTTCTGCGTAACTGACAACCGGATTGCGGTTGTTTTTCTGGTTGCACGCAGCGGTTAAGGCTTTGACGGTCATGGGGTAATACTCTGGCGTTGCAATTTCTTTTTCGGCCAATGCGGCAAGAATTCGGCATTCCATTTCGCTCAAGGTCATTTCAAATTCTCCTAATAGTGGACAAGGTGAGGGAAAAGCAGCAGCAAGATCAGGGCCACCAATTGGATGGCGATAAAGGGGATTACGCCGCGATAAATGGCGCTGGTCGGAATTTCTTCTGGCGTGACGCCGCGCAAATAAAACAGGGCAAAACCAAAGGGTGGGGTTAAGAAGCTGGTTTGCAGATTTAAGCCCAGCATAACGCCAAACCATACCAGGTCGATGCCCAGGATGCGTGCAGCCGGTACCAATAACGGCACAATGATGAAGGCAATTTCAAAAAAGTCGATAAAAAAGCCGAGCACAAAAACGACCAGGTTGGCGATCAGGATTAAACCCCACTTGCCGCCGGGCAAATTGGTCAGTAGCGACTCAATCCAGATATCACCTAACAGGCCGCGGAAGACTAGGGCAAAGGCGGTAGACCCAACCAGCAGGAGCATGACCATGGAGGTCAATCGGGTGGTGGCATCCATGGTTTCGCGCAGGGCCGAACGGGTCAAACGCCGATTGACCAACGCTAAGAACATGGCACCAACAGCACCCAGCGCTCCTGCTTCGGTCGGCGTTGCAACCCCTCCAAAAATACTGCCCAGGACGACCAGGATCAGGAAAAGTGGCGGGACTAATGCCTTCATGACTTGGAGTAACAGCGCTACGCCTGTTAATTCCCGTTCACTTTTGGGTAAGGCGGGCATGGCATGCGGCTTGACTAGTGCTACTAGGGCGGCATACACCACGTAGAGTCCGGCCAGGGCTAATCCGGGCCACAACGCGCCGCGGAACAGGTCGCCCACACTCACTCCCATCTGATCGGCTAAAACGACTAAAACTACGCTGGGCGGAATGATCTGACCCAAAGTCCCGGATGCCGTGATCAGGCCACACGCAATTTCCTTGCTGTAACCGAAGCGCAACATGACGGGCAGTGAAATCATGCCCATGGCGACTACCGAGGCTCCTACCACACCCGTAGCTGCTGCCAGCAGTGCACCAACCACGACGACGGAAATGCCTAATCCCCCGCGCAATGGGCCAAACAATGCGCCCATGGTCTTGAGCAGGTCCTCAGCCAACTTGGACTTTTCCAACATGGCACCCATAAAAATGAAAAAGGGCACCGCCAACAACACGTTGTTGGACATGATGCCAAATAACCGTTCGGGTATAGCGAAGAGCAGGCTCCACTCCATCACGCCGGCAAGGTGGCCCAAAAAGGCAAAGATCAGGGCCGTTCCGCCTAAAGCCAAAGCTACCGGATAGCCGGAAAAAATGAACAGGAACGCTACCAGGAACATGAGGCCGGGCCACCAACCGTTCACGCTGCCTCCTTGTGTCGCAACCTGCGAATGGATTTAAAGGCTTCGCTTAAGCCCTGCAGGCCAAAGAGGATAAAGGCCACCAGGATCAGCGTTTTGATCGGGTAGCGTGGCAATCCACCGGGATCGGGTGATTGTTCCAAAACGTTCCAACTGGCCATGACCATCGGCCAGCTCAACCAAATCATGACTAGCGCAAACGGAATTAAAAAAAAGAGGTGACCCAGGAGGTTGAGCCAGGCTTTTTGCCGCGGATTCAGGCGGGTGTAAAAAACATCCACCCGTACATGTTCGTCGGCCTTGAGTGTGTAGCTTGCACCCAAGAGGAACAGGATACTGAACAGGTACCACTGAATTTCCAGGTAGGCATTGGAACTCAAATTGAGTCCAAAGGAATGGCCCAATTTGCGGGCAAGCGCGTTAAACGCACCAATCAAGACCATGGCCAGGCATAAAAATGAATTGAACTGGCCTATCCAATGGGTTGTTCGGTCCATCCAAACGGAGAATCGATTCAATTGACACCCTTCCTGGGAAAATGCGTCCTGATCTTAACAAGAAGACCGCTTGGTACAAAGGGGTGTTCTTTTTTTCGTCGCCAGCTGCTAATAATGGCAGCAAATCCCGCATCACAGGAGCCCGAACATGGAGCGCAGAAACTTTTTGACCAAAGCCGCCACCTTGGGAGGAGGTCTGGTTGCCCTTAAGGCCTGTGGTGAAAGTCAAACCGGTCACGCCGATGGGGGACCGGCCGTTCAAACCAAACCCAAGATCCTGTGGCGCTTGGCATCCTCCTTCCCCCGCAGTTTGGATACGATTTACGGCGTTGCCGAAACCTTTGCCAAACGCGTTTCGGGCTTGACGGATGGTTTTTTCACCATCCATCCCTCGCCAGCCGGAGAGCTGGTTCCCGCTTTACAGGTCATGGATGCGGTTCAGCAGGGCACCGTCTCAATTGGACACACCGCTTCTTATTACTTTAAAGGTAAGAATCCGGCCTTGGCATTTGACTGCACAGTTCCGTTCGGCATGACGGCTCGACAGCAAAATGCCTGGATGTCTTTTGCAGGTGGGCGGGAATTGATGCAGAAAGTCTTTGCCGATTTCAACATGATGAGCTTGCCTGCGGGGAATACCGGTACCCAAATGGGCGGTTGGTTCCGTCGCGAAATTGGTACCTTGGCCGATTTAAACGGCTTGAAAATGCGCATTCCGGGCTTTGGTGGCGAGGTGATGAGCAGAATGGGCGTTACGGTTCAGGTCCTGGGTGGGCCGGACATTTTTCCTGCCCTGGAACGCGGCGCGATTGATGCGACGGAATGGGTTGGGCCTTATGATGATGAAATTCTGGGCTTCCACAAGATCGCCAAGAACTATTACTACCCCGGTTGGTGGGAACCGGGCCCCCAGCTGAGCCTGTTGATTAACTTGAAAGATTGGGCCAAATTACCGGCCCAGTACCAACAGGCGATTGAAGTGGCTGCAGCCGAATCCAACCAAACCATGTTGGCCAATTACGATGCCAAGAATCCCCCAGCCATGAAGCGTTTGTTGCAAGCTGGAGTGTCTTTCAAACCCTTTGCCCAGGACATCATGGATGCAGCGCGTAGCCACACGCAGGAGATCATTCAAGAACAGGTGACTGCGGATGCGACCTATCGCGAAATTTGGACGGCTTGGGACCAGTTTCGACAGGACAGTAGTGCCTGGTTTGGCACCTGTGAGAGTGCCTTCAGCAACTTTGCCTTTAAATCTTAAATCCAGATTCGGACCCCATTTTTTATGGGGTCCGAGCTTTTTATTATTGCCCCGGAATATTTTTGCTTTTTTGATTCATTACCCATTGGATCAAGCCAGGTAAATTGATCATGGCCATTGTTCGGTTGCTTAGTCCATAAGAAAATGTGGTTCGCGCATCGTAGAGGTTTTGAATGCGCTCGACCATTTCCAGTTGGAGTTCTCGGGTCAAATCCTCATTTTTTGTGACCTGTTGTTGGTGTAAATGGTCTTCCACCAGTTGAACAGCTGAGTGAATTTCAGCCAGATTCATTTTGACCAATTGGCCCAGAGGCAATGGCGCGTAGTGGCCTGAGAAGCACAACATCTCAGGCGGAAAGTCACGGGTAAGCCGTTCGAGTCCTGCTTGTGCGCCATCAATGTGGCCTTCACCGACGTAGTAGGGCGCATGGGCAACCGTGGCATCGCCGGTGAACAAGACTTTTAGATCCAAATTTTCCACCACGCTGTTGTTTTCGGATTCCATTGGCCCGTAATCGTGGATTCGGAATTTTAGGCCACCGATCTCCAAGGTTTCCCCCGACTTAGTCAGTTGATTGGGCACAAATAGATTTGTTTCATACCGGTCGCCCAGCGCCTTGGCCCAAGATGAAAGGGCTTGTTCGTGGATGATGGGCATTGCCGAAGCCGTTGCTTGTGTGGCTATGACGGGTACGGATCCAAAGCCGGCCAACACGGTGCGGATCCCGCCGAAATGATCTAAATGCGGATGTGTAATGATGATGCCGGCGAGTGGTTTTTTGGCGGTTTTCATGGCTGCTACCAACTGCTCAGCATCGGCTTTTAACATTAAGCTATCGATCAGGACAAGATGCTGGGGTCCCTCCAGCCAAAAAGCATTGGATTCGTAACTTTCCAGGCCGCCCACAAATCGGTGGACTTTAATGGTTTCCTGGCTATAGGCCAGACTTGTGATCATTAACAGGCAGAAAAAATAAAAATTTTGGCGCATTGTGCCCTCCCTGACGCCTTGTACTGGTCGCCAAACCCGCTGGTTGCATCTCAGTTATGAAGGACCGGAAATGCGTGAAGAAAACCTGTCAAGCCGCGCTTTTTTGCATGCGCGATTCAGTTAGGCAATGTGTTTTGAATTGTTCAGAGCCATCGACCTTCAGCTCCTGAGTTAACGGGCCCAATCACCCTCAGTCAGAGCTGGTAGTTGTGTAGCGCTTTGTAATAATTAGCCCGTTCAAATGCGCCCGGATTGCCCACCGACCGGTGACTCATGCTGCCACGCATCTGATCGAGCGACTCGTATTCATGCGTTTCCATCCAGGTCTCCAACTCGTTAAGCATGGATTGGATGTGAGGAATTCCGTGGCGTAGCAGGCAGCTCAGGACTTGGCACACACTCGCACCGGCCATAGTCAGCTTGAGGATGTCTTTGCCACTGTTGATACCTGAGGTTGCGGCCAAGTCTGCATGGATGCGACCATACAAAATAGCAATCCAACGCAAGGGTAAGCGCATGGCCATCGGTGTAGACAAGATGACGTTGGGTACGACTTCCAGGTTTTCCAGGTCAATGTCCGGTTGGTAAAAGCGGTTGAACAAAACAAGGCCCTGAATGCCGGTTTCATCCAAATGGCGTGCAAACCAAGCCATGGCAGAGAAAAAGGGGCTCAATTTAACGGCAATCGGAATGCTGACCGCGGCGCGGATCGCGCGAACAATTTCCAGGTAATGATGCTCTACTTGCCCGCCTGACATTTCAAAATCGGTTGGGATCATGTACATATTCAGTTCTAAAGCATTTGCGCCAGCCTGTTCGATTTGGCGCGCATAATCGATCCATCCACCGCGGGTAATGCCGTTTAAACTGGCGATGATTGGAATCTCAACACTTTCTTTGCAGCGGCGCACATGTTCCAAATACTGGTCGGGGCCAATGCGCAATTCAGGTTGTTCGGGGAAATAACTGAGTGCCTCGGCAAAGCTCTCGCTGGGCAAAAGCGTCGTGGCATGGTGTTCCATTTCGGTCTGAAAAATTTCCTCTTCAAACAGCGAGTACAGGACCAGCGCAGCCGCACCGGCATCTTCCATTTGTTTAATCGAATCCAGGTTCCGCGATAAAGGCCCTGCGGAAGGCACAATCGGGTTTTTTAGGCTGAGGCCCAGGTACTGGCTGGTCAGATCGGGTTTTGACATCTCAAACCTCCTTGGCGCCCGGACCGGGTTGGGCGGCTAATTTTTCGAATTGGGACCAGCGCTGATTGACGGTTTGTTGTGCCCGCTGCATTAATTCCTCGGCCAGTTGCGGTTGTGATTGGGCCAGCATCTTGTAGCGCGTCTCCTGGTAGGCATACTCTTTGAGCGGGATCCTGGGTGGTTTCGAATCCAATTGGAACGGGTTTTCGCCTGTTGCGGCGCGGTCTGGGTGGTAACGGTACAGTTGCCAATGGGCCGATTCGACGGCTGCCTTTTGTTGTTTCAGACCCATGCGCATATTAATGCCGTGGGCGATACAGTGGCTGTAAGCAAGGATCAAAGAGGGGCCATCGTAGGCTTCCGCTTCCATAAAAGCCTTTATGGTATGGGTGTCGTTGGCGCCCATCGCGACTTTGGCCACATAGATATGCCCATAACTCATAGCGATCAGACCCAGATCCTTTTTCGGGGTGGCTTTTCCGCCCGCGGCGAATTTGGCAACTGCGCCCAAGGGCGTTGATTTGGACATCTGACCACCGGTATTGCTGTAGACCTCCGTATCGAGGACCAGAACATTGATGTTCTTGCCGGAGGCCAAAACATGGTCCAATCCGCCAAATCCGATGTCATAGGCCCAGCCATCCCCGCCAATGATCCAGACCGATTTCTTGACCAAGTAATCGGCAAGGGCGAAGAGGTGGGCGGATCCAGATTCGGTTTGGGTGATTTGTGGGTCAGCCAAAAGTTTCTTTTTGAGCAGTTCGACCCGCATGCGCTGTTCGTAAATGCCGGGTTCATCGTTTTGATTGGCCTGTAACAGGGCGCTGACCAAATCATCGCCAAGACGGTCCGCGTGGAGGCGCAGCAGATTCTCTGCCATGGCCTTGTGTTGGTCAATGGCAATTCGGAATCCAAAACCAAATTCTGCATTATCCTCAAACAGACTGTTAGACCAGGCCGGCCCGCGTCCTTCTGTGTTTTGGCTCCAAGGTGTGGTCGGCAGGTTGCCACCATAAATCGAAGAGCAACCCGTTGCGTTGGCAATCAGGGCGCGATCGCCAAACAGTTGGCTGACCAATTTTACATAAGGCGTTTCACCGCAGCCGGAACATGCGCCTGAAAATTCAAATAACGGTTGCAGGAACTGGCTTTCTTTTACGGATTGATGGTTGAGTGTGGCGCGATCCACTTCCGGTAATTGCTTGAAATAGGCCCAATTCTCAGCTTCTTGCTCGCGGATCGGGTTTTGAGGTGTCATGTTAATCGCTTTTAGACGTGTTTCGCGTTTGTTTTTGGCTGGGCAAATCTCTACGCACAGACCGCAACCCGTACAATCTTCGGGCGCAACCTGAATGGCGAAGTCCAGGTTTTGATCCTTGGCTCGGGCTTTAAAACCGGTGGAACGCCAGGTGGCAGGTGCGTCGGCTTGGGGTGCGTAGACCTTGGCCCGGATGGTGGCATGCGGACAGACCAAAACACATTTATTGCACTGGATACATACCTCTGGGTCCCAAACCGGAATTTCCAAAGCAATATTGCGGCGTTCCCACTGCGCGGTGCCCGTGGGGTAGGTGCCATCTGCTGGCAATGCACTAACTGGAATATCATCACCTTTGCCTGCCATCATCAATGCGGTTACCTTTTGCACAAATTCGGGTGCCTCGGGGGCAACACCTGCATGCATCTGGATTTTGCTGTCTGCTACTTTTGGAACGGCAATCGGATTGAGGTTTTGCAGGGTGGTGTCCACGGCTTGGTAATTCATGGCCACCAGGTTTTCACCCTTGGCGCCATAGGTTTTGCGGATGGCTTTTTTGATCAGATCCAATGCTTTGTCCTGGGGCATGACGCCTGAAATCGCAAAAAAGCAGGTTTGCATGATGGTGTTGATCCGGCCGCCCAAACCACAGGCACGGGCGACCTTGTAGGCGTCGATAACGTAGAATTTCATTTTCTTTTCGATTAAATGATTCTGAACCTGCTTGGGTAGATTGGCCCAAACCTCCTCCACGGCCAAAGGTGAATTCAACAGGAAAGTAGCGCCCGGCAGCGCTTTCTCGAGCATATCGATTCGGGTCAGGAACTCGACGGCATGGCAGGCGATAAAATGCGCGTTGTGAATGAGATAGGCAGATTTAATCGGTTTGGGTCCAAAGCGAAGATGCGAAATCGTGGTCGATCCCGACTTTTTGGAATCGTAAACGAAATAGCCTTGGGCGAAGTGGGACGTATTTTCGCCGATAATCTTGATGCTGTTTTTGTTGGCACCTACTGTGCCATCGGATCCCAATCCGTAAAAAAGCGCGCGGAAGGTTTCGGCCGGTTCAATGTCCCACTTGGGGTCATAAGCCAAACTGGTGTGGCATACATCATCTTCAATCCCAACCGTAAAACCGTTTTTGGGTTGGTCCTGATTCAAATTTTCCCATACCGCTTTCACCATGGCCGGTGTGAACTCTTTAGAGGAAAGGCCGTAACGTCCGCCCACAATTTTGGGAAAGGGGAAAGGCAAGCGGCCGGATCCGAAATGTTGAGCAACTGCATGAACTACGTCTAAATACAGGGGTTCTCCCGATCCGCCCGGTTCTTTTGTGCGGTCCAAAACAGCAATGGATTGGGTGCTTTGCGGGAGGGCCCCAATGAGGTGCTCGGCTGAAAACGGCCGATACAGGCGCACTTTGACCAAGCCGATCTTTTGGCCCTGCGCGTTCAGGTAGTCAATCGTTTCCTCAACCGTTCCACTGGCCGAACCCATTACGACAATGACCTGTTCCGCTTTGGGATGACCGTAATAATCGAACAAGTGGTACTGGCGACCGGTTTGACTTTTAAAGGCGTTCATAATCGCCTGGACCCGGTCTGGACACGCCTGATAAAAGGGATTTACCGTTTCACGAGCCTGAAAATACACATCGGGATTCTGGGCCGTACCGCGCAAAACCGGGTGATCGGGGCTAAGCGCGCGTTTGCGATGGGCTTGAACCAATGCATCATCGATTAGCGCACGCATGGTTTCGCGGTCTAACGGTTCCACCTTATTGATTTCGTGCGAGGTTCGAAAGCCATCAAAAAAGTGAATGAAGGGCAGGCGACAGGTCAAGGTTGCCGCCTGAGAGATCAAGGCAAAATCCATCACTTCCTGAACGTTGTGGGCACACAACATGGCAAAACCGGTGCTGCGTGTGGCCATCACATCGCTGTGATCGCCAAAAATAGAGAGGGCTTGCGCGGCAATGGATCGCGCTGAAACATGTAAAACAGTTGGGGTCAGCTCTCCAGCCAACTTAAACATATTGGGGATCATCAGCAGCAAACCCTGGCTGGCCGTAAAAGTAGTGGCGATAGAGCCCGCTTGCAGCGCTCCATGCAAGCTTCCAGAGGCGCCGCCCTCGCTTTGTAACTCGCTGACATAGGGAACATGGCCCCACAGATTGGGCAATCCGCGCGCAGCCCAGGCATCGCACATTTCCCCCATACCCGAGGAGGGCGTGATGGGATAAATCGTACACAAATCGTTGGTCTGATAGGCAACGGTGGCCGCAGCCTCATTGCCATCTAATGTTTGATATTTTTTTTTCATTGAGCCACCCGCGCAGATAGAAATAGACCCATTGACCTAAAGTTCTAGGCACAAAACGGGCGTTGTTGTTCGCGGTAAAAAGGGGAATCCAGAACACTCTCAGGCTAACCAAAACAGATAGTTACGTCAAGCAAGCAAATGGCCCAAAACTCTTTTTGCCGCTTGCACAAAAAAATTTGGCGTTGTCTGTAACCCAAATCCGCTTGTGAGGTCACATATGGAACGTGATAAAAAATGTCGGAGGATAAAATGATTTTATTTGTATTGCTGTTGTGGGCCGGTCAGGGTGATAGCAGCAAAAATTTTGACATGAAACCGGGCAGTCGTTTTTATTTGGATACCCACAAGGGCCACATTCAAGTCGTTCCGAGCAAAGATGCCACTTGTCATGTAGTCGCACGTATGGTGCGGGAACCCGGCGTAACTTATCGCGAGGCGACGGTTCAAATGAAACAATTTGGCGGCGATGTCGAAGTCAGCGTGGAATACGACGATGATCATTCCGGTTGGTTTGACGATCGCGATTTGGTGCCTGTCGAATTTGAAATTGCCTTGCCCGACTTCGTGAAATTAAAAATCGATGATCACAAGAGTACCTTTGACATTACCTGCCCGAGAGCCGAGGTTAAAATTGATACCCACAAAGGCGAAGGCGAGATACGAGGCATCATGGCACCCTTTGAATTGGATACGCACAAGGGCACATTTAAAATCCAGGTCGTTAGCCTGGCTGACTTTACGATCGACACACACAAAGGCGACATTGAAGTGACGATTCAGGAGGCCCACGATTTCTCTTTGGCTGCTGAATCGCACAAAGGCGATTTCCGCTTTAAAGGCCGTTCTGTTCATGCCGATGATGATGAAGACGAAAGTTATGCCTACCGCGAAGGTAGCGGTGCCAATCGGGTGCGTCTGAGTACCCACAAAGGTCGCATCCACCTCAACTTCCTGGATGGCAAGTGAAATGCAAAACAGCCCCAGCGAATCCGAATTGATTGCCTTGGCCCAGACCGGTGACCAAGACGCCTTTCTGGATTTGATTGCCGCCCATGATCAGCTGATCATGGGCGTCATCGTTCGGTTCGGGGGTGACCAGTTCGACCGCCAGGACATCTACCAAAACGTTTTTTTGGCCGTTTTCAAGGCCATTGGCCGGTTCCAGGGTACAGCCAAGTTCTCGACGTGGTTGTACCGGGTTGCCTTTAACCAATGCCTCAACTATTACCGCAAACACCTGCCGGTAGCATCCATGCTTCAAGAGCCCGTGCACCCCGGTCCCGATTGGAATGCACGTGCGCAACTCCAGGCCATTCACCACGCGCTAACCCGATTAAAAGGGCCAATTCGACTTTGTTTTCATCTTTTTTATATTGAACAGTGGGGCTTAAGCGAGATTGCTGAGGTCCTGGAACTCAAGGAAGGTTCAGTTAAAAGTTATCTGGACCGAGCCCGCAAACACATCCGTCAAAATGAGGAGGTCAGGGCATGGATCAACGCGATCGCTTAGCACAAATCAAAGAAGCGGTAGGGGTTTCCCCTGAGGAATTGAGCGTTTACCGCCGCAACCTCTTTTCAGCCCCCAAACGACGTGCCTTTTTTGGTTGGAGTTGGCTGGTAGCTTGTGCGCTGCTTTTAGCCACTTTGCTTGGCTACCGACTTCTGATGCCGGGCGCGCCGGTGTTCCCGAGCTTGGACAGCTTGGAGGCGCGGGTCCAACCGCCCGACACACAAAAACAACTCTTGAAATGGGCGCACCAATCTTTGAGCAAGGGTCAGCCCTGGTCCGCAGACCGCGCTCATTTGGTCTTTGCCCTCTACGGTCCGCCGGAAGTGGCCGTTGAGCATGCCATTCAAGCGCTTAATCTGACCCACGACGACGATGCACGAATTTTGTGTTTGGAAGTTCTGGTCGATTATGGCGAACAATTCTATTTCCAGCCCGAATGGGTCGAACAACAATTGGACCGCGAAACCCATCCAACTTGCAGACACCTCTGGAACGCCCTGTTACGCCTCAACCAAAGTTAGTGTGATGCCCTTGAAATAAAAAATTCCGGCTCCTTGCGCTCCCATGATTTGTTTCACATGGACAGCTTTATTCAGGGATCTAGAGCACGGGTGGGTAGGGATTTGGCATGCAAAACCTTAAGATCCAATGGTTGTTCTAATCCTCTAACCTGCTTATTTTGGGTGCATCGGGTTTGAGTTTCAGGTGTTTGATGTTCCCAATGTAAAAGATCCGATCCATGAGGGGGAAAAGACAGGCCGAAACGTAAGGTGAGGGTAAAAACTTTGTTGAGGAGTGTTCATGAGCCTTTTGTTTTTGCTCCTTTTTTGGGGCCAATCGCCCGTCCAGGAAGCTGAACCTCAGCTTCCATTAAAGATTGAACAATACCTTGTGGCTGTTCGCGATTCGAAAACTGGACAGTTACGGCAACCCACCCCTGATGAGTACCAGGCCCTGTCGGACCATTTCGCCAAAAGCCAAGAGCAGCTTCCCATTGAAGAGTTTATGCGGCAGGACGGTACTGTTGGACAGCGACTTAATGGCCACTATATGAATTTCTCTTTTGTGGTGGTTAAACCCAATGGTGAACGATTTTTCGCCTGTTTAAAAAATCCAGATGCTCTTGAACAAATGGAAACCAAGGCGGCCAATCATGATCAATAAGTTTGTTTTAGCCACCTTTTTGACCGTTTCGTGTTTTGCAACGGAAATCACGATCCTCAACGGGGACCCCGCAGGATTTGGTTTAAATGATCCAACACCTGTCTCGCCTGTAGCCGGAAACATGGGTACGACCTTAGGCGAACAACGCTTAAATGTTATTCAACGGGCTGTAGAAATTTGGACCTCAAACCTGGATAGTCCTGTCCCTATTGTGATTGAGGCTACAATGCAATCCCAAACCTGTACCCAAACCAGTGCCACCTTGGCCGCTGCCGGCGCTAATGGTATCTTTCGCGATTTTCCGAATGCGCCTCTATCAGGGACCTGGTATCACGCAGCACTTGCTAATGCACTAGCAGGAACTGACCTGGATCCTGGTTCGCATGATATCAACGTCTTCATTAACATTAATCTTGACGCTGACCCCAATTGTCTCGGCGGAAATGGCTGGTATTACGGATTCGATCACAACGAAGGCGCAAAGGTCGATTTGTTGGCGGTCTTATTGCACGAATTCGGTCACGGTCTTGGGTTCGCCAACTTCGTGAATGAGTCAACCGGGACCCTTAACGGCGGGTTTCCAGATGTGTATTCGAGCTTCACCCGCGACTTGCAAACCGGCAAGGATTGGAATGCTATGACCAACGCTGAACGCCAAGCCTCCGCAATCAACGACCCTTTCGTCGTTTGGACCGGCCCTGCAGTGACCGCTGCCATTCCTGATTTCCTCCAAAAAAACAGCATTTTGACGATTAATGCGCCCGCCCCAATTGCGGGTGATTATCCCGCCCAACCGGCTGCGTTTGGACCCGCCGTCCCTGAATCGGGGCTTTCTGGCGAAGTGGTTCTTCTGATTGACGGGACCCCACCAGTTAATAATGGCTGCGAACCAGCCTCCAATGGCGGCGCGTTATTGGGGAAAATTGCTTTGATCGACCGAGGCGATTGTAATTTTTCCGATAAAGTCCTCAATGCCCAAAATGCAGGTGCAATTGCCGTTTTGATCGCCAACAACACCACCGGCCTTCCGCCAATGGGGGGATCGGAACCTCTCGTCACAATTCCATCGCTTGGAATTGAAATGTCTGTTGGCAATACCATTAAAAATAATCTACCTGGGGTGATGGTCACCCTGGACTATGATTCGCTTAATTATGCCGGTACAAACGGAGGATTTCTGCGCGAGAATGCCCCTAACCCGCTGGTACCTGGGTCATCCATTAGCCACTGGACACCCGATGCGACTCCTTCGCTATTAATGGAACCTGCAATCACCCCAGACCTTACTGATGATGTCGATATTACCCTGAAACAGTTTGAAGATATTGGCTGGCCGCTGCTTGCGCAATGTACCGGTATTGAAATTACAGGCCATCCAGAAAATGTGATTGCTTGTTCAGGTCAGGAGGTTGTTTTTTCTGTGCAAGTAACAGGGACAGATCCTACGTTTCAATGGAAACTGGATGGCAATGATTTAACTGGAGAAGTGAGTGCAACTTTGATTTTGGCATCAGTAAGCCCCGCGGATGCAGGTAATTACACTTGCGAAGTCCGTAATGGCTGCACTACACCTTTTGAGTCCAATCCTGCGACTTTAACCATTCAAAACCCCACCTACAGCACCAGCATTTTGCCCAATTGGCGGAGCCTGTTGGACAATCCCAGTTGCGAAGATGTTAATGCCAACTTGATTTTAGACATTGCTGACATGGTCTTCTATCTGAATTAATAAGGCAAAGGCCCACGCCCTGGTGGGCCTTTCTTTTTTTCAAAAACGGGGCATGCCGCTTTTCTGAAATCCGGTTGGTTGTGTCCTTATGACGGGTTGCGGCATATTAAATGCCCAGAATTTTGTGGTTTCCCTTTTACCCCTTTCTTACGGGCAAAAATATCCTGATTGAATGCGCCAGGTTTCCCTCCTCCTTTTTGAAATTTGGGAATGCGACAAATGTTATTGGCTGCAAAGGGGTCTGATTCACTGCAGCATTGCCATTCTCGGCTGATTGAGGGCCAACCTTGGGCCCTGGGCGGCGTATTGGCCTAAGACGTCTGACGACTATCCGGATAGTGAATTCCTCCTCTGGAGGCTTTCATGTTCTCTTGTTTTCTGTTGATTTCCATCTTGACTGAATCGCTTAATCCGGGCGCTCTGGCCATGCAGAGCCTCTTGCTGAGCAACGCCGAGTGGCGCCCGCTGCTTGACGCCTTGACCTCAGGAAGTCCGAAAAAGGGCATTTATGCAGAGTTGGAAGCCCAAACCCATTTGCACGACCAAGTGGTAACCACCCGTTATGTCCTGCAGGTCCATTCGGACTTTGCCTTTTTGAGTGAACCCGAACAGCGTTCGGTCATTCATCACGAATGGAATCACGCCCTGCATTTTGAAGATGCCGAGATGCAGCTCAAACTCAAACAATTCCCGCCCGCGATTCGCAGGGCCTTTCTCGAGTGGAAAGCCTACGAGGCCGAAATGAACGGACCCACCTGGCTGGAGACCTCGCCGACATATCGTCAAAATGTGATGCGCCGCAAGACCTTCTATCGGGCGCGTGTCCAAGCTTGGGTGCGCGGAAAAGAACCGTTTGGTGCCATTTCCCTTGCGATTCTGCATAACTTTGAACAGCCACCAGCCGATCCCAAACAATATTTGTCTGAGCTCAAAGATGGGTTTGTCTCTGCTTTATTCGCATTAGAACCGACCAACGATGCAGTGAAACTGGCCAAAAACTGAAACGAACCGCCTCGATTCCGCTTTCGCTGCAAAAAAACCAGGCTTCACCGCTTTACCTAAACTTGTATTCTGAATTATCCGTTAGGGACAGAGAGTGGATTTTTACAATGCGAGCTGGAGTGAACAATGTCCTTGAATGTCATGGTTGTCGATGATGAGCCGTTAGCGCGGAACTCAATAACAACTCTTTTGGCTCAGGATGCGGATTTTAATTTGGTGGCGGAGGCCGATTCTGTCAAAGATGCCCTGCAAATCCTGCAAGAAAAACAATTGGACTTGGTCTTTTTGGATATCCGCCTGCCCGATGGTAACGGTTTTGAAATTGCCGATTCGTGCCGTGGCCAGGTACCACTGGTGGTTTTTGTGACCGCCTATGACCAGTTCGCCCTGAAAGCCTTTGAGGAACAGGGTTTGGATTACATTCTGAAACCCTTTTCGCGCGAACGCTTTTTTCGCTCGCTCAACCGGGCTAAAGAACAGTTTCGCCTCTTGACTACGGAGGAAAAACCGGCTCCAGTTGAAGCGGAACCAGAAGCCGAAACCGAGCATCTCATGGTCAAGGATCGCGACCGAATCTTCTTTATTGAGCCGGCCAATATTGAGTACATTGAGGGAGCCAATTACTACAGTTTGATCCATACCGCGGGCAAAAGTTTTATGCTGCGCGAGTCGCTGCAAAGTTTAGAGGAACGCCTGATGCGCTTTCGTTTCAGACGTGTACACCGTTCGTTTTTGATCAATATCCACTGCATGGATTACCTGCAAAAGGACGAACGCGGCAATTACCAGGTCGTGCTCAAAAACAAGAAAGTGTTACCTATGGGTCCCAAATACCAGGAAAATTTGATCGGGAGAAAGAATTGATTTTCCTCACCCTGCTCCTGCTGGCACCGATTGCGGATGCCGACCCTGCCCAGTTTAAGTTGGGTCTCTTGGAGACGACGCGGTTTAACCGGTTATCGCGCAATACCTTAGACCATCCCACGGTAAGTGCGATTGCCCAGGACCACAAAGGTTATCTCTGGTTTGGCACCTCTTTTGGTGTTTACCGTTACGATGGGACAAACACATTGTCATACCGAAAGGACCCGCATCGCGAAGGTGGATTGCCCCACAATTGGATCAACGCCCTCTTGGTCGATTCCAACGATCATCTCTGGATTTCAACCAATCAGGGCACGGTGATTTTGGACCGCGAAAGTGGAGCGATGACCCCGGTTGAGGTCCATTCGGATGGTCGACCTGTGGGCGAACCACCGTATTCGGGCGACATGGTTCAAGTCGGCAATTGGGTGTGGGTCACCTGTTACCCCTATGGATTGGTCGCTTTCGATTTAGAGGGTCGACAACAAAAAATAATTCATTTTCCCGATCTTTTGTTTCCCACCAGTTTCCTGGCCGGTAGTTTTGTCGCCTTACCGAATCAGCAACTGCTTTTGGCTCAGGCGGATAAGGTTTGGCGTTTGGATTTGGTGAGCGAGACCTGGACGGGTGTGGTAGATGGTCATAAACCCGGATTATTTGTGGATGATTTGGGTCTGGTCTGGATTACCAGTCCCGATGGGGTTTACATATTAGAAACCCCTGACGCCCCACCGCACCGTTTGGATTTGGGTGAAATCAAGGCCTATAAGATGGTCATGGAAAAGCCCGGACAATATTGGTTTTCGGGTGAGGACGGCTTGTGGCAAGCCACATTTGAGCAGGCCCAAAAACCTTGGCAGGGCAGTGTTTCCATCAAACCTTTCGGATTTGACGCTATTAACCATACCAATATGCCATCCAATAGTATTCTGTGCCTTTTTCGTGAGCACAGCGGCACCCTTTGGGCAGGTTCCTATGCCGAAGGCGCGTTTTATTGGTCTCAAGGACAACAACCGGTCCAGTACTTTTCGATCTTCCATCAAACCACGGGAGCTGTTGCCTGGGCCGCCTGTTTTGTTGAGAGCCCTCAGGGTGATTTTTTGGTTGGGACCCGCGGACAAGGACTTTACCGGGTGGATGTTGAACAGCAGAAGGCCAAACCACTCGAGTTGCCGCAATTGCGCAACCAATGGGCCATGTCCCTGCTCTACAACTCCAATGGCGATTTGTTGGTCTCGACCGGAAAAGGCCTCCTGACGGTTCCTAAAGACAAAAGCCCGCCTACTCTCGACCCGCAAGTGCCTGTCACCTATGAGATGCGTTGGTATCAAAACCGATTATGGTTAGCCTCCACCGTGGGCGTTTACACCTATGATCCAGCCACAAAAAGCTTGGAAGTCGTTCGTCAATCCAATGCCTTCGCCTTTGCAGAGGATCGCGATGGCGCGTTGTGGATTGCTAGCGGGGGCGAAGGCTTGTTGCGTTACGAAAACCAGGAATGGCATGCATTGGCGCCTATTATTAACGATCCCGGCAGCTTCCCTTCATTCCATGTTCGTACCCTTTGTTACGATGACTGGGGGCGTTTATGGGTTGGGACCGATGCGGGTTTGGTTCAAGTTTTGGAAGACAAAGAACATTTTGTTCATTGGCGCGATATCCAATTACCCAGCCCCATTATCAGTGCCATCGAGGTCGATCGGTTGGGGCGGGTCTGGATCTCTTCTATCAGTCAATTGGTTCGTTTGGACCCCGAACAAAAGACCACCAAATTGTTTACAGCAAACGAGGGGTTCCCCGAATCCTATCTGATAGGGTCCTCCTTGGCGTTGAAAAATGGCACATTTGCCTTTGGCGGTTTTAACGGCTTTGCCGTATTTGAGCCGACCCAAACTACCCTAAACGAAAATGCACCCATGCTGGATTTGGCCATTACGGTGCGGGGCCCGCGTTCCGAAATTAAAGAACCGCTGCTCGCCAATCCCGATTCGCCCCTTGTGCTGAGCCCTAACCGCCGTTGGATCAATTTGGAAATGCGTGCTTTGCATTTTGCTCTACCCCAGCAGAACCGCTATTCCTACCGCATGGTGGGTTTGAGCGACGAATGGACCGAAGTTAATGGCGATCAACGTTTCCTGACCTTTAACGGGTTGGCGCCCGGCACCTATCGTTTCGAATTTAAAGCTGCCAATGCCGATGGTGTTTGGTCAAAAACCCCACTCACCCAAACTTTCGTGGTGCAACCGGGCTTCTGGGAAACCTGGATGGCGGATCTGGTCGCCTTTTTTTTGGCCGTCGTTTTGTTGGGTTTCCTGATCCTGTGGCAGCGCAAACGCCATGCCCAAGCCATGCGGGCCAAGAACCGCGAGATGCAGATCCAAGTCCTTGAAGGCCGCCTGCACGAGACCCGACTCGCTTCTCTGCGCTCGCATTTACAACCACACTTCCTGTTCAATACGCTCAACGGGATTTCCGCCTTGATCCGCAGTAACCAGGTCGATCTGGCCGATACGCTGATTGCCGATTTCTCTGAACTGTTCCGCATCGTGCTCAATCGCAAAGATGAAAAATTCATTTCCCTGCGCGAGGAAATGGATTTCACGCGCAAATACCTTAACGTGGAACGGGTGCGCTTCCAGGACCGATTAACCTTGGAAGTGAGCTGGGATAGCCGTTATGCGGATTTCCCCATCCCGCCCCTTTTGATTCAACCGCTGGTTGAAAACGCCATCAAACATGGCATTTCACGCGTGCGCGGGCCGGTCTGGATTCAACTTAAGGTAGGTGAGGAAAGGGGGAATTTGGTCATTCGGGTAGAGGATAACGGACCGGGCTTCGATGATCAGGGCCATGTCGGCATTGGCTTACAAAATATTCGTGAGCGGCTGGCGCTCCACTACGCTGAAAAAGGTCTGTTAACTTGTGGCAATCGCGATTCTGGCGGCGCCTCCGTATGTATGGTTCTGCCCCTGGCCGATCACGCACCCAAGCCCGAAATCGGCTCGCAACAATCGGCAGAACCGGCCATTTGATTTTCCGCCCGCCCTCACCGATTCCAACCTCACAACGATTAGCGGGCATTAGTGTGAATTGGTGATTCCATTTTTGACCACTAATGGACCCTAAGGCACACGAATGGAACAGGAAAGTCTGAAGCTAGCCTGTTTTTGAAATGAGAAATCCTATGAATTGTGGGGGTGTTTAATGCAGTTAGCAGTTATTTCTTTAACACCGGAAAGCGCTGTCTCGTCCTGGGATAGGTTGACAGTTGTCAAATCGAAAGAGGCGGGCGAGGATGAAAAGAGAAGTGATGCGCACCCGTGAACCGCAACATGAAAAGCTAAATAATTGATTTTATTAGAATTACCAAAGTCGGCCTGAAGGGCCGAAACGTAGGCAGCCCAGGTCAAGAACCGGAGCCTGCGCAGGTTCGCAGGCCTGGGTTTCAATCCAATCGGACTCGGAGGCGTCCTGTAAGGGCGCAACTTGACAGTGTTGGCGCCTGGGTGCGTTGCGCCGCTTTCAGGGCTCCCCGGATTTTTTTTGGACTTAACCCTGGCCTGCGGTTGGCTCGCAAGGCCCGCGAACCTTGGCCAGGGCTATCCACGTTCCGGCCTTTCAGGCCGAATGAAGCAGAGGCTTTCTAGGTGAAATGGACCCTTCATTCTTCGGCGCTATTTATCCTTCTAACCGACCCCGGCTGGAGGTCCCAGCAGGCGATCTCCGCTCCCAGAAAAACAACCCGATCATGCGAAAAACCGATTTCGAAACTGTGAAATTTAAACCAGGACTTGACAGGTAGCTTTATTGCGCGACCCTTCGCGTTTTTCGCGGTTAATAAAATGGAACTGCAAAATGCACGAAATGGGTTACACGGAGAGTCGTTGGATTCGGTGGGGTTTTTCCTTGATCTGAGTAAGTTGTTTTTTTTGAATGCTTTGGGTTCTTACGGTGGCCCGTACTTATAATCTTTCGGGAGCCACTGACGGTCGGTTTTGCCATCAAAATAGAGCGTATGGCCCCAGATAAATTGCAATAAAAAAAAAGGGTTGGACCCGGAAGTCCAACCCGAAGAAGACCATGCGGGGTCTTATGTCTAAAATTGAAGGTTGATGCCCAGGAAGAAGCTCCTGGGGAAGGTGTATTGCGTGTACTCGCCGAAACGCGAATTGGGGTCGTCGAGTACAGGCGCATGGGTCGTTACGTAATCGATGTAGCCTTGTGTACCGGGTTCGTTGCCGGGTCCGTATTCGTAATGGCCATCGCCCATATCGCTATTCACATTGATGGCATAACGTTGGTTTAACAAGTTGAATACGTCGGCATAAATCGACGGTTTGAGTTTACCGTTGAACAGGTTGAGACCGTATTCCACATGTAGATCGGTGCGTTGGGTGTTGGGCAAGCGTCGGCTGCCGCGCGTTTCCGCCAGGGGTGTTGCGGTTCCGCCTTCGTTGACCCCACCTGGGATTTGATTCTCAACGGAAATGGTGGGTGTCCAGACACTGCCGCTAAAGAATTGGTAGTTCAAGCCCACATTCAGACCAAAGTCGAACGTGTAGGAGCCGTTAAACTTGATTTGGGTTGGGTAATCCAACGTGCGCCCATACCAGTTGAACACATCGTAGGGTGAATCGAGGTAGGCCGTGGAGTTATCACTGGCACTGATACCGCGTGTTTTGGAGTAGGTATACGAGGTAAAGAACTGAAGTCCCGTGCCCGTGAATTGGCGCTGAGCGGTCAGAATCAGGGCTTCGTACTTGCGCCAGGTGCCTTTGTAGGTTTGAAATGCCCATTGGCCATCCTGGTCAAAGTCTTCATCCTCGTAAGCATTTTTCCATGTACGGTTGTAGTAGTTCAGGCCGACAGCGTAACGGCTGCCCATTTGTTTCTCATAACCTAGTGTGTATTCCTGCATGTATGCCGGATCAATGGTTCCAAGAATATCGGCTGTCCCGTCCGATCCAAAGGTGTATTGGGTGCGGTAGGTCCACAAATCCGGGTGATCCTGAGGATTGATCTGGAGCCAGTCATTGGGATTTATCCAAGGTGCAAGGCCCATGGCTTCCAACTCGCTCATGCGCAGGTTGAGTTGGTATTCGTCCGCGTAATAGAGTTGGTTGGGCGCGTTGTTGCGCACAATCCAATCACCGATCGCATCGTAATACTGGGAAAAACTGCCGTGGAAGCTGTCTTGATTAATTTTGTAGGCAAACCCCAAGCGCGGGGCTAAGGTGTCCCCAAACTTGAGATTTACGACTTCCACATTGTCCACATTGGCCAGGGATAAGTGGTCGCTGCGCAGGCCGAGAGTTAAGGTCAATTTGTCGTTGACCGACCATGTGTCCTGGATAAAGAGGGCCTGGTAGTCCTCATTTGTCAGGACCCATGAGCGCGGGTCGTCATATATGCGCATCCGACCGATGCCGCTGCTGGCCAACCAGCGCATCCGGAAACCGCCGGCCCAGGCGGGTGAGATACTGCCGTATTGGGCATCGCGCACTTCGCCACCCATTTTGATGTCGTGGAAGCCCCAGCCCGACTCGAAAAACAGGTTCAAGCTGAAGTTGTAACTGTCGTATTCTCGAGCCGAATAATAATCCGAGGTGGGGGCAGACGTCTCCGTGTAAAACGTCCCAAATGAAGCGTTGTACTCCTGGACCGGTTCCAATACGGTGGAGTGATAATTGGCGCGGTTATTGAGCGGTGAATCTTTGCGTTGGTACTTGAGACTGGTGATCACGTTGGGCGTGATAATCCAGTTCCAATCCAACAGCAAGTTGTCGCCGCCTTGCTCGCGGGTAATGTTGTCGCCATTGCCGTAATTGCTGGAATTGAGATAGTTATACAGCGGGAATTCAATGGGATCTTCGTTGTAGTTGGCTTGGATGGTGTGGTCAGGTGTGGGTTGATAGGTCAGCTTTACATTAAAATAATGACCTTCGTATTTGGGCACTCGGCTGGTTTGCCGGCCCGCATCCCGGCTTAGATAATCCTCCAGGGTTGCGTAGTGAAAGGTTTGTTTTTCTTTGCCGCGCGTTTCATAAGCGGTGAAAAACCAAAATTTATCTTTGATGATCGGTCCGCCCAAGGTGCCGGCAAAACGCGATTCGGTGGTGTATTTGGTGGCCTCATCAAACGGCTTTCCATCGTCTTCCGAGTTCCAGTCGATATCGCTGGCAATAAAACGCAGGTTTCCGGCAAAGCTATTGCCGCCCGATTTGGTGGCCAAGTTGACCACCGCGCCCTGGTTCCGCCCATACTCGGCTGAAACCCCACCGGTTATGACCTGCACCTCTTCGACCGCATCGAAATTGAGGGCCGTACTCCAGGTCTTGGTCAAGGGGTCGGTATTGTCGGCGCCGTCAACCATATACAAATTGTCAGTGGAAGCACCGCCTAACATGCTGGGATTATTGTCTTCAATGGCACCCGGTGTCATGGCCATGACCATCTGCATTTGGCGGTCATTGGTGAGTTTACCGATCAGTTCGGTTGAGAAATTGCGCGAGATTTGGTTGGTGGTGGCATCAATTAGCGGCGATTCGCCCGAAACAACCAAAACCTCCGAGACCGAATCGGTATTCATCTCTAGTTCCAGTTCTGTGACCTGGCCGAGGTTTACGCTGAGGTGATCGCGCACCAAAGTGCGAAAACCCGCCAAAGTTAGGGTGACTTTGTAGTCGCCGCCGGGTGGCACCAGGTTGAATCGGAACCGGCCTTTTTCATTGCTGACCGAGGAACTTTTCCCAATCAGGTTAGGCCCCTCTAAGGTAGCAACGACACCGACCAGCGGTTCGTTTTGGTAAGTGACGATGCCCATCAGGGCACCGTGTTTTTGTTGTGCGAACAATAAGTTTCCCATCAGGAAAACAGATAAGAAAGACAGCAGCTTTTTCAAGGACTCCTCCTGAATAATACGATCCCCACTGAGGGCAGTCAGGCTGAAAAGGGAATCGGTTATCGCCCCACGCTAGCGGTCCCCACACCGTATAGCAATAAAAAACATCACACATATATGACGGAATTTTTTGATATATGGATCAATTGAATTTTCATTCATTTTTGTGAGATTGGTGCTGAGCGGGGCGATTATCTTGTGTACGCTCGCTGCAGGGTTTTCCCCTTTACTGCAGGTTTATATTTGTTCACTGTTCTTGAGCTGTACGGTTCGTCTCAATTTGGTTGAATGGGTTCGAACAAAAAGATCCGCATTGTTTTGTTCCTATTCGCAGGGGTCCTCGGCAGATGGACCCCTTTTTTCTTTCCTATCCGCAAATTTTTTTTATGATGGAGGGAAGAATTTTTCTGCACCTGCGTCTAGGCCCTGTATGGATAGGGGGACCCGTGTATGTGATCACCCTCGGCAGCGAAACACTCCGGGCCGCACAATCTGGTTGTTCTGACGCGTTTCGCTGCTTGTACGAAACCTACCAACCGATGGTTGCCCGTACGCTTTATTACCTGTGCCCGCGCGATCAATCGCTGGCTGACTTGGAACAGGAGGTTTTTTTGAAAATCTTCAAGAAAATTGGGCAGTTTCGTCAGGAGTCCCAGCTCAGCACTTGGATTTATCGCATTACAGTCAATACGGCCATGGACCATGTACGTCGGTTGCGGCCTTTTTCCGAACTGGGCCAGTGGATTCATGAGTGGTTCGAAAATGATGAGCAGGCGCCGGATACCCAACTAATACGGCGGGAACAGGTCGGTCAGGTCCGACTCGCATTGGCTGAACTTTCGCCCAAACTGCAGGCGATCCTGGTTCTGCGCTACGTGGAGGATCGATCCTACGAAGAAATCGGCCGGATACTGGATATTCAGACCGGAACCGTTGCTTCCCGGCTCCACCGTGCTCACCAATCCTTGGCCCGTGCTTATGCCAGGAAGACCGCTGCACGCGAGGTGCCGTTGTGAAACACTTGGATGCCCAAACGCAACAGGCTTTTTTGGCGGATGAATTGGATGTGGAAAAGCGCAGTTCCGTTTTGGATCATCTCCAACACTGCCGCAAATGTCAAAACCAATTGGAATGGAATCGGGCAGGCCGCAACCTTGCTCTCGCCCTGCCGCCTGTTGAGGTTCCCAGCCCCAATTGGTCCGTGCTGGCTAAGCGACTGGAACAGCCAAAACCCAAACTGAGATTCGGCTATGGCCTGATAACGGTTCTGACCCTAATTGCGCTGTTTTGGGTGTTTTGGCCCAAGGCCAACTCTTGGCGTCTGTCTTCTGATCAAAAACGCGTTGCCAAGGGGACCTGGCTGAGAACCGCTGACCAACCGGTTCAACTCCAACGCGAAGCTTTTGGTTCGTTAACTTTGGGACCCCAAAGTGTGTTGCAGCTTGCGGATATTCGAGGTCCGGAACAGCATTTTTACCTCCAATCGGGTTCGCTGACGGCCGTCATTGAGGCGCCACCCCGCCTTTTCTTTGTGCAAACGCCAGCCGTTTTGGCAGTTGATTTGGGTTGTGTTTACGATTTGCAGGTGGTCGATACCGAATGGACAGAGTTGATCGTTCGGGTAGGGCGTGTTTCGATGCAAGGACCGCACTTTTCCAGTGAAGTGCCTGCCAATGCGCGCTGCCGTGCATCCAAATCGAGAGGGCCTCAGGTGCCGATTTACCTGGATGCGCCATTCGAATTTGTTGCTGCTCTTACAAATTGGGAGGCTTCTCAAAGGCTAGCCGATTTGGATCAGGTTCTGGCCAAGGCCCGGCCGCGGGATGGCATGAGCCTTTGGCATTTAATAGCAAGAACCCAAGGGGAAGCCCGTCAGCAGGTGGTGGATTTCATGATTGACATGTTCCCAATGCCTGAACCGGTCACCCGTTCCGCGCTTTTGTCTGCTGACCCTAAAACGTTGGAGGCGTGGCAGGCACAAATGGAATGGGACTGGCAATCGCAATAAGAAATGAAGTCGAGCAGAACCCTAATATCCCAATAAATTGCTGCCCGATTAAAGGTTTGTTTTGAGGGGTTACATGTGCAAAAAAGCACCTCGGCTCGGGTCGAATCAGCCTCAATAGCGACTATTTTTGCGGGTGAGGGAAGAAATTATTTTTTGCGGCGTCCAACCTCTTCAGTTCCCAAAATTTGGAGGTTGATATGAACTTTGTCTTTTTACCCTTGGCCAGTTGGTTACTTGTATCTCCCTTTGGCGGATTCATGATCCAGGCGACCGCATCGCCTGACCAGCTCCGCACTTTGGTGATTCGAAGTTATGGCTGCGGAGCACAGATGCCTGCCTCAATTCAGGCCAAGGCCCAGCGCCGAATAGGCGATCGGGTCGAGTCCAGAACGTTACAGGTTCAGGTGCGCAACGCTGAACAGGGCATCTATGAACTGGTCTTATCGAAAAGTGAAGCAGGTGCTTGGTTGTTGGTGATCGAAGGTTCCTACCGCGGGATGAAACAAACCCTGATTTGTCGCACCGATAACCGCGGTGAAATTCTGGCATCTTCTATCCAATCGTGTGGCCGAGAACCGTCAAGTGAAATTGCCCACGGATTGGATGCGCTGCAGTCCAAAAGCTAAAAGTGTCGAAACCGGGTTTCCCTGTTGTAAATACTGCGCTGGACCCATAGGAAAAAGGCGTATGGTTTCCTAAGATAGCCCTTAAGGAGGAAACCATGCGTCTTTATTTGTTTTTACTGCTTTCCCTGCTGGCTTTTGGTGGGGATGACATCTATCAAAGCGCTTTGCAGGCTAAGGGTCGCAGCGAAGCGGATCTGACTCGGGATGAGACCAGTAAACCCGCCGAGGTAATGGCTTTTGCTAAGGTTCAGCCGGGTATGAAGGTTTTGGATATTTTGGGTGGGGGCGGATACTACTCTGAACTCTTGGCCGCTGTTGTCGGCGAGAACGGACAGATCTATCTGCATAACAATAAGGCCTACCTCCCTTATGTCGATAAGGAATTGGCCGCGCGACTGGCGGATGGTCGGCTCAAAAATGTGGTCGATTGGCAACGCGAAACCGATAATTTGGAATTGCCAGAGGCCTCTTTCGACGGCGTTTTTTTTGTACTCGGCTTTCATGATCTCTATTACAAAGACACAGGCTGGGACATTGATCCCAAGGGGTTTATGGACCAATTACAAAAATCCATCAAGCCCGGTGGCTTTTTATTGGTCGTGGATCATGCTGCGACCGCAGGATCAGGCAGTGAAGCAGCGCAAAAGTTGCACCGCATTGACGAAGCTTTTGCCCAAAAGGCCATTGAATCGTTTGGCTTCAAATTCCAAGGGAAACTCGATGTGCTGAAAAACCCTGCGGATACACATGAAACGACGGCGTTTGACCCCTCTATCCGGCGCAAAACCGATCGCTTTGTGCTGCTCTTCCGCAAGGCGTCCTAATTCCATTTTTTACAATTTAAAGCCCTTTTTGCTCCGCCTAGGGTCAGAAAGGGCTTTAGAAAAATTGGATAGGTGACGATAGCCATAAAGAGTTGAATAATGGCTTGGAGCAAGTGTGAACGCTGAAGGTAATTGTCTGATTTTGATCATTGACGATGAACCCACGGTCCTGGATATTTCTAAGAAAATGCTAGAATTCTCAGGGTTTTCAGTCTTGACCGCCAGTTGTGGACGCGAAGGCGTTGACCTGTTTCGCCAAAATGCGCCTGACGTTGATTTGGTAATTCTAGACATGACCATGCCGGATATGGATGGCGTGGCGACCTTTGCGCAGCTTCAATCGGTGGCCCCGGAAGTCAGGGTGGTGGTTTCGTCCGGTTACCAGCAAAGTGAAGCAATGGATCAGTTCCCATCAAAAGGTCCTGTCTGTTTTGTACAAAAACCGTTTCGCATGCAGACCCTCATCCAGACGGTCAAGGACTGCGTCAACGCATCGGCCTGATTCCAATTGTTCAGATTGGTTTGACCCGTTTACAATCTGCAGTGGGGGTGATAAGTGAACCAATTTGCAAAGTGGATTCGCCGAATCAGTTTCATCTGGGCGATTGTTGCCTTTGGCCTCTTTTTACTCTACGCCCTTGGTTTTTTGACGAAAAACACGTTCTTGTGGCTATTTGCCGGTGGGTTCATAACCTTTGCTCTTTCCACCACCATCATGTCAACCTTGCGCCATCGTCCAGATAATTCCAAAGACGATCCCTCCTGAGCCACATTCAAGAAAACAAGCCACTTGCCGAAAAGGCAGGCGAGGGTTTTATGCTAACCGAATTGTGTCAGTCGCTTTGCCAGGACTTTGGATTTGATGCATGCTTTGCGTTTCAAAAGAGTGGGAAGATCTTGGCGCGATTTCCGGACGGTTCCGAAGATTTAGGGCCAGTTTCTCATCTGGTTGCTCGTAACCCCAGTGAAGTGCGCTTTTTTCGCTGGGATAAGCTGGGAAGTGGCCATATGTGCCTTCTTCCACTCAGCACGCCGATAGACCAGGCGGAATGCTTGGTTTTTGCTTATCCGCAGGCCCATTGGTTACAGGACTTGCTCAAAAACCGGATCCTGCCCATGCACCTCAACTTCTGGGTATCGGAACAAGCAGCCGAATTGCGGGTCAGCGATCGAGAAGAGGATGTTCATCAACTGGTCCGTGCCCTGGCCGAAAAGCGTGCCTATGCCCGCCAATTGGAAGCCAAAGTGGAAGATCTCAGCGAGATGATTGTGCGCATCAAACAATCGGAAATATCGCTTGACCAAAAAGTTGAGAAACTCGAAGACATCATTCGCGACCAGACCAAAATGTTCCGCCAAATGGCCGAGTCCTACCAAACCCAGTTTGATGAATGGGAAAAGTCCGAACGTGAGCATATCCGCATGACCGTTCACATGGAAAGCCGGATTGCTCACCTCAATGCCGAAGTTCGCAGGCTGCAACTGACCATCGCCAATCAGAACCACAAATTAAGAGTCAAAATGGCACCCCAGGACATCATCCAGCTCAAAATTGAAGCGCTGCGCAACAAAAAGTAAATCTATTTCAGCATTCCCTCCGAATCTGCTTGTGGCCGGTCTGGACTGGGCTTAGAATTCGCTCACCCTGGAGGCCTTATGGTCGTTGAACCGGTTATCCCGCAATTTGCGCCCCAATTACTTGAATCTCTTTTTCTGGACGGGTTTTGTGTGTTGGATTCGGTTTTGAGTGCAGAGGAATGTGCCGGCATCCGCCAGACCATAACGCACATGCGTGCCGAGGGGGAGTTCCGTCCGGCCCAAATTGGAACGGGCCCTTCCAAGCAGTTGCGACCCGATATCCGTTGCGACTGGGTGTCCTGGTTGGGTGACCCCATTCCGCCAGCCCTTCGACCGGTTTTTGATCAGGTCGAAAAAATCCGTATGTGTTTGAATCAAGCATGGTTTTTGGGTTTGTTTCGCTATGAGGCCCATCTCACTGTTTATCCGCCCGGCAGCTTTTACGCCAAGCATGTCGATCAGTTCCGCTTAGTTCAGCATCGCAAAATCAGCTGCATTTTTTACCTCAATGAGAACTGGTTGCCCGAAGAAGGTGGCGCCTTAGTCCTTTACAACCAGGAGGGTCAGGTGCTGCGCGAGATTCTACCTCTGGCTCGGCGCATGGTTCTGATGTTTGCCGACCGGATCCCCCACGCTGTCGCCAAAACTACACGCGAGCGTCAGTCTGTTACGGGGTGGCTGTGTTCGCGGGATTAATCCAGCTTTCCCGTGACCGATTCGACCACCTCTATGAGTTGACCGGACTGTAACCAGGCCCGCACCTTTTCGACTTCGGGTTTTAAATAGCGATCGCGGTCCAGATGCTGGACCTGACTGCGAATAAAGTGATGAACGGCTTGAATGGCTTTGCTGGGTTGCAGCGGTTTGTGGAAATCGAGGCCTTGAGCGGCGGATAATATTTCAATTGCGATGACCGTCAACGTGTTTTGGTAGATCGAGCGGGCTTTGCGGCAGCCATGGGTTCCCATCGAAACATGATCTTCCTGGTTGGCGCTGGTGGGTATTGAATCCACCGAGGCCGGATGAGCCAGAACCTTGTTTTCGCTAACCAATGCGGCGGCTGTGTATTGGCTAATCATCAACCCGCTGTGCAGCCCGCCCTGTTCGGCCAGAAATGCAGGCAGGCCCGAAAGTGCAGGGTTGAGCATTTGTTCAATGCGCCGTTCACTGATATTGGCCAACTCGGCAATAGCAATACTGGCCAGATCGGCAGCGATAGCCAGAGGTTGTCCATGGAAGTTGCCGGCTGAAATGACTTTGTCCTCATCCCAGACAATCAAAGGGTTGTCGGTGACTGAATTGAGTTCCCGGGCCAAAACCGAATGGACGAATTGAAGCGCATCGCGCGAAGCGCCGTGGACTTGGGGCACGGTTCTAAGCGAATAGGCGTCCTGAACCTTGCTGCACTGGGCATGAGAGCGCTCAATTTCCGAATCGGCCAGGAGTCGAGTCATATTTTCAGAAACGCGTATGGCACCTGGATGGGCACGCAAGCGTGTGACGGCCGGATCAAAAGGTTTGTGACTGGCCTTTAAGGCCTCAATCGACATTGCTGCAGCAATTTCCGCGTTGCGTACCAAATTATTGGCATCGAAACACAAATGCGCCAACAGGCTGGTCATGGCTTGGGTCCCGTTGATGAGGGCCAGACCTTCTTTGGCCTCCAGCTCAAACGGTTGGCGCCCTATGCGTTGCATGGCTTCTGCGCCGGGCAGCAATTGGCCGTCGTGTTCCACTTCGCCTTCGCCGATCAAGGGCAAACACATATGGGCTAAGGGTGCCAAATCGCCGGATGCACCCACCGAACCTTGGGAAGGAATGACTGGATGCATTCCGTGGTTGAGCATATCGAGCAGCGCTTCAATCAATTCGACTCGAACACCCGAATAGCCGAGTGCCAAACTCTGGGCGCGCAACAACAACATGCCGCGCACAATTTCACGGGGGAACGGATCGCCCACACCAATGGCATGCGAAAGCAGTAGGTTGTGTTGGAGTTCGCGCAGCTTGGTATTATCGATGCGCACGTTGGCGAATTTTCCAAACCCGGTCGTGATGCCGTACACCACCTGATCGCGATCCACCAGATCATCCACGTAGGCACGCGCTTTCGCGACCCGTTGGGCAGCTATTGGCGAAAGGCCGACCTTGCGGTTCTCGCGCGAAACGGCGATGAAATCGCTCAGGGCAAGGTTTTGGTCCAGCAGCAAATTCATCGGCAACCCCCACATGTATATACATCCAAAACGACCCTCACCATATCATGGCAAACGCCGCTCGGTGAAGATCAAAATATAGTGCTTGTTTTTGGCTTGACCGTCCAAATCCGACTGGTTTAAGGTGTTGGCTGTATATACAGGTGGTCGATGAAATATCAGCAGATCAAAAAACAACTGCTTCTGGAAATGCGCGAAGCTGGATTGGAAGAAGGTCAAGCCTTGCCGGGCGAGAATGCCTTGGCCGAACGGTTTGGCGTCTCGCGCATGACGGCGCGACGTGCCTTATCCGATTTACAGGATGAAGGCTACCTGGTGCGGATTCCGGGCAAGGGCAATTTTTTGCGCAAGCCTGTTGTTACCCAAGGCTTTTTTAAGATAAGACCCTTTCGTGAATACGCGCGCAACTTGGGCGCAGAACCTTCTACCTGCGTGTTGTTTGCCGGTTTGGTTAAACCGCCTGATCGGGTCAGCCAGGCATTGGGCCTGGGCCCGGGCGCCAAGGTCGTGCTGGTGCACCGGTTACGCGGATTGGACGGTGAACCTGTCATGGAGGAAAAACGCTATTTGCGCGCCGATCTGTGTGCCACCTTGCTCGAGGAAGATTTGGAAGCGGGCTCCATCCACGAGCTTTTGATCGAACGCCTTAAGTTGCCGTTGACTAAAGTTTGGCAACGCCTGCAGGCGGTGGTGTTGGAGGGCGAAGCTGCCCGCCACTTGGGCCAACTGCCCGGTTCTCCCGCTTTTCGGCTGGAACGAATTACCTATACGTATGATGCGCCCGTAACCTGGGTCCAGTACTTGATGTGCGGTGCGCGTTACCTTTTTGAAGAGACTTTTTCACCCTGATTGGAGGAATTTCATGGTTGCAGTGATACGCGCCCCGCGCGGTGCTCAAAAAACGGCTAAAGGTTGGATTCAGGAAGCGGCCAAACGCATGTTGATGAATAACCTGGACCCCGAAAACGCCGAGTTGCCGGATCAATTGATTGTGTACGGCGGTCGCGGCAAGGCTGCTCGGACCTGGGACGATTTTCACCGCATCATCGCTACCTTGGACCGTTTGGAAAACGATGAAACGCTGCTGGTCCAAAGTGGGAAACCGGTTGGTGTGTTCCGCACGTTTGAACAAGCGCCACGTGTTTTAATCGCCAATTCGAATCTGGTGGGCAATTGGGCCAATTGGGAAGAATTCGACCGGCTCGACAAGCTGGGGCTCATGATGTACGGCCAGATGACGGCCGGCTCCTGGATCTATATCGGAACTCAAGGCATTTTGCAGGGCACCTATGAAACCTTTGCCGCTGCGGGGAAAAAACATTTTGGCGGCAGCTTAAAAGGCACGATTACGGTCACGGCCGGACTTGGCGGTATGGGCGGAGCCCAACCTTTGGCTGTAACCCTCAATGGTGGTGTGGTCATCTGTGTTGAAGTTTTACGCGACCGCATCCAGCGTCGTTTAGACACGGCCTATTTGGATACCTGGACCGATAGTTTAGACGAAGCAATTCGCTTGGCCGAAGAAGCCAAACGGGCGGGCAAAGCCCTTTCGATTGGACTTCTGGGAAATGCGGCGACGGTTTTGCCCGAAATGGTCAACCGTGGCTTTATTCCCGATTTGGTAACGGACCAAACCTCCGCCCATGATCCCAAAGTGGGTTACATCCCACCCGGACCAGAAGGGGAAGATCTTGATGTATTGCGCAGTCATGATTTGCCCGGCTACATGGAACGGGTCTTTGCCGCAATGGCTCAACACTGCGAAGCCATGGTCGCCATGCAAAAAGCCGGTTCGATTGCGTTTGATTATGGCAATAACCTGCGGGCCATGGCTCAAAAAGGTGGGTTCGGCGATGCCTTTGCCTATCCCGGCTTTGTACCCGCCTTCATTCGCGACCAATTCTGCGAAGGCCGTGGCCCGTTCCGCTGGGTGGCTCTTTCCGGTGATCCTGAAGATATCTACAAAACCGATCGCGCACTGCTGCAGTTGTTCCCGCAAGATGAAGGCCTGCAGCGCTGGCTAACCGAAGGCATCAAATCCTTTAAGTTCCAAGGCTTACCGGCGCGAATTTGCTGGCTGGGCTACAAGGAACGCGATCAGGCAGGTTTGCTGTTTAACGAGATGGTGCGCAAGGGCGAGCTTTCTGCACCAATCGTCATGGGTCGCGATCACCTGGATTCGGGTTCGGTGGCCAGCCCTTACCGTGAAACCGAAGCGATGTTGGACACCTCTGATGCGGTTGCCGATTGGCCGATCCTCAATTTTGCCCTGAATGCTATCTCCGGAGCCGGGTGGGTCAGTTTCCACCACGGCGGTGGGGTTGGCATGGGTTACTCCTTGCATGCGGGCCAGGTCAGTGTTGCGGATGGAACGGCGGCTGCAGCGGAGCGGATCTCGCGATTGCTGGTCAATGATCCGGGTACCGGCGTTATGCGCCATGCCGATGCCGGCTATGCCCATGCGATTGAGATCGCCAAACAACGCGGGCTCGATTTGCCCAGCCTGGATATCAAATGAGCTGCCATGTTTTCACCGGGATATCGCGCCTGATCACACCGACCACTGCCTTTCAAAATGCAGCAATGGTGGTGGAGCAGGGCAAAGTGGTTTGGCTTGGCAGGGCCGAGGATTGTGTCCATTCTGGGACAACGATCGATTTGGGCAATCGGGCCGTGTGTCCCGCCTTGGTCGATTGCCATACCCACTTGGTTTACGGTGGGGATCGCTTTGGCGAATACCAGATGCGCGCGGTTGGTGCCAGTTACGAAGAGATTATGGCCGCAGGTGGTGGAATCCATTCCACCGTTCGCGCAACCGTTTCGAGCTCTGAGGAGCAATTGTTGGAATCAGCCGTGGCGCGTGCTCAGACCCTGATCCGCTTGGGGACCGGTACGGTGGAAATCAAATCGGGTTATGGTTTGGAAATCGAACCTGAACTCAAGATGTTACGGGTTATTCGCGCCCTCCAAGACCGAGTTGCCTTAACCATCTTGCCCACTCTGCTGGCCCATGTCATACCCAAGGGCTGGGAAAGGGTCGAGTATCTCGATATGTTCTGCCGCCAACTGATGCCCGAAGTCAAACGTCAGGGCCTTGCCCAAGCCGTCGATGTCTTTTGTGATGCGGGCGCTTTTACTGTCGCAGAAACGCGCCAGATTCTGACTTGTGCGCAAAATCTGGGTTTCAAAATCAAAGTCCACGCTGAACAACTGACCTGGACGGGTGCCAGCGCCTTGGTTGCTGAATTAAAGGGCTTGAGCGCCGATCACTTGGAGCAAACGGGTCCCGAAGATTGGGCCGTCATGCAGGCGGCTGGGACTGTGGGAACCCTTCTGCCTGGGGCTGCCTACATCCTCAAAAAACCGTTTCCGCCTGCCCGAAAAATGTGGGATGCCGGACTCAAGCTTGCTATCGCTACCGATCTCAACCCGGGCAGTTCACCGATGCCCAGCCTGTTCCTGGCCCTGCAAATGGCCATGATCCAAGGTGGCCTCAGTGCCGAAGAGGCGTTCCTTGCTGGTACTGTCCATGCTGCCGATGCATTGGGCTTAGACGATGCCGGTCGGTTGGAAGTCGGGTCACGTGCTGATTTTCTGGTGGTTGACCATCACGATCCTTATTGGCCTTTGTATTATTGGGGTGCGCCGCACCTTCATGCCGTTTATCTTGCCGGTCAGCTTCAGGAGTAGTTATGGCCAGTTTGTTTGCCGAAAATGCCTATTTGCCCATGGGTTGGGCCTCAAACGTTCGGATTGAATGGGAAGATTCTGAAATCTTGCGTGTAACGCCGCAGTCCGCACCCCAACCTGAGGATTCGCGGGTGGAAACGCTCGTGCCTGCCATTCCCAACCTGCATTCGCATGCGTTTCAGCGGGTTCTGGCCGGGTTGGCTGAATCGACCCAAGGCAAGGAAGACGATTTCTGGACCTGGCGCGAAGCCATGTACGCCGTTGCCGCTTGGATCAATCCCGAACGGCTCTACACCATCGCGATCCAACTCTATGGCGAGATGGTTGCCGCAGGTTATAACCACGTGGCCGAATTCCATTATCTTCACCAGCCGCATCCGTTAGAGATGAGTCTGGCTCTGATTCAAGCGGCCAAAGATGTTGGCATAGGTCTGACCTTATTGCCCGTACTGTATCAGCAGGGCGGTTTTGGCCGGCAGGCCCTGCAAGGTCCGCAAAAAGGCTTCTTTCTGGAAACAGATGAGTACCTGCGCTTGATTGAGGATTTGCGCGCACCCTGTAATCAGCAGATTCGTTTAGGCTGGGCACCGCACTCATTGCGGGCGGTGGATACACTTACATTACAAGCTGTTTCGGCCAGTTTGGGACCTTTGCCTTGTCATATTCATATTTCCGAGCAGATGAAAGAGGTCGAGCAGTGTTTGGCCAGCTACGATCATCGGCCCGTGCAATGGTTGTATAAACATATGGATGTTTCTGCCAAATGGTGTTTGGTCCATGCAACCCATTTGGTGGCGGATGAGATCCAGGCGATTACCTCATCCGGTGCGACTGTGGCGCTGTGTCCCACAACCGAAGCCAATTTAGGCGATGGTTTTTTTAGTTTGGAGGCGTTCCAAAAGCTAAATGGTCGCTGGGGCATTGGGTCGGATTCCAACTCCAGTGTTTCCCCCTTTGAGGAGTTGCGTTGGTTGGAGTATGGGCAGCGCTTATTGCACCGAAAACGCAACATTGCGGCAGGCAAACACGGGAGTAGTGGAACGCGATTATTAAATGGCTGCTGGACTTCTGCCAGCGCGGTTCTGGACCGCAAAGTCGGTCGCTTGGAAGTGGGATATCAGGCCGACTGGTTGGTTTTGGATAGTCAGAACCCTAACCTCTTTCAACATGCCCACCTTTTGGATGCCCTTGTGTTTAATGGCAATCGCAACCCGGTTCTTGAATCCTGGGTGAGTGGCAGGCTGGTCGCCCAAAAAGGCGAGGCCAACTACCAAGACCCAAACGCTTTCCGCCAATTGCTTCACGACTTGCGCGGGGCTCTATAGGGAATCAGGACTTGGTCGGTTGTTTGGCAGGCGTGATGTCCAATAGCCAACATCTGGAGCTGAAAAGGAATATGTGGTGGGGTGCCTCCTGCCGGAGCAGGAGGCGGATGGAGGGTTAACGGAACCAGTTTTGATGGTTGTTGATCAAGTTGTTGTGGGCCGAATCGAAGTAGTCAATGCGGTAAGAGTAGGTATAGTTCATCAGGCACACGATTGGGTCGTAATCGTGGTAACAGCCGTAGTTGTGGCCGGCCTCATGGCGTAAGGCGGAGGTTGTACTGCTGACACCTTGGTCGAGGCAGACCGAAAAGCCTTTGCGTGGATTGGAGCCATACACGTAGGCAATTCCGCCGGCATCAAATCGCGCATCCGCCGTGAAACCCATGATCAGTCCATTGGGCAGATTGCGTGCATCATTGGCCAGATCGCTGAGGATTTGGCTGGCGTTGTTGCCATTACTGGTCCAGGAGTAGTAACCCCGAATGACCCAGTTGATGCTGAAATCACGCCAATAACTGTTGTCTGCCGTTTCAATGATCTGGTAACAGCGGTTCTGCCAGTCGGAATAACGCGCGCGATACTCTTCATCCGCGACCACATAAACGTTAACCGTGACGGAAGCGGCAACCCGTTCATCGCCCGGTTTAAACATATCGAACTCATCCACGGCATCGTAGCCTTGGAACCAGGGACTATTGGGATCATACCAGGGCTCTTCTTTGGGCTCCGGATTCGGTGCATCAATTACGACTGTTACCTTATTGCCAAAGGGATCGGTCGTTTGATAGGACGTAAAAGGCTCATTCGCCTCCCGATCCTGGGCGAGGGCAGAACCCATTAACAGCAAAGCCCCCCATGTATACACGAATTTTGTCATATTTCTCTCCTAAAGAAATGAGGTGGACCTCCAGCGAACAATTCCACCCTCCCCAGAGCGGAAATGAATGCACAAAGATTTGAGTTGGAGGTCCGCCCCAAGGATTATCAGGAGCCAAGCCAGCCAGCAAGTAACCCTTGTCCCTTTGTGGCGATACAATTGTCATGTTGGGTTTTGTTTTTTTTGAGTTTCGGGAATGCAGTAGGGTTTTGGTGACCGCCAAATTTTTTCATTTGGCACCCGTTTGTGTCCGATTGGGATATTGGCCGAAAGGCCGAATGGACCCGCTTTTTCCTCGCTAGAGCTATGTCGGGGAATTTGTAGTGTGGGTTAGAAAACTTAAACGATTCCCATCGGGATCAATCACCAGCATGTCGCGAATTCCTGGGATGGAATTGGTTGGCGGTTCATGAACATGTACCCCTTTATTTTGAAGCTGCGCGAAGTATTCATCGACGTTTTTGATATAGAAGTGCACCAGGCCACCAAATTGACAATCGCCCTTATGCTCGGTGAGAAAAATCATCATACCTGCGCATGAAATGGAGGCAAAAACAGGCAGACCCGCGGCGAACTGGTGTTTCCATTCTTCCTGAAAACCGAGCTTCTCGTAAAAAACCTTGCTTGCTTTATAAGAGCGTACGCGTAATGCGGGGACGACCTGCTGCATCAAAAACCTCATGATGTATTAGTTTTGGCAAAGAAACCGTTTTGGAAAAATTAAGGACTTGGATTTTTGCGGGTGAAGATCTGGTGGTTGCCGGGTAGCCAGGTTTTGCCATGGTCTTGGGTGTATTCCATTTTGGATTCGAAGCGGTCGGGTTCGACGTTATAGCGGGTGAAGCGCAGTTGAGCTTCTCCGCCGTCTGCGGTGGCAAAGGGTTGTGAATAGCGAACTTCTTCTGCTGTTTTCCCGGTCATGATCCATAATTTGCCATCCGCACCGACCGAGACCATTTCAATTTCCTGGGATTTTTCGCGCAGGTAAAAAAGGATCGCAGAGGTCTGCTTAAGGGCCGGAATTTGGCTCTGACCTTGGACCACCCGGTCCTGAACAACCCATGAGAATTGATAGGTTCCATCGTGGGATTGTGCCACACTGCCATCTTCTTTGAGAAAGTCGGTTTGCACCTGCCATTCGCCGATACAATGGTTCAGTTGGCTGACAGCATGTTCCAGGCCAGCTGGATCCTGAAATCCCAGCAAACAAGTGGTGATAAGCGTTAGTGTGATCATGGAGACGCCTCCGTTTTGGGTTGGTTGGAATTAGGATCAAGGATAGCATTGTCTCCTCAATACTAACGGTAGTGTTTGATTTGCGGAAAGGAGCGGAAAACAGCATGTACCTGTGGTTCGCCTGGCATGTTCTTTTTCAACAAGACCCAAAAATTGAAGTTTTCACCTGCTCTCTAAAAGATCATCGTTTTGAGATTCTGGTGGCCGAACATGGCCAACCCTTAACCTTGGCTTCTTTGGATCAAAAATCCTTGGTTTTTGCCATGAATGGCGGAATCTTTGAGCCGGGTTACCGGCCCAGTGGATTGCTGATCCGTGCGGGGCAGGTTCTGTACCCGCTCAACTTGGCCAGTGGAAGCGGAAACTTTTATTTGAAACCAAACGGTGTTTTTTTTATTGTGGACGGTCATGCCCAAATCACCAATTCAGAATCCTATGCACAGCTGGGGCTATCTCCCGATTGGGCGATTCAGTCTGGCCCATTGCTGGTGGAAAACGGGGTTTTGCACCCCCAGTTGGACCCCGGCGGAACCCAATACTTTTCGCGAAACGGAGTGGGGATCACTGACCAGGGCCAATTGGTCCTGTGGGTCTTTCTGGAGCCGGTTACTTTGTACAAATGTGCGGAAATCCTAAAAACCAAATGGCACTGTTCCTGGGTTTTATACCTGGATGGAAGTATTTCCGGATTTCGCTGGGGTAAGAATGGAATGAATTTGGTTAAACCTTACGCTACGATTCTGGCTGTTCACACCGATCCTCCTTCCCAGGAATAGCCCTGGATTTTCAATGAAAAAACTCAGGTCCTTAAAGATACGATGAACGGGAGGCTGGGGTTTGGGGCGCGTGCTTAGTGGAGGGCCGGCAACCTTGACCCGTGTGTTTATGGCGCTGGTAGGGCTTCGCTGACGGGGATTTACTGATACTAGATTCACCTAGCAACCCCCATCGTCGTTCAGTTTAGCGCCAACGCCCCCGCCTCAAGGTCCGTGTGACCCGAAAAATTGGTTCCTCCCACCTCGCAAGCTCGGCGGGTCCCTCCCATTTGTCGTGACAAATAACAAAAAATCCCGCCACCTTGACACGGTATTTCTGCATAAGGGTGAAGCCATTCACGCTTTTTCCCTTTGAGCTGGCCAATTCAGAATCAAGCGATTAGGTTGGTGCCAGGGAGGATGGCTTTATGTGGATTGTCCTGAGCTTTGTTTGGGCGCAGTGTTCTTCGGATTGGCTCGCAGAATTGCCCCAATGGCCGAATGCCGTCAATGTTCTTACTTTGAGTGCCTTGGTGTCCATGGACGGTGACGATTTGTGTGGGCTCAGTGATGAGTTCGAGGATGCCGCTACGCTTTCCGATTGGCAGCGCGTTTGGGAAGTGGAAGGCTGGCCGGGCAGTCAGTTGGAATTGTGGGACATCAACACGACCCAGCCAGGCATGATGACGCTTATGCCTTACACCTCCAGCTGGTATGAAGATTTGCGCGGTGTCCTTGTCTTTAAGCCGGTCACTGGCGATTACGTTGTGAGTACCCGAATTTTTCCCACCAATCGCGCAGAATCGGCCGCGCCTAATCGCCTGTATTCGTTGGGCGGAATTTTTATGCGGGCACCACGCAACATTACGCCGCAAACCTGGGTACCGGGCGATGAAAACTACATTTTCCTCAGTGCCGGTTCTGCCAGCGAGCCGGGAACTTTTCAATTCGAGGTCAAGACCACCGAAGACAGCAATTCGGTATTGCAGATTTCGTATGTTTGCCCGGATGAGCCAAATCAAATCTGTCCGCAATTACCGGAAGTTGAATTGCGGGCCGCACGGCTAGATGGCGAACATTTCATTTTGCTGCGCCGAACTGGAGCGGAATGGGTGGTTCATCGGCGTTACCATCGCGCCGATTTACCCGAAACCTTGCAAGTTGGCCTGACCACTTACACCGATTGGGAAACCATTACGGCCCGCGGTTATTGGCCTGGAAATCCGTTTGGCCATAACAACACGGTCATCACGGATGGCCAGCCAGACCTGACGGTTTATGCGGATTACTTTCGCTACACCCGGCCGCAAATCCCGCAGGAACACCAGGGCAAAAATTTTTCGGCAGCCTACAATGCCAACGATCCCACCACCATCTCCGATGCTGATCTGCTCAGTTTCCTGGCTTTTTGATTAATCCGTGCAAGAGGCATTTGTGTTAGGTTGACGGGGAAGGGAGGTGTCGATGCTGCAGCGATTTCCCATTCTTTACGTTCCCCATGGCGGAGGTCCCTTACCTGTTTTGGGCGATGAAGGCCATGCGAGCCTGGTCCGTTTCCTGCGCGAATGGGCCCAGTCCCGGCCAAGACCCAAAGCCATCGTCGTGATCAGTGCGCATTGGGAGACTGACTCGGTTCAGATAACGGCGGGTGCGTTTCCGAAACTGATTTACGACTACGGCGGTTTTCCCGAGGCTGCTTATCGATTGACCTACCCGGCACCTGGCTCTCCGCCCCTGGCTGGCACATTGGTTGATGATCTGGCTCGTTTTGGGTTGAAAGCCAACCTCGCTGATCGCGGCTTTGATCACGGGCTGTTTATTCCACTTTTGTTGATGTATCCAGAAGCCGACATCCCTTGTCTACAAATATCGATGGATGCGCGTCTCGATCCCCAGCATCACATCCGCTTGGGTGAAGCGCTTCAACATTTACCCGACCAGGGCATTTTGTTATTAGGGTCTGGTATGTCATTTCACAATTTGCGTGCCTTGTTCCGACCCGACCCTCAGGCGGAAGCCCATAATCGGGCCTTTGATGACTGGTTATTGCAGACCTGTGTTCATGAAGGTGTGGATGCCGCATTTCGAAATGAGCGGCTCCTGCATTGGGATCAAGCACCTTCCGCTCGATACTGCCATCCGCGTGAAGAACATTTATTGCCGTTGCACGTGTGTTTTGGTGCGGCCCGATCCGAGCACAAGACCGCCAATCTGGTCTTTCATGACCGGGTTATGGGCCAAAAAGCCATGGCATTAGAGTGGACTTGAGCCGAAGAATTATTTTTGAAGATCCACCGCAGGCAGCATTGGAAGTATCCGAGACCACGTTTCCGGGTGCTTTTCCCGTCTTTTTGAATTAGGCTTGGGCCTGGAGGCGAAGAATGGCACCTACTCGCGGCAAGCGATTGCACATTGTGTTTGAGGACAAAAGCATTTTGGTGGTTGATAAACCTGCTGGATTGCTAACCATCGCTACGGAAAAGGAACGCGAAAAAACGGCTTATTACATGATGACGGATTACGTGCGAATCGGTCAGAAACGCAATCGTTCGCGGATCTTTATTGTCCACCGCCTGGACCGCGATACCTCGGGTTTACTGGTTTTTGCTAAATCCGAAGAGGTGAAATACACCTTACAAACCCAGTGGGACAAAACGCACAAAACCTATGCCGCTGTCGTTCACGGACAAGTGGACCCACCCTCCGATCGCATCACCTCCTACCTGGCCGAAGGGGCCAATTACGCTGTTTTCAGCACCTCGGATCCCAATAAAGGCAAATTGTCCCATACTGATTACACGGTTTTGAAACAGGGTCGTCATTTGGCCTTGGTTCAGGTCGCTTTATTAACAGGGCGAAAACATCAGATCCGTGTGCATTTGGCCGATCGCGGGTTTCCCATCTTTGGTGACGAACGCTATGGCAACACGGATGACCACGGTCCACGCCTGGCTTTGCACGCCATGGGTTTGAGTTTTCCCCATCCCATAACGGGAGAAAGGGTACAATTCAAAGCCAAGATCCCCCCACTCTTTCGCAAATGGGTCGAAGCTTAAACGGAGGAACGCATGCGCCCTTTTGTCGCCATTCTGATTGGAATCATCGTGGCCTTCACCTTGGTAAGTGTTGGCGATGTTATCAGCCATCAAATTGTGCCGGCCCCGACCGATTTGGATTTGCAAAACCGAACCGCATTGGCCGAATACGCCCATAGCCTGCCCTGGACTGTTTTTGCCGTCCTCTACGCTGCCATGCTGTTGGGCAGTTTTTGTGGCGGAAGTCTGGCATGCCTGATCTCACCCAGCCGAGCCAAGGTCAATGCCTGGGTGGTAGGTGGTTTGGTGCTATTGGGCGCCATCGGCAATTTTGTGATGATTCCCCACCCGCCTGCATTTGTGGGCTTAACCTTGGTTTCTCTTTTAACCAGCCCGCTGGCCGTATCGCGCCTCTTTCGGGGCGTAACACCAGCTAATTCAGCCGCTTAAAGTGATAACCGCCTTTTTGAGCGCCCCACACCTGTTCTCCGTTGTCCGCAAACCCGCGGTCCCAACTGATCAAAAGGTTTTCGCTTAGGGTGATTTCTGAAGTGGCGTAACTGGCCCCGCGCAGATTGCTGGCGCAATGGTTTTCTTGGGTTCCGCCTTTAAAAGAGCCATCTGGCTCGCGATGCATAATGACGGCACACCCTTCGCGCACTTCCAGGTCGTTTGGCGAAAGCGCATCAAATCGCTGGGGTTCTTGGCCTGCCCCGACATACGTTTGTGGGTCTTTCAACGTGTATACGGCTGATTCGATTTGACCATTTTCCAATCGACTAACATGGTAAACCCGTTGGCGGTAGGGTTTTTCCAAGCTGGTGGCCACGGCTTGCTCCACATAAAACCAATAACCATCTGTCCGATCAGTCCATATAGGCGCCATTACCAAATGGATATCGTAGAAATCGGGATCTGCTTTAGCCTGTTCGGTACTGCTAAAAGTGCCGGATAACCAGGCGACAAAGGTTTCCAATTCAGGATCTGCAGAGGGGAACAGGAGCAACAACCAAACCATTTAAGTCACCTCGAAATATTGGTTTCACATTGATCATACATGAAGATTTGTCTATCAATAAGGTGAATGTGGATCGCCTTGAGCACAGACGGTGTTCCCACACGCCATTAAAGTCCAGGTTGGATCAGTTGGCGGAGGCTTGGAATTGGGTCCACAACCGCTTATATTCGCGTAAGTAGGATTTGACCAGAACCGGGTCGCGGGTGATTAAAACATTCTCGTAGTTGCGCGCGCTGGCACTGCGGGTCCAATTAAAGCTCCCGGTCAAGAGAATGACATCGTCAAACAGAGCAAATTTGTGGTGCATGTGGTCGGGTCCATCATCCATGCGAATGGCTGCGCCGGCCTGACGGAGTTGGCGAATATCGCTGCCCGTATCATGGCGTTTGTCGTTATCCGTGATGATTTCGACTTTAAGGCCACGTGCCATGGCATCGATCAGGCGATCGGTAATCACATTGTCCGAAATGGTGAAGACACAGATGCGCAAGTGGTGATCGGCCTTTTGGATTTGTTGACCGAGCAGATGGAGAATATCACTGCCCGGGCTGAAGGCCGCTTCGGAGCGGTGGGGATTCAAACCGCTGCGCACCCTTTCCAGCATGCGCAACACGCCTTCCAGCCAGACCACGTGATCTGCTGTGGGATCTGCCTGAACAAGGGCCAATGCTTGGTTGCGCGCAGCATTGAGTTGATCCTCGAACTGGATCATGTCGCGCAAGCTGCGCACAAATTGTTTGCGCTCCGCATCACTCCACGCGCAGGCAAAAAATTGCCGTAACAGGGCGTGGAGTGCTTGCGGATCAAAACTCATTTAGACAGATACCACTTCAACTCTTCAACCCGCTTGGTTATGGTTCTGTCATCCATTTCGCGCAGGTTATGGGGCAAAAGGTTGGGGTAGGAGCAGTGCATGGCGGCGATGAGAGACTGGAACTCGCGTTGCGTTTTGATGGATTTGGAGGCATGCCAGCCGCTCAAGACTTCGAGGACGGTGATGTCTGGTTTTTTACGGCGCTGGGCCAGGACTTCGGCGACCAGGTTGCGGTAATCACGGGCGGAATAGTAGTCGGTTTCGCCCAGAACGGTGCCCAAATCCTCATCGGAGATCGAAACCTTTTTGCGTTTAAACATCTCGTGCAGAAAGATTTTTCGGGGTTCACCTTCCAAATCAAAGATAGGTACCTGAATGGGCGCGCGCGACTTGATGTCGGGATCCAATTCGTCCGGTCTTGAGGTCATCATGCCCCACAAAACTTTGCCCAAGTAAGTCGGATCGCCCATCATCTTGATGATGTTGCCGGCCAAACGCATTTCCGTTTCGTGGGTGCCCGATGAGTGGACGGACCCGAAGGCGGTATGGGCTTCATCGACCAGGATCAGGATTTTGCCGAAGGTGGCGATATGCCAGCGCAACAATTCGAAAAAACGATCCGTTTCGCCAAAATACTGGCCGCGAATCCCACCCAACTCTACGACGACCCGACCGGATTGACTGGCATAGGCTTCGAGCTGGTAGGTCTTACCGGCACCGTTTGGACCGGACACCAGGATGGCGCTGACAGCGGTTTCAGGATCTTCGCAACGTTCGAAAATGCTGTTAAAGATCTCGCCGGTTTCCTTGTAGCCAATAATGTCGGATGGCTTGTGGGAGGGGTAGCGGATCTTGATGATGTCACCCAGTTCGGCCTGCAGGATTTCGTTGACTTGAGCGACCACTTCGTCCTTGGTGATCGTGCCATCACTGCGCGATGACACTTCCATTAAATCCTTGAGATGGTTCAACTTGAGCCCGGCAGTGGAGGTGATGAAACGTTCTTTCCCGCCTTCAAATTTGACCTTGGCGTTTTTCAGGAAATGATCAACAAAGGCCGCGCGTTGGTCTTCACCGGGCAGCGAAATCTCGATATGGGCTGAATGGGGCAGGCCGTGGATTTTGCTGTTGATCTCGGACTTCACCGAGTTGACCAGCAGGATCAGGTCGGGGCTGTTGACAAAGCTACTTTCACTTACCCAGGTCATAAAATGGACCAGACGTTGGCGGTCCAAATCGCCCAAACGCGTGAAATCGCCGTTGGGAATCAACGCACCTGCATAAAAGATCAACATACACAGCGGTTTAAGATTCGGCTCTTCCTTTCGCACCCGCACGTAGGCTTCTTGGATGCCTTTCATCAGAACCAAAGCGGGCAATGGGCTGTGGCGCGAACCTTCCAACATGCGCTGCATGCTCTGGAATCGCTCCTTGGGGATGTAAACTCCGTCCTTGGATTCACATACACGTAAAATCTCCAATTCCGAAGACTTATCGTAGAAGGTCAAGCCGGAGGCGATATCCATGCGAACCAGGGTGAATTTATCCGAAAGCTCGTGGACCAGGGCCTCCTCCAGGGGGAAAAAGCCCTCTTTTTTGGGGCTCCAGAACAGGCCGTGAATATCACCTGTCAGCAAAACAATATTTTTGCGCCGCAGGGTGTAGGCCTTGCCCAAATCCTCCAGAAAACCAGGCCGATCCTGACTTTGGGTCTTCGTTTTACTGCTCTTTTTGGCCATTGCCCCATTCCTCCGGAGTGACAGTCCGCATGGCATCGCGGTGGGAGAGATCGAATTCGGTAATGTGTCTGGCAAATTCAGGGTCCAGACCGGATCGGCGCACTTCATTTAAAAGCTCTTTGAGGTGAGGCGAGTTTTTGAAACTGGTCGGTTTGGGAAACCCGCCCGGTACTTCGCGATCGGTCACGATTTTGGAACCTTCATTATGGTCTTTTGCCGTGGTGTAATACTGGGAAAGGACCAACAATCGGCTGCCCAGGAATAGCGCTTCCACCAGGTCATGGGTCACAAAAAACACGGTCATGTGCGTTCGTTCCCATTGTTCCAGAATAAACAGCTGCATATCGGTTCGTGAGTTATCGTCCAGGGCACCAAATGGTTCATCCATCAGCAAGATTTTGGGTTCCATGATCATGGCTTGAGCGATGGCCACCCGTTGGCGCATTCCGCCACTCAGTTGGTGCGGATATTTGTACAGCGCATGGCCAAGTCCCATTCGTTCCAGCATGGCCGCGCCGCGTTCCTGGTGTTTTTTGCGTTCCCTGCGGTACTTTGCGGGTTGCAGGTAGCGGCTGAACTGGCTGAACTGTTCCAAGTCCAGACCAAAGATAACGTTGTCCAAAACGGTCAGATGGGGAAACAACGAATACTTCTGATAGACAATGCCGCGATCCCGGCTTGGCCCCTCGGCCGGCAAGCCATCGATCATAACCGTGCCCTTGCTGGGTTTTTCTGAGCCGAGAATCAGGCGCAGCATAGTGGATTTTCCGCAACCGCTGGGGCCGAGTAAGGTGATGAATTCGCCTTTTCGGACCTGCAGATCAATATCGTTGAGGACGAGTTTAGTCCCACTTAAATCATCGTAGCTTTTGTAGACATCGTGGAATTCGAGAATGAAATCACTGCTCATCAGCCTGCCCCCTGCATACGCCAGCGGAACTTTTTCTGAATGAACCAGCGCAGCCCTGCATCGGCCAGGAAGGCCAGCAGCGAGATCCAAATGACGTAGGGGATGATGATGTCCATGGCCAGGTAGCGGCGGACGAGAAAGATGCGATACCCCAGCCCGACATCGGACGATACGGCTTCGGCGGCTATCAGGAACAGAATCATAGCCTTGAAATTGAGGCGGATGGTATCCAGCACATCGGGCAAGATTTGCGGCAATACGATGCGGTAGGCGATTTCGGCATGGGTCGCGCCTAAGGTAAGGCCCTTCATAATTTGTTCACCGGCAATGTTTTTGGCGCGCAAATACGTATCCAGGGTAATGGTTGGAAACACCCCAATCGTGATCAGGGCAATTTTGGACGTTTCCCCTAAACCAAAGGCGATAAAAAGGATGGGCAAGAGGGCCAAAGCTGGGACCTTGTCAAAAAAGAGCATGAATTTGAGGAAAAGCGATTCCCAGTAGGGGAAAAGGCCCATGTGCAGGCCGAGCAACACGGCGAAAATCAAAAACAGGGCGGCGATGCCCACCCGTTTGAAACTGGCCCAAGTATCGACCCACAGACGGTATTCCTCATTGCGGTCCTTCTCAAAGGCGACGGAGTAGAAGCCATCGACCATTTTGGCGAAGGTTGGTACAACTTTATCGTCGGGGTTCTCGCGGTGGCGGGACTCCGCCACCGCGACATAGGCGATTAAGGCCAATAGGAATAAACAAAGGCCCAGGCCCCAACTCATTTTGGGGCCCGGTTTAGCGAGCAGATTAAAAAAGCCCACGCGGTAAACGCTCCTTACAGCGACCCTTCGGCCGCCATTTTGACAAAGGAAGCATCAAAGCGCATGCGGACCTTGTTTTTATTGCCTTGCACTTCACCGCCCGGATAGGAAACGCCGAAAATATCGGCACTGTCCGAACCTTCACCCAACAGACCCTTATCGAAACAGAACTGGCGAACAAATTCCATTTTGGTGCGGATTTCTTCGCTAGTCGTGAAATCCAAGGCGGCCTGGGGTGTCCAGAACATGGCGGTGGTTTTGAGTTGGTTTTTAAATTCGACCGCGGAACAACCGGCAGAACTGGCCATAAATTCCAGGGCCTTGTCGGTTTCAGGACCTCGTTTGGAGATCAGAGCAAGAACCTCAAACCAGGCACCGGTGAGGGCTTTTCCCAACGCAGGGTCAGCTTGCAAGGTTTTGGTGTTTACGACCATCAGGTCCAATACTTCGCCTGGAATGTCGGCTGAGGTGAATATCTTGTTGATGCCGGGAGCTTGTTCGACCTGCATGACCATGGGGTTCCAGGTGACGACCACTTTCTGGCTAGAATTGCTTAAGAAAATGGGTGCAATATCGGCATCCGAAGTATTGATCAGGTTGACATCTTTTTCCTTCAGGCCGTTCATGGTCAGGCAGCGCGAGAGCAGGTAATGCGAAACACTTAATTCGACCAGCGATATCTGTTTGCCTTTTAGGCCTTTAATATCGATATTGTCGCGGGTCAGGATGGCGTCATTGCCATTGGAATAATCGCCAACGATCAGAGCGGTGGAATCGATGCCACTCGCTGCTGGCATATCCAGGCACTCCATATTGGTCATGACACAGGCATCGACCTGGCCAGCCACGTAGGCTTCAACCGAGGGGATGTAGTCCATGCGTACCAATTCGATGTTAATGCCGTATTTATCGGCCCATTTTTTTAGGATTCCCGAGTGACCGGCATAGTCCCAGGGCATCCAGCCCACATAAACAGACCAGGCAACCTTGTAGGTTTTTGCTTTAGCGGGCGGTTCGGGTGAATGGGCCAACACTAGGCCACACAGGAGAAAAACGAAAATCAAGCGAAATTTCATGATCCAGGTACCTCCGATCAAATCTTGGGCCGGTCGTCTGAACTTTTTTCCTGGACCGGAGCTTCGGTAGTCGCGGGTGCTTTTTCGGCTTTGCGGGCGGCCAACATTTCTTCCATTTTGGAGCGCGCGGTAGAAACCCGACCTGCTTTTTCGTATTCCTTGTCCTGAACCCGGATATCCGCACCCGCCAATTTGTCGGAAATGCGGGCCTTTGCGGTTAGCTCGCGGTTGGCTTTCATGACGGCTGAGATGGGACCGCGATCGACGCTGGTTTCGAGGCCGTGGAGACGATCATTGAGTTCAATAATCTGTTTGGCTGAAATGAAATCGGCAATCGCTTCCGCTTTTTGGGTCGGCATTTTCTCGATCTCACTCTGAAGATCTTGGAGTTGCATCATGTACCGGTCCATGACCTTGCCGGTTTCGCCGATTTCGGCTTCCAGGCGGGCTTGACGGCCTTCGATTTCTTCAATGCGGACCTGGAAACGTTCGAAAGCAGCGGCGTGCTTTTCGTAACCGGCCGTATCGCCTTTGGCTTGGGCGGCTTCCGCCAGATTGAGCGCACCTTCGCGCTTGCTGATCAAGTCGTCTTCTTCGCGGTTGAGGTCTTCCAGATTGCTGCGTTTCTCTTCCAAAACGGTTTCCACTTGGGCAATTGCATCACGCAGGCCGCGGAACTGGGAAACCATCTTATCCTGTTGCATATCGAATGCGGCCTTGATGCCATCAACGGAGCCCGTGAACTGCTCGTCCGCGGCATCCAGAATGTAGCGGGCCTTACGCCAGTTCCAGTAGCGAAAATACCTGAAAATGGCTCTGAAAATTCCAACTTTTTCGTCGCTCATAACTCCTCCATGAAGTGCAGTTTAAGATTCGGGATCCTGGTTTTGGTGGGTTCTACCTGCCTCAAGATAGAGGTCTTCGTCAGGTGAACCCCCGGATGGGATTCGCAATTTTTCTTCAACGCGACGGGCCGCAGCTACGGCATTTTCCAAGCGGGAAGCGGCATCGGCCTTGATCTGGAACTGACCCTGGTTCAAAAGCTCATTGGCTTCCAACAAGGTGGTTTCCAAGGCGGCTTCGATGACCTCGCTTTGGGCCAGGAACTGGTGGACCTGATTCAGTTTGTCGCGGTAAATATTGAGTCGGGTGTGGTGGCTTTGGATTTTGGTTTTAAGGGCGCTCATCTGGATGGCGTAGCGCTCGGGATCGCGTTCGTATTTTTTCATTTCCGCCATCCAGGCGACGACTTCGCGTTGCAACTTTTGGTGATCTAGGGTTTTAAGCAGCTTAAAGGTTTCCAAGCCCGAACGCAGCATACCAAGCCCTTCCTGAAAACTGTCCTCTGCGAGGGATAAGAAACGTTCGGCACTGGCAATAGGCGCGCCGCCTTGCTGGTCTTTGAGAAAGGTCCACAGCTGGATGAACGCTTGTTCCAGTTCTCGGACCTCTTTGGCGCCTTCACTGAATCCGTGATGGCGACACTCTTTGTACAGTTCCTCCGCGACCGATTTCTTGAGCTCTAGAGCCTGGAACTTAAGTTTTTCCAGATGTTTATTCGCAATTTTGTCGAAGCGGATGAAGTAGTGGTAGATCCAAGAACCCACTCCGAGCAGGGCAGGGACAGCCGTCCACAGGAAAGAGGTCGCATCGAAATGGATCGCGCTGGCGTAAATGCCGGCCACGCTTGCGATTGCTAAAGGGAAGACGGTTGTGGGGTGTTGTATGGATTCACGTAAAACCGCCCAGCGGACCTTTTTGACCTGGGCCATTTTACTTTCGGGCGTGGGTGCCGTTCCGTAGGAGGAGTTCATTTAAATGTTGTTTCCTTCTAAGGCCACGAATTCCACACGAGCCTGACGATAAAGGTAGGCGCGTTGAGATTCACCCGGTTTGCGTTCCGGAGGAATAGCGGAGCCGGCACCGACCGCATGCATTCGATGGGGATCAAGCTCATGGACAGCTTTAAGATATTGCACCACGCTTTGAGCCCTTTCAAGCGAAAGTTTGCGGTTCTCGTTCTCGTCTCCACCGGGCGCGGTATGGCCACGTACCAAAATACGGTACTGAGGATAATTGTTCCTCAACAGGGTGGCGATGCGGTCCACCGTGTCTTTCCCGTCCTGGGTTAGGAGGTTGTTCCAACTTTGAAAGGTGATCGGTTCGACCCGAAAAACCCCCACTTGGCGCATTTGGTTCCACTCCTCATCGGACAGTGGATCAAAGGAAATATTGGCATTACTCGCTTTGACGGGATCGGTTACTTCCAAGCCCTGCAGGTGTTCGAGGAATGAAGATTGCGTGATCAAGTAGGGGTTTCCGGCCAATGGGTCCTTGCTTAGACGTTTCGTGCGCACCAAGACGTCTGTATTGGCGAGAATGGCTGAGATCAGGCCGTCGTTAACCGTTTCGCCGGTTTTACCGGGCAAACCGAATTGGAGTCGTGCATTTTCAAACAAGTCATACCACTCGATTTTTTTGACCGTTTCATCAAGCAACGATTTTTTGAGATCGGTTGAACGGCCCATTTCATCGAGCATTTTTTCGCGGTTATTGGCATAGACCTTTAACGTTCGAAAATAGTGTTTGAGCAGGGTGGCAACGGCCTCTTTGCGGTTCTGGACCACATCGCGATGGACAATCAGGACATCGATAATGTACCCGCTAAAGCGGTCAGATCCCCACAAATCGTGAATGCCGGGTAGCTTTTTGGCTTTGGAAAGATCGGGCTCCCACATCACAAACACATCGCCTTCACCTTTTTCGGCCTTTTTGAGCACGTCCCGGGAGCCGCCCACTTCAACCCGCCAACGCGGATCTTCGGCCAACTGAGTCAAGTCAAAGTCGGCGATGGTCAGGTCTAGAAGGAATGAGCTGGGCGAATCTGCGGTGTAGACAATTTTTAAGTTAGGATCATTCAATTGGGAAATCTGGGTGATGTTATTTTTCGAAACCAGGCCATCGGCCCCGCGAGACTCGGAAATCGCAGCCACAATAACGCCGGGATATTTATGGGCTTCGCCATGAATCAAATAGGAGGAGATTGGCATGACGACCGCATCCAGTTTGCGATCGGCAAAGGCTTTCAGGCGATCCACGTAAGCGCCGCCATCGTCCTCAAATTGGATCTGCAAGCCATCACGCGCGCAGGCTTTGCGCATTTCTGGTGCCGTTAAAAACCAATAACCCAGGTAGTTATCCCCACCGATGGTCAAACTGCCGAGTTTGCCGGATGCGTCCGAGGTGTTGCGTTGGTTTTTTTCAAACAAAATCGGGCGGATCCAGCTATAGGTCAGGACCAGGAGTCCGCCGATGATGACCAATAAAATGGCGCCAATGGTCGTCTTTTTCATGGCTTCTGCGTTGACTCCTCATAAATGGCTTCAAAGTCGGCTGGATCAAAACTCGGCAACTCGGCCAAGGTTTCTTCCAGTCCTTTTTGAAGCGCCTCAAAATTATCTGCCGAGCGGTAGGAGGTGGCGTATTGGCGCAATGGGTGGTTACTTTCCACGCAAAGTCCAATGGCGTAAATGGGGATACCTTTACTTAAGGTGTTCACGCTGGCTTCGGCAATATTGCTGGCAATGCCATCGGTCACAACCACCAAACGATACTCGCCGTACCCCAATTGGTTGCGGTATTGGTTGACCAATTGTTGGGTTCCCGTGCGCATGGCTTCGTAGAGGGGCGTTCCACCACCGGCCCGCACATTTTGGATGGCGGCAAGGAATGCCTCGCGATTTGACGTGCCAAGTGGGACGCGCTCACTCATGCCGTTGTTGTCAAACACGAACAAGCCAATATTAATGTCGTCTGGAATGCTTTTCAGAAACTCGGTAACCGCCCATTGTGCGCCTTCCAATTTATTGCGGAATCGGTTATCGGAACCACATTGGCTGCCTGGTGGGTCGTACATGCTGCCCGAGCCATCAAAAATGAAGTAGATGTTGCGGGCCAAACTCACTGCTGCATTGGCATCCACGCCTTCCAGACTGATGGGCGTCACTTGAATTTCCTGCACTTGGGGTGCCGTTTTGGAATTCACACGGTTTTGGGCAGTTGGTGCACTTTTGCAGCCCAAAAGAAGGACCAGCAACCCAATTGCTTTCAGGGCATTTTGAACCTGCATCGCCTACTCCAACGGCGAAAATTCGGAGAGCTCTGCTTCAATTTGCTTGATGCGGAACACAACCCGACGATTAGCTTCCCATTCCTCCTTGGTGCGAGGTGGATTGAACTTAGGTGAAGTGATGCCCATGCCGATGGCGACAAATTGGCTTTCATCGATGCGCAACCCTTTTTTCTTGCAGAAGCTCAAAAAGCTTTTGCGCACCGCGTCGGCCCGTTCTAACGAGAGGTTTTTGGCCTGTTGCTCCATCTGAGAGATTTCGACTTGAGCTGTACCGTTTTGTTTTGCCTTGAGAATACCCAACGGGTCCGAATGGCCTTCAATCATAATTAGAGAACCGCCATAGGTTTCGGCAATTTCGATGGCCTTTTGATAGTCATTGGCGTACTGGCTTTCCGTGAAATCACTTTGATTGGCGCCAAAATTGATTTCGATTTGGAACAGAGTGCCTTCTTCGGCCCAAGTGGTGGGCTCGACACTGATCTTCTTTTCAACTTTGGATACGACCTTTTGCGCATCGAATTTGGGTGCGGCCGGAACCTCTTTTACGTTTTTGAGACCGGCCGCCAGGGATTGGTAATTCCAATTGGCATTTTTCATAGTGACCGATTGACGCATAAGCCCCATGGCTTTGAAGCTTGATTGGATTTCCTTTTGCAAATTATCGAAATTGCGGGTGGTGCCTTTTCCGGTGAAGAAGCTGACATTGCCTTCAAATCCGACAAACTCGCAATCGCCCATCAAGGCTTCTATGTCGGGAACCGCTTGAGGCGCACCGAGCAAAAGATCGGCTGCGCGGGTCATGACTTGCTGATATTCAGACTGGCGTTTGGCCTTGTTGGCAAACAGATCGGACAGGGCCTCTTCCGATTTCATCAGCGCGTGAACCAATTTCTCGACCTGGCTTTTGTTCGCGTCGAAATAATCCGACCGCACGGCGTAGACGTCTGAAATAACTCGACTTGCAGTCTTGGTTGAGAGCAGGATGCGGGCGCCTTTGACCGAACCCGAAGACCCCGTCCCAACTTCTCCGCCGGAGGTCAATGCCAGTGCATCCGGAATGATGCACATGGTGGCGTCCAGGTTGGAATCGTTGATAAACGCGGTGACGGGATCAATGGTCTTTCCCTTGGTGTCAAAGGTTGGCAAGGTGAGTTCTTCCAGCCATTTAAATTGGACTTGGTCAAGTGGGACTTTGGCGCTGTTCAATATATTGGCTGCGTAATCCATATGCGGCCCGTACAGCTGTAAAGCAATCGATTTGCCTTTTAAATCGCCCGGTTTTTTGGCACTGCGGACAACCATTGCGTCGCCGCCGTTGGACCAAGTCATCTGATAAATCACCACCAGGTCCAAGCCATTTTTTTGGAACACTTCGGCTGCGGAGTTAATCATCCCCAACGTTCCGCGCAATAAAGGTGTTTCACCACTCAGACAGGCTTCCACTTGCTTGGGGAAGTTATTTTCGACAAACACTTCCACGTCCAAGCCTTCTTGCTTAAACAGGTCAGCCTTTTCACCCATGATGGTTGCGACATCGCCGCCCCAAGTGATTAAGGGAACTTTCAATTTGCCTTTGCTAGCCACCGGTTTTTTGCTTGTTTTGACCACGTCGGTCAAGGGTTGGCCTGTTTTATAGGCAGGCGATTGCGCAAATACCAGCGGAAGGAAAAGACTTGTGAAAAATACAAAAATGCGCTTAGTCATAAGTGCTCCAAGACGAAGAAGTTGCCTCATCATCATAGGGTAAAAAACAGCGCAAATCAAAGCCTTGATCGGCCAGGAGTTGTTGCACATCACCGGGGGTGATGCAGGATTCGTGTGAGAAACTCCCGGCCCAATGAATGACTTATTCACCACCAAACGTATATATGGCCGTCAACGCATATTGAACGTCGTCCGCGAAGCCCGAGTCGGCGATTAAAGCCGAAACCTCCAAATTGCCAAATGGTCTGGATAATTTCACTTCCCAATCGACCTCGGATCCATCTTCGCCGCCCAAATCGTAATTGCCCCCGCGCAGACTTAGGGCAAAATCCGCAGGTAACTCAAAATTCAGGCCCAATTCGTAATAGGTGGTTTCATTTTCAAAATCGCGGTAGAGCTTGGCGGCCAGCATCTTAAAGCCGCCACCGACATAGGCTTCGCCGAATTCGATGTCCTTATCGCCTGTGTAGGCGTAGTAGACATAACCGATGTCCCAGCCAAATCCGGATTCCGTTTCACCTGCCCATCCGAGATAACCATCAATTTCCACGTCATAAGGTTTCGGCACGTTGGAGGCCCAAGTCCCAATGTAAATGCCATTGGCCCAACCATAGTCCACGCCACCCTGAACCGCAGGGTCTTCTTCGTTTTGGGTCAGACCGCGCCAGACGTAGTTGCTGGTCACGCCAATATTGGCTGAAAGTTGAGCATATCCACAGATGGTTGCGCTCAGGGCCATAATTCCGAGAATCACGGTAGTTTTCATTGTTTGAACCCTTTCTGTCTACTTGAGGGAGGATTTTTTACGGTAGGAATCTGGAAATCATTAAGCAAATTTATCGGCAATGCAAAAAAAATCTGAATGCCACCAAAGAAAACAAGGGAAAGAAGGTTGGGTCGGTTTCCGGAAAGGCCACGAGATAAAAAACGGATGCGGCTTAAGGTCGTTGCCAGTTCTTCCGAAAAGAAACGTGTCGGTTCTCTTCCACTAGAACGGGGCATTGATGGAATCCATTGAACATCAGATTCTGATTGTTGACGACGATCCGGGTATCGGACAAATGCTGAGCACGTATTTGGCCCGCTATGGCTTCCACTCAGACCATGTATTAGATGGTCCGGCCTGTTTTGATGCATTGGAAAAAACAAATTATGACTTGGTCCTGTTGGATCTCAACATGCCCGAAATGGATGGCTTTCAGGTTCTCACCCGAATTCGCGAGCAGAATAGCCGGCTGCGACTCCCGATTATTTTGGTGACGGGCCAATCCGAAACGGATTTTGTCCTGCGCGGATTCGAACTCGGCGCCAATGATTACATCACCAAGCCTTTTGTTTTTTCGGTAGTACTGGCTCGCATCCGCTGTCAACTTTCCATGCATCATTTGGGGATTGGTAAGGATATGGCCCTGTTGGCGGCACATGTCCTGGAAAAGGGAACGGTGGTGGGCAAATACCAGATCCTCGAATGTGTGGGACGGGGCGGCATGGGATCCGTATACCGGGCCCGCGATATGAAACTGGGCCGTGATGTAGCGCTGAAAACATTATTGCCAACAGGAGAGCTGGAGCAAGGTGTATCCGAGCGGTTCCGCCAGGAAGCCAAGTTGATTGCCCGGGTGCAACATCCTGGCGTTGTCCAGATTTATGAGTTCAGTGAGGTGCCCATCTCTTATTTCACCATGGAGTACGTGGAGGGCAAGGCGCTGTCCCAAATCATTTTGGAACGCCGCGTTTCGGTTGCTGAGGCCGTTGATATTACGATTGCCATTGGACAAGCGTTACATGCGGCTCATGGTGAAGGCATCATTCATCGCGATGTAAAACCGTCCAATGTCATGGTCGAGCCCAGTGGCCAGATTCGATTAATGGACTTTGGTACTGCCAAAATGGCGGCTAGTGCAACCCGGGTAACCCGAACCCATGATGTGGTTGGCACGCCATGTTACATGTCGCCCGAACAAATTGATGCCCATGAAGAAGCGGATATCCGCACGGATGTTTACGCGTTGGGAGTCCTCTTTTATGAATTGTTAGCCGGTCACCCGCCCTTTACCGGTTCACCGATCAAGGTGCTGTGGGCGGCTGTCCACCAGGCGCCGGAATCCCTGGCGGCTTTTGGCGTGCCTCAAGAAGTGGAGTCCATCTGCTTTAAAGCGCTTGCCAAAAATAAAATGGCTCGGTTTGAGAGTGCCGAATCCTTTGCTGCAGCCCTCATGAAAGTACGTGCCCATTTTCAATCGGTATCCACCATAGAAGGGGTCAGATCCCAACGGACCTGAGAAGTGGCTTGATCTGATATAATCGCCGCCATTCTCTAAGGAGGAGAACATGCTGCTGCTTTGTTTGATGTTCGGGTTCCAGGCCAACTCCGGTGGACTGTTAGAAAATGTGTTGACTCGCGTTTCTGCTGAGAAGGAGCCCGGTCTTGGTTTTTTGGAAATGGGCTTGTTGGCGGGGGGTTATTTGGATTCTGAAGGGTTGCAGGTTGCCCAGTCCAAACTGCACGACTTCCTCGCGCAGATTCAACCGGAAGGGCTCGAGTCCGGCTCGGACAAGTGGTTAAAAAAACTAGGCAAAAACCTGGATGGCAAGTTGAAAAAGAGTGAGGACCTGGAAGCGGACCCGCTCTCCGCCTTAGAAGGCCAATTTAGTCCTGTGACCGCTGCGTTTTTGTTGGCGGCAGCAGCACCTGAAACAAAGCTAGACCAGCTGAAAGGTCTGTCGAAGAAGGCAGATGCCCAATTCTTCGAAGGAACGCGGACCCGCCAGGACCTGTTATCGGCCATGATGAACCTGGGCGCCTATCAGGTGGTTAAAACTTTTCCAGCCCAATCCGCTTTGTTATTGGAGCTAAGCTTAAAGTTAGCGCCCAATTTCGCCTATGTGGGTCCACAACTGGATGCTCACTTTTATAACGAAGCGTTGACCTTATTCAATGACAAGAAAATTGAATTGTGCGGATTATTGGGGGCCGCTGGGTTTTCCCGTTACCCCGAACGCAAGGAGTTTTTGCCAGTCTGTTTCAATGCAGGTGTTTCCTTGATGCAGGTGGCTGAAGCCGAAAATAAGATTCCCGAAACCCTGGTCATCTGCGAGAAGTTGGCGCCCTTAACCGGTGAGCACCGCGAAAAATTCGAAACGGGTGTCGCGCATCTCCTATGCGTTCAAGCCGATCATTTGCGCACCAGCGGTGCTTTGCTCGAAGGTCTTTCGTTTGCCAAGCGGGCTGCGGCGCTCAATCCCGTTTGTAATCTGGATATCTTGATTTGGGAGGCATTGATCCGCGATTCGTATGGCAATGCAGAGGATCAGGCCGGCTACTGGGCTGCCTTGCGCGAACGGGCTCCCGATCGCGCTCAAAACCTGGAATTGTGGATGCGCCAAAATCAGGTGGCGGGCGCCGTTGATGATGGCAAATTAGAGGAGGCACTGGACTTGGTGGCCCAGGACATTTCGGTTGAAAACGGTGTTACCAATTATTTGGCCGTCTTACACCGATGGGTTCTCAAGTCGCAAAAAGCCGGCGATTATGCTGCTATTTTTGCCAAACTGGATCAGGTGCCTGCCCAAGTAGCCGAGCATCCGACTTTGGCTGCCCTGCGATTGGATACGTACCAAGTCCAACTCAAATCTGCGGGTAAGGATTTTCAAAAGGTCGCTGCCATATACGAAAAATTGTTTGCCGACCCCAAAATCAAGAAGTCAAACCTGGGCTTAGACGATTTCCGCGATGATTACGGAAATGTCCTGGTTGAATTGGTGGAAGCCCACGTGGCCAAGGACCAATTTCAGGAAGCCAATGCGCTTTGCCAAAGTGCGCTTAAAAAGCTGCCCAATCATCCGGGCCTGGTCAAGGAAGCGGCCCGTATGGCCCAGATCATGAAACGCATCCAATAAAATCAGGCGCTGCGTTTGGCGTCGCGCTGTTTGCGCAATTGGCTGAGTGGGTAAAACGTACCCCGCCAACGGACCCCACCCATACATAAAACGACCCAACTGGAATGACAGAAGGCCAGAAGGAAGGTCGCCAAAGCAAACGGTGAGGCTAACGCATGGCGGGGTTTTACTTTCATGTGCCGGGCTGCAATGGCCAGGCCGAGAAAATGCAAGCCCATGCCCCCAAACACGCAGCCTTGGTCTATTGGGCTACCTAGTGCCCAAACCGCCACGGGACTAATCAGAAACAGGCATGCGGCCAACACGATCGGAAGAATGGGCCAGATCCTATAGCCGGTAGCAGCTGCAAATAGATTTTTTTCTAAGCCTAGAATAATCGTACGCCAATTCGCATACCAGGTCAGGGACACCTGGCTGGCGCCATTCGCGATGCCACTGTGCCCACCCGAACGGTAGATCATTTGGCCGAGCGCGATATCGTCAATGACCTCCAACTGAATCGCTGGGAACCCGGGACAGCGTTTAAAAAAATCGCTTTTGATGAGTTGGAAGGCGCCGATCCCGAACCCTGGTCCGCCGACCCGGCCCCGATGGTCAAATGGGATGCCTGCTACACCCATCATGCTGAAATTATCCAGCACCCATTGCGCAGGTTTGCTTTTGGCACCGAGTTGGGGTACGAGGCTGAGGTGATCCAAATCGTGAGCCATGGCATGTTGAACCGCTTGTTTGAGGCTATCTGGGGCGAAGGATACATCTGCATCACAGACGAGAAACCATGGGCTGGTTACCCGTTGCCAGGCCGTGTTTAGGGCATGGACCTTGCCCATCCATCCGTCTGGTAACTTCTCGATATGAATGACTTCAAGGCGATTGTTTTCCTCGGCAAGACGGTTGAGAATGCTACCCGTTTCATCTGTAGAACGATCGTTTACAGCAATAATTTTCAGGTCCGGATAATTGCAGGCCAGCAAGCGTTGAATGGTTGTTTTAATCGATTCCTGTTCATTGGCCGCTGGTATTAAAACGGTCAACGGGGGATAGGACTCAAGGGTCGATGCTTTGAGTTTGGGTAAGCGTCGGGTCGAACGCCAGACCCCTAAAGTCAAAAGCAACCACAGGCTAAAAAAGGTGCGAAACAGCCAAATCAAAATCATTTAGGCCTTGTCCAAAACCAAAAAGAAAATCGGATCAGGACACGGTTCAATCCGGAGTTCAGCGCACGAAAACGCATCGCCGTCTACCTGGCCCGGAACCTGTTCACAGCGAATGCGCGCCCAGTCAGCCGACCAGATGGCATTTTGAGCTCGTCGTGCGGCTCTGCCCATAAACAGGTTGAGGAAAAACAAGAGCATTTGCCAGCGTGAAGAAATGCGCGCGGACATAATCTTTAAGGGCTTGTCCGTTTGCTTGGGTCCAAAAACGCGGAACGGGCCACCGTAATGGTTGATACACGAGACCAGCATAAACTCGCCTTTGGCGTTGTCCGAATCGGTTTCAATTTCCGCCTGATAAAAAGGATACGAGAGCAGGCATGCAACGCCTCTCAATGCGATGGCTAGTTTGCCGAAGCGGTTTTTACTTTTTTGGTGGATGCTGGCCAGGATGGCGCCATCCAGACCACAGCTCCACATCATGGCAAATTTTCGCGACCCGTTAATGCTGCCGCAAGGCGCTGGAAACAAATGGCCACGTTCCAAGAAGTCAATGACCTGGCGCGGTTTATTCGGTTGCCGGTACTCGACCCGCAAAACGTTTGCAGTTCCCAGCCCCAGAAAAATCAAGGGGTGCGGATGGTGCAAATGATTAATGACCAGATTAAAGGTACCGTCGCCACCAATCACAACGACGCGCTCGTCAGGCGCTAAATCGGGGGTGAACTGGGCCAGATCTTGGGGGTTGGGCGTCGTAAAAAAAAGGCGCACCACATGTTGGCGCGCCTTGAGTTCTTTTTCCAGAAAATGGGTCCAACGGGCCGCTTTTCCGCGGCCCGAAACCGGATTGGCGATCAGGCAAACTTTCAAGCCAATTTCGCACGCAGATTGGTGTCGATAGCGTCCAGGAAGTCCTGTGTATTGAGCCATGGTGTGTCGGGCCCGATCAGGATAGCCAAATCCTTGGTCATCTTGCCGGATTCAACTGTCTCAATGCAGACCTTTTCCAAGGTTTCGCTGAAATGTTGCAGTGCTGAGTTGCCATCCAATTTGGCGCGGTGGGCCAAACCGCGGGTCCAGGCAAATATCGAAGCAATCGGGTTGGTCGAAGTTTGTTTGCCCTGCTGGTGCATGCGGTAGTGGCGTGTAACTGTGCCATGGGCGGCTTCTGCTTCGCAGATTTCGCCGTCCGGGGTGAGCAGAACAGAGGTCATCAAGCCCAGTGAACCGAACCCTTGCGCAACCGTGTCTGATTGAACGTCGCCGTCGTAGTTTTTACAGGCCCATACGAATTTGCCGTTGGATTTCATCGCAAATGCAACCATGTCATCGATCAGGCGGTGTTCGTAAGAGATACCGGCCATCATGAACTGTTTCACAAATTCCTGCTCATAGACTTGTTGGAACAGGTCTTTGAAGCGGCCGTCGTAAGCTTTCAAAATGGTGTTTTTGGTTGACATGTACAGCGGCCATTTGCGGTCCAGTGCGAAGTGCATGCAGCTGCGGGCAAAACCAATGATCGATTCGTCCAGGTTGTACATGCCCATGGCAACACCACCGGAGGGGAACTGGAAAACTTCGTGTTCCTGAATGGGTCCGCCATCGGCAGGTTTAAAACTCAACGTCAGAGTTCCGGGTCCGGGCACTTTGAAATCGGTTGCGCGGTACTGGTCGCCAAAGGCATGACGGCCAATAACGATGGGATCGGACCAGCCGGGCACGTAACGGGGCACGTTCTGGCAAATGATTGGCTCACGAAAAACGGTTCCACCCAGAATATTGCGGATGGTGCCGTTGGGCGATTTCCACATTTTTTTCAACTTGAACTCTTCGACCCGCGCTTCGTCTGGGGTGATGGTGGCGCACTTAATGCCGACTTTGTGTTTTTTGATGGCATTCGCCGCGTCAATCGTGACCTGGTCGTTGGTGGCATCGCGATGCTCCATGCCCAAATCAAAGTAATCGATCTCTAAATTGAGGTAGGGCAAGATCAGCTTGTCCTTAATGAACGCCCAAATAATGCGGGTCATTTCATCGCCATCAAGCTCAACGACTGGATTTTTGACGTCAATTTTCTGCATGCAAATCTCCCAAATAAAATTTCGACGGGACGCTCAAGACGTTGCCAAACAGCGATAAAGCGGGCAGCCCGTCAGACGGACACAAACCCCTCATCATGACCTGAAAATGGCAGAAAATCAAGCAGATGTCCCGGTTTTTGGCCTTTAGCTGGCCCCCATTCCAAAGGGGCCAGCCGGGCCAATTGCTCTTGATTTAACTTTTGGCTTTACAGTTCAGGTAAGGTGGCTTTGCGGCCCTCATTTTGCTTTTTCAGGTAGGCCATCAGGGGCGCGAAATAGTCCTGGATCGCCTTGGCACTGACTTCCTCACCCAAACTTTCACGCATGACTTTGCGCCAATCTTCGGTCCCACCTTTTTTCAGGATCTCACTCAAAAACGCCCCCACCTTGGGGTTACCGTAGTAATTGGTATTGCGCGGATCCTGTTTGAGGATGTTTTTGGCGATATGAGCGTGTAGTTGATGCAGCAGAATGAAGCTGATCGCATAGTCGTAGTATTGAGCGGCGTCATTGTTGATGTGGGTTTTGGTGGCCGCATCGCAAAAGGCTTCGCCGCGTTCTGCTGGCGGGACCATGCCCTGAAACTTGGCCGCATAGGCCCACCAACGTTTGTTGTATTCACTCGGGCTGATCTTGCCTTCGTATAAATCGCGTTCGAAGTGGGTCATCACACCGGCGGAGAAGGGGATAAAAACAACGAACTCGAGCGCTTCTTTAAGCAATGCTTGGATTTCGTCGCTTTGAGCATCGGCCGGGATCAAACCTCGGCCTTGCAAAAACAACTTTTGGCTGGAAGCCAGACCCATCAAAGAGCCAACGCCCTCGTGGAAACCGCGGTTAGCTCCTTCGCGCAGGAGGGGCGGAACATTTGGCGTACTGTAGCTAATGTAGTAGTAGATGTGACCCAGTTCGTGGTGAACCGTGCTGTACCATCGCGCATTATTTTGAACACTCATCAGGCTGCGTACATCGTTTTGCAGGTCCAAATGCCATGCGCTGGCATGGTTGTTTTTTTTGTAAGTGGCGTCAGCGGGCAAGGGATAGAGCGAAGATTTGTCCCAAAAGGTTTGGGGTAATTTGGGGAAGCCTAAAGAGACGTAAAAGGCTTCACCTTGTTGCACCACCCATTCGGCAGATTTATCCGCCAAGGCCGCATCCAAATCAAAACCTTCAACGGTCAGCATTTCGCTCCAGTCCTGGCCCCAGCGGTTGGGCAGCCAGTGGGCGGGCAACTGGTCGGGGACTTCAGTTCCGTATTTTTTGGCCAATTCGTAGCGGGCCCAGGTGTGCAATTCGCGGTAAAGCGGGCGCAGCTCCCGAATAAAGGCGTCCATCATGGCCATCATTTCTTCGGAGGACATGCCGTAAGCAGAAACTTGGTAGTCAAAATAGTCCTTATATCCGAGCGCTTGAACGGTTTCATTACGCAGCTTGACGAGATCGACAAGTCCTGCTTTTAGCGTCGGGCCAACGGCCTTGGAGACAGTCCACGCTTCCAAACGTTGCTTAAGGTCGGTGCTATCGACCAAAATGTCATCCAATTCATTGGTAGAGACCGATTTGCCGTTGAGTTGGAAGTCAAAGCCGAATAGATTTTCGTTTTGAACCGCTTCTGCAGCAATGCGCTTTTTAACCAGTTCGGGAATGGTTTGCGGGTTATTGGCAGCAGCGTACAGGATTGCTTCCAGCTGACGCACTTGGAGAGCACTGAGTTGATCCTTTTTGGCTAAAAAGGCGCGCGTTTTTTCGATGTTCTCGGTGCTGCCAGTGAATTGGGCCATGGCTTCATTGGCCGCTTCCACCTTTTTTTGGTTGCTGTCATCGCCATCGATGATTTTGGTGTTGGCATCCCATTCGGCCAGGGCTGATTTGTAATACAGATCCAAGTACGTTTGGGTGTATTGGGCCAGGTAAGTGTCTACCTCTTTTTGAATTGGGGCGGTTTCTCCGTCCAGGCACAAGAAGCCACATAAAATAAGCAAGAGCATAAAGATCCTCCAAAAAATCTAAGGTTGGGCCCGCCGGAAGGGTTCGGTTTGAGGAATAGGGTTCCACACCGGAGTTTGGCCGGATTCGGCCCAGGTTTGAATGCTTTCGGCCACCATTGTAACGATTTGGGCCATGAAGGCAAAATCCAGTTTTTCCCATTCATCATCGACGCCATGATAATCGGGAAAGGCATAACAAGCGCTCAAGGTATGGCAAGGGATGCCGGCAAAGGCAAAGGACGCGTTGTCGGAGCGGGTGAAATAGCGTTGCGAATTTACCGGGTGTCCAATTAAGGTCAAACCATTAGCCTTAGCCAATGGTCCCATGACGCTTTCCGCATCCGTATAGGTAAAGCCGGTTAAAGAAACGGCCTTGGGGGGTTGGTTGGGCGCAGGATCCAGTTCGTCCCAGCGGCCGACTTGTTCCAGGTTGAGTTGGAAACGGATCCGTTCGAGCGTTATGGGCGGATGATTCACAAAATAGCGGCTGCCCAGCATGCCGGCTTCTTCGCCTGAAAATGCAGTAAACAGGATTGTGTATTTTGGGGTGGGTCGGGCTTTCAATATGCGGGCAACCTCCAGCATTACCGCGACCCCGCTCGCGTTGTCGTTCGCGCCGTTGAAGATGAGATCTGGACCCGATTTGGCCATGCCAATATGATCGTAATGGGCACTTAAAACAATGACCTCAGATTGTGTGCCGGGAATCCAGGCCACGACATTGGTGAGTTGATCCGGGCCCTTTTGGAAATAGCCCGATTCCAGCGGTTGAATGCCCATTTCTTTAAAGCGTTCGACAATGTAATCCGCGGCTTGATCCAGTTGGACCGAAGGGTAGGGCCGACCTTTTAAACTATCCGATGCCAAGTATTGGACGTGTGCCTCAAGTTGTGCCTGAACACCCCATCCCCATAACCACACGTAAATTAGCATCGCGCCACCTCTGGCCAAACTATAGCAAGGCTTAGACCGTAAACTAGAGGGAAACCCCGCTTAATTTTTGTGACGGAGCTTCATAGTTGTGTCTAGAATAAGAAGCGACGGCAACGACTAGGTGCCGGAGAGGGCAACATGAAATCGGGTTCTTTCATCGACGGACCGCCCCCCGCGGATGCGGGTCTTTTTGGGTTTTACCTGGAAGAGTCGCAGCAACAGATTGTGGTAATAGGCGTTCCCTGGGAGGTAACGACTTCCTATGGCAGAGGTACCGCCGCCGCACCTGACGCCATCGTGAAGGCCTCGCATCAGTTGGATCTTTTTGATCCGCAACTGCAGCGTTCCTTTGGACAAGAAGTGGCCATGCTTCCGATTTCAGAGAAGTGGCGAACTTGGAACCGCGAATGTTCTGCCCTGGCCTTGCCCATTATCGAAGCGGGAGGTCGGGTTCAAGGCAAATTGCGCCATGACTTGGAAAAGATTAACCAAATTGGCGATCAATTAAATGTGGAACTGCGCTGCCTGGTAGCAAGCCTCCTTGAGGAAGGTAAACGGGTCGCAATTTTAGGTGGGGATCACGCATCGCCCTACGGTTCCATTTTGGCCCATTTTGACCGTTATCCCGGGATGGGCATCCTGCATTTTGATGCTCATGCAGATTTGCGCGTGGCCTATGAAGGATTTTTATATTCGCATGCCTCCATCATGTATAACTTGGTCCACGAAATTCCCGAGCTGGCAGCCCTGGTTTCGGTGGGGGTTCGCGATTTTAGTGAGGATGAGGCCCAAATCGCCGAGAACCATCCTTCCATCCATGCTTTTTACGATCATCTGATCCAGGCCAAATTGTTTCAAGGCTGTTCCTGGCATGCGATCTGTCAAGAAATTCTCAAACCCTTACCCAAAGAAGTTTACGTCTCGTTTGATATCGATGGATTGGACCCCGCCTGTTGCCCGCACACCGGCACGCCAGTTCCTGGTGGGTTGAGCTTTAATCAGGCGGTTTACCTCTTAGAACAAGTGGTTGCGAGTGGCCGCAAAATTGTGGGTTTTGACTTGGTAGAAGTTGCGCCCAATGCCAAAGATCCCGATGACGAATGGGATACCAATGTTGGTGCGCGGCTTCTGCACCGGCTCGCAAGCCTGACTTACCGCTCAAATGGGTGCAAAATGTAGTTTTGCCCACAAAATTGTCCTTTATAGTGGACGATGGGCGCTAATACTTGACACCACTTGGCCTGCTATCGCATAGTAGCGGCCGTGTGAGGAGGTCTCGCTACATGAAAAAATTGATGTTTCTTTTAATGATCGCTGCGTTCACCCTTTTTAACTGTGGTGAAAAAACTGAAGCGCCGGCTGCCCCGGCAACCGAAACCGCTGAAGCTCCCGCTCCGGCTCCCGCTGAAGAAACGGCACCTGCAACTGAAGAAAAATCCATGGATCATCCGTGGGCAAATGCCAAAGTTGGTGACTGGGCTCAATACAAAACCGAAGCCGCTGGCATGACGACCGAAATGAAATACACCGTAACCGAAGTCACTGCTGACAGCGTTACCTACAACATGGAAACGACCGTCGCTGGCAACACGATGTCTCAAACCATGACCCTCCCGTTGACTGCTCCTGAAGCTGTTGCCACGGAAGCAACGGAAGCGCCCGCTGTTGAAATGACGGATGAAACGGTTGAAATCGCTGGTCAATCCCTGGCTTGCAAAAAATCTTCGGTTGAAACCGAAGCCGGCAAAGTTGAAACCTGGATGTCTTCTCAGGTTCGTGCTGGCGGTTTGGTGAAATCTGTAACTTCCGTTTCCACAACGGAATTGGTTGCTTTCGGTAGCGCTGAATAATTCGGCTTACCGCGATCAATAACAAAAGGCCCTCTTCGTGAGGGCCTTTTTTATTTGTCCTGTTCTTTCTTCTTTTGTCTGTTTTTGACGGCTTGGGTCAGGAGATACTCGATCTGACCATTTAAGGAACGGAATTCCTGCTCGGCCCATTGGTTTAGTGCCTGCCAGAGTTCAGGGGACATCCGCAAAAGAACGGATTTCTTTTCTGCCACAACGTCCTCAGTGGTACAAGGTGCTCGTGTTCAAAACCGGCTGGGCGGCTTTGTCCCCGCAGAGCACGACCAGGAGGTTGGAGACCATGGCAGCCTTACGCTCTTCATCCAGAACGATAACTTTTTCGTCCTTTAGGCGATCCAGAGCCATTTGCACCATAGAAACGGCGCCCTCAACAATCGTGTTGCGCGCATCCACCACTGCCTGGGCCTGCTGGCGTTGCAGCATGGCACCCGCAATCTCAGGCGCATAAGCTAGGTGAGACAGGCGGGACTCCTCTACGTCCACCCCAGCCTTGGACAGGCGTTCTTGGAGTTCTTTAGCCAGCAATTCATTGACTTCCTCCGTACTGCCGCGCAGCGAAAGAGTTCCTTCGGAATGGGGCGTGTCATAAGGGAAAAGCGAGGCCAAATGGCGAATCGCGCTTTCACTTTGCGTTTCGACGTACTCCTCGAAGTGGTCCACGTCAAAAACGGCTTGGGCCGCATTGCGTACCTTCCAGACCACGACAGCACCGATCTCAATGGGATTGCCCATGGCATCGTTCACTTTGAGGACTTCGGTAGTGAAGTTACGCGTACGCATACTGATTTTTTTGCGAATCGTGAATGGGTTAAACCAATGAAATCCCTCGCGTTTCACAATGCCTTTATAAGCGCCAAACAACGTGACAACAGCCGTTTGATTGGGTTGAAGGGTGTAAAACCCCGTACTCATAATGATCATGCCAACCAATAACAAAGCTGCAGCCACGATGGCCAAGGGAATATGGACAAAGATAAACAGGAACAGGGCAAGCAGGTAACCCATGATGTTCAGGAACAGGGCTGAACCCCCAGCAGACGTTTCGTACAATCGATCTTCTGTTTTCATCACAACCTCCGGTGATATCAAAACGATATCACATTACTATAAAAACGAAAGCTGATAAAAAAAGTTTCTGGGTGGCAGGGTTTTGCATTGGGATGCCACGGGGGGCATTGCTATGGGTCCTGAAACTCGCTTCCGCGTTTGGGCTTTATCCCTCGCAACACCAGTTGATTGGACTTACTTAGTAATCCCATGCAAGGGTACGTTTCGGGCTGGTCAGCAGCGGTTTTGGTTGGGATCAGGCCAGGGTCAGCTGGAAATACGAGGTATAAGCGGTATGACTGGCCACCCAGTAGGGCAAATTGCGCAAACGGCCCCACAGGCTGGAGGGTAAATCAAAGGTTTTGGGCTCATGCAGGACGGTTTGAATCCGAAAGCCATGGTTCTGTAGCAAGGCCTCAAATTGGCTTGGACTCCAGTGATAGACATGGGGCGTGTCCCAAAAAAGGAAGGGGCAAATCCAGGCTTTGAAGGTGTGGACATAAATCCGGGCAAACCCATCGGGTTTCAGGATTCGGCGAATCTCCTGGAGAACCGATTCCGCTTGGGCAACGTGGTCCAAAACATTGAAACAAAAGACCTGATCGGCAACCTGGTCGCGGATGGGGATAGATTCACCGCCGCCGCACCACATGGCGATCGGTTCCAGGCCTGGCCCACTCTCGACTATATGGTTTTCTGAATAGAAGGCTGCCAGAGGGTCAACACCCAAAGCCTGGGTTTCTGCATCGCGCCAGAAATTGAGGGCAGGTACAGGGCCACAGCCGATGTCCAAGATATGGCCTGCCAGGCGAGGTCCACCTGTTTTGGCTAAGACATCAGCCCAGAACCCCGCCAAATCAATGTGGCCATAAAGCGGGTTCTGGCGCCAATTGCGCCAAAAGGCCTGTTCCGCAGCCTGTGCTTTGCGCCAGCGTTTCCTTGGGGTTTGTTTGGGGTTTAATCTGTCCTGGTCGATGAGCGCTTCCCAAGCAGATTGGTTGTATCCAGAAATCAAGGTCATGCAGGGGTTATGCCTTTAAATCAAAGAGCCCATTTTAGGCAATGAAGCAAATAAAGCCAAGCCATTGCTTAATTGCGTTGCAGGACCTCACGCACTTTACGGGACAGATCGGGCAACGAAAAAGGCTTGGGTAGGAACGGCGGCGTACTGCCTTCATTTTCCAGGATGGGTTTTTGGGTATAACCGGACGTGTACAAAACCCTTAAATCGGGTTTGATTTGGCGCAACTTACGGGTTAACTCGACCCCGCCCATCTTGGGCATGACGATATCGGTCAACAGCATATCGATTTCGGATTCGCGACCTTTGATCAGGCTTAGCGCCTCTTCTCCGTTCATGGCCGTCAAAATCTGATAGCCCATTTTTTGCAAAAAGGAGGCGACCATTTCGCGGATGAGTTCATCGTCCTCGACTACTAATAAAAACTCTTTTCCAACTTGGCTGCTAATGGGTTTGCTCGGCGCCGCAGCCTCAACTTTCCTTTGCTTCTCAATCAGGAAGTAGAGCAGGAATGTGGTGCCCCGATTCGGCACACTATCGGCAAAAATAAAGCCCTTGTTTTGTTTCATAATGCCATAACAGTTGGATAGCCCCAGGCCGGTTCCTTTACCAACGGGTTTAGTTGTGAAAAACGGTTCAAAAATATGAGGCAGAACCTCGGATTCGATGCCACTGCCAGAGTCTTTAATGGCCAGGCATAGATACTGTTCGTTATTGAGAGAGAGCGAAAGGGGCGCCAAATGGCGCTGGCTCGGATTGGACTTACTGGATTCCAAAATTAACTTGCCACCCTCTGGCATGGCATCTCGGGCATTGATAGCCAGATTGAGAATGACCTGCTCAAATTGACTGGGATCCATTAAAACAGGTGGTAAATCACTTTGTAGATGTTCTTCTACTTGAATATCTTCACCCAGGAGGCGGCCCAACCAGGCGGTGGTCTTGTGGATCTGTTCATTGAGATCCACGACCTGTGGGTGGGACATTTGTTTTCGGGCAAAGCCGAGCAGTTGTTTGGTCAGGAAGGCGCCTTTCTCGGCGGCCTCGCTGATTTGACTTAAGCATTCCTGTAGGTTGGAGGTTTTGGGGTCGCGCGCCAATTCGGAATAGCCAATGATGGTGGTCAGCAGGTTGTTAAAATCGTGGGCAACTCCGCCTGCCAATCGGCCAATACTCTCGACTTTCTGGGTTTGGGCCAATTGGTATTCAAGCGTTTTTTGTTTGTGGATGTCCTGTAAGGCGCCAAAAAAGGTGTTGCGATCGCTGCTGCTGGCCACCAAACGCACCCACTTGCGGTTGAGGTTTTTGGTGAACATCTCCAAATCCAAGTCCAGGTGTTGGTTTTGATTGAACAGACGCTCAATGGCGCGTTCCAGCGGCGGCTGCCATTCGGGTGTGACCAAGCCCATAAACTCTTCCCAATTGGGACTGTAACTGCCTGGAAACTCAAGGATGAGGAACATCTGATCCGTCCAGTACAGGGCTTTGCGCTTGCGGTCAAATTCCCAACCGCCCACTCGCGATGCGGATTGGGATTGTTCCAAGAGTCGAGTATTGCGAGCGAGCAACTGTTGCTGTTGGATGCGTTCGGACACGTCGCGGACTAAGGCACAAATAATGCGTTCACCGCGGAATTCCATCAAACTCAAGGTGCTTTCGACTTGGAAAGTGCTGCCGTCCTTGCGCCGGTGAAGCCTTTCGACCTTGTGGCGTCGGGATGGATGCATTTCGAAGAGTTCTTGAAGGGCCTGATAGCTGAGATCAGGCTCTGCTGAAAGCGACATGGCATCCAAACCAAACCATTCATGCGGTTCATAACCATAAAGTTCACAGGCCTTTTGGTTGGCTTCTGCAACGGTTAGATCGGACTCGCGAATCATGATCAGGGCATCTTGAATGGTTGCAAAGAGCAGTTCATAGCGTTCGCGGTGCTCGTTGAGGCGTTGTTCGTCCCGTTGCCGTTCCAGTTCCAGAGCCGCTCGATTGGCGAAAACCGTTAAGGTGGATACTTGAAAAGCCCGTTCCGTAAGCGGTTGGCAGAACAAGCTGGCCATGAGCCCAATGGTTTCGCCAGTTGAAGAAACCAAGGGAACGCCAATATAGGCTTTGATGCCCATTTCGATCAGCATTTGGTCCTTGGGGAACAACGAGTGCACATCATTGGGAAAAACACAAATCCCGCGTTGCCACACGTCATAGCAGGGTGAACCTTCGAGCTGATATTCGAAGTTGCTTTGAATTCCATCAGGCCCAAATACGGCTACGGTGCGGGCTATTCCCGGTTGTTTATCCGAAAGGGTGGCAATAATGGTGTAATCTGCCTCAACGGTTTCGGCCAAGTGTTCCACGATGCGGCTGAAAAAAAGTTCTCCAACCTGGCCCCGGGTCCCCTCTGCGAGGCGGAAAAGAACCTGCTCGGCTTTTTTGCGTTCGGTTATATCTTCCGCAATAACCATGGCTTCTTTTTCTGTACCGTGGATCATGGGCGAGAAGTGGAGGTTGTACCAGCGCCACTCGCTGGAGATGCCTTGCATCTTGACTTCAATCACTCCGGGTTCGTTGAGATGAATGGCGCGGTGCAGGGCCGAACGGGTTGCGGACTGGACGGGTTGAGCTACCCAATCCAAAAAATTTTGCGGTTGATTGGGCAGTCCTTCGTCCTTGGTCATAAATCGGATGCCGCCCCATTCGTCGACCACCAGAATAGTGCCCGGTAACCGATTCAGGATGCGTTTCAAATTCTCGCTGGACCGGCGTAAAACCTCTTCGGCCCGTTTGCGAGCGCCAATCTCCATTAGGACGCCCTGCATTTTCGTGACCTGAGTCCCATTGGATTCGACGATCCGCCCCCTGGATTCGACCCAGCTGTAAGTACCATCCGGCTTTAGGAAGCGGTGTTCAGAGACGAATTGATCGGAGAAGCCTTTAAGGCAGGCGATGGTTTGGACACGCACCAAATCGCGGTCTTCGGGATGGATGGATTCCCAAAACTCGACGTTGTTGTGCGGTAACACATCCAAGGTAAAGCCCAGATTGGAGGGGATAAAAGCGTACCACTGAATAATGCCAGCTGAAACATCCCAATACCACAAGGCCATATTGGCGGTTTCGATGGCCAAGTCAAGAGAATGCGCTCCAAATGGATTGGCTGTTTTCGTCACAACGCTTTTGGCCCCCACCGCATCTCACAAAACCCTGAAGGTAATAGACTGCCAGGGCAACGTGTTTTATTGGTTTTATTGTACCTGAAAGGTAGGAACGTCAGCCAAAATTTGATGATAAATGGCTTATTCGACTTTACGCGTCTGCTGATATATGGGGTTGGGTCCTTCGGGCGTGGTTTTAAAGCGCTTGTGCATCCACAGCCAGTAGGTTGGGCTTTTTTGGATTTGCTGTTCCAATTCGCGGTTCAATTGAAGGGTTATGCGTTGAATTTCCTGTTCCTGGGGGCTCGTGGGGTCTGGCCAGATGAGGGGACTAAACCGCAATAAATAGCGACCTTTGCCGATGGGCTCAGAAAATCCGCAGATGAGCGGTGTCCCGAACTTGTAGGCCAGGGTTGCAGGCAAGGGTGTGGCGGTGGCTTGGTGGCCAAAAAAATCGCAAAAGATGCGGTTTTGATCGTGGACATCCTGGTCGTTGACAACGCCAACCACCCGATTTTCCTTAAGATCGCCAATCACTTTGCGCGCCGATTTATGTTTGTAAATGACCCGATTTCCGCTTTGCGTGCGCAGCTTTTCTACCTCGACATGCACAAGTGGATTGTCGATGGGTCGGGCCATCACGGATAAGGGAATCTTTAATAGACCCAAGGTATTGGCCAACAATTCCCAGTTGCCATAATGAGCACTGCACAACAACAAGCCTTTGCCGTGTTCTAAGGCCTCATAAAATCCGTTCATGCCTTCAATGACCACGTACTTCATGTGGTTTTTCGTGTTTAAGCGTTGGAACCAAAGAGTTTCCATTAGGGCTTGGCCAAAATGAATGAAGGCCTTTTTCACTTCTTGTTGTTTCTCGTCTTCTGGTTTTGCCTGACCAAAAACCAGGTCAAAATTTATTAAAGCGACCTGGCGGTGGCGCTTGTCAAAGGCCCAGTAACACCAGCCGAACACGCTGCCAAGTGCGCGCATGAGCCAAAGGGGCGACAGCCAAACCAGTGCCTTAAAGAAACGGAATGCGATGTATTGAAGGCGATGGGTCCAGGTGACGATTTGGTCGGGGCCCGGTGTGCGTTTGGGTCGCGTTTCTATTGGCTGATCAGTCATGGATTTCCGCTCGTTGGCCAATGGTTTGTAAGGCCTCTTGTACTTTTAAGGCTAAACCTTCCATTTGTTCGGTGCTTACATTTTTGTCGACCCAAATTGGTTCACCCCACACAATCCGCATTTTCGAGAAGGGTAGAGGCACAAATAAACGGTCCCAGGAACCCAGGCGTTTTTTGGGTTTGGCATCAATCGACAGCGGTACGATGGGTGCCTGGCCTAACTTAGCCAAAGCGATAACACCGGGTTCTACATGGTAACAGGGGCCGCGCGGTCCGTCTGGCGTAATGCCGAGGTAAATACCTTTTTGTAAGAGCCGTACCATCATGCGCAGGGCCTGTGAGCCTCCGCGACTACTGGATCCCCGTGCCGAATCGATGCCCACCATTTTCAAGGCGCAAGCGGCCAATTCACCATCTTTGCTCTGCGAAGCAATTACACAGATTTTTCGTCCGTAAGCTTTGCTGGCAGCGCGATAGGCGGGTGGTGCCAAAAGATTGCGATTGTGCCAAGCGGCAACAATAATTGGCTGCCCCTCTTCGAAAAAGGGACGAATCGCTTCTAAACCAATCGTTTCCTTGCGCGCAGACCAGAACAGAAAACGCATGAGCAAGCCGAGCAGGTAGCCCGCCAATTGGATGGATTTGGGAATAGGTTGAACTTCAATTTCTGCTGACATGTCGCACCGACCGGCATCATACTCCAAGCTTTGCCTAAACCCAAGCTTTTGAGGCCTTTTCCAGTAAGGCTATAATCGGCAGCGGAGGTCGCTTTGAGGTTGGCAGGTTGGCTTGGCAAGGCGAGTGGACTTTGGGAATTGACCAAACCACGTGCGTTGGTGGTCATCATTTTTACGTCCTGTTTGGGCTTTATCCTTGCGGAACCAGATCAGGTTCGCTGGTTGCGCATGACCATGTTGGGCTTTGGGGTGGGCTTGGCAGGTGCCGGATCGTTGGCCTTGAATCAATATTTTGAACGCCATAAGGATGCCTTGATGGAACGGACCCGCCAGCGTCCGTTGCCGTCTGGACGCGTTTCGGCGCTGAGCGCCTTTTTGTTTGGCTGGTTACTGATGGGTGCGGGTTACGCTTATTTATGGTTGTGGGTGAATCCCTACAGCTCGTTGGTCACCGTTTTGTGCGGCGTTTCTTACCTGGCTTGGTATACGCCTCTTAAGTATAAGACCAGTTTAAGCAGCTTTGTCGGCGCCATTCCCGGAGCGGTTTTGCCGGTTATGGGCTGGGTCGCATCGCGCGATCAAATGGAGCTTGGGGCCTGGATCCTGTTTGGCATTCTGTTCATTTGGCAAATTCCACATGCCTTGATCATCGCAATTCGCTATCGCGAGGATTATGCCCGGGCCGGGATGAAACAGTTACCCGTCGTTGCCAATGACTTTGTGGGGACCCGGCAGATTTTACTGAATTTAATCATCTTAATCCCGCTCAGTGTGATGCCGAGCCTGACCGATATGGCGGGATTTTATTATGGGACATATGCGCTAGCGACGGGTTTCAGTTTACTGGTGTTAGGGATTCGTTATGCGTTTCGGCCAAGTGAAGGGCGTGCACGGGCCTTTTTTATCGCTCTCAGCGTTTACTTACCTTTGCTCTTACTGGTCATGGTCCTGGATAAACCGGGCATCTGAATCGGAGGAGGAAAATCCTCCTCCATGGTTTGGTTAATTAACGGCGTTTTGGTGGTGTTGAGCCATCATGTGGTGACCCACCCATTGTGCTTTGACCTCGTCCGGAATGGGAGCCAGGGTGACCTTGACTTGGCGTTGCTTGCCGGCATTGGCCAGAGTGTAAGTGAATACAGCACCCGGTTTCATTTCTGCGTATAGGTTCTCAAGCGCTTCGGATTTTTCACCGAGGTTGTGGCCATTTAAGGCGACAAGAACGTCACCCACCTGGATCCCAGCTTTTTCGGCCGGACTTCCCGCGATGACCTTGTTGATCACTTTTTGGTCCTGTTCATTTTTGTTAATTTCAACGCCCATCCAGCCTTTGTGGGCAAATTTCTCAATCATGCCGTCCAGACACTCTTGGGCGCTTGCGTTACAACGGTCGCCCCCAGCGAAGACCAGGGTGGAACCCAACAAAAGGAAGCAGGCCGCTAAGTATTTTTTCATGTCGTCCTCCGAGACTATTTTGGGGAAAACAAAGGCGGCGATTCTCTCTGGGCCCTGAGAATCTCCTATCCATGGCATTGGCCGTTGTTTCCTACTTCCGGTCTACGCCAAAAAGGAAGTGTGTGTTGCTTCCCGATTGTAAAAAGCCCGCGAATCAACTAACGGAGTCCTTTTTTGAGGCGTCTAATATATTTGGGCAAAAAAAAAGCGCCACATGAGCGTGGCGCTTTTTTCAATTGAATCCTAGTTGATTAGTTTTTGATGGTGGCCAGGTAGGCAATCAGGTTCTCGATATCGCTATCACTCAAACCCAAGTTGGGCATAATGGTGCCCGGTTTAACTTCGGCTGGATTCTTCAACCATTTGCGCAGATATTCCGGCGTTTTTTCCGGGTTAGCCATGGTTTCCGCAAAGGGCGGCGCACCGGGCAGTTCATTGCCGGCACCGTCCACCTTATGGCAGGCAATGCACAGGATTTTCGCTTTTTCCAAGCCTTTGGCTGCATCGCCGGGCAGGGCATTCGCTGCTGCTTCCGCCGGTGCTTCTGCATGAGATTCGCCTGCGGGTTCAGCGTTGGCAACGTCGCTGGAATCGCCATGGGTTTCTGCCGGCGTTTCGGCTGCAGCATGGTCATTGGTCGGTTCGCCGTGCGTTTCCGTGCTGTTGTGGCTGCTGCCGTGCTCGCCATGAGCCTGATCGTCGAAGGCGACCGGGGTTACCACGTATTTATCCTTGGGTCGAAATCCATAATCCAGGAAGAGGAACCCGACCAAGGTGACCAGCAAGACGATGGGATAAACGATAAACGCCCAGGTTTCGCCGTTCTCGTACTTGCCGTGCATAAAGAAGCGGATGACCAAGCTGGCCTTGAAGGCCGCAATCACCAAAGCCACAATCACGTTCAGGAATTCCCAACCGAAATGGACCTTGGAAGCAGCCACCGTAACGATGGTCAAAACGAAAAGATAGATTAATATGCGCAGGTAAGTTGAGGGCTCCTGCAAGTGGCCCATTTTGTGTTCAGACATCTCACACACTCCCAACAAGGTAGAGCAGGGGGAACAGGAAGATCCAGATGATGTCGACTAAGTGCCAATACAGGCCGCCGACTTCGACCCCACCAAAGTTTTCACTGTTGTATCGCCCCTTGTTTGCACGGACCGCCAACAAACCGATAAAAAACATTCCGATCAGAACGTGCAGCAAGTGCAGGCCAGTGGTCAGAAAGTAAATCGAGAAGTAGATGTCCGTTCCGGGGTAAATGCCATGATTGAATTTGGGGATCCACTCGAAGCCTTTTACGACCAAGAAGGTCGCGGCAAAGAGCAGGGTCAACAGCAGGTTGCGAATCAGTTTCTGGTTTTCACTGCGCTGAGCAGCATCAACCGCCATCGCCATGGTGTAGGAACTGATTAACAGAACAAGCGTGTTTAGCGAGCCCATACGCCAATCCAGGTGGCTGGAGCCTTTAACAAACAGCTCGTGGTAGCGGTACTTGAAGATGAAGTATGCGGCGAACAACCCGCCAAAGAGTAGGACTTCCGTGGCGAGGAACATCCACATCCCGAACTTGAAGTTTTGATAGGCTTCTACGGGATCTTCCTCGTGGGCATGGAAAAAAGTTCCGGGTGCACTCATGCTTGCTTACCTCTTTATGCGTTTTGTTCAGACGCGTAACCGTAGGTCCAGTCTTCGACCGTCGGTACTTCGTCAAAGTTAGTGAGCGGGGGCGGAGAAGGAACCGTCCACTCAAGTGAGAGAGATTCATACGGATTCTTGGCTGCGGCTTTACCTTTAAACAACCCGTAGATCAGGTTGCCAAAGATAAATAGGTAAGCCAAACCATTCAGGTAGGCGCCAATCGAACTCATGAAGTGCAAATCGGCATACTCCTGCAGATAATCGTAATAGCGACGCGGCATTCCGAAATAGCCGAGCAGGAACTGCGGCATAAAGGTCATGTTGAAACCGATAAACAGCATCCAGAACCCGACTTTTGAAGCCAGTTCGTTGTACATTTTGCCGAAAATCTTGGGGTACCAGAAATGTAAACCCGCTAAAAGGCCAATCACGGTTCCACCTTGCATGGTGTAGTGGAAGTGGGCCACAACGAAATAAGAGTCGTGCAGGTGAACATCAGTTGCCAAGGTTGCCAGGGGAATCCCGGTCAATCCGGCAATGGTGAACAAGAAAATGAAAGCGCAAGCGTACAGCATGGGCGAGTCCAAACGAATCGAACCCTTGTACAGGGTCGAGATCCAGTTGAACACCTTGATGGCTGTGGGGATGGCGACCGCAAAGGTCAACAGGGAGAAGACCCAACGCGACCAATAGCTCATACCGGACACAAACAAGTGGTGACCCCACACGAAGAAGCTGACCAGGGCAATCGCCAGGGACGAATAGGCAATGGCGCGATAACCAAAGATCGGTTTCTTTGAGAAGACCGGCAGGATTTCAGCGACGACACCCATGGCCGGCAGGATCATGATGTACACAACCGGGTGGGAATAGAACCAGAACATGTTCTCGAACAGGATCGGGTCACCACCCAAAGCCGGGGTGAAGAAACCGATGCCAAAAATGCGTTCCATGATCAGCAAGAGCAAGGTGATACCGACAACCGGCGTCGCCAGAATCTGGATCAGGGAGGCGGAATAAATGGCCCAGCAGAAGAGCGGCAGGCGGTGCCAGGTCATGCCAGGTGCACGCAGGCGATGGATGGTAACTGTAAAGTTTAAACCGGTCAAAATCGAGGAAAAGCCGAGGATGAAAACACCCAAGGTGATCGGAATAACCCCAGTCGACGATTGTACCGAGTAGGGGGCGTATAGAGTCCAGCCGGTATCCAGCCAGTCTTTCCAGGGTGTACCGACTAAGGCGTACAAGACACACACCACACCCAACAGGTAGATCCAGAAGCTGAGCAGGTTGAGGCGCGGGAACGCAACGTCCTTGGCACCGATCATGAGCGGTAGCAGGAAATTGCCTAAGGTTGCCGGAATGCCGGGTACGATGAACAGGAACACCATAATGGCGCCGTGTAAGGTGAAGAGAACGTTATAACCGCGGGCATCTACAATGGTATGGCCGGGGAACAACAGCTCGGTTCGGACCAAGATGGCCGAAAAACCAGCCACCAAAAAGAAGAACAGAATGGCCAACAGGTACATGAGCCCGATGCGCTTGTGGTCGACCGAGAAAAACCAATTGTAAAAACCTTTGGCTTGAAGATAATGCTCGTCGGCATGTGCGTGAGACATGGTTCAGGGCTCCTTATTGCAAACTTTTAATGAAGGCGATGACATCGGAAATGTCGTCTTCCTTCAGTTGGCCTTGGAAAGAAGGCATCAGTTGGTTGGTGAAACCTTTGACGATCTTGGCTTGCGGCGAATAGATACTTTCGCGGATGTAATTGTCGTCGATGACCAGACTCTCACCCGATTCGAAATGTTCTTCTTTACCGTAAATACCTTTAAAGCTCGGGCCGAGAACCACAGAGCCATCGGTAGAGTGACAGCCTTTGCAGCCCCACTTTTCCCACAACTTCTCGCCGCGTTGTTCCGGTGAGAGCGGGGCTTGGCCCGGTTCCGGCTCATTGCGTAACCAGCGCTGCCATGCTTCTTCATCAACAACCTTCAGGTTGCCCAACATGGCACTGTGGTCTTTACCGCAATATTCGGTACAGAAGATATGGTAGTCACCGGTCTTTTTGGCTTCAAACCAGAGGTAGGTATATTGAGAAGGGACGACATCTTCCTTGACCCGGAAATGGGGCAGGAAGAAGCTGTGCAACACATCTTCAGATACCATGTTCAATTTGATGGGTGTGTCTACGGGCACCACCATTTCCGTTGCTTCAACCCGACCGTCCGGATATTCGAAACTCCAGGACCACTGGCGCGCCTTGACATTGATTTGATAAGAATCTTCAGGGGGCGTCCGCATGTCGGACCAAACGTTGATCCCGTAAAAGAAAATGATGATGACGACGATGGTTGGGATCAAGGTCCAAACCGTTTCAATAAAGTGGCTTCCGCGTAAATCGGCAGTGGGTTGATTTGCTGATTTGCGCCGGTAACGCAGCATGAAATAAATCAAGACTGCATTGCAGGCGATAAAGCAAAAAGCCATCAGCCAGATCAGGGCCATTTGGACCTGATCGACTCGGGTGCCTATTTCTGATATTCCTGAAACATCAATTGGCATTCTCTCGAATCCTCCGTTTGTTCGATGGGTCCTTTTTCCAAAGGAAGTACCCAAACGTCCCCATTACGAGCAGGGTGAGTATCCCCCCAATGCGTAATACCCTCATGGCGACGACTGTGTAGGTGCCCGTTTCTTGGTTGAAACGATAGCAGTAGACCAAGAATTGATCGATAGTGGTTCCGATTTTACCCTCGGAAGCCTCGACCAATCCCAAATGAAAATCGCGTTTGGGGAAAGTTACCCCATACAAGTAGCGTGAAATGGCTCCCGTTGGCGACAGAATCGCCAACATGGAAGCATGGGAAAATTCATTGCCGATCCGTTTGTAGCGGAAGCCGAGTTCCTGCATGACCGTCTGAATTTGGCTTGGGTTGCCGGTTAAAAAATGCCAATTGCCAGGACCAACCTGACCTTCTAGCATGGCGTAATAATTTTTAGCTTTTTCAAGAGCCAGTTCGTGATTCTCGTCCGGATTGAAACTGATAGCCAAGACAGTGAAATCTTCGCCGAGCTTGAGTTCCTCATTGTTGAGAGCAGTCGTTAACCCGTTCAGAATCGTGGAACAAAAACCTGGACATTTGTAGTAGACCGGTGCAATGACCACTGGCTTGTCTGCACCAAAATAATCGCGAAGGTGAACTTGTTGCCCATTTTCATCGTAAAAGCTCAGGTCCAGGGTCACATTGGACCCCAGGTGTTCATCAATACCAACGCCAGCCTTGAGTGCTCCGGCATCCCTATCGGCCTGCGCAAACAGTCCTATGGAGACAAACAAAATAATTGTGAGAACTCGCATTGATCGCGGAACGCTCCATCGGGTAAGAAGAAAAGGGGAATGCGTGATCACTGTCGGAACGTGTGCACACGGCCTATCATCATAGGCGGCAGATACTTCTTTTTCAAGGCAATTATTAGCGCAATCCCTTGAAAATGCCTTTGAAAATCGCCTGCAGCTGCATGGCCCGGCCAATTCTTGTGGTGCATCAATTGAATTCCTGCCGGAGGATGATAGGATTCCGCTTACGAGGTGTGCGGTGTTTGGCAACCGAACTTTTGTTTTCTCGCTGGAAAAAACCATTTTAGGGCTACTGGCAGCCGCGACATGTTATTGGATGGCCCATTGGCAATACCAGCGCTACCTCTTCAAAATTGACTATTTTGACATGCTGACGGAACAAGCCATTCGACCAGTTCTCGACCTCAACCAAAATCAGGCCTGGCAGGAACAGGCGCACGGCCGGGTTCGCGCCTCGGGTGTTTATGAACCGGAACGGCAAATTATGATCATTAACCGATCGAATCACGAGACGCCCGGCGTTAAATTGGTCACGCCGTTGCGGGTGGAAGGGCTCGGTTTGGTTCTGGTCGATCGCGGTTTTGTTGAATACGACACGGCCACCAGTGAAAAGTTGCAGGCGTTAACCGAACCCGGTGTGGTCACGGTGGAGGGGCTCTTACGTCCGTCCCAGAAAGCCCAGTTTTTTATCGACTTTGAAAAGCCAGCCGCTGCAGGTCAATTTAAACGGCGCTGGTTGCGCCTGGATACCCAGTTGATCGCGCCGCAATTCAACGAACCGCTCCAACCGTTTTTTATCGAGCAAACCAACCAAAAACCCGGATTCGGTCTTTTTCAGGAACAGGCGGAAGTGCCAGCTAGCCGGCACATGAACTACACCATTCAATGGATTTCTTTTGGTACATTTGGTTTGTTTTTGGTCATGTTTAGCCAGTTCAAACGCATGGCTATCAAACAGCCAAAACGGGAAGTGGCGCATGAATCCTAAGAAACTTTCCCTGTTTTTGGCCGGATTTTCCACACTTTGCCTGTTTGGCCTGGTTACATTGCGATCCTTAAATCATTCGCGGAAATTGCCGGTTTACGATGCTGTCGTACCCTTTGATCTGATCGACCAGCACGCCCAACCCTTTTCAACTGACCATCTTAAAGGTCGGGTCTGGGTTCTCGATTTCTTTTTCACCAGTTGTGCAGGGCCCTGTCCTACCATGTCCAAGAATTTTGCGCTTTTGCAGGAGCAGTTTGGCGATCGGATCGATTTAGTCTCCATTACGGTTCATCCCGATTTCGACTTACCGGATGTCCTGGCCCAATATGCCAAGAAACAACGGGCGGGTGCGCATTGGCACTTCCTCACCGGCGTTGAAACCCAATTGGAAAAAATCATCTGTGAAGATTTCAAAATGGGTTTGCCCGGTAACATCATTGCGCACAGCCAAAACTTTATTTTGGTCGATGCTACTGGCCATATTCGCGGCTATTACGATGGCGTTTCCGATCCCGAGGTCCAACAACTCAAGGCCGATATCCAAAGCCTGCTCTAAGCCGACGCCCCATTGGGCCCCAAAATGACACGTTTTGGTTCCTGAAGCGGACTTTTGGGCAAGGCTCCGCAAAAAAAATAGGGCTAGCGCGGCGGCCAAAACCATTAATATTTTCAGCACCTTATCCTTTTCTTTTTATAATTTTGTAAACAAAAGGTAAAGAAAAAGCAAAGAAAAGGTTGCGCAAGTGAATGGCAATTCATAAAATGAATTCCAATTCACCAATTTGATCCGAGGTCTTGACCTCTACTTTTTCTTTATGGGGAGGAACCATGTTCCAACGTGTTCTGCTCTGCGCTTTCGCGTCCCTCACCATGCTCGCCAATACTGGCGTCGCTTTCGTGCATGGGACCGGAAAACAAACCAATGCGCTTAATGATTACTGGCTGCCTGAATTTGTGAATTCTGTCCGGCAAGGCCTGCCAAACACCAACAACTATGTCGTCATCAATTGTGGGTTCGACAAGTATATGTGGACAAATGAAGCTGCCGGCTGTTTGGCTGGCCAACTGCTCAATTTCATTCAAAGCAAGAACATTGATGATTTGGTCATCATCACCCATTCCGGGGGTGGGAATGTGATGCGCTGGATCCTCTCCAACCCGACGTGGGACGCGCGTTACCCCCAAATCATCAGCAAAATCCGTTGGGTCAATGCATTGGCCGCTTCATCGCTTGGCACACCCCTAGCCAATGCTGTCATGGAGGGCAACGTGTTTGAGCAATCATTAGGCTGGTTGCTTGGTTACAAATCCGATATGGTGCGCATGCAACAAACGCATTGGATGTCGTATTACAACGCCAATTGGCTGTACGGGACCGCAGGCCGGCCGGCCTTACCCAAAGGGTTTTGGGCAATTGTGGGTACCGATGTGGAAACCAATATTTTTGATCCCGACAGCTATTGCGGCGGATACACGCTCAACTTGGGTTTGGAAGTAACTCAAGCTTGGCTGGACAATTGTTCGGATGGCTTTTTGAACTGTAGCTCGCAGGCGGGTGCAGGTCAGGTCTGGTATTACGACACCCAATTTACCAATGGCTCGGAACCGCTCAGCCATAACCAGAGTCGTCGCAAGTGTTTTGGCTTAGACGTCCTGCTGCGAAACGATCTGTGAGGTGATCTATGCGCAAATCGAACCTGATCTCGGTTATTAGTTTTATTTGTTGTAGTTTGATGGCCCAGCAGGCCGTTTGGCTGGACACGGTGCGCTCAAGCGCCCCGCTTCAAAATGAGCGAATCGCGTTTAAAGCAGTCAATACCAACCGCGAACCCGTGAGATTCTCTTATGCTTTGGAAGAGGGCAATGCCATTGTGCCAGGCCAGGCCTTTGTTGCTGAAAGTCGCGGGTACACCTTGCAAACCAATGGGGCGCAACTGGTCAGCGGCGTGGAATTGCCAACCACGGTTCCCGGCGCTTTGGTGCGGATCAGTGCCCTAAATACGAGTCAACCGGTCGATCAAAACCTGGCCATTCAGCCCCAGAACCTCGTGTTGGTAACACCGGCCAACCGGGTGTTGACCCAAAATCAGGGCATTGAATTACTGGCCAATCCTGTGCAGGACGGGGAGTCGCTGTTTCCCGAAGGAACCGCGGTTTTCCGCGTCAAGCCCGAACACGGTGCTGGATTGTTTGTTCTATTTGCGGATCAACTGGAAATTTCGGATACGCCGTACTTGATTCAGGTCCAGGAAAAGGACAGTCCGGCCATTGCAACACTGCAGGCTTCGATGGACCACATTGCCATTGGTCAAAATCAAACGGCCTCTATGCAGCTCCTTGGTTTTAAAGCCCTTTCGACCTCTTTGGTGGCGGTTGCAGCGAATGGTCAGCGCACGGATCTGGGTGTTCTGCCCAGCAATGGGTTGTTGTCCTGGACGGTTCCTGCGCAACCGGGCATGGTGGAAGTAGTGGGCCATGTGGAAGGCATCTTTCGCGGATTAAAGGTTATTCGCGATATCCGCACCGTTTTCCATGTATCTGTCCCAACCGCTCGTTTTGCTTCAGATATTGCCATGAACTTGGAAAAAGAGATTCCGCTGGTTAAGGTTGGGGTGGAGGTGGCCCGCTCCGGTCGCTACGAAGTGCGCGGTGTCTGGTTTGGCCTGAATGCCCGCGGTCAGGAGGAAGCGATGGCAGTTGCCCAATCTGCCTCCTGGCTGAATGGCAATGGGTTCGTGGAAGTGGAGTTTGATCCCGCCTGGGCCGAGGTGCGCGGATTGAAAGCACCCTTCCGATTTGGCAATTTGGAACTGGTCGACCAGACCCAAATGGCCGTCTTGCAAAACCAATCCCGCGGCATCGAGCTGCGTGGCTTCTGATTTCGCACGTTCCCTCCTAAAGAAGGCGCCTCCCACGAGGCGTCTTTTTTTGTTTGGAAAGCTCAGCGTTTTCAGCCAACGTAAGTTTCTTGAATTTCCTAGTATGACACTTTAGTATCATTATATGAAAACGGAATTGGTTACCACACTCAAACGGCATGCTACTCGAATCCTTGCGGAACTAAAAACATCCGACGAGCCCTTGTTGATCACCGAATATGGAAAACCATCCGCATACTTGATTGGCGTAGATGCCTACCAAGCGCTTATGGAACGCCTTCAAATCTTAGAAGGTATTGCGCGCGGAGAGCGGGCCATTTTGGAGAACAGGTTGGTTTCCCACGATGATGCGCGAAAAAGCCTTAGTAAGTGGCAAAAATAATATGGACGGAGCCAGCCCTCCGGGACCTGGATGCAATTGCCGAGTACATCGCCCTGGACAAACCCAGTGCAGCGAGTCGTTTTGTTGGAAAAGTCCTCTCAAAGGTAGACAAACTTGAACTTTATCCAAAATTGGGCAAGAAATTGCGGGCCCTTCCCGAATTCTCCTATCGGGAAATTATTATTCCGCCTTGTAGGATTTTCTATAGGATTTCGGGCCAGGAAACTTTCATTATTCATGTCGTAAGAGACGAGAAAGAACTCAGGACATTTATGCTCAACCCGAAAAACCAGGAGCCCAGAACATAAATGCTTCATTGGTTGTTGGCCGAGTGAATCCTCCTTGCGCATCAGAAACTTCGAATGTTGCAGAACGTGATGTTTTTGGCATACAGGTGGAAGAAATTGTGTTAGGAATTGGTTTCTGTAGCCAAGCGCCCGAGGATTCCCACTTGAACCAACCCCATTTGTCTCAACAGCAAGGTTATCTGCTTTTTTCGTTAACCTACGCCAACCTGTTTCACTTCCCGCTCAAGGCCAGTGAATGCGTGCATTACGCGCCGCTCGACACCGTGCCTGAGGCGGAAATCCTGGACGATTTAACAACCTTAAAAAAAATGGGCCTGGTGGCTGAAATGGATGGCTATTACTGCCTGCCCAACCGGACTGATTTAATCGCTGCCCGCAAAAATAAAATGGAGATTGTAGACCGGTTAAATGCAAAAACCCATCGCCTCGCCCGGGTCCTTTTTCCCTTTGAATGGATCCGTTGTGTTCTGCTGAGCGGTTCCTTGGCCTATGGCAACCCTAGTGATGGCCGCGATGATATCGATTTTTTCCTGGTGGTGGCCAAGAACCGGGTCTGGGTAACCCACTACTTTCTGCGCTTACTCAAAGCACTGACTGGCAATTCCCAGTGCTGTACCAATTACATTGTTAGCGAAGATGCCCTGGAACTGGCTTTTCCCAACCTGTTTACCGCTTTGGAGTTGCGCAATGCCAAGCTGATCAAAGGCGCATCCATTCGGACCAACCTCTTTGCAGAAAACGCCTGGGCTAGCGATTTTTTCCCCAGCACCCTGCCTAGCGAGGAGTTTGAGTTGCCTCCATCTATGTCCTCGCGCCTATTCAATGTCCTGAATCGCTTTTGGCCGGTTGCCTGGATGGATTGGCTGCTGTTTCGCTGGGTCGTCTTTCGCTCGCGCGGCAATTACGCGCCGAGCCGATCGACGTTTAAACCGCATTCACCGCAACGCCAATTAGCCCTGTTTCAAACCCTATTGGACAATTTTTCTGGGGCGATGCGCGAAGCGTTGCCGCAATGGGTCGAGCACATTGAGAGCGAAATCCTGCATCTCAAACAAGCGCTTGTTTTGTGGGAGTCGGGCCAATCCATGGCGCCCCTGTTTAAAACCAGAAAGAAACCGTGTCCCGCTAACCCGAATTGATTAAATGGTTTAGTCGACGCAAGGAGCGCCAAGCCTGCATCCGGGGCAATGGGCTCAACCATTTGCGTAGGCCGGCTTGGTTTTGGTATTTGACTAGTTTTAAACGCAAGGCCAACAAGTGGGTGGCCTCGTGGTACACCGAATCGGCATATCGGCCGTTGATCGGATTTTGTCGATCAGTGCCGTTCTCGAAATCGTGTTCTGGGCCTAACAAACCCTGTTCTTGGAGGGTCTTGTAGTAGGGCGTGCCCTTGATTGGATAGGAAATGGTGGTCAGCGCTGTGTCGGGTTGGCATTCTTCGGCCAGTTGGATGGTATCCAGGATTTCAGTCAGACCCTCACCGGTGTAGCCCCACATAAAGAACATGCCGGTTTGGATTCCGACTCTGCGCAAGTTTTGCACAACCCATTTGACCTGATCGCGTTTCACCCCGCGTTTCATAGCGTCCAGTATTGTCTGCGAACCGCTTTCCGCGCCAATCCAGATCTTGCTGCAGCCGCTGCGTTGCAGCGCTTCAACCACCGCCTCATCCACTTTATCGGCGCGGGTTATCGTTTCATACGGCCTTTTCAAAACACCGTTTTGAGCCACAGCTTGGGCAAATTCCAGGGTCCAGTTCTTCTGAATCGTAAACACATCGTCCGCAAACCAATAAGCATTGAAATCATAGTGACGGTTCAACCAGTCCATTTCCGCAAGAACATGGTTAACCGACCGTTTGCGCAGGGAATAACCAAACACGCTGTGCGAGCACCAGGTACATTGAAAGGGACATCCCCGCGCCGTAATCAGGTTGATGGGACGGTAACCGTGATGTTTTCCCCAACAATCCAGATATTGATTTAAATGAATGCTTTGACGGTCCGGCATGGGAAATTCTTCAATCGGTGTGCTGGGTTTGGCTGCAGGATTGGCCATCACCATGGATTCCTGCTTAAAGGCCAGACCTGGGATTTGGATCCACTGATCCGGGTTGCTGATTTGGCTTAACCATTGCCAGGTGGGCAGTTCGCCTTCACCTAGGATGACAGCGTCAAAACCGTGGGCTAAGTAGGCGCCCACATAATGGGTAGTATCGGGTCCGCCAACAAAACACAGGGCCTTAGACTTTAATCCTGCCCGTAACTTCAGCGCGTTGTGGCGGGTCATCATATTGACATAGAACCCAATCGCGTCAGGTTGAAAGTGATCCACCTCGCGAAAAAACGCATCCGGTTCGGAAAATGTACCGTCAAAAACCCGAACATCGAAGCCTTTGGTCTTGAGAAACGCGCTCAGGTAAAGAATTCCCAACGGCGGGTAAGGTTTCATGACGTTTTGTTCATGGGCATCCAAGCTCAGGAAATACGGGTGAACCAGCAGGACTTTCAAAAGGGGATTCCTTCGATTTGAAAAGTGCGCAAGCTGCGTTTGAGTTGCCAGAAACGCAAGCGGTCACGCAGCGGTAATTTGCCCTTAAGTTGACAAAATAGCAGGTGGATATAGCGATACAAGAGCGGGTAAAAGGCACGCGGGTAAGTAGCCTTAAAGATGGGCTGCATGTCGCCAGAAATTTGCCAGTGGTCCTGGTTTTCGATCAGGTCTTTAACCTTTTCAAAAAACGGCGTGTTGGGCAGAGGATAGGCCACGCTAATCCCAATCGCTTCGGGTTTCAGGCGTTTTACCATTTGCCAGGTGGCGTGGATGTCCTGTGCTTCTTCGCCTGGATAGCCGAACTGGAGGAAAAAGCAGGGGCGAATGCCATTTTTTTTCAAAAGGCGTGTGGCGTTTTCAATCTGGGTCAGGTTCAGGTCCTTGTCCATGGCGTCCAGAATTTTTTGTGAACCAGATTCCACGCCCATCCAAGCCTCTCGACACCCGGATCGCGCCAACCAATCGGCGGTCTCCTCTTGGATTAGATCAGCGCGAATTTGGATCTTATAAGGAACCGGATCGGATCCAAAAGCGGACTGGATGCCGGCACAAAAACTGGCCAACCACTTTTTGTTGAGGCCGAAGATATCGTCGGAAAACCAAATGGCTTCAACCGCATATTGTGCTTTTAAATTTTGCATCTCGGCGACGACCTGGTTGGCCGGACGAATGTCATAGCGTCTGCCGTGGATGGGTTTGGCACACCAATTACAGCGGTAGGGGCAGCCGCGCGTGGTCATCATGTTTAAGGTGAAAGGGCGGCCATTTTGGTGCCAGATGGCGCGATAGCGTGCCAAATCCACCAGGTCCCAGGCCGGCAAGGCAAACCGACTCAAATCATGTACGGGCTTCTCCGGTGGACTGCCAAAAACCAAGCCATCGGACAGGGTAAAAACACCAGGTCCGGTTTGGCGTGATTTCAACAGTTCGATCAGGCGCCATTCGCCCTCGCCTTTAATAACATAATCGGCGCCAGCTTTGAGAAAAAGCTCAGGAAAATCCGATGCATCCGACCCAACCACCACACTCCACAGGCCTCTGGCCTTAACCTCTGCCAGCATTTCGAAGCAGGCCTGGCGCATCTCGGCAAGGCACATTTTAGAGAGCCAGTTGAAGTTGTCTTCAAAAAACACGACAACCTCGGGTTTGGACTGGGCCAAATGTGTTTTGAAGTCCTGTGGGCCTGCCGCCACCATGGCATCAAAAACATCGACCTCAAAGCCCTCCTGGCGCAGTTGACCGGCGGCGATCAGGGTTCCGAGCGGGGGGAACGGTTCCTTAATGGCGGCTTGTTTTGCATCCAGGGCCATATAAAACGAGTGGGCAAGCAGAACCTTCATGACGGGATTGGGCCATCACCCCTCGTCAGGAATTGTCTGATAAAAAAAACCAGGCCGCACACAGCGAGGGTGAGCGAAAAGCTGACCATAAACGTCAGGGCTGTCATGAATACGGTTCCCTTGGCCATGGGTTCCACAAAAAAATCCTCTACCAGAGGTGTGTGTTTTTGCACCTGATTCTCCACGTAATAATGGTGGGCCAATAAAAAGGATTTCAGTTCGAGTGGGGCGTTTTCCATTTGCGATTCGAGGAAGCGGAAGTAGTTATCGACGGTAAAGGACTCCGGCGTTGATTGGTCTATAAAGTCCAGTAATCGTTGGATTTGCGCCTTGCGGGCCAGTTCAACCTGCCAAAATTCCTGTTTTTGTTGCAGGTTGGCTTCCACATCGGCCAGAGACTGGGCCACACTTTCGCGGCGCATGGGTAGGGTTAAAAAGGCGGCGCCTTTCTCGTTGAAATGGAGGGCAACCTCCTGATCCATTTTTTCGGGGCTCAGGTTTGCCAACTCCTTTTTTAGGGATTGGAAAAGCAATAGATTTTTTTCCAATTGATGCATTTCCAACTCACTGGTTACCAACCCATTATTCAAGGCAGTCAACTGTTCGTTCAGGCTGTCGCGGGCGATAAAAAGGGGTAGGGCATTTTGGATATTGGCCTGAATCATCTGGGTCAGCTGCTGACATTTCTCGGGCGATGCACCGGTAATGTTGAGGGTAATGATTTTTGCCGACAGATTCTCCAGCTTTTCGATGTTTTCTGCCCAGCTGCGTTCAAAGGAAAGACGCAGGTTCTGTTTGTTCTGGTAATCGATATAGGAAGGCGTGACTTGCATGGGAAAGGCCTGGATAAACTGTTTTTGCGTCCAAGTTTTCAATTTTTGGGCCGCCTCTTCTTGACCCGATTTTTGCAGCCCACTTTGGATCATGTTCAAATTGGCTTTGCCATAAAAGCGCGCGCGAAACACTTCATAATCGACTGAGTTCATGTCCCAGGTGTACTGCAAGGTTGACTGGTAAGCGCGTGGCGAGAGCAAAAAGAGCACTCCCACCACAAAGGGCGGAATGAGAATGCCTAAGAGAATGCGGAACGGGTATTGGATGAGAAAGCGAGGGAAGCCCATAAAAAGTGATCCAACCTATCACGGTGTTTGAAAAAGGGTCAACAACCGAGTGTATGATGCGTCCATGTTAATCGTTTTCATCCCCATCCTGCTATTAGGCCTGTCACTTTTCTTCAATCGCTTGACCTTTCGGGCTTGGGACTCCCCGTGGAGTTTGTATTCTTTTGCGTGGGGATTAATGGTTTGCCTGTTCCTGTTGGGCTGGGTCGATTTTATTCCGATCCAACACAGCACTTGGTTCGCGCTCATGCTCAGTTATGGCGCATTTCTGCTCGGCTGTTGTGCAGCGCTTCCCGCCCGGCTATCGGTTCCAAAGGAGCCGATTCGATTTTCGGAGAAAAAGTTCCTGCGTCTATTGCTGATTTGCTCCCTTTTGGGGTTGGTGGGTCTGGTCCTGCAGATGATCCACCTGGAACGAACGATGGGCTTGCGGCTCCTTTTGGACGATCCTGCCAAGGCGCGCAATCTACACACCTATGTGCCTGTTTTTGGCTACTTCAACCTCCTAAATGTCTGTAACCCCGCCCTGATGGTGCTGTTTTGGAGTCTATTCAAGAAGTTCCCCAAATGGTTTTGGTGCTCCATCGCGATCGCGCTGTTATCGGCCCTCATTTCCACGGATCGGACACGACTCTTTTACACGGTTCTGTGGGCTGTTTTTGTACTCGTCCACCGGGTTGGTCGCTCCTTTTCTTGGCGTAACTGGTTCGCCTTGGCTGGCGTGGGCTTCGCGTTGATTTTCTTTTTCCTTTTGATCGGCGACCATTTTAAGCGGACCTACGCTCAACGCTGGGCGGATGTCATCCACTTGCCGAGCTCGGTTCAAGCCCTGACGGATCCGTACATTTATTTGACCGGCAACATCCCAGCCTTTCAGGAATTAATGGATCGTGCACCGGATCCCTATTTGGGGAAATCGACCTTTCTGCCCTTCTTTGAAGTACTTAAACCCGTCTTAAAGGTGGAAGATTTGCCGTCACTCCAGGGCGAGCTGTACGGGGTTCCCATGGAATTCAACACCTACAGTTACTTACAGCAGTTTTATCTGGATTTCCATTGGTGGGGCCTGTTTTTAGGACCGTTTTGGTGCGGGTTGGTGGTTAGTTGGGTCTTTTTGAAGATGAAACAACGCCCTGATTTTTTGTACTTGTATTGGGCCAGTCTCTTTAGTTTCTGTGTGTTGATCAGTATTTTTGTCAATTTCTTCAGCCAACAAGCGACTTGGTTTTTCTTATTACTCGGCCCCCTGTTCAACTGGGCCATCCGCGAAGCAGGTAGGGCGATAAACTCCTAAATTGGCTAGGTTTTCCTTTTGGAAATGGCCGTTCAAAAAAGAGGAGTTGGATGATTCAAAAGTCAGACTCTCAGAAATCTAATATTATCATTGTGGGAATTGACCCAAGTTGACGCTATTAATAATAGATTACTGATTGTGAAATTTTGTAGATGGAAAAATTTTTCTAAAGTTTCTAATTGCCTTGATGTAGATTCGATGCAAAATGGACCAGGAGGTTATAATCATCTGAGGAATGTTTTTTCGTTTGGTTATGCTGTATCCAAGTTGTCCTGCAATTGGGCCAACTTTTTTGTCGAGCATTGCAATCTCGAAATTGTTTAAGCTAAATGTATTTCTAGAAGAACCCTTGAATGAGGAATTACCAAGAAATGGCTGTCCCCAAAGAGTTGTTTTTATCGGAAATTCAAAATCCTTAAGCCCCAAAAATTTTGATATTTCCTCTAGTGATTTTTTTTGATCATTAACCAATGCTTCGTAAGTTACGATCATGTACCTTTCTTTTGGGAGCGAAATGCTGTTTTCCAGAGCTGTATTCATTGATTGGGCTAATTGATCTATTTGCTCAACTGACTCAAAGAATCCAAATATTTTTTGGTGCATGGCTTTCTTTGAGATTAAGATTTGGGCCGGATCCCTGATGACATGAATGAATTTTCCTTGTGGAAATGAGTGTGAAATTTCTGGAACAAAAAGTTCGTTTAATGGAGTTTTTTCTACCCAAGTGATGAATGGCTTTTCATTCATGCAAACCAAAGAACAAACCAGGGAAAGAAGATCTTCGAACGGCGCAAATTTATTAAAAAATGCCGGCTGTTCTTCAATGAGTCTTTGAAATATTCTTGACCATAAAACGTATGGTGAGTGCTTTACATTTGATCTCCCAAAAATCCAATTTGGGTTTGAATTTATTGGAGAAATTTGGCGCCTAAGCCAGACTTTTGTCAAAAATTCCTGCCTTTTTGGAATGTCTAGCTGTCTTGCTTTTGGTAAAAAACTTCCTTTGAAATTTGTTTCAAAAGGAATAACCAGGCATTCAGGATGTGAGTCTAGTAAACTTTGCAGAAATGTTGTCCCTGAGCGATGAGACCCCAAAATAAACGTTGGCTTACCCGCTAGGTGTTCGGATATTGTGTTTACTTTTTCAATTTTTCCCCCAGCCCGAGAAAGATCAAACACGAGGTCCGTGAATTGGTCGAGCAAAGTTAGTTGGGTTTTGGATGGGGGACCCGGTTGTTCCTTCTCGAGGACACTTTGAATTCTGTTTTCCAGCTCTACCAATTCATTCAAATCATATTTCCAACCAGGTCTGTAACTAATTGACATGACTGGCATTATGCCACTTAAATCCACTTTTCTGCATCTTTTTTGGGCCATGGGGTTGTTGAGACTGTTAAACCCCAACTCAGGACTTAATCCGGTGTACGGGTGATTATGCGCTATAGTCGCGCTCAAAGAGCGTGTCATGCATTCAAAGACGATTGTTTTTTTAACCTACATCAAAACGAAGCACCTTGAACCTGAATCCCTTGAAAAGGATTGGCCTAGCCTGTTTCTCGTGCCAGGAGTCTTGGCGAAACAGCATGCGGTCCATCTGGTTATTCGTGGCGAAATTTCCCAGCAAACTGCTTATAAGGGGCTTGTGATTCATTGGGTTGCGGACCGCTTACCCATTCATCTTCGCTGGTTTCACGTACCTGTTCAATTGCATAAGAAGGTACGCTCCCTTCAACCGGACTGCCTGCATATTCAAAGTCTGTGTTTCCCCTTCCAATTGATGTGTAGCCGGATTCCCAAACAAAAGATCATTCTCCAGCACCATGCCGAGCTGCCGTTTTTGGGTTGGAAAAAATATTTACAAAAATGGGCTTTTCGGAACATCAAAACGCTTTTTGTCAGTCGCGAAAATGCCCAGCCTTGGTTGGGTCTTATCGATGAAACACATATTTTTGAAGGCATGGAGTCCAGTACCCACTTCCAACCCAGCGAAAAACCAATGGCTTTGGAAGGTCAGCTCAGAATTTTGTGGGTGGGAAGGCTCGTTCCGATCAAAGACCCGCTCACCGTTTTAATCGGATTGATCCAACTCGCCCAACAATTGCCCCAGCTGCACGCTTATTTTATTTTCCAGGACGCCACGCTATTACAGGAAATGGAGCAATGCCTTGCAGATCAGCCTGAGACACTTGTTAATGTTTTTCATTTTATCGGCCAGGTGAACCATGAGGATCTACCGCTCTATTATTCAGCTTGTCAGGTTTATGTGTCCGGATCGCTAAGCGAGAGTACTGGTTTTTCACTATTGGAAGCCATGGCCTGCGGCTGTATTCCACTGGTCACCCGAATCCCTGCCTATGAGGCGATTACAGGAAAGGGTCAGGTTGGTGCTTTGTGGGAAGTCGGGTCCGCGCAGAGTCTGGTCGCGCAAATGATGCTCTTAATGCAGCAAGACCTGCACCAATTGCGATTAGAAACGCTTACCTTTTTTCAAGAAAACGATTCTCCCGAGGCCGTGGCCCGACAATGGTTAAAGGCGTATCAAGCGCGAAAATAGCGAGGTTTGACGACTCTTTCTGAACCCGAACTTCACGCAATTCGCCGACCATAAACTATCAAATGCACCGCTATCCGGCTTTCTCGCTTGCAGTTTTAAGAGGAAGGGACGCAGTTCTGATATGGCCTGTTCTGGGCTGAACCGAGTTTGAAAATGCTGAGCCAACGGGCCATATTGGTCGGGCGTGCGGGTTGTGCCGGCAGTCCAGTGGGCCGAAATTAAGGCGACCATGGCCGCAATTTTGGGACTCGGTCCCAATTCCAAAGGTGCGTCGGCCAGATAATCAAATGCTCTGAAGGGGACAGGCGTGTATATCGGTAGCAATCCCTGAGAAACCCCTTCTAAAACCCCCAGGGGTGTGCACTCCAGTTTGGAGAAGGAGAGAATATGGTGGTAACGCCCCATCCAGCTCTGATCGCCAAAAGGAGAAACGGGTGGCAAAAGCCGAACCTGATTCCCTAAATGCATTTTATGGATTTTCTCTCGCAATGCAGCCTCACCCGGACCGCTGCCCACATAATCCAATCTGATGTCCAAACCGGTCTTTTGAATGGCCTTGATGAGTTGCAATCCCCAGTGGCAACGCTTATTAACCCAATCTAAGCGCCCGAAATAAAGCAATTCCAGGCATGTTTGAGAATGTTTTTGCAGGTCATAACGGGGCACCCAATGGCGCCCGGCTGAACAGTGAAAGTTACGGGCTAATTGGGGGTTGATGTGGAAGAGGGTGACATCAAGCGTTTGGCATAAGCGGCACATCCAATTCCAAACGGGCGTGACGCCATGGGCCCAGAACCAAATGGGCATTTTTGGTGCAATGGTTCGGGCCGCGAACAAATCGTAAGGCGAAGTAGCAATCAACAGATCGGCGTTGTGGATTCTTTCGCATAAAAAGGTCGAATAAGCTTCTAAACCTTCCGGTGCAGAATGGATGGTGCCCCATTGTTGAACCTCATGTGCGTATTGATCTGGGATGTGGGTTGTCACAATCTCCCAGTCCACGGTTGTCTCGCGGCTCAAGAGTTGGAATAATCGGGCAGCAAAGCCGTCGATCCCGGAATATTGAAAGCTGTAGTGGCTGTAAACTATTTTCAAGAGGAACCCAATGTCAGCCCTGCCGTCCGGCAAGCCCACAAAAATCATTTTTTTTAATCCTATCAGTACACGCTACGGAAATACACCGCTGCCGATTAGCCTGATGCAGTTGGCAGCTCAGGTTCCAAACGGCTGTGACTGGGTGTTGGTGGATGGCAATTTGGAAGCCGATTCGGCTAGCCGTATCCGCGCTCATGCGCAGGGCCACCGCGCCCTGCTTGCCGTAACGGTCATGCCCGGTCCACAAGCGCAACACGCAATTCGTGTCTGCAAGGTGCTGAAGCAGGAAATGCCGCATTTACCCATCCTTTGGGGCGGCTATTTTCCGACCCAACATCCTGAACTGTGTTTGAAATCGGGCTTTATTGATGCTCTGGCCTATGGCCCGGCTGATGATTCCTTCGCCCATTACCTGCGCAACTGGCTAGTCGATGAACCACAAGCGGTGCCAGGCATCTTGTTAGCGGATGATCCCGCACCTATCCTGCAAAAACCAGCCTATCGCCACCCGGACGAATTGCCGGATTTGCCCTACGAAAAAATCGATATGCGGCCTTATCTGAATACAAACGTATTGGGTAAACGCTGCCTGGTCTACCACTCCAGCGTGGGCTGCCCGTTCTTCTGTTCTTTCTGTGCCGTCGTCGATATGGCCAATGGCCAATGGAAAGCCCAATCGGCGGCTAAATTGGCGACCAACCTATTTGCCTTGCAAGATCGCTATGGCATGGATGCCGTCCAGTTTTTCGACAACAACTTCTTTGTTAACCGCAATCGTTGCGCTGAATTTGCTGACCGGATCCTCCAAGAAAAACGTAACTTGGCTTGGTGGGGCGAAGGCCGGATTGATACTTTGCTCAACCACTTCCCGGTTGCGACCCTGGAGAAAATGCAGAAAGCTGGCCTGAAAATGGTCTTTTTAGGCGCAGAAACCAGCGATTTGGAAACCATGTCCCTGTTCCAAAAAGGTGGAAATCTGACACCCGATATGACCTTGGAATTGGCTGGCCTGTTCAAAAAAATAGGCATTGTGCCGGAATTTAGCTTTGTACTGGGTAGCCCCGATCAACCTTTGGAAAAGCTACATCAGGATTTTGAGTTTATTCGGCGCATCAAAAGCATTAATCCGCTGGCCGAAATCATTATTTATCTCTACACGCCTGTCGTGTTGCCCGGTGAGTTGAATGATCTTGCAGCCTCGCATGGATTCAGCTATCCAACCCATTTAGAGGAGTTTGCCGAAGATCGTTGGGTCGAATTTGAGAAACGCAAAAGCGCTACTTTGCCCTGGTCCAAGGCTCAGAACCATCGTCTGATCCTTGATTTTGAAGCGGTGATTCACGCGCGGTTCCCTACCCAAACGGATCGTTTTCTCAAAGATTGGCAACGACTGACCTTACGGACGGCGGCCAGCTTGCGCTACCGCTTTAAGCGCTATGATCGGCCGACCCTGGTTCGTTTTTTGCGGCGTTTGTTTAAGCCGCGTCAACCCGAAGTTGAGGGCTTTTCGTGAAAGGCCTGCTTCTGAGGTCCGTTGGTGCCATTCGGCGCAAATGGGCCTACCTACGTGCCCGATCGGAGTTCACATGTTTAGGCCATCAATGGGTGGTGCGTGAAGGTGTGGTCAACCCCAGCCTCATTTCCGCCAGCCGCCAATTCGCCCAAAAAGCGCTTCAAGCAATGCCACCTCAAGCGAAATCCGCATTGGAATTGGGAACGGGATGCGGTATGACGGCGGTTCTTTTGGCTTTAAGGGGATTAAAAGTTACGGCAGTTGATATTTCACTACCGGCCTTGGAAAATGCCGCAGAAAATGCGCAACGGAATGGCGTCCGTCTCGATTTAATCCTCTCTGATTGGGACGCTAAAATCCCAACTACCCAACAATTTGATTATGTAGTTGCTAATCCACCCTATCTCCGCCATTCCAGCGATCCCGCGTTTACGGCAGGCACACAACTTGAGCAAGTTTTGGCCTGTTTAAACGCCGTCCGAAATCGCTTAGCAGCGGAGGGTCGCGCGCTTCTGATGAGTTCTTCTTGGTCTGGGCGAGATTTGGTCCTTCAACATATTGCGACGGCAGGCCTGCGCGTCGTAAACACGGATCGGAAATTCTGTGGCAATGAATGGATTTACCTGGATTTGTGCGAGGCCGAATAATGAATCCTCCGTTCCTCTTAGCCATCGAATTGGTTTTCCCCCTCTTGGTGTTAAAGCAGTGACGGCGAATAAAACGAGCAAGCTTGTTTGGTTGACCTCGCCCGGAACTGCGCCATTTTTTGACCTTTACCATGCAGTGCGCGAGGCAGAAGGTCGTGTTCAATCCCCGGAATCGCTGCGATCCCTGCCTTCGGTTCAAACGGATCACCCCCATTTTCAGGAGTGGAGGATTCGTGCCGAAAGTGCCCGGCTCCTAGTAGCCGATCTAAAGTCGCGTTGCGCCAAACGAGTCTTGGAGTTGGGCTGTGGCAATGGTTGGTTATCTTTTTATCTGGCCCAACACCTCGAAGCATCCGTGTGTGGCCTTGATCAGAGCATTCCCGAACTGGAAATGGCTGTGCAGGTTTTTGGCGAGCAGCCGAATCTGCAATTCGCCTATGGCGATGTTTTGGACCCGCAATTCCCCAATCAAAGCTATGACCAAATCGTTTTGGCCAGTTGCATTCAATATTTTTCCGATAAAGCACAGCTTTTAGGAGCCCTGTTGGCCTTGTTAGCGCCCGGAGGCCAAATCCACCTGATCGATAGCCCGGTTTATACCTTGGATGAACGGCCAAAGGCTAAGGCCCGATCCAAGGCGTATTATGCCGAATTGGGATTTCCAGAAATGGCCGACCATTACCACCCCTGTTCTTTGCATGAATTGGCTCCTTTCCAGCCGCAATATCGCTACCGGCCCAGCCGTTTGCAGCGATTTTTGGCTCGATTAAGTGGAAAACCGTTTCGCCCGTTCCCCTGGCTGGTTTTGGAACGTGAACATGACTGACCTGCAACAGGGCTTTGACGCGATTGCGCTTGATTACGATCGACAATTTAACGAGCGGCCTGTCACACAAGCCATGCGGACAACCGTTCATCGCTGGTATCGCCATTTTTTGCGACCGGGCCAAAAGGTCTTGGACGTGGCCTGTGGACCGGGCCCCGATTTGGCCTTTTTACTGGGGTTAGGGCTCGAGGTTTGTGCTATCGACCAATCGCCTGAAATGGTGAAGCGGGCCCAATCTTTATTTCCCACGGCCTTGTACCACGTTATGGATTACAACCAGATCGGTCAATTAAAGGGACCATTTGATGCCATTTGCGCCAATTTTGGCGGATTAAATACCCAAGCTCAATTTGAGGACTGGGCACAAGTCTGCTTTGACCTGCTCCAACCGCAAGGCCTTTTGTTTCTCAATATCATGACGCAGTTCTGCCTGTCGGAATTTGTCTTTCGCTGTTTGCAGCTGAAAAGACCACATTTGCGTGGCAAAAAACCGCGAACTTTACAGGTGGGCGGTTTTCCGATTGAGACCTGGTACTTCAATCCGTATTCCTGGTACCGCAGCGCGTTTGCAAAAGGGTTCGACCTGGTTTTGGTTCAGGGCCAGGGGGTTCTTCTTCCGCCGCCCGCATTCCCTCTCCAACCCAAAGCTCTGATCCGACTCCTGAGCGGGCCAGACCGAATCCTGGGCAGATGTTACCCCTTCAACCAATGGGGCGATCACGCCCTCCTGATCCTGAGAAAACGCCAGTAACACGGGTGGCCACAAAATAGTTCAGGTCCAAATAAATGTGGCGCGGGTTGTTTTGCCCGCGATGGGGCGCAGCCCCATAAAAAAAGCCAGTTTGGACCAAGGCCTTTTAAACCAGGGCTGAAGCTGAAAAAGGGGCCGCAGAAAAGTGCTGGAGTAAGTTAAAGAAAGCCGGCCCAGGTTTTCTTGGAATTACAAGTCGTCTCACGGGGTAACCTACCCGGACCACAATAAAGACGCCATATGTGGACCGTGGGCTTGTTGATCAGGTTATGCGCCTTGAGTCCTTTTTTTTGATCTGACTTATTAGGGTGCCAACCTGTGCAAGGTGGAAGGTTTATTTTGGGTCCTGCTCTAGCGGGAAGATCGTTACCCACTCGGCGGATTCCACGTGGTAACCCTGAAGATGCATAAGTTCATAGGCAATTGCGCGCATGTGTTTGGCTCCCCAACAGATGGCCAGGGTCTGATCGGAAATTGCGCTGCTTTGAAGCCTGTGCATTGTTTCGATGAGGTGATCATCCCTTTTTAATAAGATGAGTTGGTCCATCGGCTCAAACGTATCGGGCTCCAAGTTCTCTTCGCGAGAAACCAGGTCCTCGATAGCGAGATTTCGGGCCAGCATGTTTCGCGTTAGTAGGTGACCATACAGGTACAGAAAGGGAAAGAATAACCACAAAGCCCCTTTCAGCCACAGTGGAACCTGGCCGTAGTCTTGATCAAAGGCCTTGTGGGAGAGGTCGGATTGAACGATGGGGATTTTGATCGAGTCCTGATGAAGGAAGGCTTTTTGGGGCACCAAATCCAAATGGGAATAGCGCAGCATCCACGACTGGAGATGGAACAAAACTTTTGCTTTTGTCGTCCTCACCCCTTCCATAAGCACGCCATCACACTGGTTCAGGCGACTTAATATGGTTTCGTAATAAGTCGCACTTCCTACATGGATCATCGGCAGGAGCAACCATTTGATAGGCTTCTCCCGGTGGGCCAGGAGATAGAGTGCCGCACGGAAATCCATGCAATTATTTTGGGTGAATTGCATGGATTTTCAGGAAAGTTAGGCGTGGACGGCCATGGAGAGTTGGCGTTGGTAGCGCTTCTTCTCGTCGGGCGGGAGCAGTTCAACCAAGGCGACTGCAGCTTTGCGCACTAATTCATCGCGATAATGCACGTCGCGGAACAAGACATCGATCAAGGCTTCCATCGCTTCAGGCAACGCTTTGGCCTTCAACTGTTTCTGGGCTTCGGCCAGGAACTGGTCCATTTTGTTGCTGCTGTCCAGTTTCAGATCGTGGACGGAAATTAGCGCTTCCATAAATTCAACCTGGTTAAACAACGGGTCAGTCGAGGAAACGCGTTGAAGGGTTGCTTTGGCTTGCGGCCATTGTTGGGCGGCCAATTGGGCGCGGCCTAGCGAAAGCAATAACTCTGTTTTTTCTTCGCGCGCGATTTCGCGTTCCAGGAACGGGATGGCTTTTTCCCACTGACCTTCGGCCATCAGGGTCTTCCAAGTGGGCTCTTGATTTTTGGGTAACTCGGGCAGGAAAGGCGCCAGTTTTTTGCGGATTTCCGACTCGGGGATTGCCCCTTGAAAGCCGCCCACCATGCGGCCGTCTTTGATGAAGCGCACATCTGGGATCGATTGAATTTGAAAAAGGGCGGGCAATTGCATGCTCTTTTCCGTATCGATTTTGGCCAGGATAAACGCGCCGGCGTATTCGCCTGCTATTTTTTCCAGGATCGGTTTTAGCGTTTTGCAGGGGCCACACCAATCGGCCCAGAAATCCACCACGACCAGTTTTTCGAACGAGGCTTGAACCACCTCTTCCTGAAAATTGTGATCAGAAACGTCAACAATAAAACTCATGCAGTGAGACCTTCCTCAGCAAAATCCTACAAACCTGTTTATTTTAGCAAGCATTTGGTGAGGAGGGGAGAGGGGGCTCAGCTGATCCCATCGCGCAGGGCAAAACTGAAGGTGGGGTTACCCTGCACTTCGTCTTGGACCTGCAAGTTGGCTTTGATGTGATGCAGATCGTGCATATCCACCGAAAAGGCGACCTCTTGCATGTGGTGACCCAGCTCAAAACCGAGCTGTTTCTCCTGGCCTAAAAACACGCTGACCCATTGGTGTCCCTGATCATCCGTTTCCAGCTTAAAGGTCAGGGTTCCATAAGTGGCAACCGGGGGTTCGGGTGCTTTGGCTTGGGTTTCAAACCACATACATGCCTCCAGGAGGATTTAATTAATCTCTCGGCTGGGCAGGCGGAAATCTTGACCGGCAAAAATCACACTTTACGGATTCCTAATAGCTCGCGCAGGAGTTTTACCAGGGATTCGGCATTGGACAGGTTGAAGACCATAGGCGGTTTGATTTTGGTCACGTTATGGTGGGGTCCGTCCGTACTGAGCAGGATCTGGTGGTGTCGCATACCTTCAACCACTTGCGATGCCAGTTCGGGGTTGGGGTGTAAAGTATCGGGATGGACCCATTCCAGCCCCAGGAAGAGTCCGGTCCCGCGGACATCGGCCAGTTGCGGCAAGTCGTTTTTCAGGGCCTCAAATTGTTCTTTCAGGTATTCGCCGACCATCAGCGCATTGGCCTGCAGGGACTCGTTTTCAATCACTTTGAGCACTTCTAACGCGATGGCGCAGCTGACTGGATTGCCGCCAAAGGTATTAAAGTACTCCATACCATTGGCGAAAGCATCGGCGATTTCGCGTCGGGTCACCACAGCTGCCACCGGATGGCCGTTGCCCAGGGGTTTGCCGATGGTTACGATGTCTGGAATAACCCCGTGCTGTTGGAAGGCCCAGAAGTGAGTACCGACTCGGCCTAGCCCGGTTTGAACTTCATCGGCAATGACAAGGCCGCCTTGTTCGTGAATGGCTTGATAAAGCGCGGCTAGATACCCTTGTGGCAATACCAATTGACCACCACAGCCGGGAATACTTTCAGCAATCAAAGCCGCGGGCCTGATCCCGCGTTTGGCCGCAGAGGCCAGAATGTCCAGTGCCGGTTGGGCGTAAAAGGCGCCCGCTCCCGGATCGGAGAATGCTTTTGCCCCGCGAACGGTATCGGGTAAGGGCAACATGGTAACGGCTGGGCCAAGGCCTAAGCCTCCCGGTCCCAGGCATTTATAGGGGCTGACATCGATCAGCGGACTCAAGTGGCCATGGTAAGCGGCTTCAAAACAGTAGAAATGCTGCTGACCGGTGAAGGCGCGCGCCAGACGCATGGCCAGATCATTGGCTTCCGAGCCGGAATTGACCAGAAAGCACACATCCAGGCCGGGTAAGGTTGCGCATAATGCATCGCTGAGGTCCAGGATGTGGTGGTGCAGATAACGGGTATTGGTATTGAGGGTGTGCATTTGTTTTTGCCCGGCCAGCACCACCTGCTTTTGGCAATGGCCCACATGGGCAACGTTGTTGACGCAGTCCAGGTAAGCCCGGCCGTGTTCGTCGTAAAGGTATTGGCCATAACCGCGCACCATGTAAAGGGGTTCTGAGTAGGAGAGGCTGAGGTTTGCGGCCAGGCGACTTTGTCGTCGTTCGCGCAGTTTAGATTTGTCGGCAAACGCAGATGCGGTGAGGCATTCGGGAAGATTCATGAGCCGGCGTGGGTCTGGGCAGAGGTCGAGCCAGGCGGCCGCTTCGTCCTGGGTGGCAACCCCGGGGAAATCGCCTTCGTAGCCGCAATCGGAGAACATGAGCTGGAAATGCAGGTGCGGTGCCCAGCCACCGTTTTCTTTTTCATTTCCGAGGAAGCCAAGTGTATCGCCAGCTTCAAAAGTATCGCCGACCTGCCAATGGTCAAGCGAAGCATGGCTCAAATGCCCGTAAAGCGCATAGAGGGCCGGGCCATTCCAAGTAAATTTAACCAGCAAGGTACCACCGTAATCCTGCGAATTGTTATTGATTTTCAGACTGTGGATCTTGCCGGGTAGTGGCGCGTAAACGGGTGTGTGTTCAGGCGCAAACAAGTCGATGCCCAAATGGATTTCGCGTGCTTTCCCGCTCAGATGGAAGAGGGGCGATTGGTACAAGGTCCGTTTCTCGGCATAACCGCCAATACCAACCGGGGCTTGGGCAAAATCCAGGATGGATTGAACCTGTTCGCTCCAGGTCTGGGCATCTGCGGACCCGGGCAACAGTTCCGGGCGGCTGCCATCCAGGGGAAAGGAAAGCGCGCGATTCCAATCGACGGCCATAATCGGTTTGTAATGGTGTTGGAGACAGGCAATCTGGAAAGCGATGGTTTGGGGTGAAGGCAGGCAATTGCTGGCTGCTCGCAAGTAGCGTTCGACAAAATCAGGATGCCAGGATTTGGCTTTTTCCAGGAAACGCCAGGCGGGCGCTTCGGTGACGGCCAGGTATTCGTTCTCCGGTTCGGCGGCGCGGCTCTCGGCCGAATGGCGGACGCTCATGGCCAACCGGCCACAGACCATGGGCCAAAGGCAGGACCATTCCAAGTCGGTCAGGGGTAGGACAGAATGCCAGCCGGCAACGATTTGGGCCAGGATTCGCAAAGGCTCATCTTGGTCTAAAACACCATAGGCTGCAGTGATGGCCAGATCACATAAGCGCGGAGCCCAATCCATGTCCCCAAAATCGATCAGACCGAGCGGTTGCTGACCATCGGCGCTCATCAAGACATTGTGGTCATTGGCATCATTATGGACGACAGCCCAAGTCAATTCTTCAATATGGGGGGTAACCCACTGATTAAAGCGATCGCGATGGAAACAGGCCAGAGCCTGTTTTTCGGGATGTTTAATGACAGAGAAATCCAATTTGGGCACTTGGGTCAGGTTCCATTTGAGTTCGCGGTTTTGGGCGGCATGAGAAAAGCCAATTAGAGCGAGATTCAAATCGGCCTGGGCTTGGCCTAATGCCGGCCAAAATTCAGGAGCTGGCGTTCCTTCCGCCCAAAAGGAACCGGGGATAAAGGACACCATCCGTACCCAGTAGGAAGCGTTTTCGCTTTGGATTAAAACAAGATCTCTACCTGATTTTGCGGCCATGGGGCTGGGTGTCGCATACATTGTTTTGCCTTTGACCCACCGCATGGCCTGGTTTTGCATATCCAAGACTTCAGGCTTCTCAAATTGATTGGCGATTTTGAGCACAAATTTTTGGTTGGACCCGTTGATCAGAAAGTTTTGATCCGCATAGGAGGCCAATAATTTGGCGCGCCCGGTAATACCAAATTCCCGTTCTGCAATGGTTTCGGCTTGTTCCGTGGAAAAAGAAGGGCGTCCGTCCGTCATGCGCATACCTCCGGCAAACCCAACAGGTAGCAGAGCAAACCTCAGACTTCAAGGTTTAAATACCAGGATTCAGCTTTTCCAGAGTGGTCTGTTTAGCAGGTTCCCAAGTGTTAAAGCCAATTTGGGGCGGTCAATAGGCTAAGATGCGGCAGGAGTGGGCCGATGAAGCACCTTTTTTTGACCATTACGGTGATGCTCGCATTTGCCGGGAATTCGCTTCTATGTCGGGCTGCTCTTGCCGGTCAGCACATTGATCCAGCACGCTTTACATGGATTCGATTGGGCTCAGGAGCCGTTGTATTGGCTTTGATCCACCTGGGTATTTCCGGTCAAAGGAGAATCGGGGGCAACTGGCTCTCGGCATTGGCCTTGTTTGTGTATGCTGCCGGGTTTTCTTTTGCTTATATTCACCTTTCTGCCGGAACGGGAGCGCTCCTGCTATTTGGCATGGTCCAAGTGACCATGATCGGTTGGGGTTTGTTCCGGGGTGAAAAATTGCGAATGGGTCAATGGTTTGCCTTTGGAATGGCTTTTGCGGGTTTGATTTATTTGGTCCTGCCCGGTTTGGAGGCCCCAGATATGACCAGTTCAATGCTCATGGTGGCGGCTGGGTTAGGCTGGGGCGTTTATTCATTGCTCGGACGCGGGGCAGGCGATCCGATTAGTAAAACCGCCGGCAATTTCATTCGGGCGTGTCTGTTTGGGCTCCTTTTAGCGCTTTGGAGTTCCTTTCAGAATGCGTGGGATTGGCAGGGTGTAGGGCTTGCGGTCGGGTCTGGCGCGATTGCTTCGGGTCTTGGTTATGCGCTTTGGTATCGCGTCCTCCCTTCGATGCGGGCCGCTACGGCTGCCACTGTACAGCTGAGCGTACCGGTCATTGCGGCTTCTGGTGGGATCCTGCTGCTTGAGGAACGCCTAACAAATCGCTTGCTTTTGGCTTCTTTGACCATCCTCGGCGGAATTGCCTGGTTCATTCAGCAAAGAAAAACTTGAGGCCTGGTCGTCTGATCTTTGAAGTCTGCCGGTTGATCCCAAACTGCGCTAAAATTTGTTTCCAACCTTACCCAGAAAGAAGCGTGGCGTGAAACCCATTGATCCGACCCAAGGTCCAAGAGCGGGTACTTTTCAGTTCTTCAAGGATTTTGATAACCCTTATTTCAATCTGTGTGGTTGGTTGGATTCGACCCAGTTAACAGCCATGTGTCATGACCAGAACATGGGTTTATCCTTGCCGCTCTTTTTTTTGAATCTCAAAGCAGCCAATGCGGTGGCGGAATTTAAACAAAGATTTGTTGGCGATCAGGTGGTGGAATGCCAAACGATCCATGGTGGATCAACCGTTTTGTTGGCTGACCAATCTTTTGGCTTTTGTTATTTCGATTTCCATTCAGATTTTCGGGTGTTTGAGCAACAGGCTCGGATTTGTTTTGACCAGGCGAAGGCAAAGGCAGAATTCGATCCGCAGGATGATCGATACGATTTAATCCACTTCTCCGTAATCCCTTGGTTTGCGTTTACATCCATATCCCATGCGCGTCGGTGGCGAACCCGCGATTCCATCCCAAAGATTACGTTGGGCAAAAATTCAGAAGTCGGTTCTGGGTACCAATTGCCGATTTCGGTGGAGGTCCATCACGCTTTGATGGACGGGTACCATGTGGGCCAATTTTTGGAGCAACTGCAACGTTTTATATGGGAGCCATCGGCCCACTTTGCCAGTCCTGCTCAAAACGAAGAGAAATAACGGGACTTCAAGTTCGCTATGGCAAGTTTGTCAGCGCGAAATATGGACCTAGAGGTGTGGTACATCACAGCAGCAAATCTTTGCAGACAGACACGGTGATTTTGGGCTAAACTGCGCGAAATTGGTTCATTTTTAGTGGGGGGAGAGAATCATGCGGAAAGCTATTCAGCTTTGGGTCCTTTGTATGTCGGTTTTTATTTGGGCTGGCGATGAGCCGGGCGAACAGGGTAATTTGGGCAGTGACCGGATCCAACAGGAAGCGATCACCAGTGGCCAAATGAGCCTGCATGCCATTCGGAAAAAGGGCCGACAGATTTTCTCAACGCCTTTCAACCACCTGGATGGTTATGGCGATGGTCCTATGGATTATGCAGATCCCACCACACCGGGTGGGCGTCCAACCCTACAAAACAATGGAACTTATTTACGGGTAAATGGTTTGGATGGTCAAACCTGTCTGGATTGTCACTCCATCGTCTCTAATGCCAGTATTCCGGCCACCTTTGGCGTGGGTGGTGTGGGTGGATCGGCCGCCAACGCGATTGCACTGCCGACTGAAATGGATGTTGATGACGAGGGCGGTTTTGGTTACGCCTTTTTTAATGGACGTTTTATTAATCCGCCCTTCCTCTTCGGTTCGGGCGGCGTCGAATTGTTGGGCAAGGAAATGACCCGTGACCTGCAACGGCTCAAACAGCAGGCTCAAGCGCAGCCGGGCACCGTCGTGGAATTGATCAGCAAGGGCATTCATTTTGGTTTTATCCGTTACGAGAATGGTGAATGGGATACGTCCCAAGTGGAAGGGATTGATGAGGATCTGGTCGTTCGACCGTTTGGTCGCAAAGGTGAGTTTATCTCCACTCGCGCGTTTGACATTGAAGCCATGCGGTTCCATTTCGGCATGCAGCCGGTGGAATTTGTTGGCAAAGACGTTGATGCCGATGGGGATGGCGTTGTGAATGAAATCCTGGTCGGTGAGCTCTCGGCATTATCCATATTCAACACCACCCTGAACCGTCCGTTTGAAAGCCATCGCAGCGATGATCGCCAACGCGGATTTGATACCTTTGTCGCTATCGGTTGCGCCGATTGTCACAGCCCCAGCTTAGAGACCGAATCCCGGGAACTGACCTACAGTTTCCCCGAGGTCGATGAAGATCCCAGTGCCAATGTCTATTACAGTGCTGACCTGAGCCGGTTCCCCACCAATTTTGATCGCAGTGCAAACGGGGGCCTGGTCGTTCCGCTCTTCTCCGACCTCAAACGTCACAATATGGGGCCGGACCTGGCCGAATCGACCGGTGGAGCCTTGGATCCGCTCTTTATCACCGCGCGTTTATGGGGCGTTGCCGATACGGCGCCGTATTTGCACGATGGCCGGGCACAAACCCTGACCCGCGCCATCATGCTGCATGGCGGCGAAGCCGAGCAAGCACGCGATGCGTTCGAGGCCTTACCCGCGACGGACCGCGAGGCCATCTTAGCCTTCTTGCGAGGCCTGCGAACGCCCAAGAATCCAGGATCTGATTTGAGTCCATGACCTTCCTGCCCCTCGGCCAGCAACTGCTGCTGAAGGGCAATGCGCTTACTCGACTTCTTGTCGTGCTTGGGCCGTTTTTGTCAAAACGTTTGGATAGTTTAGCCTGTTAGGAAATCTAGGTTTTTATTGTTTTATTCTTTTTCTATTCCCAAAAGGCTCCGGCTTTTCCATAATGCTGCAAAATCGTTTAATGACGAATTGATGGAATGGATGGAGTGAAGCATGCAGAATTTTTACCAGGCGCCAACCACGGCACCGCAGGCTAGCGGTCAAATTTGGCAGCATAAGAAGTCAGTGGTTTTGGATTTGATGTCCAAACAGGCGTTTTTGCCCAAAAAGTGTTACAAGTGTAATGAATCCGGTCGCGAGCGGACCAAGCGATTTATTTGGATTCCTGCTTGGTGTTATTTATTTTTGCTCGGCGGAATTTTGCTGCTCCTGATCCCCTATCTGATCTTTAAAAAGGAGGTATGGGTCCATTACACGGTCTGCCAAAAACACAGAACCCGCCACCTCATTAACGTGACGGCTGCGTGGCTCTCCTTTATCGGTTTTTTCGTTGCGGCCGCTTTTGAATTGCCGATCCTGACCCTTTTGTTAGTGGTCAGCATGCTTGTTTTTCTGGTGTTGTCCATGCGCGCGTTAGGCATCCAAAAAGTGAAGGGCGATCGGGTTTGGATTAACGGAACCAGCCCCGAATTCCGCCAGGGATTGCCTCCGTATCAAGGCTGATGCAATACTTTTGGCTCCTCTGCAAATAGGGGGAGCACTGCCGTTTTATGAACTGAAATACTGCATGATTAACCCATACCAAGCACCGCAAGCCTATCAGGAATCACAACTCAGGCCTGGTTCCGTTTGGCGTTTTAGAAGTGTAGTTATGGCAGATTTACAAGGCAACCAGGCCCAATTGCCTCAAGGCTGTTATAAATGCAACCGGCAAGGATCTATCAAAAACAAACGATTTGTTTGGGTCCCGCCTTGGACTTTTGTGTTTTTGTTGGGTGGCGTCTTTTTGATGGCAATTCCCTACTTGTTTTTTAAACGCATTGTTCGGGTTCAATATACAGTCTGTCAAAAACACAATACGCGCCACAAGCTGGCAATTGCCGCAGCATGGCTTAGCTTTTCCGCAATTATTTGCTGTATTATTTTGGAACTTTTCACCCTCATGCTGCCTCTGCTTGTGTTTATGGTGGTCAGCATTGTGGTTGCCTCGGATTCGCTGCGGATCACCAAAATGGGGGAGGGCCGGATTTGGTTGGCCGGGTGTGGTCCTGAGTTCCGCAAACTGCTCCCGGCCTGGCAGGCATCCGAAATCCCTTCACCAAAGGGCTCAGGAGGCTGATAGCATCGCCGTCAGAACCTGATTAAGGATTTCTGGATTTGCTTTTCCGCCAGAGGCTTTCATCGCTTGACCGACAAAGAAACCGTACAGTTTGTCTTTGCCATCCCGGTAGGCTTGAACTTTTTCGGCATTCTGTTGTAGCAAGGGTTCGATGAGGGCGCGGATCGCTTGCGGGTCATTGATCTGTTTTAGACCCTTGGTTTCCAGAATCGCATTGGGGTCCTGGCCTGTTTCCACCATTTCACTGAGAATCTCTTTGGCAATTTTGGAGGAGATGGTGCCTTTTTCGAGGAGTTGTACAAGCGCCGAAGCTTTTGATGCGTCGAAGGGTAGAGCGGCCAGAGCAATATCTTTGAGGATTCTCATCAGTTCATTGACGACCCATTTGGCTGCGGCATCGCGACCTGCACCCGAAGTCAGCATGGTTTGGTAAAACTGGGCCAATTCGGGTGTTGCCGACAAGGTGTCTGCATCATCCACAGACAACCCATAATCGTTATGGAAGGTTTGAAAGAAAGGCACCTGGTTTTCCGCTTTGGTGGCCAGGACTTCCTCATACGTCCGTGCTTTTACGACGCTCTGAACCTCTTCTACTTTTGCGGGTGTGTTAATTTCCTCACTGGCCGCTTTGTTAAAGCCATCTTTGAGCGAGACAGTGCGATTAAAAACCAGCTTTTTGGCGCTATGGTCTTTTGGATCAGCGAAATAGTAGCCTTGTCTTTCAAATTGGAAGTGGCTGCCCGCATCTACCTTAGCCAAGGATGCCTCGACAAAACCGTTGAGCACAACCAGGGAATCGGGGTTCAAGCTGTCTTTGAATTCGCCAACGGTATCGGGCCGTTCATCCAAAAACAGCCGGTCATACACACGAAACTCGGCGGGAACCGCCGTTTGGGCATCGACCCAGTGGATAATGCCTTTAACCTTGCGACCTTCGGGCGCTTTGCCCAGGGTATTCGGGTCGTGCGAACAGATTAAGGCCGTGATTTGGCCATTGGCATCCTTTTCGACCCGTTCACATTTGATGGTGTAGGCATTTTTAAGACGTACTTCACCGCCCGGTACCAAGCGATGAAAGTTTTTGGTCGGATTTTCCATGAAATCGTCGGCCTCGATGTACAAGGTCTTGCTAAAGCTCATTTTGCGCGTGCCGGGTTTACCGATCTCATCTGGGAACAAAGCGGCTTCGAGGCTTTCGCTCTGGCCCTCTCGATAGGTTTCCAGGATCAATTTGAGCGGGCGGGTAATGGCCATAGCACGCGGTGCTTCATAGTTGAGCACATCGCGAATGCAGTATTCGAGCTGTGAAAAATCAACCATGGAATTGGCTTTGGCCACGCCAATCTGCTCGCAGAAGTTGCGAATCGCCAAAGCGGGATAACCGCGACGGCGCATGCCTGCAATCGTCGGCATACGCGGGTCATCCCACCCTGACACGTGTTTTTCTTTGACCAGGGTCATCAGCTTGCGTTTGGACATAACTGTATAGTTGATGTTGAGCCGGGCAAATTCGAATTGTTTCGGTTTTGCTGGCGGGTCGCAATGCTCAATTACCCAGTCATATAAATCCCGATTATTTTCAAACTCCAAAGTGCAGATCGAATGGGTAATCGATTCGAGTGCGTCGGAGAGGCAGTGGGCGAAATCGTACATGGGGTAAATGCACCAGGCATCTCCGCTGCGGTAATGGTGGGCGTGGCGAATGCGGTAGAGCAGGGGATCGCGCATTTTCATATTGGCTGAGGCCATATCGATCTTGGCGCGCAGGACGTGGGCGCCATCGGCAAATTCACCAGCCCGCATGCGCGCAAAAAGGTCCAGGTTCTCTTCTACTGAACGGTTTCGGTAGGGGCTGGGTTGACCCGGTTCTGTTACCGTTCCGCGCATAGCGCGTATCTCCTCCAAATTGCAGGAGTCGACATAGGCCTTGCCATCGCGAATCAATTTGACGGCGAATTGGTAAAGGTCCTCAAAATAATCCGAGGCGAAATACAGGTGGTCTTGCCAATCAAAACCCAACCAGCGCACATCGTTTTGGATGCTTTGCACAAATTCCATATCCTCTGTGGTCGGATTGGTGTCGTCAAAACGCAGGTGCGTTCGGCCGCCATACTCCTGGGACAAGCCAAAATTCAAACAAATCGATTTGGCATGGCCGATATGTAAGTAGCCATTGGGCTCGGGCGGAAAGCGGGTAACCACCTCGCTAAATTTTCCCGCAGCCAAATCTTCTTCAATGATTTGCCTTAAAAAATGTTTGATTTTAGGGGTTTCACTCATGACACGCTCCAACGTAAACCCTGAATCATAATCCCAGAACTCAGCGGACTCAAGCCCGATTGCCAGGTTCCAGGGCGGAAAGGTACCCATCATTTTTCGACCGGTAGGAGAGGCTTTAACCCTAAAAAATGCTGCGGGTGTTCGTTTTTTCCGATGGGTTAGCTTCTTCTTAATAGAAAGACGCGGGAAGTGCTTGTGGGAACGAGCCCCTCTGTTCGACGAGCTCCGCGCGAGCTGGTGGAGTTGGTAAATTGTTTACAGTGATGAAAACGCCAAAATCGGGATTTTGTTTGGAAGGATTTTTTTTGGGCCTTTATGATGGGGTAAAGGAAATCCGATCCCATGAATTTCGCAAACGAAACGACAGCCCACTTGTTGGACAGGGTCCAATCGGGCGATGCCGATGCCCAAGAGAAACTGTTTCAACGCTTTTTGCCTCTTTTGCAGCGTTGGGCGCGGGGGCGAATCCCCCTGCAGGCGCGCAGTTTCTCGGAAACGGATGATCTCGTGCAAACGACCTTGCTGAACGCGTTTCGTCGCCTGCCCGCCTTTGAACACCAGGGCGAAGGCAGTTTCCTGGCCTATTTACGGACAATTCTGATGAATGAGATTCGCAAAATGGCTGGACGTCCGCACACTGCCCCGTTGGAGGATGCGCCCGATCTGGTCGTACCCGGTTCCCATCCCAAAGCCCAAGCGCAGGCCTTTGAGGCCCGCGAAAAATACGAGAAAGGGTTGGCCCAACTCAATCCACTGGCCCAACAGGCCATCATCCTGCGGCTGGAATTTGAATACAGCTATGAAGAAATTGCCATTGCCCTGGAAAAAGCATCGGCCGATGCCGCACGCATGTTTGTGACCCGATCCATTCAGGCCATGGCCAAAGCCATGGAGGAATAATGGGTCAAGATCCTTATTTTCATTTGGCTGAAGCGATTGCTGATGGGGTACCGATCGATTGGCAGGAACGCACCGTGGATGTGGGCGAAGCAAATGCCCTGTTGCGCAATTTAGAAATTATCGAAGCCATGGGGCACATGCCTTCGGCCCATGAAAAGGATTACGTCGACCTCCAGGAGCCGCAAGCCCCATTACCCGCCTTGTTTCAATGGGGCCATTTAGATGTTTTGGAAAAAATCGGTGAGGGCGGATATGGTGAGGTTTTTCGGGCCTGGGACCGCGCCCTTCACCGTGAAGTAGCCCTGAAACTGTGTCGCAGTGATCGTGCATTGCTGGTGGGCCAACGGCCCTATTTGGAAGAAGCCCGCCGTTTGGCGCGTGTGCGCCATCCCAACGTCCTGGCTGTCCATGGTGCGGAAAGCCACGAGGGCCGGGTTGGGCTGTGGTGTGATTTGGTCCAGGGCGAGCCCTTAAACCGCATGTTGGACCGCACGGGGCCCTTTTCCTATGCGCTGTGTCTCAAGCTGGCTGAACAAATGGGTAAGGCATTGGACGCTGTCCACGACGCCAACTTGGTCCACGGCGACCTCAAACTGGCTAACCTGATGTTGCAACCCAATCATCAGCTGGTGCTCATGGACTTCGGTGCCGTCACCGACCTCAGCCAACCCAGTGTTTCCAGCGGGTTGGTTGGAACGCCGATGTACATGGCACCCGAGGTTATGGCCGGTGAATCACCAACACCTCAATCGGATTGTTTTGCGCTGGGCGTTGTCCTGTTCCGGCTTTCAACCGGTGAATATCCATTTAGGGCCAAGACCTTTGAGGAACTCCTGGAAAAAAAGCTAGCTGGAGCGATCATCCCCGTCCGCTTCCCAAAGGCTTATCCGTCGGGTTGGGTCAAAGGCGTTCATCAACTGATGAATCCCGATCCGCGACTTCGACCGAGCAGCAGCCAGTTCCGCGACGCGATTACCCACCTGCAACAGGCGCCCGCCAAACGCCAAAAACGGCTGTTGATCGGGGCCAGCCTGATCTTCTTAACCTTGACAGCCATCGGCTTTGCCGGTTTGTCGCTGCGTTTGGCCCATTCCGTTTCACAAACGCGGGCTGAAGCCGAAACATCTGAACAATTGGTGTCTCTACTTGTCGATATGTTTGAAGGCGCACGACCCTCTGTGGCTTTGGGCAATCCGGTGACAGCCGACAGCCTTTTGGCCAAGGCCATTTTATTGGACCAACAGCGCACCGACCTGGACCCGCGTGTTCGCGGCCGCCTGCAAAGTACTTTGGGCTTTGTCTCGCGTCAATTGTACGATCTGGATAACGCAATCCCTCTGCTCGAGCAATCCACGTCCAGCCTGAATGGCCAATTTGGACCTAAACATCCCTACAGCTTAAAAGCGAACAGCGAGCTCCTGCTCGCCTATCAAATGAACGGTGAATTTGAAAAAGCCAAAACCCTGGGCAGCCATTTGATGGCCTTAGACCTTTCTGATCAACCCGAATTCCAATTGCGCATCACTTGCCGTTTCGCCGAATTGCTGGAAGACATGGGCGATTTGAATGGCGCATCCGAACAGTTTGATGGCCTGTTAAACCAAATCGACCAGGTCGAATTATCCAATGCCTGTCGGACGGAAATTGCCCACGATGCGGGCACTTTCTTCCTGAACCGAGGCCTATTGGATCGCGCCCAAAGCCAATTTGACACCCTCGCCCGTTTGAATGCCTCGAAACCAGAAAATCATCCCGATAATTCACGCTTGGCGGATCGGCTTTCCCTGCTGGCCATGGCAAGAGGCGATTATCAAGCTGCGTTAATGCATGAGCAGCGCGCAATTGAAATTAGTGCAAAATGGAGTCCTCCGGACCATCCCAATTTGGCCTATCTGTATTCCAATTGCGGAATGATCCTCTCTAAATTGACCCGTTTTGAGGAAGCGGAAACCTACTTTTCCCTGGCTTGGTCGATTATGGAGCCTTACCTGAAAAACAATAATCCCGAGGCGGTTTCCATTCGCTTAAATATGGCAACCCACTTTTTGGAAATCGGTCGGCCGCAAAAGGCGTTGGGGCAATTGGACGAAATGGCGCCTTCACTGGAAAATGTCTTTGGGCGAGACTCTTTGCCCTGGGCAAACTTTTGCCTTACCAAAGCCAACTGTTTACTGGCGATCGGTAACTATGAACAGGCCGAGCCACTATATCGATCTGCCTTGGATTGGGTGCGCGGGCAAAAAGGCCTTGCCTTGATGCAAGCCGTTTTATTGAATAATTTGGGCGAGCTCCATACCCGCGCAGGCGCGGTTACGTTGGCCGAACAATCCTACAGCGATGCATTAGCAACCGTTGCTGCCAATGCCGGTAAAAAACACCCCATTTACGCCTCCATTTTGCTCAGTCGTTTGGCGTTGCAAATTGAACGTGCCCGATGGCACGAGTTCGAAGAAGATTTGGCCCAAATTCAATCACGTTTAGAACCAATGCTTCAGGGCCAAGGTGCGGACTATTGTCGCATTCAAGCGTTTAAGGCACTCCTGTCTGCCCATCGCCACGAAATTGATGGACGGGCAGCCTGGAAAAAGTTGCGGCCCGAGCTGCTGCATCTGTTAGGCGAAACAGGACGGCTTGAGATTCAGTTTTTTGATCGCTGGTTTGACCAATAGTCCATAAGCTGACACTTCAATATAAAAAGGGAATTCAATGTTTTAGTGCTGACCCTGTAATTTGGTTTTCTTTAATTTAAGGTATGGGTGTTTTTTAATTCTTGATTTTTTTTACTTGATGGCTAAAATGCGTGCGGGGGTAAAAGATGGAGAACTTGTATTCTGCGCCGCGTGTGCATGCACCGGCACATAACCACACCCACGCAACGCCTACCGCTTCGGTAGGCCGTAATGGTAAGTATGTCGTTGTCGAATTGAGTGGTGACAACGCATTTTTGCCTAGTCGCTGTGTAAAATGTAATGAAATTGGCGTTAAAAAATCCAAAAAGATGTATTGGCTTTCTCCGGGCTACCTTTTTCTAATCCTGGTTGGAATTTTGGTTTACGCGATTGTCTATTATGCCGCGCGACAAAAAGTAATGTTGCACTATACGGTGTGTCAAACCCATCGTGAAAAAAAGGTCACCTTGGGCTTATTGGGGCTGGCCAGTTTTTTGGCGGCATTTGTCGCCGTTGTGCTCCAGTGGGGTTTGATTGCGTTGTTGTGTTTTACGGCCTTTTTGGTGTTTTCCATTTGGGCATCGCGTTATTTTGGCATCCATAAGGTAAAGGGAAATCGGGTTTGGCTTTTTGGTGCCGGACCCGCCTTTTTGCAACATTTGCCGCCCGTTTCCTAGTCCAACAAACCGCAGAACTCGCCCGGCGGATTGTTGGAATTGATCCAGATCACAATCCGTCATCTCTGGTGGCGGGTTGTGCTTTCTTTTTCGGGTTCCTTTTTTGAACGCCAATTTTGGCGAAAGAAGGAGTACCTTGATGAAGAAGTTTTGCCTGTTAATTTTACTAAGCTTGCCATTTTGGGCGCAGGAAAGCCCCAAACCCGTATTGATGGTTGTCGCCAACCAGGATTTTTATTATCCCGATTACAGCGAGCCGCGATCCGGTCTTGAGGGTGCAGGCCTCGACGTGATCATTGCCTCTACCAGCACGGATCGCGCCGTTCCGCATAATGGGGCCCCTACGATTGTTCCGGATATTTCGCTGGATTTGGTGGATTCTAACGATTATTCGGCCGTTGTGTTTGTGGGTGGCTGGGGCGCGTCCGCTTACCAATATGCCTTTGAAGGAACCTATGACATCGGCGCCTACAACGGAAATGCCACCGTAAAGGCCCAAATCAATCAATTGATTGGGGCCTTTCTGGCTGAGGACAAACCTGTTGCCGCGATTTGCCATGGCGTTTCTGTCTTGGCCTGGGCCCGAGTGGATGGGGTTTCGCCCCTTGCCGGCCGAACCGTTACGGCCTATTCCGGAACTTCCCCCAATTTCCGTCTCGAAGGAACCTATTATCGCAATCCCTTAACCCGCTGGCATATCGAACAAAACTACGGAAATATGGTAGCAAGCGGCTCGGTAGGCGACCCTAACACCGTCGCAGATGATGTCATTGTGGATGGCCGCATTATTACAGCCGAGGATTGGCGGGCGGGTTGGCAGTTGGGTCAAGTGGTTGGTGCCTTGGCTTGGCAGGATTTTGAGCAGGAAACCCCAGAGTCTCTTCCCGTTTTAATGGTCATTGCCAACCAGGACTTTTATTATCAGGAATATGGACACACCCGCTCGGCCTTGGAACAGGCTGGCCTGACTGTGGCAGTGGCGGCAGCAACCACCCAATTGAGTTTCCCTCACCCCAATACCGGTGAACCCTCCAATTTTTCCGGCGTCCAACCCGACTTGGCGCTAGCGGATGTGGCAGCGGAAGATTATTCGGCCATCGTCTTTGTCGGCGGTTGGGGTTCAAGCCAGTACCAATACGCGTTTGAAGGTAATTATCTCAATGTGGGATATGCTGGCAACGCTGCGACCAAGGCTGTGGTTAATGGATTGATCGGAGATTTTGTGGCCCAGGACAAATGGGTTTCCGCCATTTGTTTTGGGGTTACGGTCTTGGCCTAGGCGCGCGTGGAAGGGGTCAGCCCGCTACAAGGCAAACAGGTTTGCACCTACCAAGCCGGCTCTCCAGCTCTGGTTCTCAACGGAACCACCTATCCCGGAAACAGCATTCCTGCCTCGTGGCATATGGCCCAAAATGGCGCTTCAACCTTTGCCCCAAATTCACTTGGCGTCAGTAACAGCGCCATTGACGATGTCTGGGTTGATACCACTGGTGGAATCAAAGTTGTCACGGCCCAGAATTGGGATTCGGCGACGTACTTTGGCCAAACTTTGGCCGAGGTTCTCAACCAAGAGTAAGCCGGCTCACCCTTTCCAAAAGGAGCAGCCCTTAAAATGGGATTTCGCTTCACTCTGGGAGATTCTTCGTGACTTCACCGGAAGTTTTGAACCCTTCACTAAACCAGATGACACTCGGCATTTACCAGGCGTTGCGCCAGAAAGCGCAACGCCTTTTACAGCGAAATGCCGCGCATACACTCGAGGTAACCGCACTCGTTCACGAGGCGTTTGTCGAATTGGCCGGAAAACCCAATTTATGCACCAAAGATCGCCAACATTTTTTGGCGATTTGTGTTTCGACCATGCGCGAAATTCTGGTGGACCACGCGCGTAAACGCTGCGCGGCCAAACGCGGGTATGGACAAACCGCCCACACCCTGGATCCCGAAGCGCCTGCGTGGATCGATCAACCGGAAAATTTGCTCGCCCTTGAGGAAGCCTTAAAGGTTTTGAGTAGTTTTAACCCGCGCTTGACCCAAATTGTTGAATGTCGGTTTTTCGCCGGATTAAGCGAAACGGAAACGGCCGAATGTATGGGCATATCTCTGCGTTCCGTTCAGCGCGATTGGCAACGGGCGCGGGCCTGGTTGCGGCGTGAACTTTCCCAAGGTAAAGGCTGAAGCCCGCATGCCTGCCGCTGATTTAAGCCCTGAACGGCGTCAACAAATCGACCAATTGTTTGCGTTTCTTTTGGATTTGGCACCCGAATTGCGCAACGAAGCCTTACAAGAGGCCTGTCAAGGCGATGCAGGCCTTTTTGATGAAGTTCAAACCTTGTTGCGCCTAGCCGACGACGCGGATTCCTTTTTAGAAACACCCGCTGTTGCCTTGGATGCGCCTCAAGGTGAAAAACGAGAGGGCACGATTGGTCATTATCGGTTGCTTGAATTAGTTGGTCAGGGCGGGATGGCATCCGTGTATAAGGCCGAGCGCATCGATGGCCAATTCCAACAAATTGTAGCCATTAAAATTGCCCATTTATCTTTTGCCCATGAAGAGGGTCGCCGCCGATTTGAACGCGAAAAACAAATTTTAGCCCATCTCGATCACCCCCACATTGCGCGCCTCCTGGATGGCGGCACCCACCGGGATGGTTGTCCGTATTTGGTTATGGAATATGTGGCCGGGCAGGACTTGATGACCTATTGCCGTACCCGCAGGCTGAATTTGAGAGCGCGATTGGTCCTTTTCTTGACCGTATGTGAAGCCATCCATTTTGCCCACCAAAACCTGGTCATCCATCGCGATTTAAAGCCTTCAAATATTCTGGTGGATGAATCTGGACGGGTGAAAATCCTGGACTTCGGCATCGCCAAATTGTTGGAAGCGGATTGGTCTGAGTCTGCTAGTGTGACCCTGCATCCGGTCTTGACGCCGCGTTACGCTTCGCCTGAACAGGTAAAACACCAAACGATTACGACGGCTTCCGATGTTTTTCAGTTGGGATTGTTATTGTTTGAAATGATTGCCGATCGGCCGGCTCAACGTTTTGAATCCGGTGATTTTATAGCCATGGAGCGGGTTGTTTGCCAGGACCCGGCGCCGACCTTGCGGACCGGCAACGCAACCAAAATAGCGGCCGATTTGGAGAAAATCGTTGCCTTCTGTCTGCGCAAAGAGCCTGAACGCCGCTACGATTCAGCCAAGAGTCTGACCGAGGATCTCAGCCGATTTTTGAACCTGGAACCGGTTAAAGCCCACGGGAATGGTTTTTTCTATCGCCTTTCCAAATTTTTCCAACGCTATCGGTGGGGCGTTTCAGTGGCCTGTGTTTTGGTGTTACTGCTGGCGACCCATGTCTATTCCCTTAATCGCAATGCCTCCATCGTTGCTTTTGAACGGGACCGGGCTCAGTCTGAAGCCAAAAAAGCCAATGACATGAAGGCCTATCTGAATCAGTTGTTATGGGACTTGACGACTTCTGCCAAGTCCCAAGCAGACCGGGAACGCGTTTTTGCTATGCTCTTGCGCAATGAAAATCGCATCGCCCAGGATTTCGGTCTGGATAAAAGCATGCGCGCCGAACTCTACAAAATTATTGCCGATATTTACCGCAACCAGGGTTGGTATGAACAGGCCATCCAAACCTTCGAACGCGCCGCAGCCCTTTATGAACAGGCCTATGGCCCCAACCATCCCGATACGGTGGAGAATTGGCGTTTGCTCGGCCGGACCTTGCATTTTTTAGGGCGCTATCATCGGGCGGAACCCTTGCTGGCCCGTGTGCTTTACCAGCGGATGGCCCTGTACGGGCCCAAGGATATACGGGTGGCGGAGAGCCTCAATAATTTGGGCAGTCTGCTGCATGCCATGGGCCGTTACGATGAGGCTGAACCGCTGCTGGTCTATGCGCTCGACCTCACCGTGTTGAACAAAGGCCGCCAGGATTTGTATGCGGGATTTGTGCTGCTCAATCTGGGAGATTTGTACACCAATACCGGGCGATTGGACCAGGCTGAAAATGCCTACCGCGAGAGTGTGGCCATCGTTCGCCAGCATTTGGGTGCTGGGGATTGGCAGCTTTCCATGAGTACCGATGCGTTGGGCCACTTGCTGCTGCTCAAAGGGGAGTTGGTCGAAGCTGAAAACCTGCTTCAAGAGGCCTATGAACAGCGGGTACGCGCTTATGGCGGTTCGCATCCCATCGTTGCAGATTCCCTCAAAAACTTGTCCCTGCTGCATGTGCGCAAAGGTCAATTGGATTTGGCCTTAGATGAAGTGGAATGCGCTCGAGAAATGTATTCCAGTTACCTGTCCGACCTGCACGCCTTTGTAGCCCGGTCCTACATGGAAGCCGGCGACATTTACCGGGCCAACGGTAGAATCGAGTTGGCCCGTTCTGCTTACCTAGAGGGCCAACAGCGTTTGGCCGTGAATGGGCTGGCGAATCACCCCTTTGGCTTTCGTCCTTCCCTTTGAAATATAAAAAATTCTCTTAATAACAAATAAAAATTCTGGGTCTGGCTTATTTGGTTTTTGCCAAGATCAATTGCCTTAACCACTGGTGGGCCGGGTCTTCGTGCACGGTCTGACTCCAAATCATGCGGACATGGATGTCAGGTAACGCCATCGGTGGTTTTAAAAGAGTCAATTCCGGCATGGTCAGGCTTTCCGCTATTTTGCGCGGGAGGGTGGTGACCGCATCGGTCCGAGCAACCAAATGGGCCGGCAACAGGAAGTGGCGCGTTTGGGCCAAAATGTGACGCTTCAAACCCTGTTCGGCCAGTGCTTCGTCCACCGCACCACCACCCACCCCGAGTTTGGTAATGAAGACATGTGGTAATTTTGCAAAGGATTGCAAATTCCATTGGTGGATGGCCGGGTTATCGCGATGGGCCAGACAGATATACTCATCCTGCCAGAGTCGTGTGCTTTTAAGTGAGCCCGGTAACTGACTGAATTGACCAATGAGCAGATCGGCCTCTCCGGATTCCAATCGCGCAAAAAAATCACCTTCGGTCGGGATCAAATCAAAGCTGATGTGGGGCGCTTCTTTTTGGCTTTGTTCGATAAGGTCCGGCATCAGGAGCCATTCGACATAGTCTGTGGCCATCAATCGAAAACGACGTTTACTTTCTTGAGGGTCAAAATGGATTGCGGTTCGCAGGGCTTGATCCAACTGGCCCACGGCCACTTGGATTGGCGCGAATAAGCTCAGAGCTCGCGCGGTCGGTCGCATGCCTTTGGCCGTTCGAATGAATAGGGGATCGCCAATCGCTGTGCGCAATCGCGCCATGGCTCGGCTTAATGCGGGTTGGGTCAGGCCCAAGCGTTGGGCTGCGCGAGAAATCGTTCCTTCCTCCATAACCATTAGGAAGTAACGCAGCAGGTTCAGGTCTAAATCATTGATATTCATTTTTGATATTTTACTTAAGCAAATTATGCATTGGAAGCATTTTGAATGGGAACTTAGGATGATCTTGCGGCGTGGATTGCGCCGATTCAGGAGGTTTTTGATGTTTCGAACAGGCGTATTCTTTAGCTTGGCCCTTTTTGTTTTCGGTCCGCTCTGGGCCCAGACGGTCACACCCGTTTCGGGCTCTGAGGCTGGTTTTTTGGCCAATGCCTATGTTGTAACCAGCGAATCTGGTGTCGTCGTTATCGACACGCTTTTTATCCAAAGCGATATCAACCGTTTAATTTCGGCGGTTGAAGCAACCGCTAAACCCTTAAAGGCAATTGTCATCACGCATCCGCATCCCGATCATTACAACGGGATTTATGGACTGCTGCAAAAGTTCCCTGGGACACCCGTCTATGCAAGCCAGGCCACGATAGATGGAATCCATGAAACGGCAGAACCCAAACGCGCTTTTTGGAAACCGCAATACGGTGCCGAATACCCAGAGCAAACCGCATTCCCCGATCAAGTATGGGCCAATGGCGAGTCGATTCGTCTTGCTGATATTGAGTTTCGTTTGGAGAATCTGGGCCCGGGCGAAGCCTCAGATACAAACGTGCTTTACCTCCCACAAAGCCAGGCTTTGTTTGTAGGTGACTTGGTTTACAACCAGTTGCATCCCTGGTTGGCTGAGGGTCGTTCCCGTGAATGGCTTCAGTCGCTTCAACACCTTCAGAGCCAATTCCCACAAGTAAAAACCCTGTACCCGGGTCATGGGCTCCCGGGTGGCAAGGAATTGTTGGAAGCACAAATGGGTTACATTCGCGATTTTCAAGCGAAGGTCAAAGCTTTGGGTCAAAATGAGTTGAGCGAATCGGAAACCGAGGCGTTGGTAAGGGTAATGCAATCTGAATATCCCCACTTCGGGTTGGCCATGTTGTTAGCCTGGAACATTCAGGCAGTACATGCCGAAAAATAAAGGGATGTGGCGGGTTGATCAGGCCCGCCACGTTTGCTAGCGATGGGGGAAAACCGCTGGCAACTGCATCAATCTAGGAGCAGATTGAGTTGTTCGCGGATTGTGGATTGGGCCACCATGCACATGGCGGTTCCGGTTAGGAATCCCGCCATGGCACCGACAAACCAGCCGGGAAGGGCGCCGACACCGGGCACCAAAATGGTGCCGCTGGCCATGGTCATTTTGGCGGCTGCTCCACCCAGAGGAAGACCCCCGATTAGGGCACATTTTTTGGCGACTTGAAACAGGTAATCCTGTTGGTTGGGATCGGTAAGGAAAGGGTTAATTTGCATCAAGTTATGGCGGAAACGGGTGAAATCATCCATGGAACACCTCACCAACCTATGCGAAAACCGGCCTGCAGGCCGTTGGCGGAAAAGTCCGGAAAAGCACTGCCGGCGCTGTTGCTGGCTTGATAGTCTTGGTATTTGTAGGCCAGCAGCAAGCTGAACCAGTCGTTGACGGCATAACTACTGCTCAACGTTAGGCCGAGTCCTTTGGCCTGACTCGACTGGCTATCGATGAGCTCGATTTCGCTGCCAGCGCCTGATTGATTGCCAATGGAGGAAAACTTCGTTTGTCCGTCCAAGTAGGCGTAAACCAAATGACTGCTGAAATGCCAGGAACCGTGCTGGGTGATATAGCCGATGCCTGCAAAACCGCCGTTGTAGCGGTAGCGCTCATCGAATTGGCGTGAAGGATCATGGAATTGGTTGCCATAGTTCTGCTCAGCTGGCGGGCCTTCGCTGCCAAACAATTCGCTGCTGAGCAGGTATTGAGTTTCGCGGGTTTCCTCGTTGTAGTGGATGGATTTATAACCGGCCAATAGCAGCCAGTGCGGTCTCAAAACATAGCCGAGTACCAGGTCCAGATCGCGGCGTTTGAGGGTTGAGTCGTATTGCAGCTCATGATAATCGATCGCTATGGTGGATGAGGTCCGGTAGGTGCGTTTCGCCGCGTAGCTATGTGTGCCCTGATAACGGGTTTGTAAGCTTGTCGAAAGCGACACCAGGAAGCGACGATAACCTACTTGCAAGGCGAGTCCGGGCAAGGTTTCGGAGCCTGGGTATTGGGTGTGATGAACATTATAGTCATCGCCGTCCAGGTCGGCGGGATTTTGCCAATCCAATCCGGAATGGGTTTGCCAACCTTGTAATTCCAAACTGAAGCGCACTTCTGGGTTCTCGTTGGCAAAAATGAAACAGAAAAAAAACAACATGACTTACCTCTTTCTCTGCACATTGCTGGCAGCAAAAAATTGTTTATCGTGGGTTCCGGAAAGGCCCAGAACGAGGAGTTGTGCGCCATTGGCGCTTTTGAGGATGTAATTGGCGTAGGGGGTAAAACCGACCAAATCGCTACCCAATCCAATCCACTTGTGGTTGGGTTGCAGATTGCCCAGGAAACGTTGGCCCAGGTACTGATCTGCGCTGTTGTATTTCTCCAAATAGAGTTGCGCGGGGAAATCGCTGCGGTTCAAGACGGCAAATCCGTCCCAATAATTGGCGTTGGGACTACCGCCTTGAATGCTGAACTCGCTGCCTAACACGTCGCCGCGCAGGATTTTGGCCGCCTTCGTTTCTGCTGGAAAACCTGTGGCAGTTGAGTAGTAGGTGAAGGAGACTTCGGTTAAATCGGATAGCCGCTCACGTACCTCCAGGTAGGAGATCCTGTCCTGCAAACTGGGGAAAATGACGGCATTGACGGATAAGTTGGCCGGTGTGCTGTAAAGGGCATAGGTTTTACGCTCGCCTTTGCCAAGGCTTTCCGCTCGGGACCCCAGTTCATTGCCTTGCTCATCAAAGGCGACAATGAAATAGCTGGCGACATCGTCCTGGTTGGTGTTGGCAACCGACAAAACACCTTTAAACCCACCGGATATTTTGGGCACGTGATTGACGATCCGCGGAAAAAACTCGTTGAGCACGCTGCCGTTGGGTCCGGGTTGCACATAAGGTGGAGAAGATCCGCCCTTTTTAGTATCTGATGAAACGATGACCCTGCGGCATTCGATCAGATAGGGATCAGGGGTTGGGTGATTAACGGAAACGCCGAAGGGGAACTGGCCCGGATCGATCAGGACAGGTCCGCCAATAATGCTGCAATCCTGCAGGAAGGTAACCTCCCAGGCCAGGTGGTCTGAACCGCGGTAACTACCATCGGCATTGGGATCGGGAAACTGGCAGAACAGGTTGTTACGGCTGTCGTTGTAGAAGTTGGCCGCTGAGAGGAAGCTGGGAAAACTCAGCACATTGGCTGGTGGCTGGTCAGCTACATTGCCATAGATCTCAAAGCTGAGATCGACATCATCCCCCTGAGGTGTCCAATTCAGGAAGTCATTGCCAAAATGAAAGGTCTTGCCGAATTGGAGTTGGGTCAGGCCGTGCCAATACCAAACCGATTCGCCAGCCACTTCAAAAACGCAAAGCCAATACACACCTGGCTCCAAGGTGGCATTAATCGAAAATTCTAGGGTTAAGTTGCCATCTTGATAATCCTTTTGCGTGACCATGCGGGTTAGGCGTTGGGATCCGGGCAAGCCGCCCTGATCGTTGAAAATGCGCAATTCGAAATTGCCGGGTGTACTGTGTGCCCCACCAAAAACCCGAACACGCGAGATTTCTGTGGTTTCGTAAATCGGAAAGTCGTCAGCAATGACCGAGACCCAGGTCGGGGTCAGAAACGATGGAATGCCAACGTAAAACGGGACGTGTTGGTCGTAAACCAGCTCGTCGGGTTGAAAGCTGATGGGTCCAGACAGACTGAGGCCCAACCAAAATAAAATCAACATAAATTCCCCCAAAATATACTTTCTTTCTCACAATTAGAGTGGTTCAAGCCATTTTTTGGCCTTGCTCAAGCTCTATTTGTTGCTCTAGCTAAGGGTGTCTGATTCCTTGAATCTGTCTCAGCCCAAATAATAAAAAGGCCAAGAAATTTTCTTGGCCATTGGTAAACCTAATTTGGAGCCTAGATGGTTAAGGCAGTTCGTAAATGGGGCAAGCTAACCGTTCGCCAAAAACGCCGTGCGCATCAAGAAAGGACAATACAGCTTGACCGTATTTGTCCAATTTAGGATCACACGATAAGTTGTGGGTGGCTCGCTTGGCCATATAGCGGTTGGCTAGTTGGGGTGGAACACCTGATGAATTAATATACAAGTCAAATAGCGCATTTTCATGCATCGCGTCTTTTGTTGTGGGTTCAGCGTGATCAGTTGGATAATTGGTGATTAGAATTATTCCCGGTATTTTTGAGCCTAATCCGGACGGGAGCTTTTCTAATTTGACTGAGAAGACGGCTACCTCGGCAGAAAAATACGGACCTTTAATTTCGGTTTGCGATTTTTCAAATACAAAATATGAGGGTGTTTTGTCCTTGTTGGGTATAAGGAAGGTATACATTTTCGCCTTCAGAATATGGATTCGAGCGGTTAAGAGTTCCCCCCAATCATCATAAAATAGTTTTTGATTTAATTCGTAATCTGAGGCGTTATCCAACATGTCAGACATCTTTAATAAATACTCGGGAGGATAAAGGCTACCCGGTTTTGGGCAATCATCTTGTTCTGGGAAATCACCCAGATCCCATGCTGTGGATTCAAAGATAAGATCTTTGTTTAGATCCGTCCAATCTTCCACAAAGATCTTAGGTTCGTGAATCTTGACCTTTGGCGGAGTCTTTGGAAAAAGCAGCCAAAAACCCTCTCCATCCTGATAAACACCAATTAAACCTGTTGCGATAATTAAGACTTCAGTTGGTGACATGATTTTATCCTTTTTATTAGGGCAAATTTAGGACCGGGCAAGCTAGTTTCTCATTGGGGACCAAATTAATAATTAGGTCAAGCAATGTTTTCTTTTTTTCTAGGTCAGAGAGCTGCATGTTTATTTCATTGTTGTTTTCGGGGCATTTAAGTTTAGGTTTTGCCCGTGTTGAGTAGTATCTGGATGAGATTTTGCAGGGCGCATCGTTCTTTGCAACCAGCAAATCAAAAAGGGCATTTTCATGGTGGTTCATTTCTTTCATTTTCATTGGATGGCTTGTCTTCGTGGGGAAATTTGAAATAAGAATGAGCCAGGGCCTTTTCGATTCCTCAGTTTCACTTTTCAATTGGGGTGGCAAATCGCTTATTTTCATTGAGAAAACAACGATTTCGGCGGCATAGCGAGTTTTTTGTCTACAAAAAAAATTTCGCTTGTACTTAAAGTAGGAGGCATAGTGCTTAACCTTGTTTTGGTTATCTTTTTCCTCATTTAGTTGTAACAAGGATTGAATATCCGCCTCCTTGAATTTAATGCGAGTCACTAAGAATTTTTTCCAATTATCATTGAGTACTTCTGGTCTTAAGGACAGATCCTTCTCAGAAGTGAGGCTGGAAGCACTTTGGATGTAGTCAGCGCTATACGCATTAAGGGCTTCTGGACACCGACATGGGCAAGGGCTTGGAGCAGGCAGTAACGGATGGCTTTTTGAATCGAAATAAATGTCTTTGTACTTAATGTTTATTGCTTTTGAATCTGTCATGCCGTAATAGACGGTGGCCATGGGATAGTGATTGGCTACATGTTCCGATGTCTTTGGAAGGAGCAGATAAAAAGCCCCATCATTGGTTTTATGAATCCCAACTAACCCAGCAACGGCGACAATAATGGGGTAATCCTCCTTGGGTTTTTCCATCGAATTTTCTGAAGGTGTTGTGCAAAAAAAACTAAAAGCATGTAACAAAAAAAGCATCTTAATCCTCCTGATTTAATGAGAAAGGCGAAATGCGGCCCAATCTTTTTCACCTTTTTGGGCTTGAATCTTTTGGGCCTCAAACAAAGCCCGATGGGGTTCGATCCCCCTACCTAAGCGTTGAAGAAAATCCTCCATGAGGGCGGCAGTCTCGTGATCGCGGACAGGCCAAAGCGTTGTGACTACACCGTGCACCCCCGCATTTAGAAAGGCAGAGGAAAAATTATCTTCTGGACTCTGTTGGGCTCCACTTCGGCATGCAGCCAAAATCACCCAATCAATGGATTCCAACTTTTGAGTTAAAGCATCGGCAGGAGTGATGGAAACGTTTTTTGAAAGGCGAATTTGCGCGATTCCTGTTAATCCATCCTCGACGAGATGGCCTTGAAAAAGCAAACCGTCTGAACGGAGGAGTGCCTGCCAAAATTCATCCTGTGATTCCCAATCTTTTTCTTTTTGAGATTGTAAGCTTGGAAGTTCGGATGCGTGATCAACATACCCACTAATCCGCAGCCAGAACCCTGGTGAAACCGAATTTGTAACACTAAGATCAGGAACCTTAGCCAATAAACACGCAACTGGCATCTCGCTCAAATTCCAGCCTGAACCCTTCAGGAGCTGGATCGGGAAAGTCTCCAGGAATCCATCCGGGATAAACCAAAGCATTTTGTGATCAAGCGGGATATGGCCCGAAAATAAATTCGAGGTAGAAATTCCATGGCCAGAAACGAAATAGTTTTCAAGACCGGCCGCCAACTCGATTTGCAGATCGCGTTCGTTCAATCTGAGCTCATCCACCTTGAGGCCATTTCCACTCCATATGAATCGAAAGGAGACCTGCTCACCTAGGAATATGGCAAACAAATTGGCTTTTCCTTGCAATCGGATACTGAGCTCCGGAATATCTGGGAAGTCTCTTTTATGGCAGGTCAATTGGTAGTCGCGGTAGGTCGACCAAATGGATAAAGGTGAAGCGCCTTGGGTTACAGCAACTGCCATCTGACATTCGTAATAAAACTTTTTCGCCTGAATACTTTCTCGCGCAGGAAACTCCTTCGATTTCTGGATACCTTCGGCACTCAGGTGTTCCAATTGGGAAAAATCTTGCCTGTCCCAAATTAATTTGAGTGCCGCTCTTAGGCTTGAATGGGCTAAGTCGCGTTGTTCCGTTTGCCAAAATTGTCTAAATGCGTTCAAGTAGCTCTGTGACGAAAGAATATTATTTTTATTGCGTTGTAGCGTTGCGTGAAGTCTAGCTTTTTCACCGTCGAAAAATGGTGCTAATGGCTTGATTTCAGCCTCAGACAATTTGCTAATGGTTGCCTGCCAGTCCACATTAACCCTTCCATCCCGCTCTGCTTCTGCAACAGCAAGCCTTATCGCTCGGGTGGCATACAAGGGTTTTCGATTGGTTGGGGTTTGCGCTAAAAGCTCTTTTTGCAGATGGGCAACCAAATACTTAGCACCCAATTCGTGACTGCGTTTTATCAACCAATTCGTTAGACCATTTTCCATACCTGCTAACCCGACCTCGCGCCACTGGTTAACGATCAAGCGCGATTTGATCTGTTCGGCTTGGTTTTCCTGGCCCATTTGTTCGAGGCAATATGCGACAGAACTTTGCATGCGTACGGAGGCCGATCGGAAACCCAATTTTTGGTAGGTGGCGCCCGCTTCGGCTAGAGGTTCTAATGCGGCTTGGAACGCACCGGAAAAGGTCAATTGCAGGCCTAGCAGGTGTTCCGAGCGCGCCTCCAGGCCGATCAGTCCATGGGTTTTGGCCAGTTCAAGTGCGCTATTCAAATGCTGAACCGCTGAATCTGGGCGCAATTCGTAATAAGCGCGTAGTCCAGAAGCGTAGTGGAACCAGGCCAGACCTAACGGATCACGAAAACGGGCTTCCAGCGCACGGATGGTGTCTTCGCTGCGTTCCAGGTTTTGACGGTCGAGTTCCGCTAACCAGGTCACCAGTTCTGCATAAGCCGGATAGCCGGTTTTTTGTTGGCTTTGCCACAGCTTGAGACTTTGATCCCCGTAGTGTTGAAAGGGTTCGGGGTCCGGGGTGGCTTCGATCAGGAATGCACCAAGTGGATTGAGCAAAACCTCTGGCCCAGCAGGTTCTGTATGGGTGCGCTTTTCATTTAACCGCCGCAAATTAAGCGTGATGGAGGGCGCTTCCTCGTTCGCGGGAAGCGTGCCAAGTGACAGCCACAGATCCAGGGCGATAACCAAATCATCCAGGCGAGGTTGAGCTTCCCAGGCTTTGTAATGAGCTAGGGCTAGATCATTAATCAAGTTGGGCAGAGGACCCAGCGATTGACGCGCCTGACTCAGAGCCTGGATGGCGATTTTCGGTTTGGCATTGTGCAGGGCCGCGTACCCCTCGGCCCATTGTCGATACGGTTCAGAATAACCGGCCAGTGGTTTTTGTAACGCTTGATACGAGCCTTGTTTTGGGGCTTGGCCATAACTGGTCTGGAAGGTGCCGGGCAGGGCTGGGAAGTGGGCGTTCATCAGCATGGCAAAACGCTCCGGTTCCGGTCGGCTTTGACAGACCAGACAAACCGCGACCCAGCTGAATAATAAGAGGCGCTTGGCCATGCAGGGCAACCTGAAAACAAAATGGATTTCTTAACCCTTACTTTATGGAGATGGTTTTCCGAAGTCAATTTAAAGACAGTTTTTTGATTGAGTTGCATCTTTTTTCCCCCTGTTGATGTTTCAGGAGGTAGTGTTGCCAAATCGTTCAAAATCTCATCAAGAAATGGGGAATCCAAATATGTTTCCCAAGGACTGATGTGAATTCCTGGCTTATAATGCCTTCAAAATTAAAGCAGGTCAGAGGAATCTGGAATGGCAATGGACCCTGACGCTCAGCGACCGGTTTTATTGAAATTGGCCTACCGTCTGGAGCCGCGAGATACCATTACGCTCTTGCGTTACCCATTTTTGAAGCGGAAACAGGTCGTGTTGACCGTAACATTGGTCGTGTTGGTCTGCTTTTCGGTCTGGTTTCTGTCGTTCCGAAACCTGGATAACTTGGTCGATCTTCTTCTATTTGCCTGCGGATTCTCTTTCCTTTTTGGCATCTTCAGATCGGTTTGGCAGAATGTGAAACGCTTGGAGCAGGGGATCCTGGATCAATATCCAGTGCCGGATGAGGGCCTATCTAACCAAATTACCTTGACCAAAAACGGAATCCGTCTGCAAGCGGGTTTAGCAGTTTCTGAATTTCCCTGGGAATCGGTGCAGAATTGGGTTAAAACGATGCGCCATATTATCGTACTGCTCAAAACAGGGCCAGGTTTGGTCATTCCTCGCGCACAAATTCAACCGGAAAGCCAAACGGCTTTGCTGGAGATCCTGCGCCAACGGATCCATTAGGAAAGTAACTTTGGAAGAATCGTTAACTTTTAAACTTTGTGTTTCGCCAGAAGATGCTTCTGATTTTGAGCGGTATATCCATTACCTTTTTAAACGAAATTTGGTGATCCACTTATCATTAAGCCTCTTTGTTTTGTTGGCGTGTCTTTACCCTGTGTTCAGGTCAGAAAACCTTAATCTCATAATAGGTGTGATGCTGCTTTGGGCTTTGGCCTGGATTTGGTTATGGCCCAAAAAGCCCAATGCCTTAATTATCCCTAAGGCAGCCACCTCACAATGTGTCTCCGTAGACATGTGCCTTAACCAAGCGTTTTTGGAACTCGGTTATGGCGCTGAAAAAGAGGAGTACCCTTGGTCCCTGTTTAAAGCTTGGTTGCGCACGAAAACCCATTTTTTTGTCTTTGTGGCGCCAAATTACGCAATGATCATTCCGTTTAATCAGATTTCATTGCAAAGCCAAACGGCGTTATTGGCATTTTTGAATCAAAGGGTAGGAAAACCCCGATCGGCTCTTCTGGGATATCGGCGTTAATGGGCCTTAAATCCTATTGGCCTTCTGGTTTTTGGGAGGTCAAGGTTACATAATGATGGAAGAGGTGCCTTATGTCCAAATTCCAAATTGAAGTTTCTGAACAGATAGGAAAAGCTTTGGGGGATTCTGCCCTGCAAAAAGGCAAAAACACCTCCGACATCATTTCCGAGGCAATTCATGTCTACCTGAAATTAGAACAGGCGCAAATGGATGAAATATTCAGGGGCATTCATGAAGCTGATCAAGGCGAGTTTGCTAATGAGGAAGACCTTTCCCGGTTTTTTGGGAGATGGGAATTAGATGCACCTTAAATGGACCCGACGTGCACTCAGCCGATTAGAAGCTATTGCCCGTCAAATTGAGGAGGACGGTAGGCCCCAAACGGCTAAACGACTCATGGAAAAAATTCACGCCAAGGTTAAGCTTTTATTGTCTCAACCTCTTTTAGGCAGGGAAGGACGTGTTGCCGGAACCCGTGAATTAGTCATTTCTGGAACCCCCCTTTCTTGTCCCCTACCGAATTCAAATGGAAACCATTGAAATATTGACTGTGCTTCATGCAGCACGCAAATGGCCCGAAGGATTTTGAGCCTACGTCGGAAACTTCCCTCGAACTCTTGCCCATTTGGCTGCATCATGAATTTAAATTGGCCCCCGTTTTGGTTGGGACGATCAACTCATTGGGGTCTCACACTTTACTTACATTGGGTCGCTAAAACTTAAGCCCCGTGACCGGTACCACGCGGTCAACGCTTTTTCGAATCAGGGGGAGAACGTGCGCGTCATTTTAATGGCAGGGTTATGTCTGGCCACTTTTGCGGCGGACAATCTGAATTTACAGGTTTTGGGCACCTACAAAACTGGCGTTTTTGATGATGGCGCCAGTGAAATTGGCGCCTATGATCCGACCACCCAACAGCTTTTTGTTGTTAACGGCCACACCGGTGCGATTGATGTACTTTACATCGGCAATCCTAGTGCGCCCGTTTTGGCTTTTTCCATTGATGTTTCACCTTACGGCAATCAGGCCAACAGCGTTGCCATCCATAACGGGATCGTAGCTGCTGCTGTCGAAGCCAACGTCAAACAAGACCCAGGCAAAGCAGTATTTTTTAACACGGCAGGTCAGTTTTTGAACCAGGTCACGGTGGGTGCTTTGCCCGATATGATCATTTTCACCCCAGATGGTACCCGCGTCTTGGTCGCCAACGAGGGTGAGCCCAAAGATGACGTGACCGTGGATCCCGAAGGCTCCATTTCCATCATCAACCTCAGTGCTGGGGTTGGCGCTGCAACAGTGACAACGGCGAGCTTTACGGCGTTTAACGGACAAACGCTGGACCCGAGTATTCGCGTCTTCACACCGGGCGCCACCGTGGCTCAGGACATGGAACCCGAATACATTGCCGTATCGCCCGATAGTTCGACCGCCTGGGTGACCTGTCAGGAAAACAATGCGCTGGCAGTGGTTAACATTGCAAGTGCGACGGTAACCCAGCTGATTGGGCTCGGCTTCAAAGACCATAGCCTGGCCGGCAATGAACTGGACGCCTCTGACAAGGATATGGCCATCAACATCGCCAACTGGCCGGTCTTTGGTATGTACCTGCCCGATTCGATTGATGTCTTCACCGTTGGGGGAACGACCTATCTGATCACAGCCAATGAAGGCGATTCGCGTGATTATTCGGGATATTCGGAAGAAGCTCGGGTCAAAGACGTGACCTTGGATCCCACGGTTTTCCCCAATGCTGCTACCTTGCAAATGAACGCTAACCTGGGCCGACTCAAAATTACGACCTCCATGGGCGATGACGACACTGATGGCGACTACGACCGCTTGTTCAGCTATGGGGCGCGTTCTTTCTCTATTTTGAACGCAGCAACAGGCAGCCAAGTTTTTGATAGCGGCTCCATGCTGGAACAAACCCTGGCCACACTCGAACCGGCCAACTTTAACAGTACCAACGACGAAAACGGCTCCTTCGATTCTCGAAGCGATGACAAAGGACCCGAACCTGAAGGTCTGGCCATTGGCACAATCGGCGCCAGTACCTATGCCTTTATTGGTTTGGAACGGATCGGTGGCATCATGGTCTTTGATATCTCAGTACCAACGGCACCCGTTTTTGTTACCTACATTAACAACCGCGACTTTGCTGGGGATCCGACCATGGACACGGCCGGTGATCTGGCTCCTGAGGGCTTGGCCTTTATCCCCGCCAACGAGAGCCCGAACCATCATCCTTTGCTGGCTGTGATGAACGAGGTCAGTGGTTCGACCACGCTCTACCAAATCAACTTTGATTGTCAGGATGGGCAGATTCTGGAAGTGGGCCCGGTGGGCGGTTCCGGGATTCTGGTTTCGGGAACTTATGGCTGTACCTACGAAGTCATCTTGACCGAACCGGACGGAACCCAAACCACCTATTACGTTGAACCGGGGCCGGGTGGCACTGCTTACCTGGATGTTCCGATCACGGCCGATCTGACCATTACGATTGGCACGGTCGGCGGTGCGCCGAGCGATTCGGCTGCAACCGTTCCGACCTTGGGCACTTGGGGCCTAACCGTGTTGGCGTTTGGCCTTGTTGTCCTGTCTCTGCGCAATCGGCGCCGGGTCATCTAAACACGCTCCGCATCGTGTTCCTCCAGAGGGCCGGCACGTCCGGCCCTTTTTTTTGTTATAAAACTCCTCTTTTCCAAATACCCAAGGTGCAACCACAAAATGTCGTGAATGGATGGCTATTTGCCTATCCCCAAGGACGCTGCATTCGCTTTACACAATTTTTGCGGATTAAATCAAAACTTCATCTAAATAATGGCCTGTAAGGCCAAAATTTTCAAAGCCCGGGTCAAGGTCTGGAACGCAGTGCAGGACCGCAGGCCCGGGATAGATGCCGTCTCCAGATCGGGGCGGCCTGTAAGGTCGCCATTACCGCGAGAATATCCAATATGCGCATAATATTAAACCAGCACGTTGGCTGGAATCACGCCCCTACAGGGCTGCCTGAACGCTGCGGGGCGGCTCCCGGGCCTGCGGTGGGCTCGCTGCGCTCACCCGTCTTGACCCGGGCTTTGAAAATCACGGCCCTACAGGCCGATTTGATTCACGTGATGCGAAAACCCTGCGGCCCGGGACTTCAGTTTGGTTGATGACAGCCGATTTCTATATCAAGGGTCCAACGGACCAACGCATCAATTGCACCCGACTCATGCGGGCATCCCTGGATCTGGGGGCCGCTTTACCCCTTTTCCCTGTTAGGCTTGGTCATCTGGAAGAAATGGAAATTGTACACTGTTGCAGACACCACAAACGTTTGAGGAAGTCATGAAATCTGTCCTGATTGTTGATGATGAACCGCAAAACCTTTTGGCACTGGTCCAGGTCATGGAATCCTCCCATCCCAATGTGGCCGTGTTTCAGGCCTTGGATGGTCGAAAAGCCCTTGCGATTGCCCGAGCCCGCCAACCGGAACTGATCATCACCGATTGGGAAATGCCGGAAATGGATGGTTTGACCTTCATTCGCCAGCTGAAAATGGATGCCGAAACCGCCCAGATTCCCGTGATTATGTGTACCGGGGTGATGACCACTTCTGAGAATTTGCAGACTGCCCTGGAAGCCGGGGCGGTGGACTATATCCGCAAACCGGTCGATCCGATTGAATTAACCGCCCGAGTCGGAACCGTGCTCAAACTGGCCGATTCGCTCAAAACAATTCGTCAACAGAACCTGGTTTTGGAAGACCAAAAACTCGCATTAGAAGTGGCCAATGCGCGTTTGTTGGAACAATCCGTAACCGATGCACTGACCGGATTACCCAACCGGCGAAAATGGGACGAGATCCAAGCACGCGAACAGATTCTGGCCAACCGCTATCACACGCCCTTGGGTCTGATCATGATCGACATCGACCATTTTAAAAGGATTAACGATACATTTGGTCACGACACAGGCGATCAAGTCCTCAAACGCCTGGCCGAATTGGGTCGCAGTTGCGTGCGCGATTCCGATTTGTTTGCGCGTTGGGGTGGGGAAGAGTTCGCCATCCTTTTGCGCCATTGCGGGGTAGAGGAATCACGTGCGCTTGCTGAAAAATTGCGCCACGTCATTGAAACGGATCGCCAGGAACCTTGGGGTTCCATAACAGCCAGTTTTGGGGTGACGGCGTATCACTGGGAAGAGTCCGCAACGGATTTCTTAAAACGCGCAGATGGCCATCTCTACCGCGCCAAACACGGCGGTCGTAACCAGGTCGTCGCCGAATGAAGCATTTCGCGCTTCTGCTCTTTGTGCTCGCCTCTAGCGGATTTGTTTGGGCGCAACGGCCTGCCAATGTTCGTTTTATGCGCTTTCCACCGCGCCTGGGTTTGGATAATAAAGCGATTACCTGTACGGTTCGCGATGCCTCTGGCTTGTTGTGGATCGGCAGTGAAACCGGCCTCTACCGCTTTGATGGCTACCGCCTGCGCTTATACGATATGCAGAGCGACAGCTGTCCCCTCAAAAGCAATTTTATTACTGCACTCTGTGTTGATCGGGATCAGGTCCTGTGGATTGGGACCAAAACCGCGGGTTTGTATGCGTTTGATTTAAAAACCGAACATTGGACCGCTTTTGAAAATCAACCAGATGGTGCCCAAAACATGCCCCATCCGCGGGTTTATTCTGTGTACGAGGATCGGTCAGGTCATATCTGGGTTGGAACCGGCGGAGGTGCCTATCGTTTGGATCGCCAGATCTGGCCGCAACAAACCCTGTTTTTACACTTTGCCGAGGATGCCAGTCGGCCGGATGCTTTGTCCCACAACCGGGTGACGGCTTTCGCGCAAACAACGGACCATCAGCTATTTATCGGCACCAAAAAAGGCTTGAACCTTTGGGATGATCGAAAGCCGGATCAAATTGTGACTTTCCTCCACGATGGCGAAAATCCGACCAGCTTGCACGACGATGAAATCTATTGTTTGTTGGCCGATTCGCGTGGCGATCTGTGGATTGGCACCTGGGGCGAAGGTGTATCCCGCTTGCCGTTGGCCCAGCAATCCCAGTCCAACCCGAAATTTCTGCACCAGTACACGGGCGATCCGGAGGGTTCCGGGATCCCCATCGATGTGGTTTTTTCTATCCTAGAGGATCGAAAAGGCAATTTCTGGTTTGCTGATCCGAACGGGGCCTTGGCCTTTTTGCCAGTCGACCAAGTGGGTCAGGATTTACCCAAATACTTGTTCTTCGATTCGGAGCCCAATGACCCATTTGGATTACCCGTTGGTTCACCTACTCACTTTTTTCAGGATCAGCAGGACTTGATCTGGTTGTCTGGTGGTAGTGCGGGTTTGGTCTACGTGGACCCGGTACAACAACAAATTGAAACCTATTACCAACGTCCAGCCGATCCCAATTCCTTTCCGTTGCAGGTGGGTTCAGCTTTTGCCATCGATCCCAGGGGGCGCCTTTGGGCTGGCGATAATGTCGGTTTGACCCACAGTTCGGATGGTGAACTTTCACACTGGGAAACGGTCGACTTGGTTCCGCATGGGTTTGAGCATACGGCCGTCAGTGATCTGCTGTTTGACTCAGACAATCGACTCTGGTTAGGCACCATTGGACACGGTCTTGCCGTGACTGAAATAAACAAGGAGCCACTTCATTTCACCCACTTTGAAGCCCAACGTGGTGCTTCAGATTATTTGGCAAATAACACGATCCTTACCCTTGCAGAAGATGACTCGGGTGTGGTGTGGGTTGGCACGTATTCGGGCCTGTATCGCGCACCCTCACAGCCTTTTGAGGCCAATCCCACCTTTGGCGTTTTTCGCAAAGATGTTTTGAAACTGCCCAATGAAACCATTGAAGCGTTGGCGTTTGATGGCCAAGGTTCGCTCTGGATTGGCACCCAACAAGGACTTGCGCGCTTGAATCTCACAAACGAAACATCTACGAGTTGGGAAACGGACCCTGGAAACCCGAATGCTTTGCCCGATGGATCCATCTGGGCCCTGCTGGTTCAGGGGCCAGATCAGATCTGGGTTGGGACTGCAACGGGCCTTTATCTCCTCCAGCCTAGCCTCAACCGTTTTTCGCCCGCTGCCCCCAGCCTAACCGCGCCAAGTATTAAATCCCTGACCCGCGATCCGGCCGGTCAGATTTGGGTGGGTACCAACAATGGACTGTATCGTTTGAACCCTGAGGACCGCTCTGTTACGCGATTCACGACAGAGGACGGGTTTTTGGATGATCTTTATGTCCGCGAAGTTGGGGCCATTGATGCACAAGGCCGAATGTATATTGGCAGTGGCAGCGGGTTTTCCCGTTTTGATCCCTTAACCTTCAAACGTGACACGCGCCCGCCTCAACTGGCATTGCGCGACTTTTTCCTTTTTAACAAACGGATTGTGCCGGGCTCGGATGTTTTGTCCGAGGTTTTGCCAAGAACGCCTCAGATTGATTTGTATCCAGGCCAATCGATTTTCAGTATCGAGATGGCAGCAGCCGATTTTCGTGCCCCTAATCTGATTCAGTACCGTTACCAAATGGCTGGATTCCACCCCGATTGGATCGAAACCGATGCCAATAACCGACGCGCCACCTTCACTAAAATGCAGCCGGGCCACTACACATTCCACGCGCAAGCCATCAATGCCATTGGCACCCCTAGTCCGGTCCAGTCCGTTTTAATCGTGATTCATCCGCCCTGGTACAAGACTTGGTGGGCGCAAATCCTCTTTTACGGCAGCGCCATCCTGATCCTGGTTGCCATTCCCCTGATTCGACTGCGACTCTTGCGCAAACGCAGTATTTGGTTGGAACGCGAGGTCCAAATTCGGACGGAGGATTTGGCATTGGCCAATCAACAACTGCGCGAACTGGACTCCTTCAAACAATCGATGATGTCCATGATTGTGCACGATTTAAAAAACCCACTAAGCGCCATCCTGCACAGCGATTTGTTACTTTCACCGGCCGCTGCCCTCAAAAATGCCCGTCACGCCGCCCGTCAAATGCTGAACCTGGTCTTGAACATTCTCGACCTGCAAAAATTTGAAACCACTGAGCTCAAATTGCGCAAGGAACGGGTCGGTCTCAATGATGTGGTCAGGGAAGCTCTTGCCGAAGTCGAACATTTGGCGCGGACCCGCAATCAGAACCTGATCCATGAACAGGCCAAAGATTACCTGCTCGAGGCCGACCGCGAAATTCTGGTCCGGGTCCTGGTCAATTTTCTGACCAACGCGATTAAATTCAACCCCACCGGTGGAAACGTGTTTATCCGGGTCAATCACGACGATTCGGGCGTTTCGGTTGCCGTTCAGGACCAGGGACCTGGCGTACCCGTCGAACATCGCACCCGCATTTGGGAGGCTTTTGGTCAAAGTCAGGTAGCCGAATCCGGCAGGGTCCGGTCCAGTGGTCTGGGCTTGGCATTCTGCCGCCTGGCTATTCAGGCCCATGGCGGTCAAACCGGATTAAGCGATCCCGATCAGGGCTCCGGCAGCGTGTTCTGGTTCAAAGTCCCCTTTGAATCCCTGCAGGAAAACGTTGCGCCGCAAATAGCCACCGAACCCGTGTCCCAACTCGACCCAGCAGCCAAAACTTACTTAAGGCCTTTCCTGGCCGAAATGAGCCAATTGGAAGCCTACGAGGTCAGTGCCTGGCGCCAATTGCTCAAACGCATCCAAACCCAAGCTCCGGCCAGTGCTCGCACCTGGCTAGATGCTATGGAAATGGCGATCAGCAGCCTTAACGAAAGCGAAATCCAAGACCTGCTCCAGCAAATCCGGTCTTAAGGCAAAAAAAGATTGCGCCAGGGGATGGCCCGGGATTTCTAAGGGTCATTTGGGAACCTATTTGGTTTAAAAGGTTTCCTAACAACCCTCAAACCCGCTTAAAACATGAAAATCGTCACAATTGGCGCTTGTTTACAGCCTTTGCGGATTTTTTGTAAAGAAATGGTAAAGAAAAGTGTAAACTGAATTTTACATAGCCTGTTGACAATGCGATGCCTGAGCCGATTGGGACTGGGAGGGACCGATGTGGATGCTTGTTTTTTGTCTGTTTTTGATTGATCAGGGCCATCACCAACACACACCGTTGTGTGAGTGTGATGTGCGCTGTGAACCTTATGCTCTGAAAATGGCGGGACTTGATCAGCTGATCGTGACCGAGATCATGCAGAATCCTGCCGCTGTATCGGATACGAATGGTGAGTATTTTGAGGTATTTAACCCGGGCTCAAGCCCCGTTAACTTAAATGGTTGGACCCTAAAGGATCTGGGCAGTGATGCCCACGTGATTGCTGTGGACGTTTGGGTTCCTGCCGGCGGGTACCTGGTCCTGGGCCGTAATGCCAACACGGCCACCAATGGCGGTGTCCAGGTTGGCTACCAATACAGCAACTTTTCCCTGGCCAATAGTGCTGATGAGGTGGTTTTGCTGCGGCCTGACCAATCGGTTGCCCAAGATATTCGTTATGGTGCCGGTTGGCCAACACCGAATGGTGCATCAATGGAGTTGTCCAGTCTCTCTTTGGATAATCAAGTTGGGGCGAACTGGCAATTGGCAACGTTAAACCTGCCCTCCGGTGATTTGGGCACACCAGGAACCGGGCCCAATGGTGTGGCCGATTTGGTCATTACTGAAATCATGCAGAATCCGGCAGCCGTCAGCGACAGCAGTGGCGAGTGGTTTGAACTCTACAATCCTTCGGGTATCAGCGTTTCCCTGACTGGCTGGATCATTCGCGACAATGGATCCGACAACCATACCATTCAAGGCGCCTTAACCATTGCTGCAGGTGGCTTTTTGGTTTTGGGAAACAATGGTAATTCCACCACCAATGGCGGGGTAAATGTCGATTATGTTTATTCCGGATTTAACCTGGCCAATGCGGACGATGAAATTGTGCTGGTCCGGCCGGACAACTCTATAGCGGATGAAGTCGATTACGGTTTGGCGGGTTGGCCCAGCCCCAATGGCGCTTCCATGATGTTGCAAGCGCCTGGTCTCGACAATCAGAGTTCCAGCAACTGGTCGCTTTCCACCGCTAGCCTGCCGGGTGGAGATAAAGGGAGTCCAGGCTTCTTTGAAAGCGGTTCCGGTGGCGGAGGCGGAAATCAGGCGCCTGTTGTTAATGCAGGTGCGGATCAAACCGCTTACTGGGATGGTAGTTTCCTGACCCTTAACCTCAATGGCGCAGTCAGTGATCCCGATGGCGATGCTTTGACCGTTCAGTGGCAATTGGTCGCGGGAGATCAGGCTTTTGTGGTCATTCATAACGGCAATCAGGCGACCACTGCGGTCGATCTGGGTGCGCTTGGTTTGTACACTTTTGAGTTGCAGGCCAGCGATGGTTCTTTATCCACGAGCGATACGGTGTCCATCAATGTGGTGGAGCGACCGCCCAGCAGCTTATACAACGTTTATTTTGGTAACCTACATGCCCATTCCAGTTACTCGGACGGCAATAAGGCCAATGATCCCAACTACAACGGTGTGGCAGCAGCCCTGCGCTATGGCCGCGATGTGGCCAATCTGGATTATCTAATGATTGCCGATCACAATCATGCAACCGCAGGGATGGCGATTGCCGATTACCATTCAGGCGTGTTGGAAACCCAAACGGTCAACCAGGAGTCCACCAATTTTGTGGGTATTTACGGAGCGGAATGGGGCACGATTTCAACCGGTGGCCACGTGATCTACGATGCCGACACGCTGTGGGGCTGGGAAGCCGGCAATTACGATAGCTTTGTCGATAAGGGCGACTACGCGAGTTTGTTTGCGTTAATCGCGTCCAACGGGAGTTTTGGCGAGCTGTGCCATCCCAGCAGTTCGGACTTCAATGGCATCTTCAACAATCCCTATCGCGCTGATTGGGATCAGGCCGTGAGCTTGGTCGCCATCAAATCCGGGCCGGCCTTTGCCACCTCCACTACCTACGGTGAACCGAGTTCGAGCAATTACTCGTCTTATTACAACAACCTGCTGCTCAAGGGTTATCACGTCGGGCCGGCAGGTGATCAAGACACGCATTACCCCAACTGGGGCTTAGCCAATGAGCAGCGAACCGCCATCTTGGCCCCAACTTTGGACAAAGCCGAAATTTTGGCCGCGTTGCGGGCGGGTCGAACCTATGCCTGCGAAGACCGCAACGTTTTGGTTACCTATCTGGCTGGATTTGGCAGCACGGATTACACCATGGCTTCGGTAGTTCAAGTGCCTGTAGGCCAATCGGTTAGTTTGGATGTCTTTGTTTCCGATCCGGACGGCGAAGCGACCAGTAACATTACCCTTTACTCCGGGCGGATTGGCGGCACATCGGTCAGCGCTTATCAAAGCGGATCGGGCAGCGCGTTCAGTGCCACATTCAGCCCGGTGTCGGTTGGCGGAACCGATTTCTTTTATGCGCGCATAACTCAAGCGGATGGCCAGGAAGTTTGGACGGCGCCCATCTGGATCGAAGGGGTAACAGCTGGTAACCAGGCGCCCGTAGCCGATTTCAGTGTTGCGATCAATGGCTTGAGCACCAGCTTTTCCGACCAGAGTAGCGATGCCGATGGTTCCATCGTTGCGCGTAATTGGTCGTTTGGCGATGGCTCGACTTCAACAGCGACCAATCCGCAACACACCTACACCAGCGCAGGTACGTATTCCGTGACCCTGACGGTGACCGATAACCTGGGCGCAACCGACCAAGCTAGCCAATCGCTTCAGGTCACGGCACCTGTGGCCTCGATCATGATCACGGAAATCATGCAGAACCCAGCAGCCGTTTCCGATAGTCGCGGTGAATGGTTTGAACTCTACAACCCGGGCACAAGTTCGATCAACTTGCAGGGTTGGACGGTTCGCGATGACGGCAGCGACAGCTTCACCATTTCCAGTAGTTTGAATGTACCGGCTGGCGGATTTGTTGTGCTCGGTCGCAATGGGAATACCAACCAAAACGGCGGGGTTTCGGTCCAGTACGTCTATTCCGGAATGACCTTGGGCAATGGCGCGGATGCGTTGGTGTTGGTGCGGCCAGATGGCAGTATCGCCTACGAAGTGCACTATGACGGCGGCCCGATCTGGCCCGATCCCAATGGCGCCAGCATGTACCTGACCAACCCCAACCTGGACAACCAATACGGCAGCAATTGGGCCACCTCAACCCAAAACTTGCCGCGCGGTGACAAAGGCACCCCAGGCCGGTTCTGACAAGAGGCAAGAGACACGAGGCCAGATTCAAGTTAGCGCTTAGCATTCAGGCGTAACTTTGGGTTAAAAATCAAACGTGGGTCGGGCTGCCAGCCCGCCTCTGGAGTTTGGTTATTCGAATAGTGCACGGTATGGCTTCCTACGGACCAATTTTTCTCAGCAGACCAAACCTGTGATTCAATCCAAATCAAGCGTCTAGCAGAAGGCCAGCGGCCGAATGATCCATGAGCCCACCCCGACGAAAGGAGGGGTGGGGAAAACGGCCGCGCGCGTTGGCCAGAGCCCAGCGGGCGACTGAGCGCCAATTTTGATTCCCTTTTCACAACACCAAAACCAATTGCACATTGCCCTTTTTCAGGCGATGGTTTGCGTTATTCTCCGAAAAATTCCGCGTTGGGGGCCCCATCCTGCCTTCAATCGCCCTCACGGGCTCTCCGAATTGTGGGGTCACCTTATTCCCACACCTCCTTCGTCGGTGTGGGCTCACGGGTCAATCGGCCTCTGGCCTCCTGGTTGATACATGACTTGGATCAAAAGCTAGGCCGAAAGCGGCCAAATAATTGTGGGTCGGGCTGCCAGCCCTCCTCCCCAAAAGGGAGGAAACGAATCAAGCCATTGTCCTACCTGCTGAAATTGGCGCCGAAAGAAAGAGTTCATGATCATTTTTGTCAATGGAAAGCAAAAGCGCATCCGGCGACCTCCTAACATTAACGGAATCGATGTGGATGAGGTCAATTTGCGCAACGCAGATCCCGTTTGGTTGCACCAGAATGAGATGTGGGAGCTGCTTGATGAATCCGACAGCAGTGAACCTCTTTGATAATTTCATCAAGTTTGCACATTATGGGGCTCTATTTCGCCATGGAATTAAGGTAAGAATGGATTCCGCAACGTGAGGGTACCCATTTGTTGACCGTGCTGCATATCTTCGGTGAAAAGAATTTGGCAGTTTGCCTGCAATGCGGCTTCAACGATCATGCAATCCCAAAAGGAAAAAGTACCTTGCCGATGCCGTTGTATGGCCCGGGATATGAGCGTTTTATTCACTTGGATTAATGGAAACTCGGCCAAGTCGGCGACAATGCCTGCAGCATCGACAGGGTTTATTGGGCTGGCCAGTTTCTTAGTTACCGTGACATAAAACTCTTGCAATACTTGGGTACTGATGACCAAATCACCACGACTGCCATAGTCACCTATTAATGACTGCGCTCTTTTTTGCTTTTCGGAATCGTGCCGATCAAAAGCATAGACCAATACATTGGTATCAAAAAAGCTAGCGCTCATGGAGTTCATCCCTATTCCAGGTTTTGCCTCCCCTGTCACCGGCTGCGGCTTTAGCTTTTTCCAACAGACCGGCTGTCAGATTCTGGAATTTTTGTGGGCCACCTGCGTAATTTTGTAAAAACTCTCGTACCACAGCATTGAGCGAAGTACCGTGTTCCAGCGCCTGAATCCGCGCCTTTTTCAGCAATGTTTCATCGATGGAAAGGGTTAAATTGGTCACAACATCCTCCTGCACGTAAGTCGTGTTGCACGGCTTAAGTGTAACATGATTCACCCTCGATGAGGGACGGGATGCTTAACCAAGGCCATCCACCGGACACGTGAGAATCCCTATTAAGAGAAGCCAAAGAGGTGTCAGAGCGGTTAAAAGATTTGTCATTTTAGTGTGGATTCCCTTTGGGGCGTTTGCATTGAGTTTTTCCAAAGGATATCAAACACTAAGTCCTTCGGACGCCAGTCGTTTGCCAATGGCCAAGGTAATTATTCAGTCGTTAAACCAGGAAAAAGAGTCCGCCGCATAGCGAACCAAAAACCTGAATTTATTTCATTTCAGTGTTTTCTGTGACTTCCGTGGTAACGACTTCGGATTCGTTTTGTGCTGTTAGCCAATACTGAGTAGGCCGATTTGGTCCTTTTTGACGGTGGCCAGCCATTCTTTGAGGATGGCAAATGCGCCTTTTACCGCCTTGATACCCGCCGAAATTTCATTTGCTTCATAGGTCTCTTCCAACTCCTGCCGGATCCGTGCATCGCTTATTTTGATGGGCTTTAGACAGGTCAAGAGTGCTTGGGTTTCTTCGAAACTTAATACGAGTTCTGTCCCGCCTCGTTGTTTTGAGAGGCTAGCACTTGGCTCTAGATCCAATCCTTTAAAGAGATGGATTTGCTGGTCTTCCAAGATAAATTGCAGTTCGTTAAAAACATAGCCGGAGTATTTGAAGGCTTTTTGAGCTTGGCCCTGCGTATGCAAAAATTCGTGATATTGGTCCGCCGTTTCCTTAACTTTCCATCGAAAAAACAGCCATTTCTGGGTTCGGATCCGGGTTTGCGGTTCGGCCGCAGCCATAAGGTTTTCCAATTGGGAAGCTGGAAATACATGAAATTCAGCTATCGCACTCATTTAATCCTCAAAAATCATTAATTAGAAATTTGTCAAGTCAGAGTTTATTTGAGTTCTTTTGGTTTTGCAAATCCGATTTCATCGGTGTTAGCAGTTGATCTAAAGTATTCCAAAATAGGATTCTCATTCGGTAAGTTTGCAATCCGACGTTTGGTTTGATTCGGAGCTGGCGAGCAGGAATTATATCCTAACAGGGCCAGCCGCCTCATCGACTACCAACCCCTGCGGATGCGCTCCAATGACCCGAACCCGCAGATCGCACGCCAAACCCTTCGGGATTCGTTATTCGACATTGGAAATTCTGTTGCTCCCTTTGGCGTGTTGATTCATAGAATCGGAATCGCGGCGGCTGAATTCGAGTGGGGGCAAATTCGGGCGGAGCGGGAAGCGGCGTGTTGGGCGCCCGCAGGGCGGCAGGTCAGAGCCCAGGGTGACAAGCGCAGCGCGGAACCCTGGGATAGGCCACGCCAAGTCAGAGCCTGCAAGGGCGACAGGGTTTTATTCCTTAATCTTTGATTTACGCTGAATTAGCCGTTTCGCCTTTTTCTCTTTCGCCCTTACGGGCTCCCACAACTAATTTTGCGTTTCCCGGGGTTCCTCGCGTTGCTCGTCACCCCGGGTTTTGGCCTTTTGCCCTGCCGGGCAGATCGAAAAATAGGTCCAAACTGCGGACCTTACAGGGCTGCCCAAGACCGGGCGGCCGGGTCCTTGGCCTGCTCTGGGTGCGATGATCTCACCCCCTTAACTCGGGCTTACAAGATTCAAGAGACCTGAGGCAAGAGACAAGTGGCAGAAGCAAGGATTTTAGTTTGCTTGGTACGGTAATGGGTCCAAGGATGGTACATGATCAATCGAGAGCAATATTTGGGACGCACCGCTATACCAAATTGGGCCGATGGCGTATTTTGCTTCGTTTCTGGGCTGCAATTAGGCAAAATGGGAACCTCCCCCTGGAAATTCCTCTTTTGGTTTAGGTTCCCTTTTGAAACGTTTTTTGTTTGCACTTTCGCCCTACTTGAAAGGCCATGGCTTTGGCCTTGCCTTCATTCTATTTGCCTTGGCCCTGCAGACGGCGATGCGTCTGGCCTTGCCGGTTGGTTTTAAGCTCGTCGTGGATGTCGCTGTGCCGCGCAACGACAAACATTTAATTGTGTGGGGCGGCTTGATCTTGACCGTTGCTTGGCTGTTGCAAGTATTGGCGGCTTGGGGCCAGGAGCGGGTGGCCCAGGGCATGGGTCTGCAGGTGTTGGAAGCAATTCGGCTCAAGCTTTTTCGGCATTTTTGTCGCCTGCCCATGACCGAAATCAAACGTCTGGATTCAGGTGTGTTGAGTTCCACCTTTTCCACCGCTTTGTTGCATATCGAAAACGGTATTGTGCGGTCGGCCCATGTTGCCCTCTTCTCCCTGGCTAATGTCTTGCTCAGCGTAGTGGTTCTCATCTATTTCGACCATCGGTTGGCCCTGGTGACCTTCTTTGGATTGGGCTTAACCTTTTGGCTGCCCAAGTTCTTGGCGCGTCAGGCGGGTTCCACCGCTGATGCCCGGAACCAGAGCGAGGCAGACTTGTTATCGGTGGTTCAGGACACGTTTTCAGGCTTCTCGGTTGCGCGGGCCTTTTACCTTTGGACCCAGCGTGAGGCCGAATTCAAGACAGTCCTGCAAGCGTTTGGGCATGCGGCGGCGGCCTCCTATCGGTCTTTGGTCGCAGTACGACTGGCCGGTGCCCAAGCTGCTTTTTATCTACAAATCGCTATTATGCTTTTGGGTGGTTATTGGGTCATCGATGGATCCTTGACCCTGGGCAGCTTAATCGGCTTTGTTGCGCTCCTGCAGAATCTGGTGGGCGCGATAAGCCACCTGTCCAATGCAGCCCCGGACCTGATCCGCGCTGCCGCCGGGATGCGAAAAGTTGACGCTTTTCTGGCGATTCCTAGCCTGTCGGACGAGCCAAGCGGCATGCCGGACCTGCCGCGGCTCAGCCAGAAACTCGAATTAATTAATGTCTCGTTTTGTTATCCAGAGAAGAAGATCTGGGCCTTGCGTGATATCAATCTGCAAATTCCGGCTGGGACACGAACGGCGATTGTGGGTCCTTCCGGTTCCGGGAAAAGCACCTTGGTTCAGCTATTGCTGCGTTTTTATGAACCGCAAGAAGGCCAGATTTGTATCGATTCCTGTGCGTTCCAAGCCCATTCCGAGCATTCGCTACGCGCGCAAACTGGCGTGGTCCCGCAGGAAACCTTTCTTTTCGCGACGAGCATGCTCGAAAATATTCGCTTGGGTCGACCCGATGCAAGCGATCATGAGGTTGTCCAGGTCGCCCGCGCGGCCGAAATTGATGCCGTGATCCGCGCCCTCCCGCAAGGCTACAACACACGAGCTGTGCAGGGTGGAAGCCATCTTTCCGGCGGTCAACGACAACGAATGGCTCTGGCCCGCGCCATTTTACGCGACCCCGCCTTGTTGATCTTGGATGAAGCGACCTCGGCCCTGGACCCGGGCATGGAGCGGGCTATCGAACAAACCTTAACGCGTTTGGCCAAAGGGCGAACCCTAATCAACGTGACCCATCGCCTGGATAACCTAATCGATTACGATCAAATTGTGGTGCTTCAACACGGCGCTGTGGTCGAGCAGGGCAGCCACACCGAATTGCTGCAAATGGAAGGCGTGTATCGCCAACTTTGGGAAAAACAATCGGGTTTCCATATCAGCGAGGACGGCTACACGGCTACTTGTACGCCGGAATCGCTGGCGCGTATCCCGCTTTTTTCTATGCTGAACGCTGATCAAAGGCGACAAGTGGTGGCCTTGCTCCAATCCGAATACCACGAGTCGGGAAAAACCCTGTTCGAGGCAGGTGATACGCGCAAAAAGTTCTATATCCTGGCCGATGGCATGGTCGAGATTCTGTTACCGGAAGAAAAATTGGTGCCGAAACTGGAAACCGGCGATTTTTTTGGCGAGTTGAGTTTATTGGATGATGCACCGCGCAGCGCGGGTGTGCGGACGGTTCGACCTTCGCTCTTCCTCACCCTGAACGATGCTCAGTTTCGTCAGTTATTGATGCTGGACCCAACGCTGGAATCCGCAATTCAAAAAGTGGCTGCTGAACGCCGCAGCCAACCCGCCGACCCCTACGAAACCGGTTTTTGGTAGCGCAAATATCGGAAAACAAAACTGGGGATCAGAATTGTTCGTACCTATTGGTTTCGATTCTGGGATAAATTTTGATCCAAATTGATCAGAATTTCATTCGTTGGCCCTAGTTGAACCTGCTGGAAATGGATGTAAATCATTTTAAATCAATGTATTGGAAAACACTTTTGAGGTTGGCCTTTGCTTTGCCATTAGTTGCGTGTGGGGGTAGCTTAATGGAATAAAGCGCACCAAAAACGATAGCGCATGGTGTCCGCGAGAGCGGGCGAGGTGAGATGCGAAAGTGTCGGAGTCAAATACCACAAGGTTGTGGATGCACCGAATCATCCAAGAGGGTGTTAGGGAAGCGCGTTGCCAAGGGATTTGAACGCCGGGCGTAATGACCTGGTCACCCTCGTTATGCGGGTTCGAGCCCCGTTCCCCATACCAATATAATTGACGGCCTGAATTACAAAATCTGGATGATCATCGGAGTTTACCCGGCCTGTAAGGTCGGTGGTTATCAAAGCCCGGGTCAAGTTGGCGAGCGTTGCGAGCCAAAGCAGGCCCGGGGTAGCCGGCGGTAAGGAATCGGGGCGGCCTGTAAGGTCGCCGTTACAGAGAATCCATGGGGTTTGGCCGGGGTGTTTGCAATAATTAGGAACCATTGAGCAGAAATCACGCCCTTACAGGGCTGCCCAAAACGACGGGGCCGGGTCCCGGGCCTGCGCTGGGTTCGCCGTGCTCACCCACCTTGACCCGGGCTTTGAAAATCTCGGCCCTACAGGCCTGTGCCAGATTCAAGAGACCTGAGGCAAGAGACAAGTTGGTGTGGTACCTCTCTTGCTTCGCATCCCTTGAGGGATCCAATATCAAACCGGCTCACCGGCCTGAGGCGTTTTTCTGGGCCTACTTTCCGTGTTTTTCCGTGGCTTCTGTGGTTATTAAATCGTTTGGTCCTGTTCCGGGCTTGGCGGCGTTTGTTCCATCACGGCTTTTAGGAGCGATTCGGCTTGGGCTAGGGTTAGGCCCAAGGCCAACAATACTTTTTGGCTGGGGTAGGCCAATTGCAAATCATTAAATAAGTTCTGCGCGTGGTGGTCCTTGGATAATTCCTGTAATCCACTTAACGCACAGCTCAGAAAATCCTGTAAACCCTGAACTTGAGCATCCGATAGGGGTGCCACATCCGGCCTCGGGACCTGTTTTTTTCCTGAGCTATTCAGGTTTTGGCGGAAGGCCGCAGAGATCGGCTGGAGGTTAACTTGCCAGGCCTGGAGTCGGCAAATGGCATCCAAAAAAGCGAGGTGATCGGCCTGGAACTGATCGAGCAGGTACTCGCGTTCCCGTGGTTTGAGTTGGTTATCCAGATAGGTTCGCAAATGGTCGGCATGCCAAAACTGGCGCCAGGCACGGTGGACCGGTTGCAGGTGCAGATCGGCGCGCACCGATTCAAAATCCGTTACCCCGCGTCCGGTTAGGAAGCTACACAATTCAGCCCAATCTTCTGCTGCATGTTGCTGAAAATGCCAGAAGACCTGTGCCTGGTACGCCTCTAATTGAAAGGTAAATCCTTCGGTCTTAAGGCTTTCCAGGGATCTTAAATACACCAAACCGCTGAAATGATCGCTAAAGGTGAGGTAAGGCATGGTAAGGTCTAATCCTAATCCTTCGATCAGGTGAATCGCGCCTTCGCCACAGGGGCCCGCTGCTTTCATGGGTACGGATTTCTGCAACGTCCCGCTGACTTGCTCGGGACTGTTGTTGACCAAAACCAGAACCGCCTGACCGGGTCCACCATTACTGAAAGCCACCACGGGTTCGACGACTCGGCCATGGAGGTCGTGCGCTTCATAGAGTTGGAAATAGGACACTTCGCTGAACCGGGCGCGTTCTTTAAGGAGCGGACAAATGAACCGTTCATGCCGTTGGATTAATTCGCTATCGCGCTGTTCCTGCCATTTGGGTTGGGTGAACTCCATGCCGTATTTTTCGTGAAGGCCTTCGAATTGACCGTGTCCAAACATGGGCAAACCTGGCAAGGTGGCCAGCAGGGTACACACGGCGAAATACTTATCGCCACTGTCGAATTGGCCGCGGGCGGTCTCCTCGTCGGGATTACTCATGAAGTTGACGAAACGCATTAGGACCCGGGGATCAAAGGCTAGGGTGTTGCAGAGCGTTTGACGGAACGCGGCGTGATCTTCGTTTTTGAGCATGTGCATAAAGGCGCTGTTGTAGACCCGGTGCATGCCGAGACTGCGCACAAAATAACCTTCCATCAGCCAGAATGCTTCGGCAAGAAGCAGGGTGTTTGGGACTTCCGCCTGAACGCGATCGACAACTTCGCGCCAGAATTCGTGAGGCATTAGACGGTCAAACGCTTCTGCCTCAAGGGCAAATAAGCTGCGCGAAGGGATGTCCCCGCCCTGACCCGGTTGTGGGTACCAGAGCCGCGAGAAATGGCGTTTGGCCAAAGTCATGGCCGCATCAAAACGAATGATGGGGAAGAGCCGCGCGACATGCAGAATGGTTTGGATGACGGCCTCGCGAACCTCGGCCTGCAGGTAATCGAGTTGTGCTGTGTCGTTCCAGGGCATGTGGGTACCGTCGTTGCCATGGTAGAGGTAACGGATGTGGCCGGATTGTTTGTCCAGGCGCTGGAAGACGACGGCCGCATCGCTGCGATCGTAATAACCGTCCTCGATACGAATGGCAATTGAGGCGTCCTCATAAACGGGCTGGCTGGCAAACCGGTAATTGGGGTAAGGCGGCTGCTCGCTTTGAATGAACCAGTCTGGATGTTTTTGCACCCATTTCGAGTCGAGTGCCGTGTGGTTGGGAACCATATCGGAGGCCAGGCGAATGCCGCGATGCCAGCAACGCCGTTCAAGGTCCTCAAAGGCGCGCGTTCCGCCTAGGTTCTCGGCGATGGCGTAATCCATGAGCGCATAGGCAGAACCAGCTGCATCTGCTTGGCCGCAGCGTTGTTTAATCGTTTTTGAGGCAGGACTGCGTTCCCAGACACCGATTAGCCAAAGCGCATTGAATCCCCAGTGGGCTAGCTCATCCAGGGCAGGATCGGGGATTTGGTCCAAGTGCGTTATCGGCGTTTGGAATCGTTCAGAGAGTTGATGGAGCCAAACGTAAGCGTTTTTGGCCACCATGACGACCTGGGGCATCCAGCTCTTATCGGCCGTAAACGCCTCAGGTTCGTAGTTTCCATCAGCAAAGGACATGGCTGAAACATGAGCGGGAAGACCGTTATCCGGCTGAAAATGCAACCTTTCGTGGTGACGCTGCTTCTCGTGGAGCAAGCCTTGGGCGCGCAGAACCCAGGGCTGAACGTCAGGTTGCCATTCTGAGGGGAGCGATGTGCCGATGAATTGGAGTTGGTCATCCAACGAATCGGGAAACTGTTCAAAAGGAGCGAGCATGCTCAAGCGCCCCGAATGGTCTTTTTCGGATGGTTGGGCCGCGAGGAAGTCACGCGTTGCCGCCATAAGTAGAGGATAGGCGCTTGAAGAAACCAATTCGGAATCATCGATCCAGGCTTTGAGCGGTTGAAGCGTGCGATTGTGATTGAGCTGATAGAGGATCCATAGGTCGACCCACTCCGCTTCACTTGGGGGTTCAGCCACAGAGGTCGTGGAATTTTCGGCTGTTCGGAACTGGGCTCGGAAAATGTGTAGCGTTCTTTCAATTTCCTGCAACGGAACTTGTTTCTGAACAACAGCCAACCATTTTTCAAAACTACAGTCCAGGCGCAGGCAGTGTTGGCGGAACCAGGTCTGAATCAACCCCATGGCCAGCAACAACAACGGATCAACCACTTCACCTTGCGGATTTGCCAGGCGCTGCGCAAGCTTTTGAATCTGTGCAAAATCGTCTGGCTGAATTTGGCTGATTTTATCCAAATCATTGGTTAAAATGTGGTTGCGTTTCAAGGCAGTGCGATTGAATAGCAGTTGGATTGGTGTAGCCATGGTAAACCGAACCACCCTTTCAGGCCTGAGAGACGACGTTTTGTTCACGCCCTGATCAGCGATTGTCTGCGTTATTGTAGCCTGCTCCAGCCCGAGTACAAGCCGAAAAAAGGGAGCACCTCCGCAATTCGTCATTTCGATTTGTAGTTTTGCTACAAAAAAATTGATGGTTGGTGGTAGGATGGGGTATCGTCAGGGAAATGAACGGATCGGAGGTCGCGTACCGATGGGTCAGGTCTTGAGCCGGATTGAGAGTTTGCGATCGCAGTTGAGCAAGTCCGAGAAGAAGGTGGCTGCCATTGTGCTGGCCCAACCCAACGTTATTGTTCAACTTTCGATGGCCCAAATTGCCGAAAAAGCGGGGGTCAGTGAACCGACCGTGCTGCGGTTTTGTCGTAGCTTGAATCTGGGTGGCTACCAGGATCTGAAAATGCGTTTGGCCCGGGAATTGGCACAAGGGGCCAATCTGTATGCGCACCAAGTGGTTTCTCCAGAGGCCTCCTTTCAAATGGCGCCTCAATTATTTGATCGTGTCCTTTCCGGCTTGTTGCGCGTGCGCAATGCACTCAATGTTCAACAAATCCAGGCAGTTGTGGATTGTCTTCGGCAAGCCGAGCGGGTTTTTCTGGTCGGGTTGGGGGAAGCGGCACATTTAGCGCAGGAGGGTCAGATGCGATGGCTACAGCGCGGTATGAATGCCGTGGCTGTGGTCGATGCACAAGACCAGTCTCGTTTATCCGGCTGGCTGAAACCGGGTGATGCGGTCCTGATGCTTTCAACCGCAAAAGAAAATACCCATTTGGTGCGATGCCTGCAGGCTTGGCAGCAACAGGGTGTTTCACTTGCGGCAATCGGTGTCGACGGTTCCGATTTGGCTGAGTGCTGTCCTATCTACCTTAAGTTTGTTTTGGAAGCGGGCGAGGGTGCCTTGTTTCCCTCTTTTTCCCGTCTGGTTTTGGCTATTCTGCTCGATTTAGTTCAATTTGGATTAGGTGTAAACCCTGACCTTGGTCGGGACCAGGAAGGTGAACCTGATTAATGGATGTCCCATTTGAGAAAGAAAATGCCGGGCTAATTCTTCAGGGCTTGCATCGCAACCCATTCGGATATCTCGGTCTGCATCAAATGGGCGACAAAACCCTGATGGCCCGTGTGTTTCTGCCCGGATGCGAGCAGGTGGAGCTATGGTCTTCCGATCGAAAAAAAGCACATGCCAACCTGGTATGCTTTGATCCAGAGGGCTTTTTCCTGGCCGAAATGGAGGGCAGCGCCCGGTTCCCTTACGTGCTCAAGGTGGTGCGCTACGGGCGAGAAAGCTGGCTGGAAGACCCCTATCGATTCGGGACGGTGCTGGCCGAACGCGATTTAGCTGATATGACCGAAGGCGCACATTGGTCGCTTTACGGTGTGTTGGGTGCACATCTGTGTCGTTTGGAAGGGGTGGACGGCGTTTCTTTTGCCATCTGGGCGCCTCAGGCTCAGGCCGTATCGGTGGTTGGTGACTTTAACAGCTGGGATGCACGCGTCCATTTGATGCGTTCGCGTTTCCGCGGTGGCATCTGGGAATTGTTTTTACCCGGTCTCCAGGTGGGCGATCCTTACATGTACGCCATTCGAGAAGCCGATGGGACCTTGGGCCCGTGGCGAACGGATCCGATTGCGTTCCAGGTGGAACGCCATCCGCGCAAAGCGTCCGTCATCTATGCGCAGAACCCGTCCCAATCGAAGACCTATTTGGCCTCCCGGCAATCGCATGAATGGCGCCGTGAAGCGCTTTCCATTTACGAATGTTCACTTGCAGCCTGGCGCAAACGCGAGTTGGAGCATGGGCCGATGGGCGAGGAGGAAAGTAATCAGGCCTTGATCCAGCACGTTCAGGACATGGGTTTTTCCCACATTCAATTGGTGGAATCAACAGCTTGGGCTGATGCATCAGCTGACCCGGCTCAAGCCCATTTTTTTGCTCCGGTTACCACCCAACCGCGTCAACTCCAGCGGTTCTTGCAAGCCTGCCACGATCGGGGATTGGGTGTTTTATGCGACAGTGCCCTGAGTCAGTTTGAACATTTTCCGGGTGGATTGGGTCAGTTGGATGGCACCCACCTGTACGAGCACCAGGATGCCCGCCAGGGTCATCACCCCAGTTTGGCAGAGCGACGATTTTTTAATATCAGCCGCCACGAAGTGCTGAATTTCCTGGTTTCTAGTGGGTTGTACTGGATCAAACGCTTTGGCTTTGATGGGTTATGCGTGCCGGGTCTGGCCCGCTTGTTGTACTTGGACTTTCGCCGCACGGACTGGGTGCCCAATCACCTGGGTGGCAATATCCATTTACATGCCTTGGAACTGTTGCGATTCCTGAACGAATTGGCAAAAGGCGAGGATCCATCTGTTTTGAGCATTGCCGGGGGAGATGCCGTGTGGCCGGGCGCAACCCGACCGACCTACCAGGGTGGGCTGGGTTTTTCGTTTCAAATGAATGATTCCTGGTTTCGCGATGTTTTGAGTTATTTCCGCAAAGACCCCATTTACCGCAGGTACCACCACAATGAGCTGATCAAAACCCAGCTCTATGCCCATAACGAGCACTACATTTTACCTTTTGGCCTGCGCAGCCAGTTGCAGGGACCGGATATATTGGGGTTGTTTCCGGGTAGCGAATCTCAACAATTGGCTCAATTGCGTGCATTGTTAACCTGGATGTGGTGTTTCCCGGGTAAAAAATGGATGGCGATGGGCACCGAATGGGCGTTTCTGGCCGATGAGGAGCAGGTCAGCCTGGATCATTCACGTTCGAAACGTGCGGATTTTGTGGGACTTAAAAAGCTCATTGCCGGTTTAAACCGCTTATATCGGAGTCAGGCGGCCTTGCATGAGCCGGATACCGATCCCAACCACTTCACCTGGGTGCAAACCCAAAATCAGGATTGGTCGGTTTATGCCTATTTGCGGCGGGCCCAATCGGGAGCCTTTTTGCTGGTAGTGGCTCATTTTACGCCGGTTGTGCGGCCGGGTTTGCGGGTGGGCGTTCCTGTTCCGGGATCCTACCAAGTGATTTTTTCCAGCGACGAGCCGCGTTTTGGTGGACAGACCCAATACCCTCAATCTCTGGTCAGCCAGGCCATCAGCGCGGACGGTTTCAGCGATTCGATTTGTTTGGATGTGCCAGCCCATGCCTGTCTTGTTTTGGAGTTAAAGCCATGAAAAGTCTGTTGGAAATCAAGCCGGGCTCGGCGGATCGTTTAGGTGCGAACTGGGACGGAGAAGGTATCAACTTTGCCCTGTTCAGTGCCCAGGCCGAGCAGGTGGAACTGTGTCTGTTTGATGCCAGTGGCAAACACGAAACGCGGCTTGTCTTACCCGGCAAAACCCACGATGTTTGGCACGGTTATGTACCGGGTCTGATGCCGGGTCAGCTTTACGGTTATCGCGTTCACGGAAAATACGAACCGCATCGCGGCATGCGATTTAATCCGCACAAACTATTGCTCGACCCATACACCCGTTTGTTGTCCAAGGCGTTGACGCCGCATCCTAGCCAATACGGGTTCCGAACTGGGAGCCCGCAAAAGGATCTATCGATCAGTTTGTCCGACAGTGCGCCATTTATGCCGAAATGCGTGGTGGTTGGCCCATTGGCCGATCGCATGGAAAAGCCAAACATCCCATGGAACCGCAGCGTGATTTACGAACTGCATGTCAAGGGCTTCACCCAACTGAATCCGGCCATTCCAGAGACGGTTCGTGGCACATTTTTAGGGCTCTCGCATCCGCGGGCCATCGAATATCTCAAGGCACTGGGCGTGACTGCGGTTGAACTGATGCCTATCCAGGCCTTTATGGATGAACATGCCTTGGTTGATCTGCACCTAACCAATTATTGGGGTTACAACTCGGCTTGCTTTTTCGCACCCGAAAATCGTTATCTTCATCAAAACGAGTTGGTTGAATTCAGGAATATGGTGCGCCGTTTCCATGCACAAGGCATTGAGGTCCTGTTAGACGTTGTCTACAACCACTCCGCCGAAGGCGATCATTTGGGACCCACTTTGAATTTCAAAGGGATCGATAATTTCCACTATTATCGCCTGGATTCGCAAGATGCCAGTCGCTACCGCAATTGGAGCGGATGTGGCAATGCGCTGGATTTTTCTCATCCGCGGGTGGTGCAGCTGACTTTGGACAGTTTGCGATTTTGGGCGACTGAAATGGAAGTTGATGGATTTCGTTTTGATCTCGCGCCGATCCTCGGTAGAGGTTCAACCGAGTTCAGCCCGTATGCTCCATTTTTTACGGCTCTGGCCCAGGATCCGGTCCTGCGCCATTGCAAATGCATTGCCGAACCGTGGGATATGGGCGAGCAGGGCTATTCGGTCGGTCAGTTTCCTGCTGGCTGGGCCGAATGGAACGATCGCTTTCGCACGGCCATGCGTCGGTTCTGGCGCGGCGACCACCATCAAAACAGTGATTTCGCCAAACGCTTACACGGTTCCTCGGATTTATTTGAAGCAAAAGGCCGAGCGCCTTGGGCTTCGGTCAATTACCTGGCCAGTCATGACGGATTTACCTTATTCGATCTGGTCGCCTTTAGCGAAAAACACAATTGGGCCAATGGCGAGAATAATCGCGATGGCAACGATCATGAACTGCCTTGGAACCACGGAACGGAAGGTACAACCGACGACCACCAAATTGTGCACGCCCGTTTGAAAACGCGCCGAAATCTGTTGGCCAGTTTGCTGCTTTCTCAGGGTACGCCGATGCTGTGCCAGGGCGATGAACTGGGCCATTCTCAGCAGGGCAATAACAATGCGTATTGCCAGGACAATCGGATTAGTTGGTTGGATTGGGAAACGGTTGACGATGAGGAATGGGAACTGCAGCGGTTTGTCCAAAGATTGATCCACATCCGCCAAAATCATCCCGTATTTCAGCGCGATGGGTATGTGCATGGCTCGGAAAGTCAGGCCAGCACGGGTTTAAAGGATATTCAATGGTTGGATCCTGCGGGTAACGCGCTGACGGATACGTTTTGGCACAACGAACAAGCCCTGCCCTTTACGGTTATTTGGGCCGCAGTCGGCCGGGAGCAAGACACGGCGCTGGCCTTGTGCATTAACCCGCACAGCGAGGATTCGGTGGGTTTTAGCCTGCCAAAGGTGGGCAACGGAGCACAATGGCGCAGGCTCTTGGATAGCGAAGATCCGTATTCAAATGTGGTCGTACATGCGCCAGCGGGTTCGTTGGAACAATCGGCCAATTCCTTGAGTTTGTGGTCATTGGTTGGCCAGGAAAATGTTTATGCCCAGACGTTTAAACGCGCCAGTGGGGTGTTGATGCATCCCTCCTCCTTGCCTGGGGTTCATGGCATTGGAACGTTTGGTGCTGAGGCCAAACGTTTTGTGGATGCTCTTGTTTCGGCCAAGCAATCGCTCTGGCAAGTCCTGCCTTTAGGGCCCACTGGATTTGGCGATTCGCCCTATCAGAGCTTGAGCACTTTTGCTGGGAACCCGCTTCTGATCGATTTGGACGTATTGGTTCAGCAAAACCTATTGGAGAAATCCGAGCTTAAACCGCTTGAGGCTTTGCCAGCAGATCAAGTGGATTTTGGCAGTTTGGTCCAGTTAAAAGTACCGTTATTGTTCAAGGCGGCCAGTCAGTTTGCGCAAAAGGCCAGTCCGGCGCAAAAAGTCGCCCTTGAAAATTTCTGCAGCGAAAATGGGCCCAATTGGTTGGATGACTACGCCCGATTTGCCGTCATCAAAGCCAAGCAAAACGGCAGACCCTGGCATGAATGGCCGGCAGACCTCAGGCGACGCGATGCTTCGGCGATGGGCGCGTTTGAAAATGCCCATGCAGCGGAGATTCAGGTCCAAAAGGTTCTGCAATTCCTGTTTTTTCAGCAGTGGCACACGGTCAAGGCTTATGCCAATGGCCATGGCATCCAGATTATTGGCGATATTCCCATTTTTGTGGCCCATGACAGTGCCGATGTGTGGGCGAATCCCAGCCTGTTTGATTTGTTGCCGGACGGGACGCCACGAGTTGTTGCCGGGGTTCCACCCGACTATTTTGCCGAAAAGGGCCAACGCTGGGGTAATCCACTGTTTCGTTGGAAGGTTTTGGAACAACGCGGTTTTGATTGGTGGGTTGCGCGGGTCAGAGCCAGTTTACAGCGCTTTGACCGCATCCGCCTGGATCATTTCCGCGGGTTTGCCGCTTATTGGGAAGTGCCTGCGGAGAAAGAAGATGCAATTGAAGGGAGATGGGTCTGTGGGCCCGGTATGAAGTTGTTCCGCAAACTGGCCGAGGTTTTAGGGCCGTTGCCGATTATTGCTGAGGATCTGGGCATCATTACCCCGGATGTTGAAGCTTTGCGCGCCAAGCTGGGATTTCCCGGGATGCGGGTTCTGCAGTTCGCCTTTGGTTCGGATCCGGGCTGTGCGATCCATCGCCCTGATCAATATGAGGAAGCGTGTGTCGCCTATTCTGGAACACATGACAACGATACGTTTCAGGGCTGGATTAAGACGGAGCCCGATGCGGATACGCGCCAGCGGGCCTTGGGTTATCTCAACGCACTCGAGTCCGAATGGCACTGGTCCGCGATTAATGCGGTCTCGCAATCACGCGCTGCCACGGTGATTTTCCCGATTCAGGACCTGTTGGGTTTGGGCAGTGAAGCGCGTATGAACGCGCCGGGCAAAGCGCAGGGCAACTGGCAATTCCGGCTACCTGCCAAAGCTCTGAGCCCGGACCTACTCCAGCGATTAGGCGGAATAACCCAATCGACCCATCGTGCCTGAATTTGTCTTTCACTACAAAAAAATGCGACGCATTCGCAATCAAACAACCCAAAACGGCACAAAAAACCGCTCAACCCTTATCACTCCTGCAAACTAGCAAAACAAAACCCTTTCTAGATTTGAAGTTAAACATAATATTTTAAGATACATACAAACAATTTCTGGTTTGGGCTAAAAAAATGTAGCAAAACTACATTTGGGGTGGTAAAACTAGTTACGGACAAAGTGATCTTCAATTGAGGTTCCGGACCGGGAAAGCCGGAGCTGATGGGTTCCTTCGCCACTTGAAATGGGGTGTAGCATGGGAAATACCGCAAATCGTCCGGGCCGAATCGCGTTCCTTTTTCGCGGGCTCAGGGTGATCTTGCTCGGTTTGATGGCTGGGTTGGGCTTTGGCCAAACATCCAGCCAGGACTGGGCCGATGAGGTGCTGTATTTCGTGATCGTGGATCGCTTCGCCGATGGTGACCTCAGCAACAACATCAAGGTGGATCTGGATGGAAAAGGCGCGTTTCACGGGGGCGATTTACGTGGCCTGACCCAGAAACTGCCCTACTTGAGCGAATTGGGTATTACCGCGTTGTGGATAACGCCGCTGGTCAAGAATATTGATGATTATACCGATGCGATTGGCTTCCCGGATTGGGCTTACCACGGCTATTGGGCCGATGATTTCACCCGCTTGGATCCACGCTTCGGCACGGAGTCGGACCTGCGTGAACTGATAGAAAAAGCGCATCAGCGCGGGATCAAAGTTCTATTGGATGTGGTTTACAACCATGCGGGCTACGGCAGTCATTACATCCAGGATCCGGCAACTAAGGCCTGGTTGCGTTACGGCTCCGCTTGCGGTGAAGACGACTTGACGTCCTGCATCGCCGGTTTACCCGATTTCCGCACTGAAGATGCCCAGGTGCGAGATTACCTGATTAACGCGCAGTTGCATTGGGCCAAGTCCTTTGATTTGGATGGGTTCCGTTTGGACACCGTCAAACATGTCGACCATCCGTTTTGGAGCGAGAACCGCAAACGCCTGCGCGAGGAACTCCAACGGCCGTTTTTCCTGGTCGGTGAAGTATGGGGCGGCAGTTACCAGGTCTGTGATCCCTGGTTTGAACGCGATGAAATGGATGCCGGCTTTGATTTCACCTTTGCCGGCAACGTGATTTCTTTTGTGCAGGGCCGCGGTCGCACGATTGCCTTTTCGCGCTACTTGCAAAAACGCCACCAGATCCGGGCGGGTTACCAAATGGCCCATTATTTGAGTTCGCATGATGTTCCCGGCGCTTTTTACCAACTCAAGGGCGACAAAAAACGCTTTCAGATGTGTGTGGCGCTGCAACTTTCCACATTAGGTATACCAGTAATTTATTACGGCGAAGAGGTGGCTCGGATTGGCGGTGATTGGCCCGACAACCGCTCAGACATGCCCTGGGGCGACAACCAAACCCTGCCGGGTAAAGCGCTACCTCAAGATACGGACATGTTTGATTTCTACCGCCATTGGATCGCCCTGCGCAAAGCGCATCCGGCCCTCATGGTCGGAACCTACCGCGAACTTTCAACCGATGGCGATGTGTTGGTCTTTGAGCGTCAGGACCCGGAATCGGGCGAGCGGGTTTGGGTAGCCGCCAATCGCTCAGGCTTGGAAACGACTGTGATGGTTCCCGCTCAGGATGGTATCAGCGCGTTGGAAGATGGCCTAAACGGCGATCGGCCCAGCTTAACCGAAACCGGTTGGTCCCTGACCTTGGCTCCGCTGCAGGTTCGCGTTTTTGTGACAGAAAGGAAACCCTAAATGGCTGGCATCCGACTGGAGAATATTTGTAAACGCTACGGCGAGGTTTCCGTCATTGAAGGGCTCAACCTGGAAATCCAGGATAAGGAGTTTATGGTTCTGGTCGGACCTTCCGGCTGTGGGAAATCCACCGCCTTGCGCATGATCGCTGGCTTGGAAGAAATCTCGGAAGGTAATTTGTTTATTGGCGACAACCGAGTCAATGACTGGGCACCCAAAGACCGCGATGTGGCGATGGTTTTCCAAAGTTACGCGCTGTATCCGCACATGACTGTGCGCGAAAACATCGGGTTTGGTCTCAAGATGCGCAAAATGCCCAAACCAGAGATCAACCAAAAGGTCGACGACGCTGCCAAAATGCTGGGTTTATCCCAATTGTTGGATCGCAAACCCAAGGCGCTTTCCGGCGGTCAACGCCAACGGGTCGCTTTGGGTCGGGCCATTGTGCGCAATCCCAAAGTTTTCCTGTTTGATGAGCCGCTTTCCAATCTGGATGCCGAGTTGCGGGTCCAGATGCGTTCGGAAATATCCCAGTTGCAGAAAAAATTGCAGACCACGGCCGTTTACGTCACCCACGATCAGGTGGAGGCCATGACCATGGGCCATCGCATCACCGTGCTGAACAAGGGCCAACTGATGCAAGTCGGTACGCCGCTCCAGCTTTTCAACAGCCCTGACAACATTTTTGTCGCCCGATTCATTGGTTCACCGCCCATGAATGTGTTGACCGCATCGGTGAGCGCGAGTGGGGATCAGGTCGAAGGTCCTGGCTTTAAAATTCCGATCCCCCCATGTTACAGCCATGCTGCTCAATCCTTCCGCAACCGCGACATCAAGTGGGGAATTCGACCGGGTCGGGTCAGTTGGACCCAAAAGGCCGATTATCAGGTCGCCGTTGAAACGGAAGTGTTTTTGGTCGAACCGCTGGGCAATGAGGTGATTGTCCATGCGCAATTACAGGGCCAACCGCTGGTTGCCAAATTACCGCCGTCCTGCCTTGGTCAACTCGGCGATCAACTCACCTTATACGTCGACACACGTCACCTTTATCTGTTTGATCCCGCCTCCGAACAAGCGCTGAGCCTGGATCAAGAACGGCATTTGGAACAGGAGGATTAATAATGAATTGGACACGATTAAGCTTGTTTTTTTGCCTTGTAGGCTCGTTGTTTGCCCAGGACAAATTGGTCGTTTGGCACGCTTACCGCGGCGCCGAACGCATCGCGTTTGAAAAGTTGGTGGACCAGTACAACCAAACCCAACCGGCAATAACCGTTTCCACTCTTGCTGTGCCCTACGATGCATTGGCCGACAAGATTACGGCCGCCGTCCCACGCGGCAAAGGACCGGATGTTTTTATTTTTGCCCAAGACCGCTTAGGTGGATGGGTCGAATCGGGCCAAACGGTCGAACCCCTTGATTTTTTTCTGGAAGACGAGACCCGTGAGAGTTTTCTTCCCGTTACCTTGCAGGCTATGACCTACAAGGACTCCGTTTATGGCCTGCCCTTCAACTACAAGATGATTGTCATGATTTACAACAAGAAGCTAATCCAAAAACCGCCCACCACCTCGACAGAATTGGTCACAGTTGCCCAACAACTCACCAAACCGGATGCGGGTCAGTTTGGATTGGCGTATTCCTTTAACGATTTCTTTTATCACGCCGCGCTGATGAACGCTTTTGGCGGTGGGGTCTTTTCTCAATCCAAGCCGAGTCTGAACAGCAAACCCAACATTGAAGCGCTGAACTACCTGATGAAATGGTTCCGCCAGGACAAAATCCTGCCGGAGGATCCTTCGGTCGCGCTGATTACCTCCTTGTTCAATGAAGGCAAGGCGGCCATGGTCTTTTCCGGTCCTTGGTTCTTGGGCGAAATCGAATCGGGCATTGATTACGGTTTGGCACCGTTGCCTTACATCGAAGAAGCCAAATCGCCTATGAAACCGTGGGTTACGGTGGAGGGCATGTTCATCACCGCCCCCTCGAAACACAAAGAGGAAGCGTACGCTTTCATCCAATACGCCACCTCCAAAACGGGCGCTGGACTAATGGCGCGGGAGGCCTTCCAATTACCGGCCAATGCCGCTATCTACCAGGAAAAGGACATCGCGGAAAACCCCACGTTGAGTGTGTTCCGCAAACAGTTGGACGCATCCGTCGCCATGCCGAACTTGGCGGAAATGACCATGATGTGGTCGCCAGCCACTACCGCAATGAATACCTTGTGTCGCGGTACCGACACGCCGCAGGAGGCCATGGACGCAGCCCAGGCCAAGTTGGTCGAGGCAATCGGTAAGTTGCGGAAAGCCCAATGATTCGCATTCAGTCCCTCTCGCTCCCAAACCTGGTGGGCCTGCTTCTGGCGGCCCTCCTGGCTTTGGGGCTGATCCGCTGGTTTGGCAATCAAACCCTTAAAGCGGATCAACATGCCGCGCAGGTGCGTCGTGCCGTAATTTCGGCCCAAGCACTTGCCGAAGGTGTGGAGGGACTGCTCGATCAGGATCAAGGTGAGCACCTCGCCGATTGGATAACGCCATGGTTACAAAAGCCCGAATTGGAGCAGGTGCGCATCCTGCGTTTGTCCGGTGCCCAGCTGCTCTATGATAATCGCGAAACGGCATCCTTACCCCGTCGCCTCAACAAAGATGAAAAGGACTTTTTTGATCAGGCCAATCGCCTGAAATCCGCGCGCCAAAGCAATATTGATGAAGGACTGAAACGCAAGGATGAAATTGAGATCAGCGTATTGCCGCATCAACTGCAGGTCTGTGCGCCCCTGGTTCGTGAGGATAAAGTTGTCGGATGTGTCTGGGCCCGATTAAACACGGTGCCGGCTAATCCCTGGCTTTCAACACTTCAGGTTGTGTTTTACGCCTTGGTGGCTGCTTTGCTTTTCGGATTGCTCCATGGACTTTTAGGGCAGCCCAAATCGGCGGGAAAAGCATGGAAGCCCTTTGGTCTCGCCAGTGCCCTTCTGCTCGTGCTGGTTGGCGTGTTTGTGGTTCTCAATCAGGCTGCACTGAATTCACAGCGTCAAAAAGCAAGCGATTCGGTTCACCAGACCTACCAATCCGAATACGATCAATTTGTGCAAGGTGTGGCTCAACTTGGGCTCGCCCTGGATCCCCCGGCAGAAAACCGCTGGGATGTCGACTCTGTGTTGCGCCCGATCGGGACATTGGATGCCCAAGGCCATTTGGTCTCGCCAGAATTAAGCAGCGGGTTGTCGTTTCGCAACCTGGTTTTGTGTTTTGTCGCAGGCTGGTTGATCCTCATTTTTGTCGGTCTGGGCTATGCGCAACGCTTGGTGCGCACCTTACGGGAAAACCGCGAGGCTTATCTGTTTGTCAGTCCCGCCATTCTGGCCATGTTGGTACTGGTCTTTTTCCCGTTTTTGTTTGGTGTGTTGTTGTCCTTTACCGATTCCACCATTTACAACACGGATAAGGCACCCAGCGAAATTTGGATCGGGTTACAGAATTTTAAGGAAATCCTGTTTGATTTCGACATCATGACCCGCACCTCGGATGGCATGGTCATCAACTTCGACAATTTCTATTGGACCCTGGGCGTCACGATTGCCTGGACCGTGATTAACGTCTTTTTTGGTGTCACCACCGGTTTGATCCTTGCCCTGATCCTCAACACCAAAAATTTTGCATTTAAACGTATTTACCGCGTGTTTCTGATCCTGCCCTGGGCGATTCCCAACTACATTACCGCTTTGATTTGGAAGGGCATGTTCCATCGTCAATTCGGCGTGATCAACCAGGTTATTCAGATGTTTGGGGGAGAACCGGTCGCCTGGTTTGATGGTGTGTTCAGCTCGTTTATGACCGGGGTGATGACCAATAGTTGGTTGAGTTTTCCGTTCATGATGGTCATGTGTCTGGGTGGCTTACAGGCCATCTCCAGCGATATGTACGAGGCCGCCCGGTTGGATGGTGCTTCGCGTTGGCAACAGTTCCGCTTCATCACCCTGCCTTCACTCAAGATCGTCTTGATCCCAGCCATCATCATCTCCGTGGTCTGGACCTTCAATATGTTCAACATCATTTTCCTGGTCAGTGCCGGCGAGCCAGGCGGCGCGACGGAGATTCTGATTACCAAGGCGTATCGGATTGCATTTGAGCAGTATCGCTATGGTTACGCGGCCGCCTATTCCATGGTCATTTTCTTTATCCTCCTGGTTTATGGCTACTTCCAGGTCAAGGTCAGCAAGGCAACGGAGGCGCATGTATGAGTGGCGAACTAAGCAAAAAAGCCCACTTAGGCTTGCACCTGTTTATGCTTGTCTTCACCTTCCTGGCCACCTATCCAGTCTTTTGGGTCTTTGCGATTGCGTTCAGCGGCAAGCAAACTTTGCTGCTGGCTGATGTGAATGAAAACCCCACCTTTTTGGACCGCCTGCGCGCCGTCTTTCCCTGGCCAGAACATCCCTCTTTCCAGAGCTTTATCGATGTTTTGTCCGATCAGCCATTCGCACGTTGGATGCTCAATTCGCTGATTGTGGCGGGTCTCACAACCGTGGTTAGCGTGTTTCTGGCCTGTACAGCAGCCTATGCCTTCTCGCGCTTCAAATTCCCCGGGCAACGCGCTGGTTTGATGGCCTTTATGGTCTCGCAGATGTTTCCCGGGACTTTGATGATGGTGCCGCTCTACATCATCGTCGTGAAGTATTTGGGCCTGGGCAATACTTGGTGGGGTTTGGTTTTGGTCTACACCACCACCGCGATTCCGTTTTGTGTCTGGATGTTAAAGGGCTACTTCGACACGATTTCCATCGAAATCGAGGAGTCGGCCATTTTGGATGGGGCCTCGCGGGCTGCCATCTTCTTTCAAATTGTGTTGCCGCTGGCCAAACCGGCCATTGCGGTCACAGCCTTGTTCGCGTTCATGACCGGCTGGAACGAGTTTATTCTCGCCTCCATTTTTATGGAGCAGGAAACCTTGTACACCGCACCGGTCGGATTGCGCTTTTTCGTCGGCAAATACAGCCAACTATGGGGCTATTTCGCCGCAGGATCCATCCTGGTCTCCATTCCAGTGGTGGTCATGTTCATGTTTACCCAAAAGTTCCTGGTTTCCGGTCTGACCAGTGGAGGGATCAAGGGATGAGGAGCAGGGGTGCATTTTCGATTTCGTTTTCGAACATCAAAACAGGGGCTTTGCGGCCCTTTAAAAGGAGTTAACGTGAAAAAAACCAGTATGTTATTGATTTCTTGGTTCGCGCTAAGCCTCTGTGTCTTCGGGGGAGACCTGACCTTCAAGGATCCGACCGGTGATGACAAAGGGCCAGGTACGTATGTTTATCCTACGGATGCCGTTTACACCCAAGGTAGCTTTGATCTGACTGAATTGCAGGTCAGTTATGAAGGCGACAAGGTCGATTTTTCGGTCGAGCTGAATGCCAAACTAGATGATCCTTGGGGTATGGGCACGGGTTTCGCCGTGCAAATGGTCTTCATTTTCATCGATACGGATGGCAAAGCCGGAAGCGGTCACACCGAAGGCTTGCCCGGCACCAACATTCTGTTTGCTGACGATTCGGCATGGGACAAAGTGGTAATTCTTTCGCCACAAAAAGAGTCGCGCGTGATTTCTGAAGCTCGGGTCAAATGCCCGGATTGGATCGACGATATCGTGGTGCCCAACCGCACCAAAGGCAAAGGCAAAAAAATCACCGGTTCCGTCAAATTGGCTGAGTTGGGCGGGGGCGATCCCGCGACTTGGGGTTTTCAAGTGGTCGTCCAATCCAACGAAGGTTTTCCGGATAAAACGGATCTTCTAACCCGCAAAGTCAACGAATTTGAAGGCCAACACCGTTTCGGCGGCGGCGATGATTCCGACTGCGATCCGCACGTCATGGACATCCTGGCCGGATCCGCCAAAGGTGATGCGGGCGAAGCCCAAGCGCAATACGACATGCTGCAATACGATTGTGCAGGCAATAAAAAAGCCACCCTGCACATGGTCCACGCCAAATAGGGGAGGGCGAAATGAAATTATCCAAATGCCTCACGGTTCTTGCTTTTTTTATTCTGCCGGCACTGATCCTGGTTGCCCAGGACGATCGCAAAATCGATTGGACCGGTAATATCTACACCAAGTGGTTGGATGGCGATCGCCGCACCAACACGGGTCTCTACAACAACTCCGAATTCGGCAACGGCGATACCGGTCAAGGTACGGAGTTCGAGCTGTTTTTTAAAGCCAAAGTTTCGCGTCAAATCGAAATCGGCGGGCGGATCAAAGCCCGCTTTGACCGCAACTTCTGGTCCAATGGCGGCGGATTTGCCGATGATGAAAACGAACCAAAATCCGCGCAATATATGAAGTTTCGCGGTGCTTATGTGCGGGTAACGCCCGGTTATTCTTGGATCGATTCCGCGACGATCGGTTCCAACGATTGGGGTCAATTCGATGCCCTGACCTTTGGCAAGATCCGCTACATCGATCGGGACAACATTTCCGGTTTGTTGTTTCAAGGCTCCAATCAGAGCAAATCATTCCGCTGGGATGTGGCCCGGGTCTCTCTACCCAAACTGTGGGCCGGTCCCAACTTCTCGACCGGTGATTTGTCCCAATCCGATGCCGCTTATGTTGGACAAGGACGTTTCACCACCGGTGACTGGACGATTGATGCGATTGGCCAATACGTGATCGACCGAGAAATTTCCGGACTGGATCAAGACAACCGCGATGGGGTTGATTTGAGCCAACGCTACCGCAATACGGTCATGGCGCTGAAAGCCAAAGGTTCAGTTTCTTCTGTTGATCTGGCCGCTGCCTACTACCATTCGGACTTTTACACCGTATTTGAAGGTACTGGAAACACGCGCTTTACGCCGACTTTAAACGGTGCGGCTGATGACGATGTGATCCTCTTCAATATCGATGTCAACGATATCGCCGAAGGTTTCACTATCCGTGGCCAATACTTTGATGTGGGCGCAGCCTACATGTCGGTCATGGCGGCACGTCGCGAATCCGATATTCTGCTGACCGAAGGCCACGATGGGAGTTGGGGCTGGAGCCGTCCGGATTACAACGTCGGTTCCAACGCACGCGGTTCCGCGCGCAGTGGTATCGGTTACGGTGGTTGGGACGGTCATGCCGCCCAGGTCGTTTCGATCAATGCCGACAACGATTTCACCGATTTTGACGAACAAATGTCCGAATCCGTTTTGGGCTGGAAAGGTTTCACCATTGCGCCTGAACTGGAAATTGGCGACTTGTCTCTGACTGCCGAATACACCTCTCTGGACTACAACACCAACTGGCAGGCCTACGGTGAATCGTCCGCTGATCTGGGCATTTACCCGGGCATGGACGGTGTACACAGCTGGGGTCTGGGCGGTGATTGGCGTTCGCCCTACTCGGCTTACCAGGACAAAAAAACCACCATCGCCCTGATCAAAGGCGACTACGTGGTGGATGTCGGTGAAGGGATCGAGCTCAAGTTCCGTTACAAAGTGGTAAACGACGAAGATAAACGGGTGACCAATCCCGCCTTATTGAGCGATGCCTATCGCTTCCCGGCTTCGGTTATCACCGATGTGGCCTACGATGATCGCGATGCGGACTATACAGCCTTTGGCCTCTCCGCTGGTTACCAGCTGACGCGTGATCTTTATGGCATGTTGGAGTTCGAACGATTTGAGGTGGATCTGGTCGATGGCAGCATTGATATGACTCCGCCCTTGATGGACTCCTGGGAGCCTGAATTTGGTTGGATCAACTACCTGACCGGTGATCATGAGAAAAATAAGATCGGGATCCACCTGAAATACTTCTTGTCCGGTATGGAATTCGGCTTAAAGGCCCAGTTCTTTGATGGTTCCTACACCCCGCGTTTCTATAACGGGGTCGATGGTAAACTGGTCGAGTTTCAACCGACTGGCGCCACCGTTCAAACGGCGATTGGGGCCATTTCCACTGCCAAAGTGGATCTGGAACAATACCGTTTGAAAGCGTTCATGAAGGTTCAATTCTAAATCATTGTTTCGGGCGGTTCCGGCCGCCCGATTCCTTCGAGGTGTAAACATGAAAAGGTTCTGGTCTCTGTTCCTGTGCGGATTATCATTATTCGTTTGGGCCGGGGATACCTTATTCGAGTTTTCTGACCCGAGTGGCGATGATTTTGGGGCCGGAACCTTGCTGTATCCTTCCAGTCCGGACTTTGAGCGGGGCGACCTGGACCTAACCTCTTTTTCTGCTCAACTGGAAAAGGACGGAGTCTGGTTTACCGTTAGCTTTCGCAATGCCGTACGCAGTCCCAAAACGCGCACCAGCGAAATTTCAGGCGATCCCTTGGTTGACATTGCCCGCTACGGCTTTTTTAACCTCAATGTCGACATTTACATTGATACCGACCACCAGCTAGGCAGCGGTAACGTTGAGAGCTTGCCAGGTCGTGGGGTTGAGATAGCTAGGGAAAATGCCTGGGAAAAGACTATTTTGTTGACGCCTCGTCCACGTGAAGCCCAATCGCTTTACCTCGCCCTGATGAAAGGTCGCGAAAAACGCAAGCTGGACCGCGACTGGGATGCCCAACGCGCCAAAACCGTTGCCTCCGAACTCGAAGCCTGGGTCGAAAAAAACCTGTTTTTTCCCGACAAAATCAAAGTGCGCGGTCATGACATCAGCTTCTTTGTGCCGAGCAGCTTTCTGGGTCAACCAAAACCCGATTGGGGTTATGCCGTTCTGGTCAGTGGTGCCGATTTGGAACAATCGGTGAATCACGGGTTCCTGGGCCAAAAAGAGCCCGGCTTAATGATTATGGGTTTGGCCGATGGTCGCCCGCGTTGGCAGTTCGGCATTCAACCCGATTCGGACCTGTTTCAGCCGCCAATCGTGGATTTACTGGCCAATGATGTGGCGCTCCAAAAGAAAATGCTTAGCCACTACAATCGCGAACAGCTGCCGAAAATCTTTGCGGTTCGATCTGAAAAAATGGCGCCGCCTATTTTCGCCGACTTGCCCAAAGCCAAACTTGAAGCCAAGGCGACGGCACAGCCAACGCCTCCCGCACCTGCGGAAACCCAACCCAGAGTTGCGCCCAAACCGGAACCTGAAAATGCGCAGAAACCGGAGCCCCCGCCGCAAGCGGCGCCCGCGCCGACCAAATCGGTGGCTGACCGCCTGCGTGAACTCGAACAACTGCGCAAAGACGGTTTGATCAGCGAAGACGAATACCAAAAATTACGCGCCAAAATCCTGAATGATCTCTGAGCAGGTGGAGCGGGCGCGTTGAAAAAAGGAAAAACCCATGCGATGCGTCCCCCTATTTCTCCTCAGCAGCCTGATTTGGGCACAAAACCCCCACTTTACGGAGGTGACCCAAGCTGCTGGTCTGAATTTTCAACACCAATATGTCCAGACCAAGGAAGCCTTCCTGATGATGGGCGGGATTGCCTGCGCCGACGTGAACGGCGATGGTTGGCTGGATCTGTACGTGCTCGGCGGTGCATCCGGCCATAACGCATTGTTTTTAAATCAGGGCGACGGAACCTTTGTCGATGGCGCTGAAGCTGCCGGTGTGGCATTGGGTGGTCGTCATGACTGCGGGCCGCTGTTTTTTGACGCTAATGGTGACGGTTGGGTCGATCTCTTTGTCGGTGGATTGGATAAAACGCCGACCCGCTTCTTTCGCAATACTGGCGCTGGCGCCTTTGTCGAAGAGACCCAGGCCTCCGGGCTTTTAACAACGGCCGATACCTTTTCAGCTGCAGCAGCCGATATAGATCGCGATGGTGATCTGGACCTGTTCACCAGCCATTGGGGCGCTTTTTCGGCCACCAAACTTATGCGCAATGATGGGAGTGGTCATTTTGAAGCGGCAGATGATGTCTCCGGTTTGGGAGCGCTGCTGGCCAAGGTCTACACCTTCACCCCTAACTTCGCCGACATTAATGGCGACTCCTGGCCCGATTTGCTGGTTTCTTCCGATTTCCACAGCTCACAAGTGCTTTTGAATCAGGGAAATGGATCTTTTAAGTCGCTGACCAATTCCGTCATCAGCGACGAAAATGGGATGGGCGGTGCAGTTGGCGATTTTGATAACGATGGTGACCTCGATTGGTTTGTTACCTCGATCAGCTTGCCGGAGGATCCCGCTCAGGTCATTCAGGCCAGTGGCAATCGGCTGTACCGTAATTTGGGCAATGGCCAGTTTGCGGATGTCACCGAAACAGCTGGGGTTCGATCGGGCTACTGGGGTTGGGGTACCAGCTTTGCCGATTTCAACAACGATGGCGTATTGGACCTGGTCATGATTAATGGATTTGCCGGCGCGGTCGGCCAGCCCTTTCAGGACGATCCGTCACGGCTCTTCCTGGGCAAAGGCGATGGAACTTTTGAAGAAATCGCCCAATCGGCTGGGTTCATCGAACGATTTCAGGGTCGTGGTTTAGTTTGCTTTGATTATGACGGCGATGGCGATTTGGATATCGTCACCCACAACAATAATGGACCGCTGCGGCTTTACCGCAACGATGGTTCACCTAACCATTGGCTCGGCCTGGAATTGCAGGCTTCCGGCAAAAATACAAAAGCCATCGGCGCGCGCGTTTCTTTAACTGCCAATGGCAAAACCCAGATTCGTGAACAGCGGGCTGGCAACAATTACGTGTCCAGTGATCCCAGCCGTCTGCATTTCGGTTTGGGCCAGCAGGCCGATCCGGTTTCGATTGAGATTCAATGGCCCAGCGGCCGGCGCACTTTTCATGAAAATATCGCCGTGGACCAGCAACTCAGAATCAGTGAGCCGGGTGCCAATTGTGCGGCTGGAACGCGTTGGCTGCCCCATTTAACTCGGCCAGACGGTGGATTTGTCACTTCACTATTGGTTATGAATGGCGCAGAACAAACCATTCAAGGCGATATCCAGTTCTTTTCTGCAAGCGGTCAATTCCTGGGTAACTGGGGCGTGAAACTGGATCCCGGTGCCAGCGAAGTGCTGGGTCCACAAACGGTGCAAGCTTTCCCCGAAGCAGCCTATTGCGCCTGGATCGCCCCACCCGAAGCCCAATTGGTGGGTTCCTTTGCCGCGGATTCAAGTTCGGCCATGGCCGCTGATTTCCAGGCATCTGCCCAGACGACCGAGCGTTTCCGCTGGCGGGTTGCCGATCCAACCGTTGCCTTTGACGGAATCGTCGCCCTGAATCCTGGGCCGACTGTAGTCACGGTGGATCTGTACCGAGTCGAAGCCGACGGTACGCGCACCTATTTGGCCCAGTTAAGCGGAAACCTGGAAAAAGGAACCAAGTTCCTGAGTGTTTTGGATGCTTGGGCTGAGTCGGGAACCCAACTCGAAGCCGTCGGCTCCCAGCCGATCTGTTGGTTACTCCTGCGTGGAACCCGACCCGGCTCTGCTGTGCCCGTGCTATTCCAGGTTCCACCCTTAATCGATGATTCCAATTGTCCCTAACCGATGACCCTGCATCTCTCACTCAAACCGGACGGTCCGGACTTCATAGATCTGCCCTGGCAGCTACCGCTTAGTGAATGGCGTGAAGCCTGTTCACGTTGGGTTGAACTGCCCATGGGCATTGCGCGTCACCCCATCGTCTTCGTTCAATACGGAGAAGAGCTTTATGCCATTAAGCAGAATGTCGCAGCAGCCTGTCGCAAGGAATACGAGAATTTGCGCGAGTTGCAGCGATTGAATCTGCCGGCAGTTGTGCCGATTGGTCACGGATCACTGAATGAAGGCGATACCCAGGCGTCGGTGATTACCCAATTCCTCAGTCATTCCTTGCCTTATCGCAACCTGTTCACCCAACCCAACCTGGCCTACTACCGCCAGTTCCTTCTTGATGCGATGGCCGGCCTTCTGGTCCAACTGCATTTAAACGGTGTGTTCTGGGGCGATTGTTCGCTCTCCAACACTCTGTTCCGGCGCGATGCCGGCCGACTGCAGGCCTACCTGGTTGATGCTGAAACCACCGAGTTTCACGGCCAATTAAGTGAAGCCATGCGTCAACACGATCTGGAGATTCTGGCTGAAAACGTGTTTGGCGGGCTCTCCGACTTGTTGGCCGGCGGACTCCTGCCACAACACATGGATCCGCATGAAACGGTCGCCTTGATTGAACACAAATACGCGCATTTGTGGGACAAACTGCATCGCGCCATGGAGATCCCGGTCAATGAACGCTTTCGTATCCGCGAGCAGATCGAGCGCCTCAACCAATTGGGTTTTTCCGTGGAGGAAGTAGAAATCCGCGGTGATGCATCCGGCGAAATAATCCGTTTCAAGGTCTGTGTTACTGACCGGAATTACTTCAAAAACCGCCTCTATGGCCTGACGGGTTTGGAAGCCGAAGAGAACCAGGCACGCGAGTTCCTTAACGAAATTCAGGAATGTCGTGCGGGGCTCTCCCAAAAACGGCCAGAAAAAGTCAGTCTCCAGGAAGCGGCTTTCCACTGGCTGACCCGCTTGTACCAACCCGTCGTTCAGGCGCTGTATCCGGCGACCCAGCACACTGATCGCAATGAGGCCTATCATTGGTTTTTAGAACGCAAGTGGTTGTTATCGGAACAGGCAGGCCACGATGTGGGCCGCGGCACTGCGCTTAACAACTTACTGAAATCGCTAGCATAAAATTGACCCGGAGGATCGCATGTTAACCCTTTTATTTCTAACGCTTTTCCAGAAAGGCCAGGATCCGAGTCAGGAGCCAGGTTGGTGGAAGGAAGCGGTATTTTACGAGGTCTTTGTGCGCAGCTTTTACGATTCGGACGGCGATGGCATCGGCGATTTCCGCGGTTTGATCCAGAAGCTGGACTACCTCAACGACGGCGATCCCAATACCGATTCCGACCTGGGTGTTGATGCCCTATGGCTGATGCCGATCATGGATTCACCCAGTTACCACGGCTATGACATGACCGATGCCTTCAACACCAATCCGCAATACGGCTCCCTCGCAGATTATCAGGCTTTGATGACGGCGGCGCACCAACACGGTATTGCGATTGTGATCGACCTGATGTTGAACCACATCTCCAGCCAGCATCCTTGGTTCACAGAGGCGGCAGCCAATCCCGACTCGCCTTATCGAAACTGGTTCCTCTGGTCGAAAACGGATCCGGGTTATTACGGGCCCTGGGGCGAACCGGTCTGGCACGAGAAGAACGGACAATATTTTTACGGCATTTTCTGGAGCGGCATGCCGGATCTCAATTACAACAACCCCGAAGTGACGCAAAAAATGTATGAAGTCAGCCGCTTTTGGCTGAAAGAGATGGGGGCGGATGGCTTCCGGCTCGATGCGGTTCGCCATTTAATCGAGGCCGGTGAAGAGCAGGCCGGGTCACCCGCCACCCATGCCTGGTTGAAAGAATACCAGGCCTTTATCAAGTCCGTCGACGCCAACGGTTTAACCTTGGGCGAGATCTGGGACGACACCGATGAAGTAGTCCCGTATGTCAAAAGTGGGGAACTGGATTTGGCCTTCGAATTTGCCCTGGCCGAATCCATGCTCAAAGCCGTGATGACGGGTGATCCGCTGGGGTTCAAGGACCAAGTCGATCGAATTTTACAGGTGTATCCTGCGGGCACCTTTGCTACCTTTTTGACCAATCACGATCAGAACCGGGTCATGTCCCAATTGCGTGGCGATATCGTCAAGGCCAAATCCGCAGCCAGTTTATTGCTGACCTTGCCCGGCACACCGTTCATCTATTACGGTGAAGAGTTGGGCATGAAGGGCGTGAAACCGGATGAAGATATTCGCACGCCCATGCAATGGTCAGCCGCCGATCATGCCGGTTTCTCCAGCGGCAAACCGTGGCGCGATCCCAAACCGGATTACAGTAAAGTCAACTGGTTAGCCCAAAAAGATGACCCCGATTCGCTCTGGAACCATTACCGCCGATTGATTCAGGTGCGTAAGGCTCATCCTGCGCTGCGCACTGGGACACTGAATTGGCTCAAAACCGACCAACCCAAAGTGGTCGCCTTCGAGCGAAAGCTGGGCGAGGAACGCATCTGGGTCGTCTGTTCGTTGATTCCACAACCCCAGACCGTGCAGTTAAGCGGCACCGGTCCAGTAGGATCCCACCCAGTTCAATCCCTTTTGGACCCGGAAAGCAGATCAGAATTGTCGGTCAACCCAGACGGCGAATGGCATTACGAACTCAACTTGGTGCCTGGCACCCCCCAAATCCTCAAAATCAGTCAAAAATAACATGGGTCGGTCAGCCTGACCGGCAAATCAAACGTTCAACCCGCTAGGTCGAATTGTCTGAACACAACCCAAAATTTCACGAAATACCACCCAAAAGCCACAAACAATTTTTGGAATTGAATGGCCAAGTTTTTCCGTGTGTTTCCGTGCCTTCCGTGATTGCTTTTCCGGAAAAAAAACCACAGAAAACACGGAATTTCACGGAAAATTGGATCTCGGTTTGTCGTTTGCAGGCCGATTTAATCCATGAAAACGTAAAGGGAACCGGTGGAAGGTAGGCAATCGAAAAACGAGCGGAACAGGTAATGAAAAGGCATTTTTCTTTCACGATTACAGGCCCATGCCAAACCTCACCATTCTGTGTTTTTCTGTGCTTTCTGTGGTTGCCAATCCGGAAAATAACCACGGAAAGCACAGAAGGACACCGAAAAACGAAATCCAGGGTTTCGGCCTACCAGCCCTGTTTTCGGCCTGAAGGGCCGGAATGTGAATAGCCCGGGCCAAGTTTGCGAGCGTTGCGAGCCAACGCAGGCCCGGGTTTGAAATCAATAAATAGGGGGCGCCCTGAAAGAGGCGCAACATGCCCAAAATGCTGGTTTCGACCGTGCCGAGGACATACCAAGGAAGATTTCAACCAAAATGGATTTTGGATTCGGATGTTCATTCGTTCGCCAGGATCCAAGGACCATCGCGTTACCAATCGTTTTAGGGTGTTGTTGCGCCCCTACAGGGCGCCCCAGGTTTTGGGGTGACTCATCCTGGGCCTGCGGACCTGCGCTGCGCTCCGGCCCTTGACCCAGGCTATTCACGTTTCGGCCCTCCAGGCCGACTGGAAGTTCGGAAATTGGAGATTTTTTGCTCCTTAAGGCAAAACCCAAAACAAACCCCAAAATTCCGTGTGTTTCTGTGCTTTCCGTGGTTCAAAATCCGGAAAATAACCACGGAAAACACGGAATTTCACGGAAAATTGGATCTCGGTTTGTCGTTTGCCGGCAGATTTGACCCTTGAAAACGAAAAGGCAACAGGTGGAAGGTAGGCAATCGAAAAACGAGCGGAACAGGTAATGAAAAGGCATTTTTCTTTCCCGATTACAGACCCATGCCAAACCTCACCATTCTGTGTGTTTCTGTGCTTTCCGTGGTTGCTAATCCGGAAAATAACCACGGAAAACACGGAATTTCACCGCAACGCTTTGCCTTGGCCCCGGTTCCACTTTAACATTCAAAGCTCAGACTCCCGGTGGCTGTTTTGGGGCTTGGCCTTGGATTATGCGGAAACCGCCCGTTCCACTTTATGCTATAAACAACTTCACTTTTCTTTGGGTGGATGTGTGTCAAACGACTTGCCATTATTGGGGTTTTCCTACGATGCCAACGACCCCGATGTGCTTTATCGATTGGGATTGCACGCGGCCTTAAATGGGGCAACCGAAAATGCCGCAGCCTTATTCCAGCGTGCAGTCGAATTGGATCCTAGCGATCCGGCCAAATTTAATAGCTGGGGCAATCAACTGCTCGCCTTGAAACGCTGGAATGAAGCGAGAAGCGCTTTTTCGGCCGGGTTAAAGCTTGCCCCCAACCATGTTGAGCTATTGAGTAACCTGGCCCTGGTCCACAAAGTTCAGAACCGTCTGGACGAGGCACAAACCTGTTTGGATCATGCGCTCCTACAAAACCCCGATTTTTTACCTGCGCGTGACCAACGCGATTTCCTCTACAAGGACGCTGTGCCAACCTGGCATTTCTCAATGATGAACGACTCTCAACGCAATGCCGCCTACGAAAAGGCCATCCAAAAGGCGGTTAGACCGGATTCGGTTGTGCTGGAGATCGGAACGGGTTCCGGACTATTGGCCATGATGGCGGCACGGGCCGGTGCCAAACACGTCTATACCGCCGAAATGAACCCGCTGATTGCCGCAGTGGCCCAAGAGATCATCCAACAAAACGGCTATGCCGATCGGATCACGGTGCTGGCCAAAAAATCCACGGAGCTTCAAATTGGGGTTGATCTGCCTGAACCGGCAGATGTGCTGGTTACCGAAACCTTCGATGCGGGTTTCCTGGGCGAAGGTGCCGTTCCCTCGATCGCCCATGCACGTGGCCATTTATTAAAACCCGACGCCCAGCTGATTCCCTGTGCGGGCAGCGTCTTTGCCAACCTGCTGGAAAGCCAAAAGTTGTGGGAAGAGTGTGCAGTGTCCCAGGTTTCCGGCTTTGATTTGTCGGCCTTTAATCGCTTCCAGGAACATATCAGCGTTCAGTATGTAGAACGTTTCCCTCACCGCCGCTTGTCCCGCGACACGGAACTTTTCCATTTCGATTTCACGGGTTACCCGATCCAACCCGAAGCCAAGAGAGTTGAAATTCCGGTGATTGCAGATGGGGTTGTCCATCAGATCCTTTATTGGTTCCGACTCTTCCTGGACTCGGAAACGGTACTCGACACCAATATTGAAGACGAAAGCTGTTGGCGCATTGCTTTACAAATCCTCAATCCACCGCTTCCCGTCCAAGCAGGGTCGACCCAAACCCTGATCGCCCAACACAATACCGAATTCATCAAACTCCGCTTAGCTTTGTAATCAACAATGTTCCCTGAGGTATCTCTTCTCAGAGGCCGCAGGCCGATTGACCCGTGAGCCCACACCGACGAAGGATGTGTGGGGAAAGTGCCCCTCATTAACCAAGAGCCCACCAGGGCGACTGAATGTGTTGCTAACACCATCAACAACTTTGGCGAACCAATTGCAATCAAATGGACAATGTTGGACCTCTGCCGCCCATCCGGGCTCTGGGCCTTTGGGGGAATGCGACCCAGGGTTCCGCGCTTCGCTTGTCACCCTGGGCTATGACCTTTCGCCCTGCGGGCTCGGCCAGGCCAAAAACCGGGCGGAGCTCAGTTAGGGTGCAACAATCTTGGGTTATTGTTTACCTAGGCCTGTCTCCACTCGCTTGCGCGTGAATTTGGCATTAGTCTATGTCGGCGTGACCCTTCAGGCCACCATGAATGATTGTGCAGGGTTTATTGGGCTTACGTGGCGTTGACCCAACCCAAAATCACGTCATTCATCCTTCAAACAGGCCCAATTTTGATTGAATCGAATAGCGGTTCTGGGTCTGAAGCATCGATTAAAACCAAATATGCCGGCGTTTAATTACAATGTGAACTTTGCTGATCCACATCCCGCTGTTCCTGCCCAGGTCCGATTTTCAGCCGGGGTAGTGGTCCCAGAGGGTTTTTGTGTCGCAGTATTGCTGGAATTTGCAGATGCGGCCATTGGCCAGGGTGAAGACGTGGGCGGTTTGTACTTCGACGCGTTGGTGGGTTCTACCTTCCACAACGTACACACCTTCCACCACGACAGTGTCATCTTCAGCGATCAGGTTTAGGATTTTAAATTCAAAAACCTTCCATCGCGCGGTGTTGGCTTCAAAGACGTTTTGCAGGATGGCATCGATGCCCACATGCACACCGCCACCCGGAAAACCCGGGTTTTGGTGCCAGCTGATTGCAGGATCGCACAGGTGTTCCAATGCCGCGCGGTCTCGATTCCCAAAGGCTTGATAGAGTGCTATAACGAGTTCCTTTGTCTTCATGCCTGCGCTCCATTTCCCCATTGAAACCGATCAAAAGGTGCGAGTACAAAACCCAGTCCGGCCAGGAAGAAGTAGAAGTAGTTATGAGCAGCCACATCAAATTTTAGGGCGAAGATCATACCGAAGGCCAAGGTCCATAGCAGACCAGCGGTAGCCAACCAAGCCCAGCGCAGGCGAAACCCGCTGAACAACCAGATGGCCACAGCGAACTCGAGCAACATAATGACTTGGGCATGGGTCCGCACCAGCGCGGACGGCAACAACGAATCTTGGAACATGGAAAGGTAATAGTCGACGGAACCCTGCATACCGCCCTTTACCTTGATCAAAGCAGCACCCAAAAATAGGGTGCCAAAGAGGATGCGCAGAAGCGTGGAAAGCTTACCTAAATCTTTGGGGTCAATGGTTGTGTTCATAAGGAACTCCTTCTCTTAATATCTTGTTTAAGATAGGAAGGAACCACTATTATCCACAATGTGTTTGATTGCACACGGGGTTTGCAGAAATGAAAGAGCCCAGATGGGACCATCTCAAAACTGTCCTGGTCCTGGCCCGGTCGGGGTCGCTGCAGGCTGCAGCCAGGCAGTTGGGAACCAATCACACCACCGTTTACAGGCAGGTCCGCGCCTTTGAGGAAGCGGTTGGATTGCGCCTATTTGAAAGTACACCGGGCGGATACCGTCTGACAGCACAAGGTGACAAATTCCTGGAGACTGCCAGTGGTTTGGACCAGCAGGTGGCGGACCTGTTCCGATCGCTGCAGGGCATGGATGCCTCCTTAAGTGGGTCATTATGTGTGACCACCACCTCATCCTTGGCGACCACGCTTTTACCGCCGATTTGGAAGCGATTCCGCGAAACCTGGCCCGACCTGAGCGTTGAATTAAAGGTCAGCAACACCTTTTTCAATTTGTCGAAAAGGGAGGCGGATATTGCGATACGCCCTTCCAGTGACGTGCCTGACTACCTGGTAGGGCGCAATTTGGGTCCGCTCCACTTTGGTGTCTTTGCTGCCGAATCCTATTTAAACAGAGCCCCAAAACAGCCATTTCCAGAGCAAATGGAAGGGCACGATTTCATAGGCTTGGACGATTCGCTAGGCCACCTCCTATCCAAAAAGTGGCTGGATGACCTGATTGGCCCGAATTGTTCTGTGTATCGGGTGGACAATCTGTCGGTCCTTGGCCATCTGTGTGAGGCGGGATTAGGCATTGCCGTTTTGCCACTCTATTTTCGGGTGCGCCACCCGGACCTGCGCTTGATTTACCAGCCCGAACGGTTTTTGGGCAGTGACCTGTGGCTCTTAACCCACCGCGATCTCAGCCAAACCGCAAAAGTCCAAACCTGTATGGATTTCCTGGCCGGGGCGCTAAAAAAGGCCCTGCAACCCTTTCAATAAGACCCCAATTCGGGGTTACACGCTTGAATCGGAACGGTATCTACGGACCTTCTTCAACGACTCGATAGCGCACCACTTGAAAAGTGCCATCAACCGTTTCAATGCAATAGGCTAAGCCGTTGCGAAACACCATGTTGGGCCCAAAATCCGAATCCACAAAACCCTGATTCGGAACCGTTGCGCGGCCAATCCAGGTCCCAGAACGGTTAAAAACATCTGCTGTTTGGGTACCGTCATCAGACGTTCCGCGCACTGCAAGCAGGGTTCCCTGAGTGGTAACCAAAAGGCCTGTCAGGGGCGGCTTAACGGGAGAAACCTCGCTTTTTTCCAGGGCATCGGCAATCAGACCGGGGGTAATCAGTTCTGCGATGGGGGGAATGTCCGCGAGGAAGCGTGCGCGGTAATCCTCAATTAACATTTCGGTTTGGGCAGCGGTTCGCAGTTGCGGTTGGAAATCCTTCTGGATTTTTTGAATAGGCCGACTCATGCCCTTTTCCCAGCGCGTTATGATGTAGGCATCCGATCGGGCCGTGAAGGCTTCACCGTGTTCCCCAAACCCGGCCAAACCGCGGGTGCCTAAGTCCTGGGCTATGTTTTTGGCGAAGCGTTTACGCAAATAACCGGGATCACGCATTTGTGAGCCGTCAAAGGGTTCCATTGCCGTGGTGGTCAACTTTTCAATCCACTCAAATCGGGCGTTCATGACACCTGTTGACACTTCAAAGCTCGCGCTATAGGGCCCAATGTAATGGGCCCACAAAAGTTGTCCATCTGGCGAAAGGTGGGATCTGCGAACAGACCCGGGTTTTGGCGAAATTTGATGCACGAACTTGGGCTCCGCATTGAAGTAAAAGAACCGGCCCGTATCATTAAAGGCATCCATGGCAACGGCCTCTCCATTTTGAAGAACGCTAAAAAAAATCAAGGTTTGAAATTCGCCGGGTCCGTTGCCTTTTTGACTGACCAGCTTAATAAATTGGCCCTGATCATCAAAACACAGCACTCTGTTTTCACCGGTATCCGCAACGTAAATGCGACCGTCGGGCCCGACGGAAACCTTGACGCAGACGCCACTCCATTGGTATTCGTCCGGTTTATTTGGTTCCGCCCCAAAGCGCAGTTCTTCAATAAACCGCACATCCTTTGAGGGTTCGCTCAGGGCCAAACCATTATGAACCTGAGGCAGATCGCCATATAGAAGCATCAGCACGGTTAACAACATAGGATCTCCACAGGACGGGTTTGTTCAAAACTACGTGATTGGCCAATGGAGGTTTCCTGGATCAGCTGCGGCGCTTTTGGGTCAGCTTCACGGGTTGGGATTCCGAAGCCGGTCAAGGTTTGACCGGCCCGGCAAAGTTGACGGTTAGCTACGCGAAGGGTAGAGGCCTTGTAGCGCGATAATGAAATTGAGGGTTAGGTAGGGTTGCATGTTGTTGTGTGCTTGACTTCCGCCCGAGGTCGGTAAGGTGGATTCGTGTAAATTGGTCAAATTGGTATCGCTGCCCGCCACGTAGGCAAATCCGCCCTGGACGTTGGCCAGACTGTTGTTGGCGGGGCTGCGGCTGCCCCCACCACGTCCGACGGTATTCGCGCGCAGGCTGTGGTTGTGGTTGGGCATTTGAGCTTCGGTCAGGGTCACCGTTTCAACACCGCCGCGCTCGCCCAAGCGTCGCGCTGTGAGACCAGGACCACGGCCCGGATGCATCGGCGATCTTCCTTGTAAATCGGGTAGTGCCGTTGTTGTTCTCCCGTCGCCTCCGTAGGTGGTTCCTATCAATGAGAAAAGGGCTGTATTTTGGGCAATAGGCAGCAGTTGGCCATCACAGAAAGCCCAGCTGCGCGGTGCAAAGTTTCCGGCAAAGATTCGGATCTCAGCAATAAAGGGTTCGGACATGTGGACCTCCTTAATGTCTCGATGGGTAAATGCCCACCAGGGCGATGATGAAATGAACACACAGAAAGGGCATGAGATTGGTATGCGAGCGCGAGCCTCCGATATGGGTAATAGCTGAGGCCGCCATATTGCTGTCTGCATCTAATGTTTTATAGAGGTCAATTTGGGTTTGCGTCGCCACGACCCGGTCCGTCGGTGCCGCAAACAAGCTGTTCTGGTTGGAGCCCTGCATGTCATGGCCATGGGATGGCATTTGGTTCACGGTTAAGGTCTCTTTTTCATCACCGGCTTTGGCGCCCAAACGACGTTCGCTTAGACCGGGACCGTGTCCTGCGTGAAGCGGTAAACGGCCCCTTAAATCGGGCAGGCCGAAAGTCGTTCGACCATCACCGCCATAAATGGTGCCGAGCAGCGAAAAAAGCGCGTCATTTTGAGAAACAGCCAGAAGTTGACCATCACAAAAGGCCCAACCGCGTGGTGCAAAATTGCCCGCAAACATTCGGATCTCACCTACAAAGGGTTCAGACATCTCTTCCTCCTTAATTCCGCGATGGGAATAAGCCCTGTAAGGCAATGCAAAAATTCAAGGCCAGATAGGGTTGCATGTTGTTGTGGGCTTGACTGCCCCCTACATGGGTCACAGTTCCTGAACGCATGGCGACCATATCCGGGGTGGATGAATCGACATAGAGTTCGCTCAGGGAGTTACCCAATAGGTTGCCTGAAACGGTCGTCTGGTTGGCTTGCGTATTGGAGGCCTGAACAAGGTGACGGTGTTGTGGCATTTCGTTCGCGGATAACGTGTGCGTTTCTTCGCCGCTTTTTGAGCCTAGCGCGTGGAGGGATCCACCATCGGCGCGACCCACGTGGATCGGTGCGCGGCCCCGCAGGTCGGGTAGGGCAAACGAGGTTCGACCGTCCCCACCGTAGGTTGTGCCCAATAACGAATAAAGGGATTGGTTTTGGTTGATTGGCAGGATTTGACCATCACAGAAGGCCCAACCGCGCGGTGCGAAGTTGAAACCAACGATTTTGATCTCTGCCAAAAAGGGCTCTGACATAGATTCCTCCTAATGGAATAGAGCTTTTACCTGTCAGGGGGTGGAACAGGTTGAATTGGAGTAGTTCACAATGCCGATTCCGCAGAATCCGACGGTACAAACGGTGGTTGCGCCACTGTTCTGGTTGCCATCGACATAGGCCTCGATGGCGGCTTGATCGTTCGCGGCACCCCCATAACCTTCAATGGAACAGGTGGTTCCGGGGGTCATGGTGATGAAGTATTCGCCTTGCATCATGGGGTCTAAGGCGTCGTTATTGAGGATGTTGAAACAGCAGGAATTGCTTTCACCTACCGTTCCGTTACCACAAATCAAATCGACCACGCCAAACCCGGTCACGGCGCTGGAGGTCATATCGTTGTTCTGTAAGGTGACGCTGGCTGTTCCGGTTCCACCGCGTGCACCCGCTCGCACGGGCAAGAGAAAATCCGTGATCGTGTTGTTGTCGATATCCAGGACGAGCGATCCGTTGTTGTCAACAATGGCAACGATTCCGAATGCCGGGTTGTTGGGCTGATCACTATCAATGTTGGGATGGTTGCTGATGGTGCCCTCCATGCTCGCCGTCCCATTGGCGGCAACATTGATTCCATTCCCGAAGCGCACACTGACAGTGGGGTTGGCATCGACAAAAAACGAGGTTTGCGAACCATCTGCGCCGCTGATATTGATCCCGGTATTGCTGTTGGTAAAGGTGGAGCCGGTAATACTGACCTGACTCTTGGCATTGATACCGGCATCGACCTGAATCTGGTCTGTGGTATTTGAGGCCCCGAAGCGACCATTAAAGGTGCAACCGGTCACCACGGTCTCAAAGTTGGCGCCGTTGCCATTACCGAATGGGTCATCGTCGCGCAAGGAAACGGTGACGTTATCACCATTGTCAGTGGCCGCCGAAAGTAAGAAGGAACTGTTGGTTAATTCCAGTCGGTCCGGTTCCCCGGCAAACCCGTTGGTGCGTAAAAGGTTGCGGATAAACACTCCAATCTGAGCGGCACCACTGACGGTAGTATTGCTGATGACATTGACATTGCCGTCCGAAACGGTGCCAAACAGGTCGCGAAGGAGAATCGCTGATTCGGAGCTGTTGTTGCCTGCGTTTAGCACTTCGCTGTTGAGGAGGCGGAAATGGGTCACGCCGACCCCGTTGATGCCCTGATCCACGGTGTCATCAATGGTCAGGTTGTCCAACGTAATGTGCATGACGTTCCTTAAGTAAATTGCAGCGCGGCAGGCCTGGTTACCCGGGTTCATGCCCGAAAACTCGTCATAGGCTTCGGTCCCGCAATTGTCCGTCAGGTTGGCGTCCAACAGGTCCATGTTGCTCAGCGAGATGTTGTTAGCCGAGACCAGTTCAATCCCGTTGTTGTTGATGTTCTGCAGCGTTCCGCCGGAACCATCGGTGGTTCCCGTCCCGGTGACAACCAGGCGGCCAACACCCGTGCTGTCGAGCACGATGCCGTTATTGGCGCCCGAGGCGGAGATACTGAGGAAATTCAAACCGCCCGTCATGCCGCTGCCCCCGATAATGGTTCCTCCGGCTAAGCTGAGGGCGATGCCATTGGTGGCGCTGATCGTGTTATTGGAACCCAATACCTCCAAGGTGCCGCCGTTCGAGCCTGTAATACCGGTGCCGCCACCGTTGGTGGTGATGGCTAAACCGCCATTGCTGAAGGTGGTGGTATGGCCACTTGAGCCCGTTAGGGTCACGCCATGGGCCGTGCCGGTGTTGAGGGTTTTGCTGGTGCCGCTGAAAACCGCACTGCCGCCGCTATTGCCGCTGATTAAAATACCTGTGCCCGTTTCATTAATGTTGCCGCTTAAGGTCACCGTTCCACCTGTACGGTTGGCCAAGCTAACGACGCGGCTGGCCGTGTTGGTCAGGTTGCCGGCATAGCTAAATGTGGGGCTGCCATTGTCAATATTGATACCTATTCCCGCTGCACTGGAGATGGATCCGGAATCTCCGATGAAGGTGCCTGTACAATTGTTCAGGTTTATACCGACACCAGGGCTGTTGCTGGAACTCAAGGTCGATAGGTTCACATTCAAGGCCATACCCACCAGATTGATGGCCTGCTGGTTGGTTGCCTGGATGGATGCGCCATTCATATCCGTGGGGTCAATATTTAACGTGCCGCCTCCGCTTGCGGAAAGTGCTGTTCCGCCCGAAACGTTGATGTCGAGGTCGGCAAAGGTGAAGGTGCCCGTGTTGTTGACCAGGTTGACGCCACCTGCATTCCCGGTAACGGTTGCATTGCTCAAGGTCACGCCTGCGCCGAATCCGGTATTTTGGATATCGACACCCAACGCGTTGTTGGAGCTGATTTGGGACGTGTTGTTCCAACTTACTGTGCCACCATTGTTGATTCTCAGAGCCGAACTGCCGTTGGTGGTCAGATCGAGAGTTGCAAAGGTGAACGTGGCCATGCCACTGCTACTGATATCAACAGCATGACTGGCCGACATGGAATTGACGGTGAAACTCGGCACGACGTAATTGCCTGTGCAGGATGCAAATCGCACCCCTGTTCCCGCCCCGCTAATGGTGGTGCCCGACAGGTTTAAGCCGTTGGCTAGGGACATATCGACCAGGTACGCACCGGAATGGTTCAAGTTACCCGCAGTAACCATAATGGCGGCCTGGTGTTCATTGATGAGCATGCCCGTGCCCATGGTGGATGTTAAGTTTAAGACGTTAAAGGTCACTGGGTCGTGGTTCATCGCGGCATTATTGGAGTAAATGCGGATACCGCGAATACTTGAATTGGTGATTTCCGTGGTGCCATTAAAGGTGACGGATTGCGTGCTGTTCTGGTCCAAGTTTATGCCCGTGGCCATGTCGCGAACGGTCGTATTGTTTAAGCCAAATGCGGCCGTGCTGTCGTGCAGAAACAGTCCTGTACCCGTTGAGCTGGTGGGTGAATCAATCGTCAATGCGGTTCCGTTAAACGTTCCACTGCCGCTGAATTCAATGCCGTGGGCACTGCCAGTCGGTTCGATGATCAGATTGGAGAGGGTAACGCCGCTGACCATATTGCCGAGAATCCCGGCACCGCTACTGGGATGCAGGTTCAGCCCAAAAACGGTATTGCCATCGGCCAGGTTGACGATGGCTCCGGCATTGGCAATGGCCGGCGCCATGGATGCGCTGACCAAAGTGACCATGCCCATGGATTCGGGGTGGGTCACGGTTAGCGCACTGCCTTGTCCAACCAGAACCTGGTTATTGAGCAGGGTGATTGAACCCACCAAATCAGCTGGCGGTGTGGTGATTGTGTCACGGTAAATGAAAATGACATCACCTGTGCCGGTGGTCGCGCCCGCTAACTGGGTCAGGTCCTGGAATGGGTCTAGGGTGGTGCCATTAAAAGGACCGGCCACATCGTCGGCATCGACAAACCAGAAGCGGCTGTTAGAGATCGTGATGGTGACTGTGCCATTAGCCGTACCCGGAGTGGGCAGAGCCTGATCGGATACGGTGTATTGGAAAGTGTCAGCCATACCAATCACGCCTGCTGGCGGTGTGTAATGGAACGTGCCGTCAGCTTCCATGGTGACGGTTCCACCCAATGTGGTTGTGCCAACGTAAGGTGCAGTTGTGTCACCGCTACCGACGATGGTGGTCACAATCAGGGGACCCGGTCCATCGCTATCCGTGTCATTGGCCAGGACATTGCCAAAGGTGGAAGTCAAGGCATCGGCTGAGGAACTTAAACCAACTTCCAAGGTAACGTTTCCATGGGTTTGGTAACTGGAATCGTCGGTGACCATGGGTGGATCATTGACGCCGATGACCGTGATGGTGACGGTGGCTATTTCGGCACAGGCCATAGATCCATCGTCAATCGTGTAGGTAAAACTATCGGTGGTCATGCTGCCGCCGGGCAAGGAAAACGCGCCCATCGGATTGTAGCTGAAGGTGCCGTTTGCATTGACGGTCAACTGAGCCCCGCTGGGCAGGGCAAACATCATTCCTACATTTGCTGCATTGCCATTCACGGCTGTCACGTTCAGGGGATCACTTTCGATATCGGAATCCGTTGTGGTGGGATTGGCGGCCAATACATCGCCATTGAGAACCATATCCTCATCTGTGGAAAAGGTATCGTCTACGGCTACCGGGCAATCATTCACCCCGTTGATGGTCAAATTGACAGTTGCCGTTTCGGCGCAGCCAGATCCGTCATCGATGGTGTAGGTAAAGGATTCCATGGCCGAATCGCCGGCGCCCAAGGTTTCATAAGCGCCATTGGGATCGAAGCTGAAGGTGCCATTAGCATTGACGGTGAGCAGACCGGATCCGAGGGCGATTTGCATGCCCACATTGCCTGCGTTGCCATTAACGGCAGTTACGCTTATCGGGTTACCTTCTGGATCACTATCCGGTGTCGTCGGATTGGCGGCCAAAAGATCGCCGTTCAAAACGGTGGCCTCATCAGTACTGACCGCATCATTAACGGCGACCGGGCAATCGTTAATTCCGTTTAGGGCGACGGTGACCGTGGCCTGTTCCGAACAGGCCATGGACCCATCGTCAATGGAATAGGTGAAACTATCCATACCCATATCGCCCGTTCCCAGGCTTTCAAAAGCGCCATTGGGATCATAGGAGAAGCTGCCATTGGCATTGACGGTCACCTGTGCACCCGAGGGCAGGGTGACCAGCATGCCTACATTGGCCGGCATGCCTTGAACGGCAACCACCGCGAGCGTCCCACCATCGGGATCACTATCGGCGGTCGTGGGATTGGCGACCAAAACATCGCCCATGATGGGGGTATCTTCATCGGTTGAAAAACTATCGTCCACAGCTACCGGACAATCGTTAAGACCATTGATGGTGATGGCAACCGTTTCGGTCAATTGGGCCAGACCGCTACACCCGGATCCATCATCGATGGTGTAGGTAAAGGAATCGCTGTCGGTGTCGCCCGGTCCAAGCGATTCGAATTGGCCATTGGGGTCGTAGGCAAACGTGCCATTGGCATTGACGGTTAACAGAGCGCCCGAAGCCAGCGTTATTTGAACGCCCACATTGGCCGGGTTGCCATTAACGGCGCTAACCACCAGGGGATCACTTTCCGGATCGGAATCGGGACCGCTACCGTTATCGGCAAGCACATCTCCGTTTAGGGCCGTGTCTTCGTCGGTGACTACGGCATCCGGTTGAGCCGTTGGACAATCATTGACCCCGTTAATGGTAACGGTGGCGGTGGCCACTTCACTACAGGTCATAGACCCATCGTCAATCGCATAGGTAAAGGAATCATTGGCGCTGTCGCCGTTGCCGAGTGCCTCAAACTGCCCATTCGGATCGTAGCTAAAACTGCCATCGCTATTGACCGTTAGTAATGCCCCGGAGGTGAGCGTTATTTGAACGCCCACATTGGCGGGCATGCCTTCGACCGCAACAACCGTAAGCGGATCACTTTCCGGATCGGAGTCGGGTCCGGAACCATTATTGGCCAAGACATTGCCGCTCGTTGGCGTGTCTTCATCAGTGCTCAATGCATCCGCAACGGCGGTCGGACAATCATTAACGCCGCTGATGGTGACCGTGACGGTTGCCGTCTCGGCGCATAAGCCGGAACTATCGTCGAGGGTGTAGACCCAGGAATCCGTATCGGTTTCCCCGGGGGCCAGGGCGTCAAAAGCGCCATTGGGGTCGTAGTTGAAGGTACCATTGGCGTTTTGGGTCAGCAGTGCGCCGGACGGCAGCATCGTCGCAACCCCAACAGCAGCAGCATTGCCATTTACAGCCGTGACAAGCAAAAGACCTGGCCCGTCGATATCGCTGTCGGCACCACTGCCATTGTCTATCAGGACATCGCCTGCGAGCGGTGTATCCTCATCCGTCATAACCGCGTCGTTCTGGGCTACCGGGCAATCATTTACCGCGTTGAAGGTGATGCGGAACGTTTGGCTCGGTGAAACGTCGACCCCGCCATTGGCCGTACCGCCATCGTCCATGAGTTGCAGTTCGATGTCGGCAAATCCATTTACATCGGGTTCATTTTCAAAGGTCAAAGTCCCGTTGCTGGCAACCGCAGGTTGACCCGAAGCGCTGAAGAGGCCGGGATTGGAATTGTTGACAATATTAAATGTCAGAACCTGCCCGGATTCGTTCGGCGGACCGGCCGCGATGTTGGTGGCCCAGTTAGGTGCGGTTTGCGGACCGGTATCCTTATCGATGGTTAGATCGGGTCCTGCCGCAAAACTCGGTGCGTCGTTTATGGGATCAATGGTCAGGCTCACCGTGGCCGGCGCTGAATTGGCTAGGCCATCATTGACGATGAAAGTGAAGCTGTCATTGCCAAAAAAGTCGGGGTTGGGTGTGTAGTCGATATCTGCGCTGGTGGGGCCGGTTGGGGTAATGGCGCTCAGGCTCCCATTTGCTGGCGGGTTGACAATTGAAAAAGTGAGCGATTGCCCCTCTGGATCGGAACCCGACAAAGCGATTGTTGTGGCGGGATCGTCTTCCAATAGGCTCAAGCTGCTCGGATTGGCGGTCGGCGGTTGATTCAAGACTGCATCGATTCTGAAAAAAACCGTTTGCGGTCGTGGGTATATCCCATCCACACAGCCAAAAAAGGCGAGCACATCGGGTGCGGATCCGTTGTCGCCGGATGGGTCCATGGCCAATGGGGCAACATTCCAATCACTGGGATCACCGTCCAAGCTAATAGCACTCGAAAATCCAACGAATAAAAGGCCGCCTAAACACAGAAGCAGGACCAATGCTCCGCGTTGCTCAGGGTATTTGCGAAGGAAATACAATCCAAAACCAAATAAGGCCAAAATGAAGACCAGGAGCAGGATCGAAGAAAGGGTTGGGACGGGCACAAATAAGCGGATCCAGAGAGGTTCGCCCTGATTGTCGAGCAGAGCATCTTCACTCATCAATTGATCATTGGCCACGAGGGCAACCCGGATCTGACCGTTTGGCGGGTTGAGCATGTCTGTTGGGTAATAGGTCTCTACCACATCCGATCCCGCCAATCCAAGGCCTTGGCCAATGGGCCAGCCGCCAGCGGAAATGGGCACGGGTGGGCCAAAAACGCCGCTTGAACAGGTAGACAGGGAAACGCCAGAAACCATTTGTGTGGTTTGGTCCACGGTTGTGATCAAAATTTGGTCGACGCCGGTGACTGGACCATCAACTGTTGAAACCGTGCAGCCTGTGCCCGGGTCATCATCGATATCGATCAGAATCCGAAACTCGACCGTTTGGGCCATTGCTCGTGAAGGGAAGATGCAAGCCAACCCCAAAAATAAGCTGAAAAAGATAGTTTTTCGCATACCCTTCCCCCGCGTTTCCAGAAGTCAAAAAGTTAAAAAAGGTTAATCAATTTAGATGCATTTCAAATCGAGATTGAATTGCGTGAGGGGGTGATCCTCATTGTTAGCACAGGCTTAACTGCATGCCTAGTTATTTATTGGAAAAAAACATGTTGGCATTTGGTTGGCGCAAGAATCCTTTTGGTCACTTTAACTTATTGTGGGTGGGAATATTTGATTTTTTTGCCTCTCTTTTATTTGAAACCGCAAATTACAAAGAATGAGGAGACCTGTTGTGAACGAAGTTAAGGAATCGGAACGCGCCGCTGCACGAACTTATGAATCGCTTTTTGTGCCAGCCTTATTTGGACAGTGGCCGGCAGAATTCCTCCGACTTTTGGAACCTAAACAAACCGCCATTTTGGATTTGGCTTGTGGAACGGGTATTGTGGCTCGCTCCTTACGAAAGAAATTCCCAGACAAAGTGCAACTGACGGGTTTGGACCCTGCTTTGGGAATGTTGGCCGTTGCTAAAGACTTAAGCCCCCAGGTGGATTGGGTTCAAGGTGTTGCTGAATCGCTGCCCTTTCCGGATCGGGCGTTTTCAGCTGTTCTTTGCCAATTCGGCTTCATGTTCTTTTCCGATCAGGATCGTGCTCTCCGAGAAATGGCTCGGGTTTTGGCCCCGGGCGGTCAACTCATCGTTGCGGTTTGGAATGCCGTTGAAGAGATTCCGGCCATAGCTGAGGAAGTGGCCTTATTGGAGAAATACGCGGGCCATCCGGCAGCCCAAGCCTTACGCGCCCCATTTTGCTTGGGCGACCCACAAGATTTTGGAAATCGGTTTAAGACCCTAAACTGGGCCCAAACGCGGGTTGAAACGGTCATGGGTCAGGCCGTTTTTCCGTCCATTCGAACTTGTGTTGAAGTTGAATTACGCGGCTGGTTACCGCTTATGGGTGTCCATTTGGAGGAGTCAGTCATCCAAACGATTCTGGCCGAAGCAGAGAAGCAGATGGCGCCCTTCCGCGACGCCAGAGGCCGAGCGGTATTCGATATTTCAGCGCATTTTTTTATTGGGAAATTGCCCTGAATACTCTCTTCACAGCCCGAACGCCATGACGATTACGCCAGTTGCTGCAATACACAGCCCCGCGGTGATTGGACTGGCCAGAATCTGTCGCAAACGTTCACTGCGACTGATGCCCATGGTCGCCAATCGGACCTGGACCACCATCATGCTTAGGGTAGTCAGGGTGAAAATAAAAATGACCATCCAAACCGCCATTCCGCTGAGAGCCCAGGCCAAAAAGAGTAAGGGGACCAGGGGTTCGCAGGGGCCGATGACCAGGACGGCGATCAAGGTGGCTCCGCTCCGATTATGGTCGTGCTCGTGGTGGTGACGGTGGTGTTTGGCCCAATGGCGAAAGCCCCAGAGGGCATAGGCCACGCCGAAACCAATCAAAAGCCAACCCGCCAGTTGACCACGTTGGCCTTCCACCCAGTTGATTTGACCAACCGAGTAGCCCAACAGCACCCCGATCCCACCAATCAGAATAGAACTGGAAACATGGCCCAACCCGGCCAGGCAGGTCATACGCATTGTCTTTTTGGCTGACCAACCATTGGCCGTCGATAAATTGACCATCGGTATCCAATGGTCGGGGGCCAAGGCATGTAAGCCCCCAATCAGAACGGTAGACACCATTAAGGTCCAAAGTGTGCCTTCCATAACGACTCCTTCAACAGATACGCGGTAAAGGTTCACCCACAGGCAGATCCAAAATGCGGTGGGTTCCAAATGCGGTTTTAAGGATGACTTCTGCGGGCCCCGTAGTGGCTTTGCCGATCAGTGCTGCATCGCTGCCCAATGTCTGTACGCGCAGGACTGCCAACGCCTTTTCAGCGGCTTCTTGAGCTACGGCAAGGACAATTTTCCCTTCATTGGCGATGGAAAACGGATCCAAACCCAACATTTCACAGGCCGATCGAACCGCAGGTCGAACGGGAATTGCCGATTCTTCAATGTTCAAACTGCAGCCAGAAGCTTGAGCAAATTCATTGAGAACAGCGGTCAACCCGCCACGGGTCGCATCGCGGCATGCATGAAAATCAGGTCCAATCGCCTGTTGAACCGCCTGGACCAGGTTGACCACACTCGCGCAATCGCTCTCAATTTTGGTATCAAACTGGAGGCCGGGCCGTTGGGCCAGGACCGCAATCCCGTGATCGCCCAGGCATCCGCTGACCAACAAGGCGTCGCCCGGCTTAATGTTATGGCAGGATAATGCGTTGCCCGTGGCAAGGGATCCAATTCCAGTCGTGTTAATGAATACCTTGTCACCCTTCCCGTTTGGGACGACTTTTGTGTCTCCAGCTACCCATTTCACGCCGGCAGCGCGCGCAGCTTGGGACATGGACGCAACGATGCGTTTCAAGTCCTCCAGCGCTAAGCCTTCTTCCAAAATAAAACCGGCTGTCAGATAAAGGGGTTTAGCGCCGCGAACGGCCAAATCGTTTACGGTTCCGTTTACGGCCAGAGTTCCGATGTCCCCACCGGGAAAAAAGAGCGGGTCGACCACAAAGCTGTCGGTTGTGATGGCGATTTGTTCTGCACCGATCGATAAAAGCGTTGCGTCTTCACGTAAATCCAAATCGGGATTGGCAAAAGCGGGTAGAAAAATGTGGTCAATCAATTGGGCCATGGCCAAACCACCGGCACCATGGACCATTTGCACACGCTCATAGTGCAAATTGGGCACCGGGCAGGCGAAATCTTCAATGTTCACGATTCACCTCCTGCTCCTTTTCCTGACTTTTCCAGGTCCCGTAGTGGAAATAGGCTGCACAGGCACCTTCCTGCGAAACCATGGTCGCGCCGAGTGGCGTTTGGGGGGTACACTGCTTACCAAAAGCCGGGCACTCGGTGGGTTTCATCAGGCCTTGGAGCACTCGGCCACTTTGGCAAATAGAAGGCTCCTGCGGTTGGATGTGGGATAAATCAAACCATTTTTCAGCATCGTGGTCGGCGAAACCGGGTCGCAAAACTAAGCCACTTTGGGGAATGGTACCCACGCCGCGCCAGGGCCGATCCCTAATTTCAAATACCATATCCATAAGGGCTTGGGCGTCCAAATTGCCCTCCGGTCGCACGGACCGTTTGTATTGGTTTTGAACTTCATGGCGGCCTTGTTCCAACTGCAACACGACCATAAAGATGCCTTCCAGCACATCGGTGGGTTCAAAACCGGTTACCACGATAGGAACCTTGTATCGATGGGCGATCGGTTCATACGGTTTGGTGCCCATAATCGTGCAGACGTGCCCGGCAGCAAGGTAGCCCTGAACCCGGTTTTCCTCTGATTCCAGCAAGGCGGTCATGGCCGGCGACACCAGAACATGCGAGGAGAGAATCGCAAAATTCCCAAGCCCTTCCCGACTGGCCTGATAGACCGCCATAGCATGGGTTGGCGCCGTAGTCTCGAATCCGACCGCAAAGAAGACGACTTTCTTTTCCGGTTCTTTGCGGGCGATTTCCAAGGCATCCAATGGCGAGTAAAGCATGCGAATATCCGCACCCTCACTTTTAGCGCGGAACAGGTCACCTTCGGAGCCGGGCACACGCATCATATCGCCAAAGGTCGTGAAAATGACGTCCGGTTGACGGGCGATGAACAGCGCCTTGTCAATGAGTTCCAAAGGGGTTACACATACCGGGCAACCCGGACCATGGACCAACTCAATTTGCGACGGAATCAGCTGTTGGATCCCATATTTGAGAATGGAATGGGTTTGACCACCGCAGACCTCCATGATGACCCACGGCTTGGTTGTGATGCGCTGGATGCGCTGTGCCAAGTTTTTGACCAATTCGGGGTTGCGAAATTCATCGATGTATTTCATGGTTCACCGCCTGTTGGCGGCAATTCGCCTAATGCGTGCAAAGCGTCCAAAGTTTCGCGTGCGGCTGTTTCATCCAATACCGAAATTGCAAAACCTGCATGCACGATGACGTACTCATCTTCATTTGCTTCAGGGGTGTATTCCAGGCAGACTTTTCGCCGGGTTCCGCCGTAATCGATCCAAGCCATGCGGAGCCCAAACTCATTAACAATTTGGTCTATGCGACCGGGTATTGCGAGACACATGGAACCCTCCCGTTCCGGAGCAGGGAGCTGGCGACGGCTATTTGTCCCAAGGCAAGACCCCCGTCATTGGGCGGTACCTTCTGATGCCAATAAATCTCAAAATGGTTCTGTAATAGTTCGCGGATTAAAAGACGCGAAAAGAGGCTATTTTGGAAAACGCCGCCGCTTAAGCCGACCTGGTTGCACTGGGTTTGTTGGCGAACCTGGATACAGGCTGAACACCAAAGCTGAGCCAGATCGGCGTGGAAATCTGCACTGATCTTCCGGCCAGAAACCCCGTTGGCCCGCTTTTCCAATACTGCTTCGATCAGCGGATGCCAACGCAGAGGACCCAAGCCCTCCTGTTCTGGATATCTGCCCTGATTTTCCATTCCACTGGCAAGGGCTTCCAAGGCCATTGCGGCCTGTCCTTCGAATGTCACGCTTTCATGTAGGCCGATTAAGGCCGCTACTGCGTCAAATAAGCGTCCACAACTTGAGGTGAGCGGCGAATTGAGTCCACTTTGCATCATCTGGTCCAAGGTTTGGAGCTGCATTTCATTCATGCTTGTGAAGCGCACTGCGGTCAGCCAGTCCGGTCCAAGTAACGCCCGCAAATAAGCACAGGCCATCCGGGCCGGGTGATAAATGGCCTGCGCAGCCCCTGGCATGGGAACCGGCTCAAGCCATGCTAAGCGTTTATATTCTAATGGGTTACCGTAGAGCAGCTCACCGCCCCAGATGGTTCTATCAGGGCCATATCCGCTGCCGTCCAAGGTCAGGCAAAGGATGGGGTCCTTCAACTGATGTTCCGCGTGTAAGGCCGCTAAATGCGCGTGGTGGTGTTGCACCTCGATGCGGGGCATTGGCTGTGAACGTGCCCATTTACTGCTCAGATAATCGGGATGCATATCGCAGATCAAGACTTCGGGCTCTATTTCCAAAGTTTGTTGAAGATGCTTTTTGGACTCCTGAAAAAAGTCAAGCGTTTCCAAATGCTCTAGATCGCCCAGATGCTGACTGAGGAAGACTTGATTTCCGCGGGCCAGTGCGTGCGCTGCCTTGTACTGGCCACCACAGGCGAAAAGCGGAAGGGGAACAGGTTCACTCAAACAAATCGGTTGCGGGACATAACCGCGCGCCCGGCGAATCGGCAGGGGTCCGCGCTCCGTGCTGAGAAAAACCGAATCGTCACAACGCATGTGAATGTCGCGATTATGCAGGAGTAACCCATCTGCCAAAGCGGCCAGGCGTTCTCGTGCTTCCTCGTTGCTGGCGGCAATCGGTTCATCACTCAAGTTGCCCGAAGTCATTACCAGGGCGTCAAAGCCTTGATCCATAAGCAGATAGTGGAGCGGGGTATAGGGCAGCATCAGGCCCAATCGGCTTTGGCCCGGGGCAAGACCTTGGGCCAGTTTGGATTCGGCTCGGCGCGGCATCAAAACGATGGGCCTTCGACTGTCGCATAAAAGGGTTTTGGAATGAGCATCTAAATCTACAAACGCTTCCGCTGCCTGCAGGTCCTTAATCATAAGGGCAAAGGGTTTTTCCAAACGGTGTTTCCGCCTGCGCAGGCACGCGATGGCTTTCTCGTTAAATGGGTCGACCGCAAGATGGAAACCGCCAAGGCCTCGCAACGCCAAAATATTCCCGTTTCGAATGAGTTGTGCTGCTTCAAACAATGCCGCCTGGCGTTCGCCAATACGCTGCCCCTTGATTTCTAACCAAATGTGCGGGCCGCAGGCGGGGCAGGCGATAGGTTGCGCATGAAAACGGCGATCGTTTGGATCCTCATATTCTCTGCGGCAGGCCGCGCACATCTCAAATTGGCCCATGGTTGTGCTTGGCCGATCGTATGGCAAACCTTGGATGATGGTGAAACGCGGCCCGCAATTGGTGCAATTGGTAAAGGGGTACTGGAACCGGCGATTTTGTGGGTCGCGCATATCTTTCAGGCAGTCGGTGCAAACGGCCATGTCCGGCGAAATTAAAGTTTGGGCTTTTTCTCCCGCCGAACTGGCTTGGATCCGAAAACCGCTACTGTCCACACACGGGATGACTTCATGTTGAACCGTATCAATTTGGGCCAATGTTGGTTTTTCCTGGGCGATGCGCGCCAAAAAGCGATTCAGATTGGTTTGAGGGCCTTCCACTTCAATTTGCACACCTTGTGCGCCATTGTTGACCCAGCCACTCACGCCCTCCTCCTGAGCGAGGCGATAGACGAACGGCCGAAATCCAACGCCTTGAACAATTCCATTGATGTTGATGTGGTAGCGGGCATTCATGGCACTACCTCGCTTTGGCAGTGCTTGGATCGTTGCAGATACAGCCAAATCATCCAGGCCTCAAGTCCGGTTTGTTGGCGCACGCTGAGCTCCAGAACCGGCAGGTGAGGTTTAATGGAATGAATGGATTCCCGTGCAAAGTCCGCATCAAAATCGACGTAAGGCGCTAGTTCCATTTTGGAAATCACAACCAAATCCGCAGCGGCAATCGCGGTCGGGTACTTTGTAAATTTATCGTGGCCCTCGGGCGTACTCACTAGCAGGACTCGCCGGTGAGCACCCATCGGAAAAGCAGCGGGACAAACCAGATTCCCCACGTTCTCCACAAAGACCCAGTCCACCATGGCGAGTTCTGATGCAGAGAGAACGCCCCAATCCGAGGCGGATAAATGGCAGCGATTTCCCGTTTCGATTTGGATCGCCCATCCGCAGAAGGGTTTTAATCTTTGAATATCGCGGTCGGAAGCCATATCGCCATTGAGCACGCCGCATCGATCCAAAGCAGGAAGCGTGGCTTCCTGCAGGCTGGTTTTTCCACAGCCGGGTGAGCCCAATAATTCGATGACCAAGCAGCCCGCGCGGTCGAACAGGCGCTGCTGCTGCTTGGCAGCCTGGCGGTTTTGTTCTTTGAGTGACCAGTTTTGGGGGATACGCGTCATTCATCGACCTCCAAGTAGGCCAATTGCACATCGTCTCCGCCCTGGTTTTGAGTGTCTTGGCTGCCGCATTTTGGGCAGGGCGCCCAGAAGTGGGCATGCTCAAAAGTCAGATTGCAGGCAGGACAAAATCCCGATCGGTACGCGACCTGAATCTTGAGAACTGCTTGGGGGATGGCGGAATGTTGTTTCGCCGCTTCAAATCCAAAGGCCAGACTTTCGCTGACCAGGCCGCTGAGTAGGCCGACACGAACCCCGACCTCACGTACCAATTCTGGACGTGGAACCGCCTGGCTCGCTGCCAGGACCAATTGTTGAGCGACCGAAAATTCATGCATAGCTGAGTAGCGGATCCTTTAATTCGGATCTATATTGCAATATAAGCCCTGGCCAAACTTTTGCCAGTGCTTTTTGGAGTTTTTATGTGTCGCGATTGTGGGTGCTCCGATTCTTCCTCCTTTTTGGTTGCCGATCATCTTCACCACCCGGTTAAGCTCAACGGGTTCCATCACAGCAGTCCGGATCAACAGGCCCAGTTACTCGCTTATAACGACCAGATTGCCGAACATAACCGCGCGCATTTGGCCGAAATGGGCGTGTCGTGCATCAACCTTATGAGTGCACCCGGTTCAGGAAAAACGCTTCTGCTTGAGCGGCTTGCGCCAAAATTGGGTCAAGTCTGGGTGATTGAAGGAGATTTAAATGGGGCTTTGGATGCCGATCGATTAAAACGCTGTGGCATATCTGCGCTTCAAGTTCAAACCGGTCAAGCCTGTCACCTCGATGCGGAAATGGTGCATCACGCCCTGCACCAAATGCCGCAACCGCCACCGGATCTGCTCGTCATCGAAAATGTGGGCAACTTGGCCTGTCCCGCTGACTTTGACTTGGGTGAAAGCCGGCGCATTGCCATGATCAGCGTGACCGAAGGCGACGATAAACCGCTCAAATATCCCAATATGATGCGCTGTGCAGACCTCTTGCTGATCAGTAAGATTGACCTGCTGCCCTACGTCGATTTTGAGCTGGAGAGGTGCGTGGGTTACGCCCAGCAAATCAACCCTGACTTAAAGGTACTCAGCCTCTCCGCCAAAACGGGCCAGGGCCTGGCGGACCTGATCCCCTACATTAAAGCTAAAGTCAGGCCCTAAAAAAAGACTAATCAATCCTTTTATTCATAGCGTCTTGCAAATACAGGTGAAAATTTACTGGAATAAATGATTCACTACTCTTGAATTTTGTGTTAGCAGGACCTAACTTTCCGGATGGGATTCTCCGATTTCATTGGACTTGGTCCGGAAGGAGCCGATGATGACGAACGCATCGATATGGCAAATCATGGCCCAAAAAGGCTATTCGCGCAGGGATTTTCTTCAGTTTTGTACTTATGCCGCCGCTTTGTCCGGCTTGGACTATGCCGCTTACGGTCAAGTGGTGGAGTCGATGGAGAAAAAACCGCGCCCGCCTGTCGTCTGGCTCCATTTTCAGGAGTGTACCTGTTGTAGCGAGAGCTTTTTGCGCGCTTCCCACCCGATTGTGGCCGATGTTGTGCTCGACACTTTGAGTCTGGACTACTCGCAAACCTTGCAAGCTGCCTCCGGCTTCCAAGCCGAAGCCTGCCTGCACGAGACCATCCGCGATTTTCCGGGTGAATACGTGCTCTTGGTGGAAGGTTCTGTGCCCATGAAAGATGGCGGAATTTACTGCACGGTGGCCGGCCAGTCTGCAGAGGATATTTTAAAGGAAAGTGCCAAACACGCGGCCGCTGTTGTTGCTTGGGGTTCTTGTGCAAGCAATGGCTGTATTCAGGCTGCCCGGCCCAATCCGACCAACGCCACCCCGATCCACAAAATCCTGCACGGTCCGGTGATTAACGTGCCGGGCTGTCCGCCGATCGCCGACGTAATGACTTCAGTCGTAACCCACCTTTTGGTCTTTGGCCGGGTTCCCGATTTGGATCGCAAGGGAAGACCGCGTGAGTTTTATTCCCGAAGGGTTCACGATACCTGCTACCGCCGACCCTACTTCGATGCGGGTCTGTTCGTTGAGAATTGGGATGATGAAAATGCCCGTAAAGGGTATTGCCTCTACAAGATGGGCTGTCGTGGTCCGGTCACCTACAACGCCTGCGGCGTGACCAAGTGGAATGAAGGCACCAGCTTCCCGATCCAATCCGGCCATGGCTGTATTGGTTGCAGCGAGGATGGCTTTTGGGACAACGGCCCTTTTTATCAACACCTGGCCAATTTCCCGGGTTTTGGTATTGAAGCCACGGCTGACAAGGTCGGCCTGATCGCCGGTTCTGCAACCGTTGCAGGTGTGGCTGCCCATGCCGTTTTGACCAACATTCGCAAACGACGGGTGATTGACGAGACCCAACACGAATCCGCTGATATGCCCAGGGAAGTTTGAGGAGGCGCCCCATGACACGCATTGTTGTTGATCCGATTACCCGCATAGAAGGCCATTTACGCATTGAAGCTACTGTCGAAAATGGTGTCATCACCGATGCCTACAGCGCCGGAACCATGGTGCGAGGCTTTGAAATCATCCTGCGTGGCCGCGACCCGCGCGATGCCTGGGCCTTTGTCGAACGCGCCTGCGGTGTGTGTACGACCGTGCATGCGCTGGCCTCGGTTCGGAGCGTGGAAGATGCGCTTGCGATTCAGGTGCCCAAAAACGCCGAACTGATTCGCAACTTGATGTTCTGCACCCAACTGGTCCAGGACCACGTGGTGCATTTCTATCATCTGCACGCATTGGATTGGGTCGATGTGGTCAGCGCACTCAGTGCTGATCCTGCTGAAACCTCCGAACTGGCAAAATCCATCAGTCGCTGGCCCAAAACCTCCAAACATTACTTCGCCGATGTCCAGAACCGGCTCAAAACCTTTGTCCAAAGCGGCCAATTGGGCATTTTCAAAAATGGGTATTGGGGTCATCCGCAGTACAAATTACCGCCCGTCGCCAATTTGCTGGCGGTGGCCCATTACCTGGAAGCATTGGAATGGCAGAAGGAACTGGTGAAAATTCACGCCATTTTCGGTGGCAAGAACCCGCATCCCAACTACCTGGTAGGCGGTGTACCCTGTTCGATCAATATCAATGAAGTCAATGCCATTAACAACGAACGCTTGAACCACGTCGGTCATTTGATCAAGGGCGCCATTGAAGTCGTTGAGCAAATGTACATCCCCGACCTGATGGCGATTGCCAGTTTCTACAAGGATTGGGCCGGCATCGGCGGTGGACTTTCCAATTATCTGGTTTATGGCGACTTACCGACCACCTTTTACGGGGATCGCGACCATTACAAGTTCCCCAGCGGTGCCATCCTGAATCGCAACCTGAACGAAATCCATGAAGTGGATGGAAAAGACGATTCGCAAATTAAGGAATACATCTCGCGTTCCTGGTACCGCTATCAGGGCGGTGATGATGTGGGCCTACATCCCTGGCAGGGCGAAACCGAATTCAATTACACCGGTCCCAAGCCGCCTTACGAGCACCTGGATGTCGATCAGAAATATTCCTGGCTCAAAACCCCGCGTTGGAATGATCATCCCATGGAAGTCGGGCCTTTGGCGCGAATGTTGGTGGCTTATGGACGCGGTCTGGAAGACGTCAAGGAAGTGGTTCACGAAGCATTGGGTAGGTTGGGTGTAGGTGTAGAAGCGCTGTTCTCAACCTTGGGTCGCACAGCCGCTCGTGGGTTGGAAACCCGTCTGGTTGTGCAATGGATGAAAGGTTTCTACGACGAGTTGGTCGCCAATATCAAGGCCGGCGACACCTCGACCTTCACCCAGGAACGCTGGGAACCTTCCAGCTGGCCCCAAGAATGCGAAGGGGTCGGAATGTCCGAAGCACCGCGGGGTGCGCTGGCCCATTGGATCCGTATCAAAGATCGCAAAATCGACAATTATCAGCTGGTTGTACCCACCACCTGGAACGCCTCACCGCGTGACCCGCAAGGCCAACTCTCGGCCTATGAATCCGCACTGATAGGAACACCGGTTGCCAATTTGGACCAACCCTTGGAACTGTTGCGCACCATCCACTCCTTTGATCCTTGTTTGGCTTGCGCCGTTCACCTCTACGATCCGGCTGGCAATCATGTGCACCAGGTTCGCCTCGAAGCTTGAGGAGGTTTTATGAACACCCTTGCTGCGCCCAACTACAAACGCATTTACGTATGGGAAATGCCGGTTCGCCTATTTCACTGGGTAAATGCGCTATGTATAACGGTATTAATTGTAACCGGTTATCTGATTGGCCATCCGCTTACCCTGTTCCGTAGCCCCGAAGCTTATCAACAATATTGGTTTGGAACGGTGCGGTTTATCCATTTCGCTTTTGCCTACCTGTTCCTCTTTAATTTCCTTATGCGCCTTTATTGGAGTTTTGTCGGCAATCGATTTGCCAATTGGCGTACCTTCTTGCCTTTGAAGAAGGTCCAACGCCATGATTTGATGGATGTTTTGACTGTGGATATTTTGCAGATCAAGGAGAAAGGCAAGATCAGTCTTGGCCATAACATGTTGGCCGGGTTGTCTTATTTCTGCCTGTTTTTGGTTGGCATTTTCCAAATCCTGACTGGATTTGGTTTATACGCGGCCATGAGCAAAAGCTGGTTTGCCGGCCTGTTTGCTTGGGTGGTTCCATTATTTGGCAGTGATGGCGTTACCCGCGTTTGGCACCACGGCGCGATGTGGTTCTTTATCGTGTTTATTGTGGTGCATATCTATATCGTTTTTTATCACGACTACGTCGAAGGGCGCGGAACCGCGTCCTCGATTGTTGGGGGGTGGAAATTTGAACGCGAAGACCGGATTAAACCCGACTCCTTTTGAGACCTTGATTGTTGGATTGGGCAATGTCCTTTTGGGCGATGAAGGGGTGGGTGTGCACATTGTCCGTGAACTGGAAGGTGGCCAGCTGCCGATTGGTGTTGAAACCCTAGACGGGGGCACGGGCGGATTTCACCTGTTGGGCCCGCTCTGCCAGGCGCATCGCATTGTGTTTATTGATGCCACCATGGATGGCCGGCCGGAAGGCACGATTCAGCGCATTGAACCCCAGTTCGCCGAGGATTATCCCAACACACTTTCCGCCCACGACATTGGGATTAAAGACATGCTCGACGCCTTGCATCTCATTGGTCAAAGGGTGCCGGTGGTCCTTATCACCATTTCGATTCAGCTGATGTCCGGATTGTCCGTGGAGCTGTCTGAACCGATTGCAGCCGCAGCACAGCGTGTTGTCGAAATGGTCAATGCTGAATTCATAACAAGTAAGGCGCCACTTGCGGTGGCGCCCTAGCCGTTTGGACATTTTTTGCGATCTGCCCGGAGGGCAAAAGACTAAATCCCTGGGTGACGAGCAGTGCGAGGAACCTAGGGAAAAGCCTATCATGTTGAAGGAGCCCGCAAGGGCGAAAGGGAATCAGGCGAAACCTCGAAATAAGAGGCGATCACAGGCCAAAGATTAAATCCCTGCCGCCCATCCGGGCTCTGCACTTTTGAGGGGATGCGACCCAGGGTTCCGCGCTGCGCGTGTCACCCTGGGTTCTGACCTGTCGCCCTGCGGGCTGTCACTTGCGGTGGCGCCCTAAGGAATTCGCTTTGGAAAGCTTCAATTAATTGCAGTTGCTCTGCACGTTCACATTGCTTTCTTTGATGTTGTTGCCTTCAAAGGCACCTTCGTTGACCTGGTTCAAATCGTCGACAAAGCGTTCGATTTGGAAGGTCCCGGTAGATGGGAAATGGATGTTGACAGCCGTTGCATTGGAAAAACCATTGGCCGGGATTGGACCCGGAAACAGAACCGTTTGCTGGTGAATGGTTTGACCGTTCTGCTTGACTTTAAACATCATGCGAACCGTTCCCTGAACGGTGCCACCACCGATGTTTTTGATGGCCAGGTTGGCTGAGGAACAATAACCGGCTTTGGCGCCGCCATCGTTGAAAATCATAGTCATGGGGATCAGGTCGGGAATGTTGGTGCCTTGTGCGCCACAATCCTGACTCACACTGACACTGCTCGTGCGGACATTGTTGCCTTCATTGGATTCGGCAACGGCATTGATGTCATCGGCTTCGATACGGACGGTATAGCTACCCGCACTTGGGAAATGCATGCCTTCGACCTGAACCTCGCTTTTTGCACCCGCTGCAATACTGCCGAATAAAACAACTTGTTGCCAAATGGTTGTGGAACCTTGCTGAACGCTGACCAAGGCGCGAATATTGCCGTTGGCTGCAACAGTTCCGTTATTGCGCAGGGAAATATAGGGTGCGCTGCAGTAACCGATTTTGGCCGGTGTTGCGAAACGCGGCGGTTGAGGTGCGAGGTCGGGTTGGTCGCCGCCCTGGGCACACTTCTTTGAGGCAAAGGCGTTGCGATGAACGGCCGATTTGATATCGGTGCCACACCAGGCCTTGAGGCCGTAATTGCCCGATTGTTTGAGGGAAATTCCCGTGAAAGTAACGGTTTGTGTGCGTCCGGCACCAACCGAAACATTTTGCGATTTTTGGTACTGGCCGCTGGGCATGGCGATGTATAAGGTGACGGATGCGGATCCACTACTGCTGCCCGAGTTGCGCACGGTTACCGATACCGTATTACAGTCGCCTAATTGAAGGGTGTTGGCTTGGCCACTCGCGCTGTAGGCGATGGCGGTTGCTTTAATATTGGCCGCGCCAAAGAGGCTGAGGCTGGTCAAGGTGAATAAGATAAACAGGGATTTCATGGCTTGCTCCTAATTTTTGAGTTTGACCGCTGTGGTCCCTTTGAGCATGGTTTCTGGAGCCCTGAAAAGTCCTGAATTTTTCTGAAAACCAGGCTGAAACATTCTGATAATAAATGACTTACAGGCTCATTAGGTGCGCTGTGTCACTAAAACACAGCCGCCCAGCGGTCTGGCACCTGCGCGACTCCATTTGAACCCCGGAAAACGTAAACAGACATGGGGCGACATCTGAACCGATTGGTGCCTCATCGGTCCAAATTCTGTCCCAGGCAGCCAGAAATCTACGGGTGCTCGAGCAAAAAGCTACAAAGTGAGTCAGAAAAAATGTGGCCCGGGTTGGTTACCCGAACGAACGGAAGTTTCAAACCAGGCGTTTGCTTGAATGGGGTCGCATCCCAATTCAATTATTTGGCGTCGTTTCGCGTTTTTCGCGGTTAAAAAGAAAAGAACCGCGAAAAGCGCGAAGTGCGCGAAAGGGTTTGTAACCGACCATTAGGTGGAAATATATTTGGCCGCTACCTGAGGTCGACACGATTCCCGACGTGCGCAGTTGGAAACAAAAATTGGCGTTCGAGCATTTGTCAGGGTTCAGTCGCCCTGGTGGGCTCTGGGGCCGCAAAAGCCTGTGGTCCCACACCTCCTGTCGTCGGTCTGGGCTCACGGGTCAATCGGCCTCTGGCCTCCTTGAGAATTCGAAAACAAGGAAGTGGAGAGGGTTGACGTGGAAAGAATGGTTCTGGGAAAAGTTTAAGAAGCTCTAATGTGTTTTTGACATGGATAGCCCTGGATTTGTGTTCCTCTAGCTACTTGTTTCTTGTGTTTTTGGGTGATCCTGCCCAATAATTTTTCGGGTATATCAGATACATCGAGACATGTGGAGGATTATCATCAATGCGAATATCTGCAATTTTTGTCCTCTCCCTATTTTTATTGCATTGTGGTTTCGATATGTCTCCTTGGATTGAAAAGCCAAAACCCAAGAAAATTCCGCATCGTTTTTCTGAATACATGCCATCGCTTGAACCATCCAAAATGAAATTTATCATAGTCAAACCAAAATTAGCGAAATCCATGGATATTCGGGACAGCAAGTTCAGGGGCAAGCCGTTTTTGCCAAAAGGGGTTGCCTTTCCGAGGAATAAGTTGGGTGAAAAAATGGTTCTATTGGTGCAGATTAATTTTGAACAAGTGCCCGATCTGGAACCCTTTCCCCAATCGGGCATCCTACAAATTTTCGTAACCTCAAATGTAAATCAGGAACATGTTTGGGGAAAAAACAATTATTATTCTGGCGATCCCTGGGTCCCTCTTGAGTATTTTGAACATTTGCAGAAACAGGATTATTTTAAGGTGCAGTATTTTTCTGCTGAAGCGTGCCAACAGGAGTCTCAACCTATTGGTGATGAAGAACTTCTCGATGATATTCTACCCATCATGTCACCTATGAAATTGGAATTTGAAATTGGTGAAGAATATTGCGGTGTTGAGGACTACAGATTCTGGGATTACCTTCGGGTATCACCTGAGGAATTTTTCGCCAAGCATGGCAATGAAGAATGGGATGACTTGGATAATTTCTTCAGGTTCCTCGCAAGTGAAGATTTGGCCAAATTGGGCGGTTATGGTCGGTTTACTTGTGGAGACCCGAGAACCGAACTCAAAGCTCGAAATGAGTGGATGGTGCTCCTTAACATCGAGAGTGGCCCGGTTGGGCGGGAGGAAATATTGTGGGGGGATAATGGGGTGGGCACTTTTTTTATTCGTGAACCAGACTTGAAAAACCTAAACTTCTCGGCAGTTGCTTACTATTGGGATAACCATTGAGACCTAATGCTAAACGCTCGTTTAAGATTGACGAGCATTGGGACTAGAAGGTTGTTCACAATTGGTTCCTCTGAAATCCATTGAAAACAAATGATTTATTGTTTTTAAAAAACGTGTGCCAAATTGCAGCCAAAATTCGGTGTATTTCTGTGCTTTCTGTGGTTTTAAAATTAAAGCTCGAGTTGTCGCGAAGCAAAATCCTGAGTTAGGGGTTGGCGGGCTGGGCGTCCAGGGCCAGTAACAGACGGTCACAGCCTGCTAAAGCCTCCGTTTTGCCAATCCATTGGAACAGTTGGCGTGCCTGTTTGAAATGGGTGCGCGCGCGCTCGATCTGTTTCTGTTCCATTTCCAATCGGCCGAGCTGAAATAAGGTGTCTGCATTCACAAACGGGTTTTGCAGTTGCTGCGCTTTGCTGAGCGCGGCTGACCATTCCGATTTAGCAGCCTCATATTGTTTTTGCAGAAACAGGATCTGGCCCAGCAAAACGCGAATGGAGAGCTCATCGGGGCCTGAACTCAATGCCCGCGCAAAATGCAAGGCCTGAAAGGCATGATGTTGGGCCAAATCCAGATTCGATTCATCCAGTGAAATGCGCGCAAGTGCACTTAGCGCTCGCAACTGGGCTCTACCCGACCCATGTTCCGCGCCGGACCTGAAGAGTTCGTAATAGGCCGCTTTTTGTTTTTCCGCCGCACCCACTAATTCGTAAAATTTGGCAGCAAGCAGCCAATAGCGAAAAATGTCGGAGGACGGGATCCGCTCCACATTCAGGCAGGAAGGGTCGTGGAGGTTGCCCAATTGCATCTGGATTTCGGCAATGCGCAAAGGTAGACGCTGGTCTTTGGGATTATCCTGCGCCAATAACTCGAGCTGTTTTAATGCGGCCTGACTGTTGCCCTGCAATTGTATTTGAATGGATCCGAGGTAACCGATCAGGTCTTTTTCAGGTAAAGATTCGGCTTCAGTGATGATCTTGGACCAGCCCATTTTGGCTTGAAATTGTCGGCTCAGTTGAACCTCATATGCGTGAATCAAATGGTTGAAATCATTATCTTTAACCGAAAATTCCCATGTCGATCGGTCCTGGCCTGTCGCCCGACATTTTAAGAGCCAGTCGGTGCCTTCGCGGCTTAACCGGTTGTGCAAAATCCAATCGCTGCCCGTCCGATAAGCCAATTCAATCAGACGGTCTTCCTGATGGTCTAAAGGCAAGAAAGGCAAGAGGCTTGTTTTGTCGATTAAACCCAAGTCCTGAGCTTCGTATTGGGGTGAGGCGGCAATGCGCTCGACCCAATAACGGGTCAAGCCCTGCGGCGCCCAGCTGCTCAAATCGGCGGAACAGTCCGTTGGTAAAATCAGGAGCGAGTAGTAGGGCTTTTCCTCAGGAACGGCGAAGAGGGATTTCGAATCCGAAATGGGCCAGAGCAAGAGCAGAATCAGAAAAACGGGAACCATGAGAAATACGAGAAGTATTCGCGACTTTTGGCGAGGTTTTTCCGCTGGTTTTGGTTGGCTGGTTTCCACTGGACATATCCACATGTAACCCTGTTTGGGGATGGTTTTGATAAACGGCTGGGATTTGTGCTCACCCAGAACCTGGCGCAACTCACGAATCGATTGGAATAGGCTGTCATCGGTTACGAATGCGTCCTGCCACAAGACCTGAATCAGTTCGCTTTTCGGGATAATTCGGCCGGGATTGGCCAGGAAAAAAGCGAGTAGGCAAGCCGATTTGGGCCGAATCTCGACCGGATTTCCCGCCCGCTGCAGGTGGAGTTGGTCCGGGTCGAAGGCAAATGAAGCGAAATGCTGAACAGTCATGGCAGTGAAATCGCCCGCCATTCGCTTTTGCCGGTTAATTGGCCCTGCTCATCGTAACCGATCAGGCGCCAGCGATATGAACCGGACTGCTGCAGCCAAGGCGGTGGTTGGTAGGAGGTGGTTTCCGGTTGAAGTCGCGCTTGAAACAAGGTTTCTGTGGGATTGGCCCATTGCCATTCCAATAAAGCGTAACCCGCAACAGGTTGCCACTGGAAAAGCGGCATTTGCGCCTGCGGTTTTGGCGGTAGAAGGCCCTGAATACTTTTGAGTCCGCTGGGCGCAGCCTTGGCCAGGACCTGGTAACGCAGTACGGGCATGGGGAAACCGGCAACCCCTCCGGCATGCACTTTTCCGAGCGATGTTTGGGAATCGGCCTCTTTGTCTGCGCTGGCTGCCACCCGGAACAGGATTTGGAATACACCCGGTGTTTGGCGAGGTAGGGTCTGGGGATCGGGCCCCTTCAGAGTTGCGTTTCCAGTGGGCGTTAAAACCTGATCGAAATGACCGAGCACCTGGAAATGGCGTTGTTCGGCCCGTGTTTCCGGCGGGAGGCTGCCTTCCGGCAACAAATCCAGTGCGGTCGGCGGTTCGTCCTCTGGCGTTACCAACTCCCACGTGCCCTGGATCCGACCGGATCCGGTGTAGCGCAACTCGGCACTAAAGCTGGGCAAATTGTGATCCGGTGCGAAACTGGACAAAGCTTTCTGCGATTCAAATTGAAGTACCACATGCGTGAGTGAAAGCGGAACCCGCGCCCCACCACCGGCGAGGCGACAGGTCACCTTGACGTACTGTTCCGCCTTGCTTTCGGCATTAACGAAGCGGCGCACGTAGAAAAAACTACTGGTTTCCCCTCGGGCGGCGGCCTGGTAGGCTGCGCGTGTCACGGACAGGGGAATGGTCATGACATCGCTGATGTCGTTGCCGGCGCTGGGTCGCAGCAGGTTATAAGTCGGTGCTAATTGTCCGAACACGGTTCCGGGTACTGGCGCGTTCTGCGTGTCGACCGCACCGCACCAAATGGCCTCCTGCGCGGTCCAACCCTGGGTATTGGAGAAAGTCAAAAACACGCTGGTTGGATTTTGGCTGTCTACATTGACACCCGAGGGGTTGACTTGGATTTGGGCGAAAAGACTTGTGCTGAAGCTGAGAAATAAGATTATGCGGACCATGAGAACTCCTTTATTGGTAAGTCGTGGTCAGGCCCAGCGTCCATTGCCGGTCCTCGTTTTCGAATGCCAGTCCAAATTGCGGGTTGTTTTGTTCGTTTTTTTGAATCTGGTATTGCAGATAGAGTTGGAAGCGCCAGTGGCTGCGCTGAATTTGGCTGCTGATCTGGCTCATTCCACTTTCAAAACAGGTCAAGGACCCTTCATTTGGGTTTTCCTGTCGGTTGGTTTGAAACTGGCCAGTCCAGGATAACCACGGTCGGATCGTCCATTGCCATTGGCTGCCGTAGTTTTGTGTGGTGTCGTGGGACATCAACTCATCGTTCCTGGATCTGCCGCGAGTTGCGTTAAGGGAAAGCTGAAATTTCGGGTTAGGGAACAGGGTTAGGTTGAAATTGTGTACCGCATTCTGAAAATCGGCCTGTTCGCGGCCCAACTGACGGTTATCTGTGGAATCGCCGTTGTATTGATAACCTGCAGACCATTTGGCACCTTGCCATTGCAGGCCCCATTGGAACTGGCCCAAAACCTGGTCGGGGATGTGGCTCTGATTAAAATCGCCATTGATGGGAATTTCTGCGCCGAATTGGTGGGTTTGTTGCCAGCCGACCATCAGGTTGGGCATAAACGCCTTTTGCAACCACAAATCGCGGATGGGCAGACTGAGCTGACTGTCCCAGCGGCGAGTGTGAGTGGTCAGAATGGAAGGAATGTCGTCCAGGTTGTCACGGATCTTTTGGTAGCGGTTCTGCCAGGAAAAGAGTCCCCAAACCGTTTGTAAACTGGCCTGAACTGTGCGCCGGTCACTCTGGGTAAAGCTGGCCAAACTGCGGTACAGAGGATCGACCTGTTCAAAACTGGTTTCCACACTCAGGGAAAACGGTTGGTTGGCCAGCATATGACCTTGGAGTAGATCGCCTTGGGCTTGAACCCAATAAGCCTGTTTCGTTTGGGCGGGTTCGATGGTGTTCTGCCAAAACGGTGTGGCGGGGTTCTCGTAACGACTTTGCGACCAAGTCCCCTTCATGCGGATTCGGTTGTTGGGGTTTGTGGCCTGAATCATAATGCCGTAACCCTGGTTCTTTTCGGATTCGCGCACCTCACCAACATCAAATGCCGGCGTCTCGCTCTTTTCTCCGCGCAGGCCGAGCAGATCCAGGCGCAAACCGCCCTTGCGGGCCAGCAATTCAAAGCCCAGGCTTGCTGCCTGAATGTGGTGCCCGTCCTGCCAGCCGAAGAAATGGTTGTAGCCAGCAATAGGGGTTGCATACACATTGGTGAGTGCCAGTTGGATGCGCTCTCGCTGATAACCCAGTTGAAAGCCGCGTTGATTAAAGACCTGCATCAAATGGCGATGGTTACCGAAGTTGAGATGACCGAGTTCCGTGAAGAATCCACCGTTTTGATAGTGAATTTGGTAATCGACCAAATCGATTTGAGGCGCATCGTCAGCCAGTTCCGAAAAACGCAAGGCTTTGGCTTGAACGCTTTCGCCCTGGACCTGAACTTGGATTTTCAGTTCCTGATCAGCCCAACTGTGTTGACTTGTGATCAGGCCGCGACCGGAAATCTGGGTCTCTTCGTTTTGGTTAAATTGTCCGGTTCGGTCCAACCCGTGAAGAACCGTCACCTCCAGATTGGGTTGGACATCCGCCTGCTTAAACCCGCGCGGCGTCAAAACTTTGAGTGGGAACCGGGCCACCTCCTGCCAACTATCGGCTTGGGCAAAATAACAGACCAATTCGGTTTCGCCCGGAGGTAGGCCCAAGCTGGCCGGCTGAAAGGTGAACAGCGAATCGGATTGGATGAATTGGTCGGAAATATCGATTTGTTGAACCAGAAAGGCCCAGTGACCCTCGGTTGAGTTAGAGACATTTAACTGAAGGGGATAATCTTTGGAGATCCATCCTTGGCCGCCATCGACCAGGTTGACCGTTGGCCCTTGATTCCAAAAAAAGCAAAACAAACTGAGCAGACACATGGCTGATTCCTTTCCCTGGGGTTTGGCTTTCAGCATGGTTTTATGTGCCCGAAAAGACCTTAAATCCGGCTTAAATCTGCATTAAAAAAATGTATAAATTGTATAAGCTGTTTGAAATAAAAGGTTTGTAAATTGACCTGTGCGTTTGGTGAATGTGCTAGAATGAATCATTTTCCAGAGTGCTGATATGACCACTTATCGGTTTGGACCCTTTATTTTTGACTCGGTTACCCGTCAGTTAACCGCTGGCAGCGAGACCCAGGAACTGCGCCCTCAAGTGGCGTTGGCCTTGGAGTATTTCCTCCAACATCCCGATACGGCTGTTGAAAAAGAAGCTTTATTTGGATACCTGTGGCCAGAAACGGTTGTGCAGGAACAGAACCTGACCTTGTGTATCAGCGAATTGCGGCGGGTTCTGGGCGATGATTCCAAAAATCCGAGTTTCATCAAAACCATTCCCAAAATGGGTTACCTATGGTTGTGGACCGAAATTCGTGTCGAAACCTCAACTTTTTCTGCGACTGGTTCTGAAAAAAATGCACGCCCTTTACCCCTGGGCTGGGCTGTGCTTTTTCTCGCTTTCCTGGCGGTCGGATTCTGGTGGATCAACCGGCCAAAAGAGCCGGACTTTAGCTCAAAATCTTTGGTTCGCATCGCCTTCTGGCCCTTTGAAAACGAGACCGGCGATGATGCCTTGAAATGGGTCGAACTGGGCTTGATGGATATGGTCGGCGAGAATTGCCGCACCGGGAAACGCATTGAAATTGTACCAACCGACAAGATCCTGGAATTGAAGAAAGCCGAAAAGGTGCCCTCGGCTTCAACCTGTCGCGTTTTGGGCGCCGATATCGTCGTTCGGACCGTGATTGAAAAGGATGGGGACCTGTTCCGCGCCCGCTATGCCCTGTGTTTTCCCGAAGGTCATAGCGTTGAACGGGTGGTTGTGGACGCCAACCTGATCGAAGTAGCCAATCAGTTGGGTAAACAGGTCAGCCAACGCGCTGCACCCAGCGAACCGATCCTGGATCTGTTTGATCGATTCAACAGCGACCCCTACTTAAACATCACCTATGCCAGCGGCTTGCAGCTTCTCTTGACCGATGGTGCGAAGCAGGCCTTGCCCTACTTTGAAAACTGCCTCCAGCGCGACTCGGGCTTTTTGTTGGCCAAATTACAGCTGGCCAAATGCTATCGCATGTTGGCCCGGGCGGAAGAAGCGGAAACGCTTTTGAATGAGCTTATCAGTCAGGCGGAGGAACGTCAGGATCCATTGGTCAAAGCGGCGGGTTTGGGAATATTGTCCGTTTTGCGCTTTTACGAATGGGATGTAGAGACGGCCAAGACCTATCTCGCGGAAGGTCAAGCCATTTTGGAAGGGCAGAATGAACGCATGGCTGCGGCTCTGTTCCAAGGTCAACTGGGTTTCATTGATTACGCGCTTTCGAATTACGAATCGGCTGAAAAAAACCTGAAGTTCTGCCTGGCGGTTAGCCGCGAATCGGGCGATAGTATTGCCGAAGCGAATGCGCTCAACACTTTGGCCATGGTCACGGATGCGAGAGAAGATTGGCCAAACACCCAAAGGTACTGCCTGGAAGCTTTGACCGTCTTTGAAGATTTGGGCAGTCGGCCGGGCATTGCATTGGTCAAGGGCAATTTGGGGACCTATTCACTTAAATACGGCGAGTGGGAGCAGGCCATTCCCTATTTGGAAGAGGGCATGAAGTTGTACGAGTCAGCCGGTGATTTTGCCGGCGTGGCCCGCATGCATCTCTCCCTGGCCTTGGTTAAGGTCAACCAAAACCAATATGACAAAGCGATAGATCATTGTGATGCCGGTATCCAGATCTGTCGGGACCAAAACAACCAGTTAACGCTTAATTTGTTGCGTATCCAAAAGTTGCGTTTCCTGGCCGATATGGGCCAATCGACCGATGATCTGGTTTCTGAAATGGATCCGGAAATTGAAGCCTTGGGGTACGAGGAAGTTGCCAATATGTATGCCTTGTCCAAAGCTTATGTTTATTGTGTGCAGGGCCATTTGAAGCGAGCAGAGGAGACCTTGAACTCGGTTCAGGAAGAGGCGCGGGTGAAATACGAATGGCAGTTTGTTAAAGGGGTGACCGATCTTTTGGCCCAGCGTTGGGACGATGCCCGTTCGGCGTTTGAGAAAACGCAAGCCCTGCAGTTCGGACCCTGGAAGGACAAAATCACGTTTTATCTGAAGTGTGTGGACGCCGGGCAAGCGGGCCAGTCATTTGAATTGCCGAAACCGGGTTTTCACCTCTATAACTGAAGCTAAAGCCCAAAGATTTCGTCACTTTGTGGCTGAATTTGTTCCCATTTTGCGTTGCAAGCAGGGTCTATACCTTTACGCTTGGGCATTTGATGGGTTGGCGGTGTGCGATGAAGAATGCTTTGTGTTTTCTGTGCTCCTTAGGCATTTTGGGTTGGGCTCAGCCGGAAGGTTGGCAGGAGGGCATTGCCTACTATCGTGCGGCTGTGCGCGACTACCCACTGGTCACTCTGGGCGAAATTCACCAGCTGGAAGCGCAATTTGGGTTCTTGCGCTTACTTTTGTTGGATCCTGAAATCCAGAAGAGTCTCAATGACGTGGCGGTCTCCTTTGCCAATAGCCGTTATCAGGCCACACTGGATCGTTATGTGCTTCAAGGTGAAGACGTTTCAGAACCTGAATTGAAAAGGGTTTGGTCTGACCATTCGGAAAGCCCCACCGGTCCATTTGACTCGCCAATCTACGCTGATTTTGTACACTTCCTGCGCGAGTTAAATCAAAGCAAAGGCCAGAACGAACGGATTCGATTGGTGGCTGCGGACTTGCCGATTGAGTGGGCAAACGTCCAGGATCGCGAAGCCTACCGGGCGCTTGGCAGTCGCTCCAGCTTCATGGGCCAGCGGGTTGTTTCAGAGATATTGGCGCGCAAACGCCGGGGTCTGTTCATCGTGGGTGGAGCGCATTTAGCCAAAGTGGGGGTATCCCCCAGCGGCCAGCCGATGGAAAACGCATACGCCATTGTGAATAGCGCTTTTCCGGGACAAATTTTGTCCGTCAATGCGGTTATCAGTTTTGGGCCAAAGGACCCCGTCGTTTTGCCACAATTGAAAGGTGTGCCCGTAGGGTCTGTGGCGGTATTAAGCCAGCATTTTTTAGGTGAACTGCCTGCGCCCATGTTGATCCGGGCAGATCAAGCTGCTTCCGAAACGGCTCAAAAGGGCTTTAAACGCAAAGATTTATATGATGCCTACCTTTGGTTAGGCATGCCGGATCAGGCCCATTACATTTTGCCGCCACCTGAAACCTATGCTGATGAGACGCTTTGGCAAGAACTCAACCGACGCAGCCGTATCCGGTTTGGCCAGGACCTGGATCCAGCCACGCGGCTAACCGGTCGTTTACGTCCGCTCGATAATTGAGGTCAAATGCAATGGTTCTGGCCATTTGGAGCTCATTACAGACCAAAGTGACTGTTTTGGCTAGGCTTGTTCTCTGCTTTTAATTGGGGTTATGATTCCTTAACTTATCCGATTCTTCCCCGAACGAGGCGTATATATGGTCTGGAGTGCAACGACTTTCCCGCCCCCAGGATCTGCAGAGGAACACGAAACCTTTATCAAGTTGCAAGCCAAGCTCAAATCCTATTACCAGAAGATCGCTGCCGATCGCAATGAGGCGCATACGACGATCATTGTGCCCAGCCTGTCCATGAACGAGGCCGAGCTGCGCAAGATCAGCGGTGTTGCCAGTTACGAAGAACGCCTCCTGTGTTTGCTGATGCTGCTTCAGCGACCACGCACCCGGATCGTTTTTCTCTCGTCGGTGCAGATTCACCCGGTCATTGTTCAGTATTACCTGAATTTTTTGAGTGGGATTCCGTACTCCCACGCCATGCGCCGATTGGTGCTTTTGGATGCTGTGGATGCCAGTCCCAAACCCTTGACCCAGAAGATTCTGGAGCGGCCATGGCTCATGGATCGCATCACCAAAGCGATGGGCGACCCAGACCGCTCGCACATGGTAGTCTTCAACACTTCGCCCCTGGAACGTACCCTGGCTGTGCGCCTGGGGGTCCCGGTCTATGGGGTTGACCCCAGCCTGCTCCATTTAGGCAATAAAAGTGGTGGTCGACGGGTCTTTAAGGAAGCGGACATTCCTCTGCCAGCCGGTTTTGAGGATCTGTATTCTGAGGATGAAGTCGTCGAAGGTCTGGACCGGCTCTGGCAGGAGGAGAGTGGCATTCTGCGCGCTGTGGTCAAGCTCAATGACGGTTTTGCCGGGGCCGGCAACGCGCTTTTTGATTACCGACCCCTGATGGATTACAAACAAGCTGCACCCAACGAGCGCAAAACCAAATTGGCGGCCGCCCTACACGACATGCGCTTTGAGGCCGATGGTGAAACCTGGCCCAATTTCCGCACCCAGTTCCGCGAAATGGGCGGGGTGGTTGAAACCTTTATTGAAGGGGATGTCAAATATTCACCTTCGGTTCAGGCTCGAGTCAATGCGGCCAATCAACCGCAAGTCATTTCGACCCATGACCAGATTCTCGGCGGCAGCACCGGCCAGACGTTTCTGGGGTGTCGTTTCCCCGCGCGACCGGATTACCGCCTGCAACTGCAGGAGGACGGACGCAAAATTGCTGAGGTTCTCTCGCATAAAGGTGTGTTGGGCCGGTTTGCGGTGGATTTCATCGTCGTGCCGACGCCGAACGGGTTCCAGCGCTATGCGATTGAAATCAATATGCGCAAAGGCGGGACGACCCACCCGTTCCTGGTCATGAAGTTCTTGATCGAAGGTGGTTACGATGAGAGTTCCGGCATCTACATCTCCGCCTTGGGCGAAGAGAAATATTATCTGGCCACCGATAACATCTTCGACAAGAAATTCCCAGGTATGGGGCCAGAAGACCTGATTGATGCGCTGGTCTATCACCGCATCCATTTCCATAGCCAATTGCAGCGCGGTGTTGTCTTTCACATGATTGGCGCCATGAGCCAACACGGAAAATTGGGTATTACCTGCATCGGCAACAGCGTGGAGGAAACCAACCAGCTCAACCGCGCCACCATCGAAGCGCTCAGCAAGGAAGCCGATCCCGAAGGGCGCCACCAACGCCTCGAGTTCTATTAACCGGTCCCCAAAATACCAATAAACCCAAAAAACTGTGGCCTCCGAAAGAAAACCAACACGTCGCGCAGGTTGCCAACCCGCGGACTCAGGTTGACAACCTGAGCACTCACGTAAGGTGCCAAAAGTCGGATCGGAGGAAATTCCTGGTGTTGATGTGGGTTTTGGGGCTGATTTTCAGCGCCAAATTGGTGGGATTTGGGTTGCCTTGCTTGAAAAGTGGCGTAAAGAATTGGGGAATCACGGCTTAATGGTTGGATTTGGGTAGAAATCTACTAGGGATCTTAAAATGGCGGGAATGAATTTTTGGGGAAGGGACGTCGGGCTAAGCTGCGCGATGGTAGAAGTTGAGCAGACCGCCGAGTCGCTCTTTTCGTTGGATTTCTCCCGTTCTTTGTTCGCCCGGCTCAATCAATTCATTGTTGATCCCCTGATGATTCCTTTCGCTATGGTAATGGATCATGAATTCTTTAATCAGATGGCGCAGGTGCTTCTCCCCGAAAATCATCATTCGGCTGAGACACTCTTCCTTAATGCTTCTCACGAATCGTTCGGCATAAGCGTTGAGGTTTGGACTTTTGGGTGGTGTTTGGACCAATTCGACACCGGCAGCCGCGAGGATGGTTCTGAACTTTTTTGTGTAAAGCGGATCTCGATCGACGATCAAGTGAGTTTTTGCTTTGAGGAACCCATCCTGGAAATCGGTCAGGTTCCTGGCGATTTGTTGCATGGTGGCCCCATCGGGAGCTTCTTGGATGCCCGCGATTTCTACCTTCCGGGTGGCCAATTCCATGACGAAGAAGATGCAATATCGGCGGAATCCGCTGAGGGTGGCCACCTCGACTGTGAAAAAGTCAGCGGCAGCCAAAGTTTCCCAATGGGTCTTGAGGAATTTGGACCAACTGCCGGATTTCCCGCGTTTGGGTGCCGGATCGATTCCCGCATCGCGCAGGATACGTTTAACGCTATTGGGACTGATCCCAATGCCCAGGTTTTTCAAGGCTCCGACCATTTTGTCATAACCCCAAAGCTCATTCTCCCGGGCCATTTCGAGGATCAGGTCCTTCGTCTCAGCGTTGATGGGTGGCCGACCAATGGTTTTGTGTCCATGGCTATACTTCAAAGCGATCAACTGGCGATACCAACGCATCAAGGTTTCGGGGGTGACGATCGGATCCAATTGGCGCAAGCCACTCAAGCCCAAAGCTTTAGCCTTGACCACCAACGATTTACGCTGCGTATCATTCAACCGGATCCGGCCACCCGATCGTCCCTTCAAAGCCTGGCGCAAAACTGCATTCTCAGCTTTCAAATAGTCAATGAACTTGGTCTGCTCCCGATTAAGCCACCCAGCCAAAGCCACCAAAACCCAATTCCAAACCTGAACCAATCCCGCCCGTCCTCCGTAGCCCTGACTGCGAAGGGCGAAACCCCTCCAAAAACACCGATAAACGCCCTTATTTTGGCCAATTTATGGGACCAATCCAAGCCCATGGCGCTAAAATCTACCGATCCATTATGACCAGCTGATTGAAAACCTAAGAACTTTAAAAAAACCTAAGAACCCGGGCGTCGCGAGACGCCTTCCTGTTCTTTTGCCCACTCAACGCTACTTTTTCTGATTATGAGAATGGGTATCCGGGTAACATGAAGTGGCGGGTGGGCGAATCCATCATCCAGGACTTTGCCTTTCAACTGAATGACCAGGGCATGTTGGAATCGATTACCAGCGCCGGTTTTGCCCTGACTTTGACCTGGAGCGAAACCCAATTGCCCGAAGGCTGTCAGCCGACGGCTTTTAACGAGATGCCGGCCATTATCCAGATCGTGAAGTCTGTGCCCGGCTATAGCGAGACTTGGGTGCCCACCTACACCGGTGAGTTGGCCCTGGCCGACGTGACCATGACCCGCTCCACCGGAACCGTCATCCATGAACGTTATGTGTCCGAAGACGGCAGCTTACCGCAGCAGATCCCGGTCCAGTTGGTGCGCGAAGTGGATGGTCTGCCCATCCTTAACCTGGTCAAGCAATTGGATGCTAGCGCTACCCAGATTAGGGTCGGCAGCCTGCAGGACGGTTCGGAGGTCATCACGGCCGAATACGATGACCTGGGCAACCTGCGCGTTCTGGCCTCGCCGACCTTGGAAAACCTGATGCTGGACTACACGCTCGGTCGCGAAGTGGCATCCGCCCAACTGCAAGTATCGGGTTCCACCCGATTCGCGGAGTACGCCTACGACCATCAGGCGCATCGCATCAGTGGCAGCGATTCGCCCAACCCCAGCAGTCGGCGCATCTATGCATACGACGGATCGCGGGTCATCGCCATCGGCGAAAAGGACCTCTACGGCACCATCACCTGGCAGTACGCGATTGGACACGGCCCGCTCGGACCGGTCCTGCTCAAGGACCTGACCGGCGGCGGTTACGATTACTTTATCTTCACCGATCACCTGGGTACTCCGTTTGGCTGGCTCAACCCCAACACCAACCAGGTCTTCGTAACGTCTTATTCCCCGTACGGCGAACTAATGGCCAGCCCGGAAAATCGACCGCCCCCCTTCGAGAAGGGCAATGTGGCCACGGAATTCCCGTTGCCCCCGTTACCCGGCTTCGATGCCGCCCCCATCGGGCTCGGCGGTCACCTCTACGACCACGCCACCGGCCTGACCTACATGCATCATCGCTATCTCCACCCCAGACTCGGCCACTTTACGACCCCCGACTTCCGAACCCCTAATATTTACGATCCCTCCACCTTGACCCAGCCGTATGCTTACGCACGCGGCAACGCCATCATGTTCTGGGATTTGACCGGCTTGGAAACGTTTCGCGACAAATATAAAGCTGGTCTGGACGAGTTAGCTGAAGAAGCTGCCTTTTCTGACTCAAAAATAGATCGCTTTTATTTGCACGGAGTGGCACTTGGCCTTTCATTTGTTGGTGCAGGTTACGAAGTATTAAATGGCGTCACATTTGGTTCTGCACAGCGGATTCAGGAGGACTTAGACAAGTGGGAAAACGGGCGAATAGATAGCGACGAATTGTGGAAGAGGTCGACCAAAAACTTTGGGATAGGCGCTGCTGGGGTTTTACTCACGGCCGCTACGGGCGGAGGGGTGACTGCTATTTTTTCCAAGTTAAGTACCTCCGCATTATTGGCGGAAACAGCGGGGGGTGTTGCTGCAGGTTTAGCCGCTCAGGGCTACACGGATTTGGTAGCCATTCATTTTGGTGAGCAGGACAGTTTTTCGAGCTTAGGGTCCTATATTTTGGCCGGAACCTTAGGCGGTTTTACCGGTTATGCCAAGTACAAAGCCTCGGCAAATGGCAAGGCCTCGGTTCCAGGGGATGTCTGTTTCACAGCCGGAACCCAAATCCCGACCCAATTGGGGTTCAAGAACATTGAGGATATACAGGTCGGCGATCAGGTTTGGTCCAAAAACCCAGTCTCCGGCGAGATGGGCTACAAGCCCGTCACCCAGCTGTTCACCACCCAGCCAACACAATTGGTCCATCTGATTTATGTGAAGCGCGAACATCGCTCCAAAACAGCCCAAGGCGATAACCAGGATGAGGAGGGTGAGCCGTGTGAGTTAATCGGTACGCCCCAACACCGAGTTTGGTCCCTAGACGATCAGGCCTGGGTCGAAATAAGCGACCTCCAACTCGGTGAACGCTTGCTCCTGGCCGACAGCCAGCACGCGTATGTGCTCAGTCAAACCCTTGAAGAAGCACCAAAGGGCGAGCATTTCACAACCTACAACTTCGCCGTAAAAGATTGGCACACCTATTTCGCAGGGCCGCAAGATTCCCAAACCGCAATCTGGGTCCACAACGAAGGCAATCTCTGCGACAACGGCGTCTCAAAATGGGCGAAAAGGGTTGGCGAACTCGGGGCCGAAGAGGGTGACCGACTACTCAACAAAGCCCTCAGCTTGAGAACCATCACCCAAGCCGACGTCCAAAAAATCAAGGCAGTCGCATTTAGTGCCCCAAACAACTCAGCCCCAGGAAATGTTAAATTTCAAAGATGGCGAAGAGGAGACCCAATCGATAAGCCGCTTCCTGACGGCAGCGCTCCAAGTTGGGACACCGTTCAGTCTCGTTATTGGAAGAATCGATTTGAGGCTTCAAAAAATACAGGGGAATTTACTGAAGCCAATTTACAAAGAATGAGAAGAGGAACAGCACCCCAGGACTTTAATCCTCGTACAGGGAAGTGGGAAAGTCGCGAACTTCATCATGTCATTCCGCAACGAGCAAACGGGCCGAATAGTCCAATAAACCTCCGAGAACTGACTCCTGATTGGCATGCTGAAATGGATGCGTTTCGGCAAGTTCCAGGTGTCAGGACATCCAGGGGCATAAGATAAAGGAAGGTGCGTGTGAGAAAAAGTGAAACTTTTCATGAAAAGGAAATTGTAGAAATTCGCTCAGGAGAGCCTATGCCTCGGATGAAATTGCATAATTTGCTCCTCAAGTTGGGTTTTAAGTCCGAGGATGATTTTTATTTTCTTGATAGGCCGGATAAGGCCTCGCCTTGGCAATCAATCTCTATATTAGATATTGATGTGTTTTTGGGTGGCTTGCCTGTTTATGAGACAAATGAGGATGTCCAAGATACAGGAGGAGGTAAATGGGATTGGATAAAAATTTCCTATAATTTATCCAGTCTGCCAGAAAATTTTATAGATGTTTCCTGCGCAAAAATCTTCCACATAGCTGAGGAGCTCGGTTTAAAAGTGTATTATAAAAATGAGGAAATCCATGAAACGAATTTACTGAGAATTTTCAAATCATATTGTGAAGATTTGAAAACAAAGTATGCAGCACCGGGATCTGAAGATCTTGCACTCATCATGCAATATTTTTAATAGATACCCGTGATTTTACTAATCAGATTTCATCGTATGTTCGTTCAAAGTGGTGTACTGTCCGGATGTCCGGAAAGGGTTGAGGGGTTGATTTTGGCCCTTGTTTTTTTGGGAAGGGACCAAAAAATGGGGGATTTGATGTGCTAGTGCGTGAAAAATTTAATCAGGCATTGGAAATCTCCTTCAATTTTGGTGGATTTTCGATGAAACGGGATGCGTTTGGACAAACGCCATCCTTCTTTCTTGCGGACAGCTCTGTTTCGTCGAGTCGGTTTGATTTTTCCAGGCGTTTTTCGTAATGGGGGTGGGACCCAGCCAGTCAGGATGCCGTTCCAGGCTTCGAAGAAGTGGGGCGGTTCGGTGTGGGTTGTTTTGCCCGACCAGGCCATGGCGGGGGTGATGCTGGCCAGGCTTTGATGGGGGCGGGCTAGGTTGTATCCCCCTCAGCTAAAGCAGAGGAGTACAGGCCAAGTTCGGAAATTGTCCAGATCGACCTGGATGTTATCCGGGATGCCGACTGCTTGCCACCAAGGATAAAGCCGCTCTTTCAAGGTTCGGAACAGGCGCTCGATTCGGCCGTTTCGCCAGGGGCAGAACGGGTCCGTGGTTTGTTTGTGGATACCGAGCAGCCACAGGGCGAAGCGCATCAGACGGGAGTTGGAATGCGCCGTGCGCAGGAAACTCGGTTTGCCGCAGGATTCGATCACCTCGAGCAACAAACGCAGAACGCCAATCGTGGTGCGATCCTTCAGGGTTTTCAGACACAACAGCGCTCGGGTGCCGTGATCCAAGATGCCCAAAACCGGCGTCGCACGCGATCCTTGCGAAGCAAACGTAAGATCCATGCCCCAAACCCGGTTACGCGGACCCAATCGAAACGCATAATCCAAAACCCAGCCGATTGACAACCGCAAACGATTACAGCCCAAGAACCCAGGCCTCGCGTGACGACGATGGGCCAGGGACCGAGCTACGTGGGACAGGCTGCCAGCCTGTTTAATCGCTCATAGAAAACCGATGCCGACTAAGCAAGCAGGCGTGTAAAGGTGAGTGGTGGGGTCGAAAAGGTGCGAAGTTCTTGAGGTTTGGGAGCTGTCAGCCAAGCTGGCTGACCCACGTTTTTTTGCGGATACCGAGCAGCCACAGGACGAAACGCAGCAGACGCGATTTGGAATGCGCTGTGTGCAGGAATCGCGGTTTGCGATGGGGTTTTGATTCGGGGTTCAGTCGCCCTGGTGGGCTCTTGGTTAGGGGAGGGGTTTTGCCCCACACCTCCTTTCGTCGGTGTGGGCTCATGGATCAATCGGCCTCTGGCCTCCTTGTGGAAGCTTGATTTTGATTTTGCGTGTGCGATAAACGCAAGCATGGAAGCTTGATTTTGCGGGTGCGTTTAACGCTGACATGGATTTTTGGGAATCAGTCTAGGCACCTGAGGTGGCATGTGCATCATTGATCGTGTCTCTGTTTGGGTGGTTTTCTGTAGCCTTGGTAATCGGGTGAAAGTCGGGCTGCGGAGGGGCTTGGAAGGCATCTCCTTCGCGGATTGCTGCACCTCGGTGCAGCTCTTTACCCTTCCGTTTAGGGTTTTTGGTAGGCTGAACCGTTCGTTTTCCCGGGTAGCCAACCCGGGCCACAAAAAGGCAGGTGGGCGACTCTGAGCACTGATGGGGGCATTTTGTGGGATTGGCGTTGTTGGAGCGGGTTCGTTGGGGCGGGCGGGTTGGTCGCCATCGAGATGGCGACCGCGGGAGCTGTTTCGAGAAACAGCAGTCCGCGACGGAACTGGTATCCGGCGGTGACGCGGGTGATACGGAGGGTGTGGCGCGGGTTGGTTACCCGCGGATGGGGCGGAGCCCCATTCAGAAATGCTGGGTACGGTGGATGTCAAGGAAGATGTCGTGAATTTGATCTTGGGAGTTGGGTTCAATGGCCCCGTTGCTTGATCCTTTCGCCCATCCGGGCTCCCCCCGTTTTATTTGGGGTTTCCCAGGGCTCCGCGCAGCGCTTGTCGCCCTGGGCTCTGACCTCGTGCCCTACCGGGCATTCCCGGACCGCACTGGGCATCGGCTCAAACAAAACAAAAATGTGACTGCAGGCGCTGTTTCGAGAAACAGCGGTCCGCGACGGAGCTGCCATTCTGACTTGCGACGCCTATATCGACCTGAACCCGATCCGGGCTGGCATCGCAGAAACCCCCGAGGATTCCGACTACACTTCGGCCCAAGACCGTATCCTGGCCCGCCAGGCTGAACAGAACTTGGCGCATTTGCCAGAATCGGCGAAAACGAATCCCACGTTTGATCAGACGCAAATGATCGAAGAGATGAAAGCCCAAAAGAAGCGAGCCGATTGGCGCTGTCCAATTCGCAGTACCGAATCGCGTAAAGGCTTCTTGAACATGGACTTAGACGATTTCCTGGCTTTGTTGGATTGGACAGGGCGTCAAATCCGAGCGGACAAACCGGGCGCCAGCCCATTTTGAGACTATTCTCGAGCGTTTGGAAACCGATCAAGCCGCCTGGCTGGACACGGTCCAACACTTCGGTTCGCGCTTCCACCGAGTTGCCGGCAGCGTCAAACGCCTGATGCAAGCGGCCAGAGAAGCCGGCCAACACTGGTTCCAAGGCAAAACCGCTGCTCAACTGGCCTACAAATCCGGTTGAAAGGGAACGGTAGGCGGCCCAAAACCCCCAAAGCCAAAAAAAGGAAAAAACGCCAAAGCCCACCAACTGCCGGGGTGTGAATTGGCGCGCCCAAGCCCCAAAATGCTCGGGCAAAAGCCCACGAAGTCCTTCCTGATCGCGACCAATTTCATTACAAAACGCCATAGGGACCAAAATCCAACCGCCAAGCAAAAGATCTTAAGCATCAATAAATATGGATGTCCTTTTATTTGCGAAAACCTATTCAGACTATTGAAATAGGCGATGAAGTGCTGTCCTGGGATGCAGAAAAGGGTGTATACCCTGGCATAGTCGTCATGACCTTTGAGACTGCACCAGAACTGGTTTATAACGTTCATCTGCGCAAGGATCAAGATGAACAAACCCTGCAATGCACAGCTAACCACCCCTTTTACGCAGTGGAACAAAACGGTTTTGTGGAAGTTGATGCCATCACGCCGGGCCTTCATTTCCGGGATGAGCGGGGGCAAAAATGGGAATTTGTCATGATTATTCCCGCCAGGGGACCTCCCGCCGATGGCTGGAAAACCTTCAACCTTTCAGTAGAACCAGCCCACACCTATTTTGTTGCCGATTCCACGGATCCAACTGATGCTGCAATCCTCGTCCATAATGAAGGAGCGGGCAGGGAATGCACCAAGGTCGTCAAACAGTTCGGCTCCTCCGGCCAATTCGACGACTTGCTTGAGGGGCAAGCCAAAAGTGCAGTTCGTGATTCAAAAGGAGTACTTAGGAGCAAAAATGGTCAATTTGCGTTTGACGAGTCAATTGTTAGGAC
>JACJWC010000006.1 GCA_020637335.1 Acidobacteriota bacterium | reverse complement strand
GCGATTGTTGATCTTTGAGCATTTCGATGCGCACGCGGTCACCCGGTTTCATAAAGGGTGTTTTGATCGTCCCACTATTGATTTTTTCTAACATGCGAATCTCAGCCAGGCAGCTGCAGCCGCGTGATTCGTCTTCATTGGAGACGGTTCCACTGCCGATGATATGACCTGCGGCCAGGTTTCGGGTGCGGGCCGCATGTTGAATCAGTTCATAGAAGCTGAAGTGCATGTGGCCGGCGTCAGCATTGCCGAAAAAGTGTCCGTTAAAAGTGACATTCAGGGGCAAATGGACCCGACCCTCGCGCCAGGCGTCACCGAGTTCGTCGGGCGTAATCGCGATGGGCGCAAAAGAGGATGCGGGTTTTGACTGCATAAATCCGAACCCTTGGGCCAATTCACCGGGGATCAAACCCCGCAGAGAAACATCGTTGATTAAGACCAGGAGCCGAACATAAGGCGCAGCGTCCTTTGCCTTGGTACCCATAGGGACCGGACCCGTAATCACGCCCACTTCACCTTCAAAATCGACGCCGTGGTCGAAATGGACCATGGGGATATCCTCGTGAGGGGCCAGAAACCCATCGCTTAAGGCTTGGTACATCAACGGCACGGTTAACAAGGTTTCCGGCAATTCGGCATTGCGGGCCTTGCGTACCAACTTGATGTGTTGGATATAGGCCGAACCATCCAAAAAACCAAAGGCGCGTGGTAGCGGCGAATGACATTGGGTTGGGTCGAGATTAAAGGATTCAACTGTGCCGGCATTTAGCCCGTCATAAACGGTTTGAAGTTTGGCCGAGCAGGTTTCCCAATGCTCAACCGCTTCGCGAAGACTCGCTGCAATGTTGGCTACACGACAAGCGCGACTCAAGTCGCGGCTGACAACCACCAACTCGCCATCTGGATTTTGGTTGCTTTTTAAACTCGCAAATTTCATGGGTTCCCTCCAACCGTCTCGAATTGGGCGCTATCATGGGTCAAGCAACCGGTTTCGTCAACCTTTGAAGATCAAATCAACCAGGAAACGCCCTATTTTGCGTTATGATTGCCAGCTTGAGGAAGGTGCCATGACCAACCAACCCACCATTTTGCTGAGCAATGATGACGGCTATTTTGCCGAAGGTCTGTCTATCCTAAAGGAGGCGGTTGCAGACTTGGGCCGGATCGTCGTGGTGGCGCCCGATCGCGATTGTTCTGGGATTAGCCACAAAATCTCGATTCATACACCGTTGCGCTTGCGCCGGATCCAGGAAGACGCCTATGCCCTGAACGGCAGTCCGGCTGACTGTATCCACTTGGCTATCCACGGAGTTCTGGACGGTCGTCACCCGGATTTGGTCATTTCCGGGATTAATCACGGACTTAATTTGGGCGAGGATACCGCTTATTCCGGAACAGTAGCGGCGGCCTATGAAGCCTTTCTGCAGGAAATTCCCGCGATAGCGGTTTCTTCGGAAATGAAAAAGGACCGCAACAATTTTGCCGATGCCGCCGCTGCAGCACGCCAATTGGCCGTGAAAGCCCTCGCGGGTCACGATTGGTTTAAGCGCGCAGTCTGGAACATCAATGTCCCCATCGATCGCAAACACGGCTTTAAGTTGACCCAATTGGATAGCCGCAGTTTTAAGAGTTCGGTTGTCAAACGAATTGATCCACGTGGCCACGAGTACTTTTGGCTTGGGCCGTATTACCCGGAGTACAGCCATGGGGATCGCACCGATTTTGAAGCCTTAAAAGCCGGTTACGTCCCTTTGACACCCTTAAAAGTTGAAATGACCCACAACACGCTTCTTCAAGAACTGTGGGACGCGCAAGAAAAAATTCCCTGGCAGGAGCCTTGATGTTCGCTTGGATTCGCAAGTTATACGATTGGACTCTGGGTCTCGCAAGCCGACCCACTGCGATTTACTGGTTAGGCGCTGTCAGCTTCGCAGAATCCAGCTTTTTCCCCATTCCGCCTGACCTGATGATTATCCCCATGTGCCTGGCCAATCGCGAACGCACTGCCAAAATTGTTACCGTTGCGACCTTGGCCTCAATCCTGGGCGGCTTGTTTGGTTATTGGATCGGCTTTTATGCTTTTGATTCGATCGGGGTGCCAATCCTGAACTTTTATGGGGCCATGGATAAATACGATCAGTTTCAGCACTATTTTGACTTGTATGGCGCGATCATGATTGTTGTGGCCGGTTTCTCGCCGATCCCCTACAAAGTCATCACCATTTCGGCAGGCGTTTTTCATTTTCCGATCGGACTGTTTTTCCTGCTTTCTTTTGCCAGTCGTGGGTGTCGTTTTGCTTTGGAAGGCGTGTTGCTTTGGTTCTTTGGCCAAAAGGCCCAGACCATGATCGATAAACACTTCAACAAGCTAACGATTGTGGCGGCTGTCCTTTTGGTTGGCGGCTTTGTCGCGGTGAAGTGGATTGCTGGTAAGGCATGACCAAGGAATCCAAAACCCCTGCCATTCGTTTTTTGGAACAGCAAAAAGTGGCTTTTGAGGTCCTGCTCTATGAATACCAAGAGAAGGGTGGAACCCAACGCTCCAGCCAAGCGCTTGGTTGGGATGAAGAACGTATTCTCAAGTCGCTCGTTTTTGAGGATGAAAATAAAAAGCCGCTTATGGTTTTGATGTTAGGTCATCTCAAAGTTTCAACCAAAAAACTGGCTCGCGATACGGGTCGCAAGAGCATTCAACCATGTAAACCCGAAGTCGCAGAGCGCCATACGGGTTACCAGGTTGGCGGTACTTCGCCCTTCGGGATAAAGAAGCAGATGCCTATTTATTTGGAGAGATCGGCACTCGACCATGATCGCGTATTAATCAATGGCGGGAAACGCGGTCAGCTGGTGGTGTTGGATCCAGGGGAGATTGTACGCACCCTGGATCCGGTATTGGTTGAAGTTGGCCTGGATAAGTCTGAAACTACTTAACTTCCCAGGTGTCACCGCTGTGGAATAAGGTTTGAAGCGAGTCATCGGGCTGTTTGGTTCTCGCTTGCGCGATTTGACCCTGGACACCTGCTTCGTAACCCGGACGCGGGACCTTGCGGAACACGCCGACAGGTAAGGGCAATTGTGGATATTCCATAGCGGCCAACAAGTTGGCATAAATCGGACTTTCCTGATTGGGTTGGTGGGTTAACAACTGCCCTGCAGGGGGTGCTTCCAAGCTGCCCGTCTTCAAACTGAAGCCATCAAGGAACACGCCTTTATCAGATTCAGCTCCAAAAACGAGCGGTTCGCCTTCCTCCAAATGGACCATGTGGTCAGAGCGTACATCCCTTTCGTAAATATCGTTGAAGACGTCTTTATTAAAAATCACGCAGTTCTGCAGGATTTCGATGAACGCGGAACCTTTATGTGCAGCCGCCTTCTCAAACGTTTCGGTCATGTGTTTGATATTGGCATCGTAGGTGCGCGCGACAAAAGAGGCTTCGCTGGCCAGGGCAATGCGGATGGGATTGATTGGCTGGTCCAGGCTGCCCATGGGACTGCTCTTGGTCTTGAAACCCAAATCGGATGTTGGGCTGTATTGGCCCTTGGTTAGGCCATACACCTTGTTGTTAAACAGCAGGATCTTGACATCGATATTGCGACGCAAAACGTGAAGCAGGTGATTGCCGCCAATACTCAAACCATCGCCATCTCCTGTCACCACAAAGACTTGCAGGTCAGGGTTGGAAAGTTTTAGGCCAGTGGCGATCGCGGGTGCGCGACCGTGGATGGTATGGAAACCATAGGTGTTCATGTAGTAGGGAAATCGACTTGAACAACCGATGCCCGATACAAACACAATTTTTTCCTTCGGCACGCCTAAATTGGGCATAACCGACTGGATGGCGGCAAGGATGGCGTAATCGCCACAGCCGGGACACCAACGCACAATCTGGTCGGATTGGAAATCCTTTTTGGTTAAAGTTGCTTCTGCCATGGTGTCCCTCCTAGAGCGCATTCAGGAAATCGATGATTTCCCGAACCATAAACGGTTTGCCTTGTACTTTGAAAAGTGTGTGGGTTTGGATATTGAATTGGGCCTTGAGCAGGAAGTCCAATTGGCCTTCGTTGAGTTCTGCGACGACAATGCGTTTGTACCGCGCCAGGACCTCGGCGGTATTGGCTGGGAATGGGTTGATATAGCGGAAATGCGCACCTGCAACCTTTTTGCCCTGCTTGTTCTGGTTTTGAACGGCGGTGAAAAGGGCACCGTAGGTGCCGCCCCAGCCCACCAATAAGGTTTCGGCCTCGGGATCCCCGTAGATTTCCAAACCCGGGATGTCCTCGCGGATATTGCGAACCTTCATGGCCCGGTAGTCGGTCATGAGTTGGTGGTTGCCCGGGTCGTAGCTGACGTTTCCGCTTAAGTGGGCTTTTTCCAGGCCGCCAATGCGATGTTCCAGACCGGGTGTCCCGGGCACCGCCCAGGGTCGTGCCAAGTGGTTATTGCGGGAATACGGTTGGAAATTTTCTTGGCTTTCCGCATAGGTGATTTCGAATTTGGGCAGGTCTGCCTCGTTGGGGATGCGCCAGGGTTCTGCACCGTTGGCGATGTAGCCGTCGCTCAACAGGAAAACGGGCACCATGTATTTGGTGGCCAGCCGGAACGCTTCGATGGCAAATGTAAAACATTCACCGGGCGTGGCCGGTGCCAATACGACGCAGGGTGAACTGCCATTACGACCATACATGGCCTGCAACAAATCGGATTGTTCGGTTTTAGTCGGCATCCCGGTGGAAGGACCGGCCCGTTGGACGTTGAGAATGACCAAGGGTAATTCGGTCATGACGGCCAGGTTAATGGCTTCCGCTTTCAGGCAGATGCCGGGTCCGCTGGTTCCAGTCAAAGCCAGGTGCCCGCCGTAGGCTGCGCCGATCGCCGCACACACGGCTGCAATTTCATCTTCGGCCTGAAAGGTCTGCACCCCAAAATGACGGTGACGCGCCAGCTCGTGGAGCACATCGGACGCGGGAGTGATCGGATAACTCCCGTAGAAAAGGGGCCGACCGGCCAGTTTGGAGGCGGTAATAAAGCCCATCGCCACGGCCTGATTACCGGTTAAGCTGCGGTAATTGCCCTTTTTCAGATTGGCTGCAGGGACCTGGTACGCATCTGCAAAGATTTCAGTGGTATCGGCAAAATTATAGCCGGCCAACAGCGCGAGCCGGTTGGCTTCTTTTATATCTGGTACTTTCCCGAACTTCTTGTCGATCCAGGTCAGACTTAACTCCAAATTGCGATCGAACAGGTAGTACATGATGCCGAGCGCAAAGAAGTTCTTACATCGGTCGGCCTCTTTTTTGGAGATACCGGTAGGTTCAACCGCGCGGTGGGTCAGCTCCGTAAGCGCCATTGGGATCAGACGGAAGCGATCCAGGCTGCCGTCCTCCAGAGGGTTAACCTCGTATTCCGCTTTTTTTAGGTTCACTTTGGTGAAGGCATCGCTGTTGATCAGCAGCAGACCGCCATCTTCCAAATCGGCGACATTGGCCTTGAGTGCAGCGGGGTTCATGGCGACCAGCACATTGGGGCGATCACCAGGGGTGTGAATATCGTGGGTCGAAAAGTTGATTTGAAAACCCGAAACCCCTGGAACCGTTCCGGCTGGGGCGCGAATTTCTGCCGGAAAATCGGGAAAAGTAGAAATGTCATTGCCAAAATTGGCGGACGTATTGGTGAATTGGGTGCCAGTCAACTGCATACCGTCGCCACTATCGCCTGAGAATCGGATCGTGGCCGATTCCAATAGCACCCTCTGTTTGGTTGGTTTTTCCATTCTGACCCCACAATCTTGCCGTTCGGCGGGAAAAATTAATCGCCTATTATGGCCTGCATCTTTTGTTGTGCACAATGATGGCTTTTAAGAATTGTTTGAAATGATCCACACTTCGTAACCTTTTTGTTTAAGCTTGCGGCTCTGACTGGACGCCGCGTCCTTGGTTGCATAAGGACCTACCCGCACGCGATACAAACCTTCAAAGCGCTCAATCAAGACAGAATAGCCCGCATCTTCCAAGTCTGTGACGACCTTACGAGCGCGGCTGAAGTCCGAAAAAGTGCCGACTTGTATCAGGAAACTGCCACCTGAGTCGGAAGGTATGCTGCCTTCGAGGTAAAGTCGCACCCGCCCCGTGCCCGGTCCCAGGATGCCGATTTCGCGGGCAGCCTTTTTGGAAAGATCAATGATCCGGCCTTTGACGAAGGGACCGCGATCATTGATGCGCACAACCGTGCTGCGTTGGTTTTCGACATTCACGACCCGGACCCGCGTACCAAACGGCAGGTCGGGATGGGCCGCGGTATCGGCTTCCATGTCATACACTTCCCCTGAAGACGTTTTTCGGCCGTGGTAGGGGTGGCCATACCAGGAAGCAGTGCCTTCCTGGATCAAGTCCCCGGACCCCAGGCCCTGTATACGCGCATCGCTACCAACCCGAAGGCTTTCACCGCGGGTCTCGACATGTTTGTGACAAGACCAAGTCAAGGCCAGTAAAAACCAAAATGGGAAATGGCGGTGCATAAGATCCTTCTTTAATGATCCATCTTAGTCAGGATGTCGCGGCATTTCCAGCGATCTTGCATGTGGATTCAACCAAAAGGTTTTCAATCCGGTCCTTATCGTTGCGTGTTAGACTGTTGCGTTGATTAACAGGAGGGCTAACCACTTATGATGGGTTTAGGCTTACCGGAACTTCTCGTCATTTCTTTAATTGTCATTCTGATTTTTGGGGCCAAAAAAATCCCCCAAATTGGCGCAGGCCTTGGCCAAGGCATACGGAACTTTAAAGATTCGTTGGCAGGCAAGGATGAGGATCCCAAACGGATCAAGGGTCAGGACGAACAGGATCGCTAGATGACGGACCAGGAGGAAGCGTCGCTTATTTCGCGAACCCTCCGAGAATTAACCTGGGTGCGCATTGCTTTTGGCGCCTCGTTGGTGGTGTTCCTGGTGCTGGCGAAATTTGGACCCTGGCAGGAACAGGGTTTGGCGCGTCTGGAAAGTATCTTTCAGATCGTCACTGTCGTTGTGGTCATTGTGGGCTATGTCCTGCGTCGGTTTCTGCTTTCAGAGCAGGGCATTATGATGCGTCATGCCCAATTTCAAGGTGATTCTGAAACGTTAGCCAAATATTACAAACAGATTATGCTGGTGACTTTTGCTGTTTGTGAGGCGGTGGGCCTGCTCGGCATGGCCATGGTTGCTTCGGGAAGCTCTTTTAAGCGTTCGATTCCCTTTTTTGCCCTGGGATTAATGGCTTTAGTCATTTTTCGGCCCAAGCGAGCAGAGCTGGAAAATATCATCCGTTACGGAAAATTCCTTGCCAGCTAGCAACCTTTTTACCTAACATTTTCCTAACAAAACTTGCCGAAATTTAAACTTTTCGTTGAAAATGCCGTTAAGTCTCATGGGAATTGTTTTACCCGTTCGCCTGCAAGGAGGTGGCTATGCTGCTGTTTATTCTCTTCTGCTTTGGCGATGCCCTGCATGTGGAATCGCCTCAGGAAATCATGGCGCTGAGCCCGGAAATGCAAACTTATATCAGTGGCGCAATTTCGGATACGGAAGGCCAAAAGGAAAAAGTTTACGCGCTGATCGACTTGATTTTCAGTGAAAAACATTTGGGGTTGACCTACGGCAATAACCGCACCCGGACAGCCAGCGAAACCTTTGAATCGCGTCAGGGCAATTGTTTGAGCTTCACCAGTATGTTTGTCGCGATGGCCCGCCACGTTGGTTTGAGCGCCCAATTTCAGGAAGTACTGGATGTTTCCACCTACAATAAACGCGGGCAAGTTGTGGTCAATAACAAGCACATGAACGCCATCGTTATGGTGAATGGTCGCCGCTTGGAAGTGGATTTCCAACCGTATGCAGAGCGCAAAAAGCACCTAACCCGAATCGTTTCTGATGCCCAAGCCTTTGCCCATTTCTACAACAACAAGGGTGCAGAAGCGTTTGCCGATAACCATTGGGACTTATCCAATGCCTATTTCCATGCGGCCATGCAAGTCGAACCCAATTTCGCCCGCACGTACAGCAATTATGGGGTTCTGCTCAAGCGATTAGGTGATCTGAAAGGTGCTGAAGAGGCCTATCTTAAAGCCTTGGATCTGGATGATGATGAATATACGGCCATGTCAAACCTGGCCCAGCTTTACGAAGGCATCGGCCGTGCAGATCTGGCTGAAAAGTTCCAGCGCAAGGTAGAACGGCACCGCAATAAAAATCCTTATTACCATTACTCCTTGGCCCTGGACGATTACGATGTAGGCAATTACGGTTCGGCAATCGACCACCTCAAAAAGGCTCTGCGTTTGCACCCGCGTGAAAGTGATTTTTACCACGCGATTGCTCGGGCTTACTGGCAAACAGGTGACCAAAAAACCGCGCGCAAAAACCTGGAACTGGCGGAGCGATTTGCTATGTCAGAAGAGGAACGCAGCCGTTACAACATGAAACTCGACCTGCTTTTTGCCCAGAAATAAAACCAAAAGCGCATCGAATGCGTATAGCTTCTTAAGTTTTTTTTAGTCCGCAAGTCCTTTTCCCGGGTTACATCCCGGGATTTTTTTTGGTCAATTCACGGGCTAACTGCAGGACCTGGTCCAACATTTCTGGGGTTAGGCGGCCGGTAAACGTGTTTTGTTGGCTGGGGTGGTAGCTGCCCAACAGGATTGGACCCTGTTCAGGTTTGGCCCATACGCCATGCCCGAAGATGGGTTTCTTGGTGAATTGCCAATTTTGGTCGCGGTACAAGGCCAGGCAGGCCTTGAAACCAATTCCGCCCAAGGCCAGGACGATGGTGAGGCGCGGCATCAAGGCAACAGTTTTCTGCAGGTAAGGGAAACACAATCTTTCTTCTTTCAAAGTGGGTTTATTGGCGGGCGGGGCGCAATGCACAGCAGCTGTAATACAGGCATCTATTAATTGCAGACCATCATTGCGATCATTGGAATGGGCTTGGTTGGCCCAACCCGTTCGGAACAGGCTGGCAAAGAGAAAGTCACCAGACTTATCGCCAGTGAACATGCGCCCGGTGCGATTGGCGCCATGGGCGGCTGGCGCCAAACCAACGATGAGCAGCCGCGCATCTGCATGGCCCAGGTTGGGGACAGGGCGGCCCCAATAGGTCTGATCGCGATAGGCAGCGCGTTTGTTTTCCGCCACTTTTTGGCAGTGTTCGCGCAGGCGGGAACATTGATTGCAATCCGCAATGGTCTGGTTCAATTGATTCCAGTTCATGAGGTTTCGGCCACGTACTCTTGAATTTCTTGCAGGAATTTGTCGCCAAATTGGGCAGCTTTGTGGCTTCCGATGCCCGAGATGGCGAGCAGTTCATCTTTGTTTTGGGGCTTGTGCGCGGCGATTTCCGTCAGGGTTTTGTCACCAAAAACGACAAATGCGGGAACGCCGAGCTCCAGCGCGATTTCTCTGCGCAACACCTTGAGACGATCGAACAGCTGTTGATCTGCCGACTCCATTTGGGATACTTTTTTCTTGGTTTTGCTTTTTTGGGTCTGTAGCAGGAAGACGGGGAAATCGCGCTCGGTTTTGTTAACTTTTTCGGGTTTGAGTAGGCCTAAACCTTCTGCCGTCACGCGCAGCACATTAAATTGGTTGGGGTCGCGGAACAGGTATTTCTGGCTTTCCAACTGACCGATCCAGTCGCGGATCTGGCCAAGCGGAAAGCGTTTCAACAACCCGTAAACACTGAGCTGATCGTGACCGTTTTGGGTCAGGCGATGATTTTGCGAACCGGAAAGCACTTGAGCTACATATTCGCCGCCAAAACTTTCCTTTAAACGCAGCGCAGCCGAAAGGATCATTTGCGCAAACGGGCGCGATTCTCCAATGGCTTTGATCTCACCGCGGCACACATCACAGGCCTGACAATCGTTCCTTGAAAAGGCCTGGCCAAAATGCTCAACCAAGGTGCGATGCCGACAGGTTGGACGGGTGGCATACTGAATGGCCGATTGAAGTTGCGGCAATTTGAAACTTGCGCCTTCTTCCTGACTTAAAAGCCGTTGCCAAAAGACGATATCTGCCGTGTTATAGAGCAGGGTGCATTGGGCCGGTAATCCGTCCCGTCCTGCTCGGCCCGCTTCCTGTTGGTAATGGCTCAGGCTCTGCGGTAAACCGTAATGAATAACATAGCGCAAGTTGGATTGATCGACACCCATGCCGAAGGCTACCGTAGCGACCATGGTGCGAATCTTCTCGGCGGCAAAAGATTCCTGATGAAGCGTTCGGGTAGGTGCATCCAAACCCGCATGGTAGGGCAAGCTCGACCAGCCGTTTTGGTTGAGGTATTGGGAAATCTGCTCACACGTTTTGCGGGTCAAGCAATAGACAATGCCACTTTCCTTTTTAAATGGCTCCAGTTCGTTAAGCAGTTGCTGCCGGCCATCTTTGCGAAATTTAACCGCCATGAGTAAGTTGGGTCGAAAGTAGTCACCCACCCATGTTTCGGGCTGGCGCAATCCGAGTTGGGAGAGGATGTCGGATTGAACTTGGGGGGTTGCGGTTGCGGTAAAGGCATGAATCCCCAAATCGGGGAACAGGCTGCGAATGCGATTGAGGTTTCGGTATTCCGGGCGAAAATCATGGCCCCACTGCGAAATACAATGGGCCTCATCAATCGCGATGAAACTTAAATCGACCCGTTCGAGCGCCTGGCAAAAGGACTCGGTCATGAGTCGTTCTGGCGCGACATAGAGCAACTTCAACTCGCCATTGCGCAATTGCTGCCAAACCGCTCGCGCCTCTTCGGGAGAAACGGTGGAGTTGAGAAAAGCGGCGGGAATGCCCAGGATACGCAAGCTGCGCACTTGATCGGCCATCAAAGCGATCAGGGGCGAGACAACCAGCGCCGTACCCGAACCGAGGATGGCCGGTAACTGGTAACACAGCGATTTCCCCCCACCGGTCGGCAGGATGGTCAAGCTGTCTTTTGCCTGCAAAATGGCCTGAATGGTTTCCCATTGAAACGGACGAAACTGGCTGTAACCCCAAATTTCGGCAAGCGCTTTTTCAGCCAGTTGGCGTTTGGGTGCAACTGGATTCATTGGCCTGCTTTGAGTCGAACCACAAACGTCAGTACGTAATCGGGATACAGCTTGGGATCGGGTTCAAAATCTGGATTGGCTTGCAACAATCGACCCACCCATGTCTCTGCTTCTTTGAGCTGGGATTCGCGAGGCTGTGGACTCATTCTGTAGGTTTCCAGGTTCAACAAGCCGCGTAACCAAAGATAAGAAGCACTTTCCTCCTGGTGGGGTAAATCCAAGCGTTCCAATTCGTTGAGGGCTGTTTGCGGATCACCACGGCGGTAGGGTTTAAGCGTTTCCAATAACGCCAAACGCAGCGCTTCGCGATCCAAGCTCGGGGCAGGTGGGTTGCTTACGCTTTGATTTTTGGGCTGTGGATCCGTATGGGTCACTTCAACGGGTGTTTTGACCGGTTGAGGTGTGGGTTCTTTTGCCGGTTGGCTGGCTTTTTCCCGGGCATCGGCCAATAGACGTTCCCCATCCTTAATGCTCGTGAATTGTGCATCGACACGGCGCATGTCGGCGAGCAAGCGTTCGGCATCGGCAAAGCGCGATTCGGCAACCGCCAAACGAAGGGCTGTGTATTTCTGCTCCAAAAAACTGCGTTTCAGACTGGGCAGTGTTTCTAGGCCAGCTTTGGCTTCGCTGCGCAAGGGGTAGCGGCGGGCCAATTCGCGATAGGCTTGTTCGGCTGCGTCAAATTGGTTGTCATTGGCCAGGGCCCGTGCTTTTTCAATTTCGGAATCGTATTCGAGGTTGCGTTTTCGCCGAAAATCACCGGCACTTCGGGTAATGCGATCCTGATCTCGGTTGTATTCGGCAACCAGTTCGCGTTTCTTACTGACATCACCTTCCAAAGCTTCTTTGGATTGGGCCATCCATTTTTCGGCCTCTAAGACGTCGATGTGTTCATAACAGCGTGCAATCCAGTATCGCGGCTGATAATCGTCAAAAAAGGTGCCTTCCGTCTTGAAGCGTTGCGGTTTGGGGTTGAGGCGATAGGCTTCCTTGAATTTTTCCAAAGCCGCCTCGTAATTGCCTTCTGAATATAGCTGTTTGCCTTCCAAATAAAAAAGTTTGTAATCGGCTTGAAAAGAGACTAGCAACATCAAGGCCCAAATCATTTGAGGTCCCCCAGCAGGAAGCGTTCGCTTTCCAGGTTGAATTCCGCATGTACGCGAGCGGGTTGATCTGCTGTAACCAGGGTAAATTCTTTTTTATAGGTGCCTTCGTAGGCGATAACAATTTCATATTCGCCTAGGGGTAACTTCAAGCGTTGCGGCGTGTCGCTCTCGGGTGGGGTAATGATTTCTCGATTACCATCGACGATATGAACGATCTGCGTGATTTGACCTTTGGGAAACGCCGAAACGAGCACTTCGCCCTGGGTCAAAACAGGTGGCGGTTGGGGTTTGGGTTGGGGCCTTAACAGCCAATAACCGGCTAGGACCAAGGTGACCAAAACTAAGCTGGTCGCTAGCCACAGACGCCCGCGCCCGCCGGACTTTGGTTGAGGGGCCTGAATTGGGATTTCTTCTGAAGCCTTTGAGCGGACCGGCGGTTCTGGTTTTTTGACGACCGTCTCCTGAGTGCCGGGATCCTGCATGTAGTTGGGACGGGTGCCAATTTGGTCGATCGCCTCGGTACGCAGGTCGGCGCCGCCCATGCGGTGGTAGAGTTTGCTGAGGACTTCCGCGCATTCGCGTGCATTTTGGAACCGTTTTTCGGGCTTTTTCTCCAGCATACGCAAAATGACCCGTTGTAGATCGCGATCAATTTGCGCGTTAAAGGCTTCAGGGGGTGAAGGCGCTTCGTGGATGTGTTGATACAGCACCGTCATCCAGGCATCCGACTCAAACGGGACCCGACCGGTCACCATTTCGTAAAGCGTCACGCCCAGTGAGTACAGGTCGCTACGTCCATCGATCTCCTGACCCAAAGCCTGTTCGGGCGACACATAACGGGCGGTGCCCATAAACGTGCCAGCCGCGGTTAAACGGGTTTGGTCCGCTGCTTTGGCGATGCCGAAATCGGTAACGATTCCGGAACCCATCCTGTCGACCAGGATGTTGTCCGGTTTGATATCGCGATGAACAACCCCCTTACCGTGGGCGTATTCCAAGGCCATGCAGGTATCAATACAAATCTTGATGGCTTTGCGCTCACTCATGCGACCGCTCGCACGGATTAAATTGGTGGCCGTATTACCTTCCACAAAGGACATGGTGAAATAGGCAAACGGTTCCAAATGACGGTTGCGGATCGTATCTTCAACCTCAAAATCGGTCCAGCGGCCGTTTTTCTGGACTTCGTAAATGGTGACAATGTTTTGGTGGTTAAAATTGGCCGCAATGCGTGCCTCTTTCACAAAACGATCGACTAGGTCTTCCTCCTCCAATTTGGATGAAAGGACTTTGATCGCTTCCAATCGGTCTAAGTCGAGATTTTTTACCAGATAGACCCAGGCGAATCCGCCTTTGCCCAAGCTGCGCAAAACCTGATATTTGTGCTTGGGATCCGCTTTACTGCGGGGCGGCGCAGCCTTTTCGGCTGGATCAGGTGGCAGAAATTGGGTCTCGGCCGTGGAGAAATGATCGGAATCGGAAGGTTTATCTTGGGGTTTGGGTTCATCCGGGTCAGTGGCCACTGGAACTCCTTGTGGAGAATGGCTCATTGTACCAAATCGGGGTGTTGTGGCCAGCAGGCAGCAGCCAGCGTGAGCCGACTGCTACCTGCAAAAAGCAGACTTGTGATTTAGTACAAACGCAGGAAGAGGATTTGACCACTCCAATCGCCATCTTCCCCGTCCAGCGAACTGTACAGACCGTAACCAACATTGATGCGCATCAACATTTTCCAGGGTCCGACAAAATTGGCGGCCAAGCCGATGCCGGCTATATCGACCGGTTCCAACTGGTTTTCGTTCCAGGCCCTTGCACCATCCAGGCTGGTATTGAGTTGAAACAAGCCCTTTACCCCTACGTCATAACTGAAACGCAGGCGAACCGCTTCATCACCTTCCACCCCGCTGGTACCGAAGCCACTAACGGAATTTTCAAAAAACCCGAACCCGAATTTGGAGAAGCGGTCCAGGTCCCAGCCCTTCAGGTAACGCGCATCGATGCCAATACTCTGGAACTTGGGCAAGCGATGACTGAAGGCCATATCGATTTGCAGGTGGCGATAGCTGTCATAAAACGGCTCCAAATCGTCTTGTAAACCAAAGGGTTCCCAATCGGTACGACTCACCGTTTCGTATTGAACCGCCGTTGAAAATTTGCGGCGGTCGAAGGAAAGACCAATCCGACCAATATGTTCCAAGGTATCGTTGGGGATGATGTAGTCTTCGCGCAACTCATCGCCTTTTTTGAAGGCAAGGTAGCGCAGCGAATAGTTGAGTGTTGCTTTAAGGTAGTTGTTGAGGGGAATACCCAAGGTGATATTGCCCGCTTCGCGCAGGCTCTGGACTTCCAAATCATCGCGACGCTCGGTTCCTTCATAAACGGTATCGCCGAAATAGAGTGCTGTTGCGAAGATTTCACCGGTCAAATCCCAGCCCTTACCGAACAGGTTGGTATTAGAAACGGTGGCGACGTTTAACACGCCGGCTAAAAACAAATTGGCCTGATAACCCTTGCCCAGAAAGTCGAGGTCGGTGTAGTTGATCCCGCCCAACGGTGTGGGGTAATCCAAAGAGGGATCCAGCAACACGCCACCCAACAATAATTTTTTGCGGGTTACGGGCTCGTCATTAATCACCCGTTCCCCGCCTTTTTTGGAGAGGTAACGGAAGCCCTTGGCCGTGTCGCGAAGGATGAGAACGTCACTTTTGTAGGCTTGTTCCAATGCTGTTTCCACTTGGGGATCGTTGAAGCGGTAATGTTCGCGTCTGATATCGAGTTGCAAGGCCACCCGCTCCCCGACAACGTTTAAGGTCAAGAGATTGGCTTCGCGGACCTGGGTCCAATATCGCTTGCCTTCCACTTCCACCCAATCGAAAAAAGCGTTCATTTCGTTGCCAGTTACAGGCGGTTGCAGACCCGACTGAATGGCGCGCAGCCGGCGATGGGCCCCGCTTTCCTGATCGATCCATACGGATCCGGAAGATAGGTTTCCCGCTTCGGCCGGTTTGAAGTTGACCTGCCAGGTTTTATGCCCGTCAATCACGTCCTCACCAGCGTAGGTGTAGCGATAGGATTTATTGAGATCAATTTCGAGCGGCTCCTGTTGGACTTTTTCGGGTTGGATCAGGGGCAGTTCGGGTTGATCTTTGTAGGGCCACTTCACGCCGCCAATATAGAGTTCGCGTCGGACGCGTTCGGTCGGCTGACCCTTTCGGCGATAAACCGTATCCATAAAGGTCACATCCACAATGGCGCCGTTCGGTCCCTGATAGCGGTAATTAACCTCTTCGTCCACGATTAAACTTTCCAGTTTCTGGCCTTCTGCATCTTTAAAAACTTGGTTTTTAACTACGAGTTCATACGGATCAATGGTTTTTTTCTCAACGATTTGAAGCGTTTCAGCAAGACCCGTGCGTTTGTCGGGCACCAGATGGAAAAGGTAGGCGCGCTGCTGAGCTTCAAAAGAAAGCTCCAATTTGCTGTCACCGTAGTTTTTCGCATCAAATTCCAGGTTTTCGGGCACTAACGCCGTGGTTTTCATGGCCGAATCGGTGCGCAAAGTCAGGAACACATGTTGACCGGGCTCTGCAAAAAAGGCCAGGTGCGAATCACCCGCGCTTGGATTGTAGAAAAAGTGGACAAGGCTTTCTTCTATATTGGAAGTAAAACTGGACGGCTCGATGCTTCCGGTTGGCAAGACCGCCAATGTTTTCAGGAGCGCTTGGGTGTCGGCATGCAGATTAACATCCTGAAGAAAAACCCATTCCACGCCCAGATCGGATGCGTCCAGTAAGGTCGAAAGAACTTCGGCTTCCCGGGTTTGGGACAGCAGCCAGAGCTTGCCGGTGGAATCGGCTTCGGGCAGCCAGGGTTCATCGCGGTAGAGGTAACCATCTATATAAGGGGCCAGTTCAAATTCCAAAAGCGCATTGATTTGATCGGGTGTGGCTTGAATGCCGACCTGGACATCGGGTCCGCGTGTTTTCCAATTGACGATAAGACCTTTAATGTCGAAAGCGGCGTTTTGCCAATCCGGTTGCCAAGATGGATCTAAGGTTAGGATCAGGCAACGCAGGGCACTAATGTCGGTGGGCGCCGGTTTCTTGAGATCGGATGGGATTTGAATAAAGGAAACGGCACCGGGCTCATCGGCAAGGGCGACCCATTGGGGTAGCGGGGACGGTGCGTTTTGCAGGTTCGGCGTTTGTAGCAGAAAGGGGAACCAAACCAACAGGGAGATCAACATGAAAGGTACCTCAAATTCAGATTTTTCATACACCCAGTGTGCAAATGCATACGTAACACTCGGCAAGCAGTTTATTGTTCCATGCACCGGAATTCGTTGACACAGCGGCAAATTCTACTATAATGATCTGCCTTGTGCGCGAGGAGCCCGGGCCATGATCCTACATTTAGCAAAGATCGAGCCCGATCAGCCTCAGGAAGGAAGCTGGTCGGTCGAGAATCGAACCCTTCCCATGCAATCTCAAGAGGTAAGAATTCTGTCCATGACGCTTCATTATCACGTCGAAACGAAACGCGGTTCTTTTCCGTTTCGCTACCGCCTTTCCGGTACGGTTCAGGCGTTCTGTGAGCGTTGTGGTGACCCTATGGCTGTCCAAATTGATGACCGCGATTCGATTGTATTAACCAATCGACAACCGACTGCAGGGCATGTGGTTTTGGATGACGCGGAACTGGACACCGTTTTTTTGAAGAGCACTGATTTCGATTTGGATTCGTTTCTCAATGAGGCCGTTGACTTGGCGTTGCCCAGTTACTTGCGGCATATGGAAGAGGCGGACTGTCGTCAAGATTCGGAATGGCGGGGGGATGGCGCCGAAGCCAGTCCTTTCGCGGTCCTGAAAGAAAAGTTCAAAGCGACTGGCGACAATTAGTCCCAGTCCAAATTTAGTAGATGTGAAGGAGAGGGTGACATGGCAAACCCCAAGCGCAGAACCTCGAAGCGCCGCAAAAACCAACGTCGTGCCCACGACGCAATTAGTGTAGTGGCGACCCAGAACTGCCCGAACTGTGGTGAAACCAAACGGCCGCACCGCGTGTGCGAAGCCTGTGGTTACTACGGCGGCGAACAAGTCGTCGAAGTGCAGAACGATTAAGCCAGAGCCGATACGACCATGACAACACAGGTCGCATTGGTAACGGGCGGATCTCAAGGGATCGGCGAGGCGATTGCCCGCCACTTGGCCGCTCAAGGTTTCCATGTTCTCGTCGCCAGTCGGCGTCTGGAGAAGGTCGAACAGGTTGCTGCTTCCATCCGCGAAGCGGGTTACCTGGCCGATGCTTTTGCCGTTGACGTGAATCAACCCGCATCGTTTTCCGCGGTGATCGCTGAGATCACTGAGCGGTTCGGCGGGTTGCATGTCCTTGTCAACAACGCTGGCATTACTATGGACGGACTACTCATGCGCATGAAAGAAGAAGCTTTTGATCGGGTCATTGAGACCAATCTTAAAGGTGCCTTCTTTCTCAGCCAGGCAGTGTTGCGTCCTATGATGAAACAAAAATACGGGCGTATCATCAACATCACTTCGGTTGTGGGTTTGATGGGCAATCCGGGCCAAACCAATTATGCCGCCTCCAAAGCGGGCATGATCGGTTTCACCAAATCGCTCGCCAAAGAGATCGGGTCGCGTAACATCACCGTGAACGCGGTGGCACCCGGTTATATTGAAACGGAAATGACCCATGAACTCTCCGCAGACGTTCGCGAGTCGTTTATGAAAAACGTGCCGCTGGGTCGTATGGGGCAACCGGAGGACGTGGCTTCAGCCGTCGCCTTCCTGGCCTCGCCCAGTGCCGGTTACGTGACAGGCCAAGTTTTAACCGTTGATGGCGGCCTGCACATGTAGGTCGCGCTTCGGCGCGAATCGATTACAATCATAGAAAATGCTCAAAAATCAGGAGGATGCAGCATGTCCGATGTTTTTAACCAAGTGAAAAGTCTGATCGCAGAACAACTCGAAGTCGACGAGGAGCAAATCACCATGGACTCCATGATCGTTGACGATCTGGGTGCCGACTCTCTGGACGTGGTCGAGTTGATCATGCATTTGGAAGAAAAGTTCTCGATCGAAATTCCCGAATCCGAATCTGAAAAAATCGTTTCGGTTGGGGATGTTGTTCGTTTTATCGAAGGCAATAGCTGAGGCGCAACCCCAGCATTTTGTGTTCCGGTGCCTGTTCCAGAATCCGTTTTGGAACAGGCATTTTTTGTTTGCTTTGCGCTAAACTGAACTTTGGAGGTTAACATGCGCCGTGTCGTCGTTACCGGACTGGGTGCGCTCAGCCCTTTGGGCAACAGCGTTCAGTCGACCTTTGAGGGCCTGATCTCGGGCAAATCCGGGATTGGTCCGATTACCAAATTTGACGCTAGTGAATACAGCTGCCAAATCGCCGGTGAAGTTCGCGATTTGGATATTTCGCTGTACATGTCCAACAAAGAAGCCAAGAAAATGGATACCTTTATCCATTACGGACTTGTTGCTGCCGAGGAAGCGATCAAGGATTCCGGCCTGGTCCTGGACCAGCTGGACCTGACCCGTTTTGGCGTTTATATCGGCAGTGGGATCGGTGGCCTGCCCATGATCGAGCGGGAACACAAAGTTCTGCTCGAAAAAGGACCCCGTCGGATTACCCCCTTCTTTATTCCGTCCTTAATTATTAACCTGGCATCCGGTCAGGTCAGTATCCGATTTGGCTTAAAAGGCCCCAATTCTGCGGCCGTTACCGCTTGTGCAACGGGTTCCCATTCGATTGGCGATGCGTTTCGCTTGATCCAACGCGGTGATGCCGACTTTATGATTGCCGGTGGGACCGAAGCCGTTGTCAGCCCCTTGGCCGTTGGTGGCTTTGCGGCGATGCGTGCGCTTTCCACCCGCAATGACGATCCCCAACACGCTTCGCGTCCCTTCGACGTAGCGCGCGATGGATTTGTTTTGGGCGAAGGCTGTGGCGTTCTGGTCATGGAAACCCTCGAACATGCACAGAAACGCGGCGCCAAAATCTATGGTGAGATTATCGGCTACGGCATGTCCGGCGATGCCTATCACATCACCTCGCCCAGCGAGGATGGGGATGGACCGGTTCGCGCCATGCGCGCGGCACTCAAGGATGCCCAAGTGGAGCCCCATCAGGTTCAATTGGTCAATGCCCATGGTACCTCAACGCCTGCAGGCGATGTGATTGAAGCGCGGGCCATCCAAACCGTTTTTGGCGCGCATCCGATCATGGTCCATTCGACCAAATCGATGACGGGCCACCTGCTCGGCGCCGCTGGTGGCGTCGAAGCGGTCGTGGTCTGCAAGACCTTGGAAACGGGTTTAATTCACCCGACTGCCAATCTCGAGAATCAGGACCCGGAAATCACGATTGATGCGGTCCCCGGTCAAACCCGTGAGGCCAAGGTTCAAATCGCCATGTCCAACAGCTTTGGCTTTGGCGGAACCAACGCAACCCTGTTGTTCCGCAAAATCTGATGTCTGCCTTCCGGTTTGAAGGTACTACTGTATCGGTTCAAGCGGTCGGACCTGTGTCCGGCCGCTTGGCTGTGCCCGGTTCAAAAAGCCTGACCAACCGCTACTTGTTGTTGGCCGCATTGGCCAATAGCCCTACGGTTCTGCGACGCGGCTTGGTCTCTGACGATACCCGTCACATGCTCAAGGCCCTGTCTCAGTTGGGCGTCAATTCCAGCTGCAGTGAATCCAGTTGGCGTTTGGACCCGCCTGCTCGGTTTCAACAGCCCGAACAGCCTTTATTTGCCGGGAATGCGGGCACAGTCATGCGCTTCCTGACCCCGCTTTTGGCCAGTTTGCCCTTTCAAACGGAAATCCACGGCGATGAACGCATGGCCCTGCGCCCCATCGCCGATCTGGTCGAGGCCTTAATTCGCATGGGCGGCCAAATTGATTACCTGGGCCGGCCCGGCTGTCCGCCGCTGGCCTTCCGGAAACCGATTCAGTCCGGGCGCTGCAGTATCCGGGCCGATGTCAGTTCCCAGTACCTGAGCGGGTTGCTCATGGTCCTGCCGACTTTGGATGGCCCTTCCGAACTGGTTCTGGACGGTCCTGCCGTTTCCCAGACTTACATCGATATGACCTTGCACTGTATCCGTCAATTTGGATTGGATTGGCAACGCGTTGACGAGCAGACCTACCGAACTTCGGGCCAATTGCGCTATGCGGGCCGGGAATTAGACGTGCCGGCAGATGGTTCAACCGCCTCTTATCCCCTGGCGCTGCCTTTAATGGTCGGCGGTCAGATGGAGGTGCCTTTTGTCGATTTAGGCAGCCATCAGGGTGATTACGGCCTGATTGGGATTTTTGAGAAGATGGGTGCTCGCGTTTCCTTTCAGGGCCAGACCTGCCGGGTTGAGTCTGCGACCTTGCACGGTCTTGAAGTCGATATGAACAGCATGTCCGATGTGGCGCCAACCCTGGCTGTGGTTGCGACCCGGGCCCAATCGCCCACAACCATACTAGGGATCGGGCACATGCGCCACAAGGAATGTGACCGCATTGAAACCTTGCAAACCGCGTTTGATCAATTGGGCCTGAAAATGCAGTCTGGACCGGACTGGATGCGGATCGAACCGGGCCAGATCCAAAAACCGGCCCTGCTCGACCCGCAAGATGATCACCGCATGGCCATGGTGTTTGCATTGCTCGGTTTGGCCGACGGCGGCGTTTCGATCCAAAACGCGAATTGTGTTTCGAAAACCTACCCCAATTTCTACAGCGATTTCAGTCGTCTTTTTGAGCTACAGGGCTCGTGTTAACCCACAATTTATGGAACCAATTGTCAATTCCGGCTAAGCCTTCATTGACGAAAGGAGGGCGGCGTTGCGTTGCGAATGGCCTGCTGCTGGAACCACTGTTGCTGTTGTTGCATCATCATGTGGGTCATCATGTTTCGCTGGACCTGCATAGCCGTAATCCGTCCATAGTCTGTGAAGGGAATATCGGAGTAGATCACTTCACCGTCGACCAAGATTGCAAATGCCATATCCTTGACCAACGGCAGATCGGCCTCGCAGGTTGAACCGTTTTCATCCATACACAGCAACCCTTTTTCCGTTTTGAAAAAAGCACCGACTTCACTGGGAAATACGCCTTCCGCAGCATAGGTGTCGCCTTTTTGGACAAAGCCTGATTCGCTGAGCGCGTATTGACTAAAACGATAATTTTTCAGACCCGCATTCACACTTTCCAACACAAACAAAAGGTCACCGTTAGCGGAAAGCGCCATGCCCTGAATGGGCATTTGCGTTTTGAGTTTGGGCAGAGGCTGTTGGGTGGTCAAGTCCAGGCCCGTTAACGTTTTGGGGGCAATGGCATAGATCATCAAACCGGCTTTAGGTTGAATAAAGACTTGGGTGTCTTTTTTGGGCAATTTAAAAAGCTCGCGTCCATCTGACGCATAAATTGATTTGCCAATCCGAAAATAGATACCAGCGCCAAAGACTTCAAAGGCATCATTCCACCTCCCCTTGTGGGAAAAGAGGATCCTCAATCGGCCGGAATAATCCAACTGGTAGACAACGCCTGGCGTGTACAAGAAGGGGGTTTCTTCCAATCGTGCGGGTTGTACGATGTTGAGGAAGTTTTTTTCCTCAGCGAGGTTACGTCGACGGTAAGCCGATAAATCTACGGCCCGACCACTTTGATTTTGGATATCCAGCTGAATAAAGTTGCTGTCGCTGATAAGGACCAACTGATTGGGCGTAGGGCTCCACAAAAGGGTGAGGTGCCAATCATCAAGGCTATCGGCCCATAAATCGGCGTCAATGTCCATATCCTTAATGCCATTATCAACCTCGAGCTTCGGGATTCTGTCGAAACCATTCGAAAAATCCCAAACCTGTTTAATGGTGCGGGCCTGACCCCGCAGCCCAAATAGTTCATCGGGCGTCCCCTTAAATTTCGCTTCCTCTTTTGTTACTCGGCCAAACAAGGTCAAGCTTCCATCTGGATCTAAAACAAAGAGGCCCACTTTACCTTTGTTCAGGAGACGGTGTGCGCCGATGAATGCGATTTGTCCCGTTTCCGGATGGCGGGTCATGTGGTGGAACTCAGAGAAATAACTCAAATGTTCACCGGTGTGGGGATTGGTCCAGGCCAACATCGGCTGCATCTCATGGCCGACCTTCTGGAACAAAACCATATTGCTCTTCTCTTTGCCTTTGATTTGATAGCCAACATCGGCATATCCCAGGACATAAGCGCGGTCCAAAAGCGAAGATGTGAAATTAGGTTGTTCACTTTGAATCAGGAAAAACTGAATTGCAAAAAAAATCACGCTACCTCCAAATTCGACTAAATTCTAAAGGATTCGAAAAAGAGGTGCTACTCTAAACCTTCTATTTGCCATTCGTTTGGAGGGTTTATGCAGAATGAGGATCTCTACCTCGCCCCAAAAAGCGCTGGGGCCTTAAGCGATTCAGACGAACTTTCCCTTTCGGAAGCGACGCTCCTGCACAGTTACTCACGTGTTATAGGCTTTTTGGGCGTGATGTGGCTTTTTTTGGGAACGGTATTGGCAGGTATTCCATTGATGGTGGCCCGGCCGCCCGGGCACGAATTTTTGCCGCTTGAAAAGATGGTGTTTTTTGGGTTGTCCGGTTTGTATCTGACAGGTGCAGTCGGTCTGTTTATGCGGCCTGCCTGGGCACGTTACGTGGGTTTAGGCCTGTGCGTGTTGGGTCTGCTTTCGGTGCTGTTGGCCGTGAATGTGGTGACCTTGATGCTTTCTTCAGTCGGTTTGTATTGCCTGATCAAGTCGCCAAAACTGTTTGGTCCAAACCGGATGACCCACACGGAACTCAAAATCCGCAAGTCGCGAAAACGCTAGGATTCTTCATTCCTGATCTATCGAGGCTGTTGCCCCTTCAATGGCAAGCCGCGCCTCGTGAGGGATGCCTTCCGCCTCTTCTGCAGGTGTCGGCTGGTCGACCATTCGTTGGAGTTCGGGAAGCAATGCTTTGGCCAATCTGTTTGAGCGCTGAATTAAGCAGACCAGTATAAAGTACGTCCAGCAGGCGTCAGGGCCTAGGAGGATGGGGCGGAGGTAAGGGGCAATGTCTGGACCTAATGTGATCAACCACGGATAAAGCCTCTGGGCCACGGGCCAATTTCCGTCTTGCGTCCATTCCAAAATTTGGTCGAAAACAGGTTGGACGACTTGCCAATCTGCCGCGATGGCTGAATTCACAGCTGCCAAATCGTGTTTATTGCGAGGCACTAAGGCTTTGGGTTGATGCAAAAATTAATTCCGTTCAAGCGAAGCTAAGTTTTGTATTGAGCACTCAAATATCAAAAGGAAAGGGACCGCGATCAATAGTCTTTATCGAAGCCGGAATTGATTTGTTCGAAGCTGAAAATTTGGCCGACAGAGGCAGAAACGGAGAAGTTTTCACCATCCACGCCGTGCGCGAAATCAATGCGGAACACCCGCGGACCAAACAATGAAGGCATATCCCAGCGCAATCCCAACCCAAATCCCCACTTTAAGTCGCCTAAATCGATATTGGTTCCGCGTTTCCAGGCGTTGCCAGCGTCGACGAACAGGACCTGACCAAATGTTGAATGTCGGGTTTTCCACGGGTAGGTCCAACGGTGCTCGAAGTTGAAAAGCAGGGTCTTGCTACCGGCCAGGCTAAAAGCATCGTAGCCGCGGAGGCCGGAATCCTCGCCCAGGGTGAGTGGGACATCCAATTCGTCATCGGTTTGGTTGCCTTGAAATACGGCGCCGACCACCAGTGATTGACTGTGTGAAAGGAATTGGTACAGATGGCCAAACACGGCCAGTTGCCGAGCGGCTTGCTGGCTTTCCCGCCAACGGACCTGGCCTTCCAATCCAAATGCCAACAGGTTGGATTGGCCGTACTGCATGGTTTTGGCCATGTTGAGCTGTAAGGTATGGTGCAAGGTCTCCTGATCGCTCTGGTCGAAATAAGATTCTCGCAAGCGCACCGAGAAGGCTTGGTGGATGGGAATGTCCTCTGTACGGGAGAGCATGTCAATGCCGGTTTGGGTCAGAAACGCATCGCGTCGATCGGTGCTGTAGCCGATCTCAACCTGAGGACCATCCAAAGGGTCCGGAATGAAAAATTGGGGATTGGGCTCGTATTTTCGTTCAAGTGCACTCGCGGCCAGGATCAAGCGTTGCGATTGGTCTGGGTTGCCAAACTCGCGTTGCCATTCAAAGGTAGTGCTCTCCTCGTGAATGGGGATTTCAATCGCATCTTCGGCGAATCCGTAGAGATCGACTTTTGTGTGGTCGGAAAGCGTTTCAATTGAAAAGGATTGTGTGTCAGAAAGCGACCAAAACGGTTTGGCCAGGGTGAAGCTGTGGTAAATGCCCTCATCGGTATGGCTATAAAGGCTGTCGAAGGTGAAGTTTTTAAGGAAACGCGGGTCGTGAAAGGTCAAGCGTTTGATGTCGTTGCCGTCCGAACGGCTCGATTGGGTGTAGTGGAGATCGATACCCAGCCCGAGAAGGTTCTTTTCACCCACACTCGCGCGCGTTTTATTCAGACCCCCGCGCCTGGTGAAACTCAGTTCGGCCCGCAAGGTGAAACGATCCTGAGTCACGACATCTATGCGAACGCCTTCTGGTCCTTCTTCGACCGAAATGCTGGCATCGGCCAGAAAAGGCAAGGCGCGCAGGCGGCGCTCACTCTCGCGGACGCGTTCCGGGTCATAACAATCGCCAAGCTTAAATATGAGCTCCTGGCGGATGATACGTTGTTTGGTTGTAGCGTGTAGGGCGCGCATGGTGCGTTTGATCCAACCGAACTCGCCCGTGCCGAAAATATCCTGATTATGGATAGCGATAGACTTGATTTCGCTGCAGGGCGATTGGGTTTGAAGCCAGATCAAAAGCCAAAACATCATGTCTACCTCATCGAACATTGTCTAACTTAATCCAAGCTTAAGCGGGTTTTATGAATAAAAGGTTAAGTCATGATGTTCCAGCGTATGAGAGCAGGTTCTGCAGAAATCAACTGTCCAGACCGATCTCTTTCATAGGCAGGTTAAAATGGGTCGGCGCGACTGCGGGCCGGCGCCACCCGCCAAATTGAACTAGGCACCGCTAGTCTTTCCGGCTATGATTGTGAGTTCCGCCTTTGCGGGAGACTGCGCATTATCGTGGCGATTTTCCTGATGGAAGGGAGCATACTCCGAATGTCCTTTTTGTTTACCTCCGAATCGGTTACCGAAGGTCATCCCGACAAGATTGCCGATCAAATTTCCGATGCGGTCCTGGACACGGCCTTAAGCCAGGATCCGATGAGTCGGGTAGCCTGTGAAACGTTTGTGACGACTGGCTTGGTGCTGGTTGGCGGCGAAATCACGACTAAGGCCAATCTCAGTGTACAAGAGCTGGTTCGGGAAACGGTTCGCGGCATTGGTTACACCCATTCCGATATGGGATTTGATGCCGATACCTGTGCGGTGATGGTGACCTTAGACAAACAGTCGCCAGACATTGCATTAGGGGTAGATCGATTGGGTGCTGGTGACCAGGGTCTGATGTTCGGGTACGCCTGTGATGAAACGCCGGAATTAATGCCGCTCCCGATCATGTTGGCACACCAATTGACCAAGCGTCTTTCCGAAATGCGCAAGAGCGGGAAATTGGGTTACCTGCGGCCTGACGGCAAGGCACAAGTCACCGTCCGGTATGAGAGTGGCGTTCCCCAACACATTGATGCGATTGTTGTTAGTTCGCAACACGCGGCCGACATCAGCATGGACCAGTTGCGCGAAGATGTGCGGCGTCATGTGATTGAGCCAGTTGTTCCCGCTTCCATGCTCCATGGCGAAACGGTTTACCACATCAATCCGACGGGCCGTTTCATTATTGGTGGACCAATGGGGGATGCAGGTTTAACCGGGCGCAAGATTATTGTCGATACCTATGGCGGTTATGCCCGGCACGGCGGTGGTGCTTTTTCCGGTAAAGACCCCACTAAAGTCGATCGTTCGGCTGCCTATGCAGCACGTTATGTTGCAAAAAATATTGTGGCCGCCAAATTGGCCAAACGTTGCGAAATTCAATTGGCCTACGCGATTGGTGTGGCTGAACCCGTTTCCATCCATGTGGATACCTTTGGCACCGGCCGCGCAACCGACGCCGAGTTGGTTCGCCTGATTCGCAAAAACTTTGATTTGACCCCTAAAGGCATTATCGAAAAATTGGATTTACGAAAACCGGGCTACTTCAAAACCGCGGCTTATGGCCATTTCGGAAGATCGGAGTTCCGCTGGGAACAAACCGATATGGTCGATGCCCTTCACATCTAACGCCTGTACCGTACAAGGAGACGTTTCATGACCGTTCAGACTCAAGATTACAAAGTCGCCGATATTTCGTTGGCCGATTACGGCCGCAAGGAAATCGAGATCGCCGAAAAGGAAATGCCCGGCCTTATGGCGATTCGCCGCCGTTACGCAGATTCCAAACCGCTTAAAGGTGCCCGAATTGCCGGTTGCCTGCACATGACCATCCAAACTGCTGTTTTAATCGAGACATTGGTCGATCTCGGTGCTTCCGTTCGTTGGTCGTCCTGCAATATCTTCTCGACCCAAGACCATGCGGCCGCAGCCATTGCAGCAGCCGGTATTCCGGTATTCGCCTGGAAAGGTGAAACGGAAGAACAATACGACTGGTGCATTGAACAAACGCTGCGTTGGGAAAATGGTGAAAGCCTGAATATGATTCTGGATGACGGTGGCGATTTGACCGCGATCGTGCATCAGAAATACCCCGAAATGTTGAAGAACATCAAAGGCATCACCGAGGAAACAACCACGGGTGTCCATCGTTTGTACCAAATGCACGAACGCGGAACGCTGAAAGTGCCCGCAATCAACGTCAATGATTCCGTAACCAAAAGTAAGTTTGACAACCTGTACGGCTGCCGCGAATCGCTGGCAGACGGGATCAAGCGGGCTACCGACGTTATGGTCGCCGGAAAAGTGGTCGTGATTTGTGGTTATGGCGATGTCGGCAAAGGCTGCGCCCAATCCATGCGCAATTTTGGTGCTCGTGTGATTGTGACCGAAATCGATCCGATCTGTGCCCTGCAAGCGGCGATGGAAGGCTTCCAGGTCACGACCGTAGAAGAAGTTGTGCGCACCGCAGACATTTTTGTGACTACCACCGGTTGTAACAAAGTCATTACCGGTGAGCATCTGAGCCAAATGAAAGACAACGCCATCGTATGCAACATCGGCCATTTTGATACCGAAATCGATGTGGCCTACCTGACCAGTCGCAAGGACATCGAGGAAATCAACATCAAGCCGCAGGTCGACAAATTTGTGTTCCCCGATGGCAAGAGCATTATCCTGCTGGCGCGCGGCCGTTTGGTCAATCTGGGCTGCGCAACGGGTCACCCCTCCTTCGTCATGAGCAACAGCTTCTCCAACCAGGTCCTGGCCCAAATCGCCTTGTGGACTGAAGCGGAAAAGTACCCGCTCGGCGTACATGTCCTGCCCAAGAAGCTGGATGAGGAAGTGGCGGCGCTGCACTTGGAGCAACTGGGTGTAAAACTGACCAAGTTGACCCCGGAACAGGCCGAATACCTGGGCGTACCCGCTGAGGGCCCCTACAAACCGGAATTTTACCGTTACTAAATGAAAGTGGGGCGGGTCATCCCGCCCCTTTTGATCTGGTTCATGCCTGCAGCCGCCCGTCTATTCCTTGTGTGCACGGAAACCTCTGGTGATCTTTTGGGGTCGCGGCTGGTAGCTAGTCTACAGGAACACATCCCGAACTTGCTCGTACGCGGCGTTGCCGGGCCTCGTTTGGAACAGCTGGGCATGCAGGCGGTCTATCGCGTATCGGACTTCAACGTCATGGGCCTGGTTGAGGTTCTCTCCGAATTGGGTCGGCTCAAACACCAATTTAATGTACTGGTCCAGGACCTTAAGCAATTCAAACCAGATGCCATCGTCTTAATCGATGCGCCCGATTTTAATTTGCGTTTTGCCAAAGCCATTCACGGGCTCGGCATCCCCGTCATCTACTACGTTTCACCGCAAGTATGGGCCTGGCGGCCGGGCCGTGCGAAGACATTGGCCCAAATCACCGACCACATGTTGGTGCTCTTCCCCTTTGAATGCGAGATTTACCGGCCGTTAGGTCTGAAAACCACTTTCGTGGGCCATCCTTTGGTTGAGGAAATCGCTCAGTTCCAACCTGACCCAGCCTTTGATCAGCAGTATCCAACAACAGACAAACCTTTGGTGGTCCTGGCGCCCGGTTCCCGTAAAAGTGAAATAGAACGGCTCCTGCCAACCATGGCCGAAGTCGCGCGCCGGGCGGCAGACCGCTACGATTTTCGCGTGCCATTGGTGCCCTCCTTCCCGTTGGAACAGGCTCAAGCTCTGGTGGGCAACGCACCCATTACGTTTTGCCCGGGCGGGTTTCGCGAACTCATGGCCCGTGCGGATGCAGCGGTTGTCGCCTCCGGAACTGCTACTTTGGAAACAGGATTGTTTGGCGTACCCATGGTTGTGGGTTACCGTTTGAACCGGTTAACGCATTTTATGGCCAAACGACTGGTGAAGGTTCCGCACGTCGGGATGGTCAATTTGATCTTGGGAGAACGGGTCATGCCAGAGTTGATTCAAAACGAATTTACCCCCGAGCGAATCCTGGCTGAACTGGAAAAATTGATGCAGCCAGGCCCTGTGCGCGATCGGGTTTTGGAAAAGCTAAACGATTTGCCGCAGGCTTTGGGTGGATTGGGTGCCAGCGACCGCGCGGCCCGTGCTGTGCTCACGGATATGGGACCATGAAACAGCTACTCCTCCTTCTGGTTCCGCATAAATGGCGGTTTTTTGGGGCGATTTTTGCTTTGTTGATCGCTGCGGTCTTCACGGCGGCCATGACCGCGACGACCAAACCGTTGCTGGAAAACATCTTGACCGAATCGCCCCAAACGGTTAAAGAGCATCCCTCACGCGGCGACCAGTTATTTGCTTACCAAGACAAACTCATGTCGCGGTTTAAGGTTTGGCTAGACGATGTGGGTTTGGATATGGGCAAGCTAAGCGTCGACGGAAAGTTGGATTTGAACAATCCCTTGCCATGGTCCATGTTGGTCTTGATCCTGTTTCTGGGCCAGGCCATTGCTGATTTTTGGGGTACGTTCACCATGGGCCGAATCGGGATTGGGGTTGTGGTCCATCTGCGCCAATCGTTGATGGATAAGGTCATGCGCCTGCCTTTAACCGCATTTCGTCAGTACCACACCGGAGAATTGTTATCGCGCATCAACAACGATGTTTCACGGGTGCAGGTCGCGATCTCGGTCAAGATGGGCGAACTGTTTAAGGAAGGCGCCACCGCCCTTGCCGCTTTGGTCTTCTTGTTTGTTCTGAGTTGGCAACTGTCTATGACTTTGTTCATCCTGGTGCCTTTGGTTGCAGGTCCTATCTTCGTCCTCTCGCGCAAGATCCGCAAAAATGCCCAGCGCTCGCAGGTGTATTTGGGCAATATGTCTTCGCATCTCAAGGAAGTGTTGGTGGGCATGCGCATCGTCAAGGCGTTTGGCAAGGAGGCGTTTGAATCCAATCGACTCCAGGAAGCCAACCAGCGATTTTATAAATACGCCTTGCGCGAGTTGCGCAGTATAGCGCTGACCATGCCAGTCATTGGTTTTGTGGGTATTTTGATTATTGTCGGCTTTATTTCGCTCGGATCCTTCCTGATCCAGACAACGCAAATGACCAATGGCGATTTCATGGTCTTTGTTTTGTTTGTGTACCAGTTGTATCAGCCGATTAAACGTATTGCGCGAGCCAATAGCGAAATCCAGCAAGCGGTCGGCGTCTTGCCGCGCATCGATGAAATCTTGAACCTGCCCAATGAGGAACCCGACCCTGCTTTACCCAAACGGCCCCCGCAGTACCCGAATATCGACTGTTTGGCCTTCGAAAATGTTGGATTTGCCTATGACGAATCCGAGCAGGTTCTTTCAGACATCAACTTTGAGGTGCGTCGCGGACAGGTGGTTGCGCTGGTAGGGCCCAGTGGTGGCGGTAAATCTACTTTGGTGAACTTATTGCCGCGATTCTTTGAGATCAGTTCCGGCTCAATCAGCATTGATGGCGTTGAAATACGCCAAATGGCCAAAAATGAGTTGCGCACCATGATTGGCATCGTGACCCAAGACACCATCCTTTTTAACGATACGGTCCACAACAACATCGCTTATGGCCTCGGTTCGGTTCCACGGGAAGCGGTAGAAAAAGCGGCAGAGCAGGCCAACGCCCTGGATTTTGTACAGAATTTCCCCGAAGGGTTTGATACCCGCATTGGCGAGGCGGGTGCTCGTTTGTCGGGAGGCCAGAAGCAGCGCCTTTCGATTGCCCGCGCCATTCTCAAAAATGCGCCGATCCTAATTTTGGATGAAGCGACCTCGGCCCTGGATACGGAGTCGGAGCGCATGGTGCAAACCGCATTAGAAAACTTAATGCAAAACAAAACGGCGATCGTCATTGCGCATCGTCTGTCCACGATCCGCAAAGCAGACCTGATCCTGTTCCTCGATAAGGGTAAAATTGTGGAACGCGGAAATCACGAAACGTTAATGGCGCACGGCAAGTCCTATAAACGCTGGGTGGCCATGCAAGAAGGAGGCGCAGATGTTGACGAGCATGACGGGTTACGGTGAAGCGAGCCAAGAAACAGCCCAAATTCGGGTCGGCTTTCGGATCCGCGCCGTGAATCATAAAGGCTTGGATCTGCAATTGCGGCTGCCTATGGAATTGGCCTATTTGGAGAGCAGTTTACGGGCGCACGTGACGGACCACGTCAAACGCGGTCGCATCGATATTTACTCCGAGATCGAAATGCGCGACCCACAATGGATGCCTAAAACCGAGGTAAGTCGGCCGCGGATCCTGCAGCTAATGGAAACGGCTCAGATCCTCAAGCAGGAATATCAGGTTCAAGGCGAACTGGACGTCAATTCGGTGCTGCGTTTAAGCGATTTGGTCAGTAGCCAAAAAGTCGGCTTTGCACTGCCAGCCGAAGGCGATACCCTGATTTGCCAGACGTTGGACCAGGCGGTTTTGGCCTTGATTGAGAGTCGGCGAAGAGAAGGTGCATGCCTGCACCAAGCATTAATCGAGTTGCTGAATCAAGTCGCTGAGCATGTGATAGAACTGGAAAAAGTTGCTCAGGAGCGGCCCGAGGAGATCCAAAACCAGCTGCGCAAGAAAATGGAGTCGCTCTTAAGCGAGTATCCGCTCGATGATGCGCGCCTGTATCAGGAAGTTTTGTACCACGTTGATCGCACGGATATCACCGAGGAATTAACCCGTTTGCACACCCATATTCAACAGTTTCGCGCCCATTTGGAAGCGCCAGACGCCTCTATGGGCAAGGTACTCGAATTTGTCACCCAGGAAATGCAACGCGAAGTGACAACCATCGGTAACAAGGCCCGCATGTCGGAACTGGCAGATAAGGTGGTTAAACTTAAGGCTGACCTGGAAAAAATCCGCGAACAGCTATTAAATATTGAGTGAGGTGGTCTATGGAACGCGGTCAGCTCATTGTAATTTCAGCGCCTTCGGGTACGGGCAAAAGCACGATTTTGCATCGGCTTTTACACGAAGACCCACTCTGCCAATTCTCCGTCAGCCACACCACGCGGGCGCCACGCCCGGGTGAAAAGGATGCGATCGATTATCACTTTGTTGATCGTTCGGAATTTGAGGCCATGATTGCTGCCGATAAGTTCCTCGAATATGCGGACGTTCATGGCAACTATTATGGGACCAGCCTGCGCGAAGTGCTGCGGGGTCAGCAGGCCGGCAAGGATCTCATCCTGGACATCGATGTGGCCGGTGCGCGCATCGTCAAGTCCAAGATGCCGGATGCCCTGTTCGTTTTTATTCTGCCGCCGAGTTTCGCCCAGTTGTCCGCGCGCCTCTATGGGCGGGCCACCGATTCCGAATCGACCATTGAGCGGCGCTTGCGCAATGCCTGTGGCGAGGTGCAGGCAGCGTTGGAATACGACTACGTTTTGGTCAACGATGACTTGGATATGTGTTTTCAGCAGCTCCAGATGCTGATCCGTTGCGAGCGCCTCAAACCGGCACGAAACCCTGAAAAGATCAAGGAAATCCTTGAAAGCTTTCGACAAAGTGAATAAACTATGCCATTCACGCCTGCGGGCGAGGATCGGAAACGGAGCAAATTACATGGAAATACCTGAGGATGTCGGCAGTAAATTCCGCCTCATCGTTTTGGCGGGACAACGGGTCGCCCAACTGCAACGCGGGGCCAAAGCCCGAGTTGAATTTGAGAACAACTCGAAATTGACGGAAGTGGCCTTGCAGGAAGTATTGGAAGGCGAAGTCGATTTTCATTTGCGTGCGGACGCCATACGGATCCAGGAGAGCCTGGGTCTGTCAGAACCCTCATCGGAATCGTGAGGCTTTGATTTTATGAGCAAGGGACCCGGGCGGAGGTAAGCAGTGGAAACACAAAACCGTCTCGGGTCGCGGATCGCTTTTGGCGTATGCGGCGGAATCGCTGCATACAAAGCGGCCGAATCCGTCCGGTTGTTGAGCCAGGCCGGACATGATGTTCATACGATTACTACCCAGTGGGGCGCGCGTTTTATTGGGCCATTAACCCTTGAGGCGCTCTCGGGGAACCCGTGTATTTCGAGCGATGCCATTGATGGCAGCATGCGCCACATTGCGCTCATGCGCGAAGTCGATCTTTTACTGGTAGCGCCCCTTACGGCGGAGACTTTGGCCAAGTTTGCCCATGGCCATGCCGACCATTTGTTAACCCAATCCTATCTGGCCTTTCGCGGACCCGTTGTGGTTTTTCCCGCTATGAATACTGCCATGCTGGAACATCCGGCGACCCAACGCAATCTGGACCAGCTACGCGCAGACGGCGTGCGTGTGATTCTCGGTGAATCGGGCGCGTTGGCGTGTGGTGAGACCGGGCCGGGTCGCATGGCTGAACCCGAACTCATCGCTGAAGTGGTTGAAAGCGTTTTGACTCAACCGCTGCCCGGTTTAAAAGGCGCCCGCGTGCTGGTTACCGCCGGGCCAACACGCGAAGCTTTGGATCCGGTTCGTTACTTGACCAACCGCAGTTCTGGCCGTATGGGTCTGGCCCTTGCCCGTGCCCTGCGCAATGCCGGGGCCATTGTGACTTTGGTCCATGGGCCCATCAACGAACGCCTGCCTTGGGGTACTGAAAATGTCGCGGTGACCAGCGCCGCCCAAATGGCCGATGCCGTCCTGTCCCGTGCCGATGACCAGGATGTTTTGGTTCTTTGCGCAGCGGTAGCGGATTACGCGCCCGTTTATGCCGCACAAAAATTGAAAAAAGATCAGTTTGACGGCCAGCTCAAATTGAATCGGACCCAAGATATTTTAGCTAGCTTGGGTCAACGCAAACGGACCGATCAAATTCTGGTTGGCTTTGCTGCAGAATCGGAGAACGTGACAGCCAATGCGCGGCGAAAACTGGAAAGCAAGAACCTGGATCTTATTTTTGCTAATGACATCTCCCGCCCAGATGGCGGTTTTGAAGGGACCGAAAACGCCCTTTTTGCCTTAGGTCCAAATGGATTTTGCATGGACCTGGGCCATCATTCAAAAACCGAATTAGCTACCCAAATTACCTCGATTATTAACACCAAGCGCACCACCGGCACCCTCTAATCCACGCCGGTGGCTTAGAGAGGACCTCATGCAGCCACTGATCGATAAGTACAGAGTTTATCTAAGTTTAAGTCCACAAACCCCAATCGTTTCCCTCATTGAAGGCAACACGCCACTTGTGCCAGCACCGCGTCTGAGCGAAGTGGTCGGGGCCCAGGTTTACCTCAAATTGGAAGGCTTAAATCCAACCGGCTCGTTTAAGGACCGGGGCATGACCATGGCCGTTAGCAAAGCCAAGGAGAAAGGTGCGCAAGCCATCGTCTGTGCCTCCACCGGTAACACCAGCGCAGCCGCAGCCGCTTACGCGGTTCGTGCGGGAATGCGCTGCATTGTCCTGATTCCCGAAGGCAAGGTCGCCTTGGGCAAATTGGCCCAAGTTTCCCTCACCGGTGCCCAGGTGGTTCAGGTCGATGGCAATTTTGATGTCGCTCTGGAAATGGTGCGTGAGCTTTCGGAACAATATCCGATTGAACTGGTCAACTCGGTTAATCCCTTTCGCATTGAAGGCCAAATGACCGGCGCTTTTGAGATTGTTGATGCCCTGGGCGAGGCGCCGACCTACCAGGCTATGCCGGTAGGGAATGCGGGCAATATCACCGCCTATTGGCGCGGTTATAAGACCTATCAAGCCGCCGGAAAAAATACGCGCCTGCCCAAAATGCTCGGATTCCAGGCGGCTGGGGCAGCACCTATTGTGCTAGGCCACAAGGTCGAGCACCCGGAGACCATTGCGACCGCCATCCGGATCGGGAACCCAGCCAGTTGGAAATCGGCGGAAGCCGCACGCGATGAATCGGGTGGGGTCATTGAAGCGGTGAGCGACGATGAAATTCTGGATGCCTACCGCAAACTGTGTTCCTGGGAAGGCGTATTTTGTGAGCCGGCTTCAGCCAGTTCGGTCGCCGGCCTGCTCAAAAAAGCAGCCTCAGGCATGTTTAAACCGCAGGATTCAGTTGTGTGTATTCTGACAGGTAATGGACTCAAGGATCCTCAAACCGCCATGTCCTTTGCTACCAGCCCCCTGCATTGTCGCGGCGATCTGGATTCTCTGACCCGCGTATTGGAGCTTTGAAATGTCCATATTCCTGCGCATTCCCGCGACTTCGGCTAACTTAGGGCCCGGTTTTGATCGGCTGGGCCTTGCTCTCTCTTTGTACCTCGAGGTCTACGCTGCGGAAGCACCCGAATGGTCGTTTGAGCTGGAAGGAGAAGGCGCTGAAAGCTTGGCCCGCGATGAATCGAACCTGATTGCCAGCGCCTATCAAAAGGGCTGTGCGCGATGGGGTTGGCCACCTACCCCGTTTCGGCTCAAAGTGCGCAATCAAGTGCCTTTAAACCGAGGCTTGGGTTCGAGTGCAACGGCCATTGTCGCGGGCCTCTGTCTGGCCTTGCTCAACCATCAAAACCAACTCGATCGCGATCTGCTGACCCAAGCCGCGTCCGAGATGGAAGGTCACCCCGACAATGTCGCGCCCGCTATTTGGGGCGGGCTTCAATTGGCCGTTCAACCCTTGCCCGGCCTGGTCATGCAGGAAATGCCGATCCACCCTGAACTCAAAGTCCTGGTGGTGATTCCGGAGAGCGAAGCCAAAACCGAGGCCATGCGCGCCATTCTGCCGGCACAGCCCAGTGCCGATGTGTTGGCCCAAACCGAAACCCTTCTTCAGCAACTCCTGCACGGTTTGGCTCACAATCGCTTGGAAGATTTGGCCAGCTCCAGCTTGGATGTACGCCACCAACCTTACCGACTTGCCGTTCAACCCATGAGCCAGAAAATTTTTGATGCGTTTCGTTCGGAACCATGGGGAGCCGGTGTGTTCCTCAGCGGGTCCGGCCCAACGTTGGGCTGTTGGATTCAAGACCCGCACACAGCCGAGCTGGCGCAACAGCGGCTTTCCCAATTGGAGGTTCCTGTACGGACCTACCTGCTCGCCCCTGATCATCAAGGAGTCTATTATGAAAAGACCCATCGTTCATAAATTCGGTGGTACAAGCGTCCGCGATGCGGAACGACTACGCCTGGTCGTTGCCAACATTGCGCAGAGCCGCCGGGAATACGCTAACCCCACGGTTATTATCACTTCGGCTGCTGCCGGCGTGACTGATCAGTTGGTTGGACTGCGACCGGATACCTGGCTTGAAACCACCCGTCTCCTGCGCAGTCGGCATCTGCAGATTGCAAACGAGCTTGGTTTGTCGGAGAAGTGGAAAGCGGATTACGCCGCCCATTTTGATCGGCTCTTGGGCGAATGCCCAGTCGGTTTGGAAAACTACGATCCTGCCACCTTGGCCTCCATTCATGGTTGTGGTGAACGCTTGATGGCACCGCTCTTGGCTGAAGCCCTGGTTCAAGCGGGATTTCAGGCTGAATACATCGATAGCGCTCCCCTGATTCGTACCGATAATCACTATCTTTCGGCAGCCGTCGATTTAGCCACCAGCAAAACCCAGATTGCAGCGGCTTTGAATTCAATTCTGTCCGATCGGATTCCGGTTCTAGCCGGCTTTATTGGTTCGAATGCGGAGGGACATACCACGCTGCTGGGTCGTAATGGCTCTGATTATTCGGCTTCCATTTTTGGTGCCGGAACCGATGCATTTGAAGTCTGGATCTGGACCGATGTAGATGGCATCTACACGGCTGATCCGCGTCACCACCAACACTCCAAGCTCTTGCGCGAAATCAGTTTCAGAGAATCGGCTGAAGCCGCCTATTTCGGTGCAAAAGTGGTGCATCCCTACACCATGTGGCCTTTGCTGGAATCCGACACCAATCTGCGTATCAAAAACACCATGTCACCGGAAAAGCCAGGCACGTTGATCTGCCATGAACCCCAGGACCGCGGACCGGATTTGATTACCACCGCCATCAAGGGGGTTGCCATTGTGACCGTTGGCGGCTATGGTTTAATAGGTGTCCCGGGCGTGGCTAGCCGCGTTTTTGGTGTGATCAGCAGCAGTGGGACCAACGTTTTGATGATTTCTCAGAGCTCATCAGAACACAACATCAGCTTTGCCATTCGCGGCGAAGATTTGGCCATTACGCTCCAGGCCCTCAACCATCAACTGCAGGACTGGATGGAACGCGAACACCGCATTGACCGCATCAAAGTGGTCGAAAATGCTGCGATCCTGACTGTCGTCGGTGAAAATATGCGGGGCAGGGTAGGCGTTGCCGGTACCATCTTCAGTGCGCTGGGCGAAGCGGGAATTAATGTTATCGCGATTGCACAGGGCTCTTCCGAGTATTCCATTTCGATTGTGGTCGATGAAGCCCAAGTTTTTCGTGCAACCGATGCGATCTTAGAAAAGGCAGGTTCAAAATGACAAACAAGAAAAAAGTGGGGATATTGGGCGCAACCGGCGCCGTTGGCCAACGTTTTATTCAATTGCTCGAAAACCATCCGCAATTCGAGATAACCGCACTGGCGGCCAGTGAAGGGTCTGCAGGTAAAACCTACCAGGAGGCTGTCACTTGGCGCATGGAAACGGCCATCCCTGAAAATTTGAAAAACCAGGTGGTTCAAACGTGTGTTCCGGAAATGGATGTGGATTTTGTGCTGTCCGCCCTGCCCTCGGATCAGGCAAAAGTGGTGGAACCCGCTTTTGCTCAGGCGGGCTTTGCGGTCGTGTCCAATGCTTCCACCTTCCGCATGCACAGCGATGTGCCGCTTATGATCCCGGAAGTGAATCCAGGCCACAGTGAGCTAATCCCGATCCAGCGTCAGATTCGCGGCTGGAAAGGATTTATTGTCACCAACCCCAATTGTGTTACGGTTGGGCTTGCGCTCCCGCTTAAAGCCCTCCACGACGCTTTTGAAGTCACTGCGGTAAATGTGGTTACGTTCCAGGCGCGCTCTGGGGCGGGTTATCCGGGACCACCGCCAGAACTGATCGACGACAACGTTTTGCCTTATATCGGCGGTGAAGAAGAGAAGGTCGAAAGCGAACCGCAAAAAATCCTTGGCCAATTGCAAAGTCCGGCCAGCTTCAAAGTTTCTGCCCAGTGTACCCGGGTCAATGTGAGCGATGGCCACTTTGAATGTCTGAATATCGGTCTGAAGCAAAAGGCCAGTATTGAGGAAATTAAACAGGTTTTGGCCAACTTCTCGGGTGTACCCCAGCAGGCCAAACTGTATTCAGCACCCCAGAAACCGATTTGGTTAAGTGAAGACGAAATGCGGCCACAACCCAAACTGGATCGCGATAATGCGCGCGGTATGGCGGTGACCGTTGGCCGGGTGCGCAGCTGCCCCATCCTGGATGTGCGCATGGCGATCCTTTCCCATAACACCATCCGCGGTGCAGCTGGTGCTGCCCTTCTTAATGCGGAACTTTTATTACATCAGGGCTACCTGTAAACCGTAAACGGGGTGGCTTGCCACCCCGTTTCCACCCGATGGGGTCTTTTATTAAAATTCATGGAGTGCAGTAGGGCTGCAAATGGGCTCAGGCTTTTGTTAAATCACAGGCCGTGTTATTTTGAGGGTTCCTTTTTTTGATCTCACCGTGAAAGGTGGCCCTCATGTCTAGCAGCCCAGAACGCAATCCCGGGACGCCTTTAGACTTGGCCTGGGTGACGTCCGCCCGAGTCAATCGATCAGCCGTGATACGTCGAACGGCGACTTTGCCCGGCCGCAGGACCGTCAAAAAAACCTGGCAAGCCGCCTGGTTCCTTAAAGCCATTAGTTGTATGGATTTGACGACTCTGGCAGGTGATGACACGCCCGGTCGGGTCCAACGCCTATGTGCCAAGGCACGCCAACCGTTACGACCCGATATGGTCGAGAAACTGGGGATTGGCAGCCTCCACCTCACCGTTGGCGCTGTATGTGTTTATCCCAACATGGTTTCTGAAGCGGTCTCCGCCTTAAAAGGCACCCACATTCCGGTGGCTTCGGTGGCAACGGGGTTTCCGGCCGGCCTAACCCCGCTGAAACAGCGTTTGGCCGAAGTGGAACAAGCCGTTGCTGATGGCGCCCAGGAAATTGATATTGTTGTCGCGCGCCACCAGGTCTTAACCGGCAATTGGCAGGCGCTTTATGACGAAATTCGCCAGTTCCGCGCTGCCTGTGGGGATGCGCACATGAAAACCATTTTAGCCACCGGCGATCTGGCAACCTTGAAACAGGTTTATCAGGCCAGTCTGGTCGCCATGATGGCCGGGTCCGATTTCATCAAAACGTCTACTGGCAAAGAATCGGTCAATGCCACCTTGGAATTTGGTTTGGTCATGGCGCGGGCCATTCGGGCCTATTTGGAACAAACTGGGCATATTGTTGGATTTAAACCGGCGGGCGGCATTTCCAAAGCCAAACAAGCCCTGGTCTGGTTGGCATTAATGAAAGAAGAGTTAGGCGATGCTTGGTTACAGCCTCAATTGTTTCGTTTTGGGGCCAGTAGCCTATTGACCGATTTGGAACGCCAACTCTACCACTACATGACCGGCCGTTACGCCGCCAAACACCACATGCCAATGGGCTAGGAGTGGAGCACGCAATGAATTTGTTAGAGGTATTTAATTCCATGGCTTACGGACCTGCACCTGAATCCGATTCCGCTGCTCAGGCTTGGCTTGATGAACATAACCGCAAATTGGGCTTGTTTATTAACAACAAATGGGTCCATCCCGATGGGGCAGACTATTACACAAGCCACAATCCGGCCAATGGGCAGGTTTTGGCAGAAACGGTCCAGGCCACCGCTAAAGAAGTCGATATGGCCGTTGCGGCCGCCCAAAAAGCCGCTAAATCCTGGGCCAAAACGGCGGGTCCGGTTCGGGCTCGGCACTTGTATGCCATCGCCCGCAACATCCAAAAGCACCACCGCCTTTTAGCTGTTTTGGAATCTATGGATAACGGTAAACCGATTCGCGAGTCGCGCGATATCGATGTGCCGTTGCTGGCCCGCCATTTTTATTATCATGCCGGTTGGGCTCAGTTGATGGATACAGAATTGGCTGACTATCAACCGGTTGGCGTGGTGGGCCAAATCATACCCTGGAACTTTCCCTTACTCATGCTGGCCTGGAAAATTGCGCCTGCCATCGCCATGGGCAACACGGTTGTTTTAAAGCCTGCGTCCTATACGCGCTTATCCGCATTGCTTTTCGCCCAAATCGTGGCCGAAGCGGGTTTGCCACCCGGTGTTGTAAACGTGTTGACGGGTAGTAGCAAAGCGGGTTCTCTGTTGGTCGACCACCCCGGAATCGATAAAGTGGCCTTTACCGGATCCACCGATGTCGGCCGTATTTTGCGCCGTCAAACGGCGGGTAGCGGAAAAAAGCTGTCGCTTGAACTGGGCGGGAAATCGCCTTTTGTTGTCTTTGAAGACGCCGATTTGGACAGTGCCGTTGAAGGCGTTGTTGATGCCATTTGGTTTAATCAGGGTCAGGTCTGCTGTGCCGGTTCCAGACTTTTGGTCCAGGAAAATGTGTTTGCGACCTTCATCGACAAATTGAAACGCCGCATGGGTCAATTACGGGTCGGCGACCCGCTCGACAAAGCGGTTGATATGGGTGCGATTGTCGATCAAAGCCAATGGAAAACGGTGGATGAGTGGGTTCAAACCGGTGTGCGAGAAGGCGGTTGTGTCTTTCAGCCGCAAATCGATTTGCCCAAAAATGGTCTATTTTATCCACCGACCTTGATCACCAACGTTCAGCCCAGCTCTGAGGTGGTACGCGAAGAAATCTTTGGGCCGGTTCTGGTCGCCATGTCCTTTCGTTCACCTGCAGAGGCCTTGGAGTTGGCCAATAATACTCGGTACGGCTTGGCGGCCAGCGTCTGGAGCGAAAACATTAATTTGGCTTTGGATATCGCCAGTAAAATCAAGGCAGGTAGCGTGTGGGTCAACTGCACCAACCAATTTGATGCAGCTGCTGGGTTTGGTGGTTATCGCGAAAGCGGTTATGGTCGGGAAGGCGGGAAAGAAGGTCTGTTTGAATACCTGCGACCCGTATGGCAAAAAAGGCCGCAACCCGCGGAACCCATTGAAAAAAGGAAGGCCTGGGGTGCGCATATCCCGACTCGACCCAGTGACCTGCCCACGTTTAGTGCCAAATCCCGACCCATTGATCGCAGTCCCAAAATGTACATCGGCGGGAAACAGGTTCGGCCGGATGGTGCTTACTCGCGCGCCATTCTTGATCCGAAGGGAAACTGGGTCGGCCAGGTCGGTGATGGTAATCGCAAAGATATTCGCGATGCTGTAGAAGCGGCGCACGCCGCGCATTTGGCTAAACCGGGCTGGTCCATGCGGCATGGCCATAACCGCGCCCAAATTCTCTATTTTCTGGCCGAAAATTTGGATGCACGGCATGAGGAGTTTTGCCAACGCCTGGTTGCTATGACCGGCTGTTCACTCAAACAAGCTCAAGTTGAAGTGGATGCCTGCTTGGATCGCCTGTTTACCTATGCCGCCTGGGCCGATAAATTCGGTGGATCTCTTCAGGAAACGACCCTTTCTGGCGTCACCGTGTCGGTAAATGAACCTGTTGGCGTGATTGGGATTGCTTGCCCGGATACGCATCCGCTGTTGGCCCTGGTCAGCTTGGCCGCTCCCGCCATTGCGCGTGGCAATACCGTTGTGTTGATTCCCAGCGAGAGATTTCCGCTTTGCGCGACCGATTTCTATCAGGTTCTGGACACCAGCGATGTGCCCGGTGGCGTCCTGAATATTGTGACGGGCCAACGCGACCATTTAACCCAAACCTTGATCCAGCACGAGGACGTGGATTCGGTCTGGTATTTTGGTTCTGCGGAAGGCAGTTTCCAGGTCGAACATGAATCGGCTTGCAATATGAAAAGGACGTGGGTGAACTACGGCCAGGCCCGTGACTGGCTGGATCCGCAGCAGGGCTGTGGTCACGAATTCCTGCACGAAGCGACCCAGGTCAAAAATATTTGGGTCCCAACCGGAGAATAATTTCGGAAATACAGGCCAGCCAGTTTTTAGCCGAGGGGTAAAACCAACTGGACCAACGTTCGAATGCGAATGTTGGACCGTTTCAGGAAAATGGTAGCCCCTTCTTGGCTGACTACCCGCCATTGCTGGCCGCCGAACATGACCCATGACCCCGATTGTATGGTTGGATGAACGCGATTACTGGTGACCATCTACTTTCCTGCATAACAAACCACACCAAGGACAAACCTAAGGTGAGTTGGGTTGCGTCGTCCACGAGCCACATCAGTGGAATAATGTGAACCGTGTATTAGCAATACAACATTATTCTAACCTAATTTCAATTTCCGGTGTTAAGAAAGCTGTGATCTGTTTTACAAATTTGAAAAATTTTAACTTCCCCGGTTCTCGTGGCTCGGTTGGTGGTCCCGGCAATTTGGATTGACGGTGGTTTTACCGAGCTTTTTGCTTGTGCGGTCCTCATTTGTGGTTTAATGAATAAGACCTCGGGAGTTTCGCCTTTAGGTGACACATTCCTGGTTTACGCCTACTAATCAGGGGGTTACCCGTTGTTGTTGGATAACCCCTGTTTTTAGTTAGATCAGTTGGGCGTCGCACATTACCTCTAAAAGTGCAGGTCCTTTGACATCCAATGCTGCTTGCATCGCCTTTGCCAGGTGTTCTGGATTGCTGACCCGTTCGCCCCATGCGCCACAGTTTTTGGCGTATTCTGCGAAGTTGGGATTGTGTAATTGGGTTTTCCACACCGGTAATTGGTCGGCGCGCTGTTCTTTTGAGATTTTGCCCAATTCCCCATTGTTGAGCAGGATGTGAGTGATATTCATCTGATACTTGACCGCGGTCAAAAGCTCCATCATGTATTGGGCAAATCCACCGTCGCCGGTGACAGCGATAATTTTTCGATGGGGTTCTGCAGTCCAGGCGCCCATGGCCGCGGGAAAACCGAACCCAATCGAGCCGAGATAGCCCGACATCAGGATACTTTGGCGTTTACACTCAAAGTAACGGCCAAAGGAATAGGCATTATTGCCGACGTCAACAGCGATAACCGCATCCTCCGGTGCCAGGTCACTCAGGATCTGGAAGAGAACGCTTGAATTGAGACCGTTGCCGCGATGGTCTTGGGCGCGGCGTTGTTTCTCATTGCGCCAAATGGACCAGCGTTCAGCAATTTCCGGACGTTGATCGACAAAAGAAAATTTCAGGTTGCGCTGTTTCAGGTCCGCGCAAACTCTGCCAATTTCACCCCAAACGGGCACATCTACCGGGTGAAACTTGCCGAGTGCCATCGGGTCAAAATCGATTTGTACGATTGGCTTCTTGGGCGTGATACCGGTATGGTTTGAAAACGAAGCGCCCCAGACAAATAAGAGATCGGATTCATTCATAAAGTAACTGGCGATAGGCGTTCCACTGCGCCCCAAAACGCCGCAAGCCAGCGGATGCTGATCGGCGATAAGCCCTTTGCCTTTAAAGGTTGTTAGGATTGGCACGTTCCATTTTTCCGCCAGAGATTGAATGGCGTCCATGTGGAACCGGGCACCATGGCCCACAATAAAAACGGGTCGGGTGGACTGGGTCAATTTCTCGAGAAGCGCATCCATACTGCGCGGATCTGGCAAGATGGCCGGGTGCCCCATTCGGCCTTGCGGTCCACCGGCTTTACTATTGGCCGGAGCAGGCATTTCCTGAACTTCGTTGGGCAAAATCAAATGGGCCACATGGCGTTGCAGAATGGCATTTTTAAGCGCGAGGTTCATGAGTTCCGCGTGTCGGCTGCCGGGTAATACGGTTTGGCTCCAGGCCGCGACACCTTGGAATGCGGATTTCAGGTCGACTTCCTGAAATGCGCCCGGTCCAAGGACTTGTGTATCAACCTGACCGGTTAAGGCCAAAACGGGCGCACGATCGACCCGCGCATCCCACAACCCCGTTAACAGGTTGGTCGCGCCGGGCCCTGCAATTGCAAAGCAAGCAGCCGGCTTACCGGTCAGCTTGGCATAGGCGCTTGCGGCAAACGCTGCAGCGCCTTCGTGGCGGATGCCGATAAATTGGAGCTGGCCGGCCTCTTCCTTTTTGCGCATGGCCTCAGCGAATCCCAAGTTGGAGTGACCGACCATTCCGAAAACGGTTTTGACACCCCAGCGGAGCATGGTTTCGACCATGATATCTGAAACGGTCGCGGGCTCAGGTGGTCGTTCAGCAAGACCGATGTAGATTCCGTCTGAGCGGATTTCGACGGGAAAACACGGCACCCCATCGTCATACCCTCCGGGTGGTTTTCCAGTCAGTGGATCGAAATCCCAACCGTGCCAGGGGCAACGCAACCAACCTTTTTCGATGGAACCTTCACCTAATGGGCCGCCTTGGTGCGGGCAACGGTTATCCAACGCGGCGTATTGATCGCCGACCCTACAGAGTGCAAAGCTGTGATTATCGGCATGAACGGTAATGACCCGTCCATCAGGTAAATCGCTGGTATTTGCTACTTTATGCCATTTCATGTTTACCTCCAGCCATTCAGTCCGCCGTAACGGACCCCACACAAGTTGCTCATTTCTTGTTTCCAGGTGGTGAGGTCGTCCAGGCAAAACTGGTTAAGTCGGTGGTGCCCACAGCCGCGGGCCAGGATTTTCATCAAATCAACGCAGCTGGTCATAAAACGCGCCAGCCGTTCGGCTGCGTGATCGACCAATAAGCGCGAACGTAAATGTTCCTTTTGGGTAGCAATACCAACGGGGCAATTATTGGTGTGACAGGCGCGCATGCCCAGGCAACCGATGGCCTGGAGTGCGGAATTGGAGATGGCAATCCCGTCCGCGCCTAGTGCCATGGCTTTGGCAAAATCGGCTGGGGTGCGCAGACCACCTGTAATGATCAGCGTAATATCGCGATGCCCGTTCGTGTCAAGGAAGTGACGGGCACGCGCCAATGCGGGGATGGTCGGAACTGAAATGTGGTCGCGGAACAAGGTAGGGGCAGCGCCCGTTCCGCCGCCGCGTCCATCTAAAATGATGTAGTCAACCCCAATTTCAAGTGCGGTTTGAATATCCGCCTCAATGTGTTGGGCCGAGAGTTTGAATCCGATGGGTATGCCACCGGTTCGCTCGCGGACCTGCGCCGCAAAATCCTTGAATCGCGCGTGATCCCAGCCGGGAAAACAGGCCGGACTTATCGCGGACTGGCCTTCTTTTAAACCGCGAATTTGTGCGATTTTGCCTTTGACTTTATGACCGGGTAAATGGCCACCCGTGCCGGTTTTGGAGCCTTGTCCACCTTTAAAATGAAAGGATTGGACCCGGTCGAGCTTTTCCCATTGGAACCCGAATTGGGCGCTGGCAAGTTCGTAAAAGTAGCGCGAATTGGCAGCTTGTTCCTCGGGCAACATGCCACCCTCACCCGAACAAATCCCGGTGCCGGCTAATTCCGCACCTTTGGCCAGGGCAACTTTGGCTTCCTCGGATAAGGCACCAAAACTCATGTCGGAAACGAAAAGCGGAATTTGTAAAGTTAGCGGTTTCTTGGCCCTAGGACCGATAACCAAGCGACTGTCGACTTCGGCGTCGTCCAAAAGGGGGAAGCGACTCAGTTGACCCACCACGAATTGAAGGTCATCCCAAGTCGGTAATTCCTGGCGCGGCACGCCCATAGCAGCCAAAGGTCCATGCTGACCGGTGCGGGTTAAACCGTATTCAGCAAGCTCATGGATCATGCCCACAAAAGGTTCTTCTTCGCTGCCATGTGTGTCTTGGTAGGTGCCTTGATAGGCATCCCGGCGAAAAGGTTGGGGATTAAATAGCGCCCACTCGGCAATCTCATCGGCGTCGACCCAAACCTTGTCAGCTTCAATCCAGGCCTTAAACGATTTGAGCTGTTCGCTGTTATTGTATTCACTGATCCCGGTGTCGTAGCGGTAATCCCAGCCGTGTACGCCACAAATTAGATTGGGACCTTCAATATGACCATCGGCGAGGATGGCGCCGCGGTGGTGGCAACGTCCATATAAGACGCTAACCTTATCGTCATAGCGAATGACGACTAAATCTACGCCCTGTACCAGTGCGTAATGCGGGTCCCGGTCCTTCAATTCCGACCAAGTTGCAACTTCTTTTTTCTGCATTCTAATCCCCCTGATAAACGAGAGAACAACACGAGAAAATTCGCATTCATTCCCAAAACCGCATTGATTAACCTGTGATTCGTTAATTCTTATTCTACGTCAAATGATTCGGTTCAGGGTTGGCATTGGGCGAATTGTGCAAAGGATTGTTCAATGGCGGTTACACGATCTTTTGGGTAAGGCCCCACCAGGATGGTAAAAACTTGATCCAATCCGGGCAAACCATCGAACTGGGTCGGACTATCCTTTCCGCGTGTAACGACAATTTTGAGGTGAAGGCCCTGTCTGGGATCCAAACTGAGCCAATCCCAAGCGCGGATGGCGTTGCATGCGATCAGGCGGCGATCGGTTAATTTTTCATTTGGGCGATCGGGTTCAAAAATCAAAATTTCAAGTTCAAGCAAATCGGGCTGAATCAATCGGGCTTGGACCTGGGTAATTTGACCATTGGCTTCAGACTGGGTGGCCAGCAGATCGGTCCAGTCGCCCGACATGCCCAACCAGAAGAGAAGCCCAAGGATCATTTGGGCTTTTGGGCGACGAGACAGGTCGAATAGATAAAGGGATATTCAGGACCAAGCTCAGATTTTGGCCAGGTATCCACCTGGAAGCCCTGGTGCACCAGCAAAGCCTTCCAATGGTCTTGCGTCAGAAATCCACCTTTGGGACGTAAATCACTGAGATGGACCTGATGAAAATCACGGAAAAAGCCAAAGACCATCTCCGGATAGATTGGAACGTCTATGAATGGGCGAACCGCTTCAGAAAAAACCAAAGATCCGCCCGGCTGGAGCCATTGGTAAAGCGTGGCCAAGGTTGATTCGAGGTCTTGGGCTACATGTAAGACGTTTACCCCGTAAATCAGGTCGAATTGGCCGGGACTCGGCGGTTCGTTGATATGGTTCAGATCCAGCATTTTGTAATCGATCTTGGCAAACTGGCCGCCCAAAGCACGGCGCGCGCGACTCATGAAAAAAGGCACGATTTCACTGAAAACCAAATGCGCTTGTTCTCTTTGCGTCGGGGTCAGGGTCCGGGCAAGGGTCAGAGCCGCTGAACCAAATCCACCGCCTACTTCCAAGAGCACATCTCCAGGCTTTACAAGGGGTTGAATGCATTGAGCCAACCACTGGTTGTTCATCTGGTACAGCTGATTCTCGATATTGAAATAACGTTCCCAAAGCGGGATGTTTTCGGAGGCCAATAACAGGTCCTCAATGGGTCGTCCATTGAGCAAATCGGGTAGAGCCGCTTGAACGGTGTCAAAAAGGGCCAATACCCGGTCGGCACTGGGCTCTTTGGCCAAAAGGCAGGTTCTGCCTTCAGACAAAGTGTAGGTGTACGCGGCAAAAATCGGTTGGTAGAAACGCAGGTATGCATCGCGCCACAAACTGAACCAATGTGTGCTTGCTAAATCTTTTAAATCCAAAGATTCCAGCAAGCGAAGCATGTAAAAAGCCATCCATTCGTTCGCGGCGGCGCAGCCTTCGCTGACGATCGCAAAACCGGGCCCTGAGGGGCGCGTAAAATGAAATGCGGGAAATGGAGGCGGTTCGTTCATAAAGCTCCTATTGCCAACCCATTCTATCCCAAACAGGACGTGATCCCGGGCATATTTGGTGTCAACCCAATTTTTATTGCCAGCCATACGCTTGGCTATAATGGACCTGGCCTTTGATTTGAGGTGGGGAATTGCTCAATCACATTCAGGACCCGCAACTCCGTGCAGTCATTGATAGCCTTGTCGCGCTACTTTTAGCGCAAGGTGGCCGGCCGTATTTGGTGGGCGGGTGTGTTCGCGACGGGTTATGGGGTCAGGCCATCAAGGATTTGGATATTGAAGTTTTTGGTCTGGATTGGGCGAGCCTGACCCAATTGGTGGCTGGCCTACTGGATGTGGATTTGGTCGGAAAATCCTTTGGCATTTTAAAAGTGAAAGGTTACCCCATTGATATTTCCATTCCCAGGCGCGAGCGCAAGTCTGGGGTTGGCCATCGCGGCTTTGAGGTGGACTCTGATCCCAACATGTCGCTTGAAGAGGCGGCCCTACGGCGTGATTTCACCATCAACGCGTTGTATTTTGATCTCGAAAATCAAACCGTTCTGAATCCTGTTGGTGGCCTAGCAGACTTAAACGCGCGTCAATTGCGCCACGTCTCCCATCGCTTCTGTGAGGATCCGTTGCGGGTGCTTCGGGGCATGCAATTGCTGGCTCGCTTCCGTCTCACCTGTCATCCGGACACATTGGCCTTATGTCGGCAAATCGATTGGACGCACCTGACAGCCGAACGCATCTTCGAAGAATTTCGCAAGTTGATCCTGCAAGGACTTGAGCCGAGTCGGGGCCTTCAATTTCTTGTGGACACGGGGTGGATCGCGCTTTTTCCGGAATTTCAGCGCCTGATTGGTTGTCCGCAAAATGAGGAGTTGCACCCGGAAGGCGATGTTTGGAACCATACACTTTCCGTCATGGATGCCTTTGCCAGTGCCCGAATGGGGGATCCTTGGGAAGATTTGGTGGTGGGCTGGGCCTGTCTTTGCCATGACCTGGGCAAACCGCAGGCGACCAAAGAGGTTTCGGGCACCTGGCGCGCACCGAACCACGGCCAAAAAGGGGTAGAGCCGACCCAAACCCTTTTGGCTCGGTTGACCCGTCAAACCGAGCTGATTGAACAAGTCACTCCGCTGGTGGCCAATCACCTTGTGCCCTTTTATTACTTCAAGGAACAGGCACCCGATTCAGCCATCCGCCGGCTGGCCATGGAGGTAAAACGGATTGATCGACTGGTGCGTGTGGCTCAAGCTGATCATGCAGGTCGGCCACCCATTGGCCAACAACCCTTTGCAGCGGGTACCTGGTTGCTCGAGCGGGCACGCGCGCTGGGCGTCGAGAATCAACCGCCTCAAAGCCTCATCATGGGTCGTCACCTCATTGAACGCGGCATTAAACCGGGCCCTCATTTCAAAACCGTTTTGGCCCATTGTTTGGAAGCCCAGCTTGAAGGCGCTTTTGCGGATACCGCATCGGGATTGGTTTATTTGGATCAGTGGCTGGCCCAAGCGACCCATCACCCCGCAGATTTATCCGATCGGGGCAGCTAACTGGTTGCGCTCGGCAATGGGCGGCAATGCTTCGCCAGAAACCGGCCAAATGTAGTTGCCGACCAAGTGACGGACGACCAAACTAGCGCTAACAAAACCAAACGTTCCGGTTACGAATCCCGCGGTCCCATGGATCAGATTGCGATTGTCACACGTGAAATATTCGTTTTGGCCCTGCGGACACACACAGCGAAACCCTTGGCCATTGTCGTAGGAAAGTTCCTGAGGCATGCTGACGGGTTCACTACTGAAGACACAAGGAATGCCAAATTGCTGGTTGGCTGGAAAATCGTACTGGCCGCGTAATATCTTACGGATGGAGCGCGCAAGGGGGTCCCAGGTGGTGGCTGCTAGATCGGTTACACGAATTTGGGTGGGATCAAAACGACCGCCAGCTCCAGCCGAACTGACAACCCGGATCCCGCGTTGGATACATTCGGCCAATAAATGGGCTTTGGACGTGACACTGTCGATGGCGTCAATGACGTATTGCGGTTGGCGGTCCAAGATCTCTGCAGCGTGTTCCTGGTTGTAAAATTGGACCAAGGCCTCGATTTCCGCTTTGGGATTGATCTTCTGGAATCGCTCGGCCAGGATGGACACTTTCGGCTTTCCAATACTGCCTTGCATGGCGTGCAGTTGGCGGTTCACATTGGTGATACAGACTTCGTCAAAATCCACTAAGGTCAATCGGCCGATACCGCTGCGCACCAACATTTCGGCCGCATAAGAGCCCACGCCACCCAGTCCGATTACCATGACATGCGCATCCATCAATTTTTTCATGGCGCTATCGCCAACCAAACGGCCCATCCGGTCAAAGCGCCGATGCAGCTTGTAGGTTTCATCCGCCTCGGAGCCTTCCTGCTGTGGTAAAAAATCAAAATTCATGTCAGTTCTCCCAGTAGTTGCCGGAGGCGAGCGGCACTGCCGCTTAAAACGTGCTCAGCCGGACACCCTTTTATTTCGGCGATCGCGATTGCAATCTTGAGGACGACCGTCGGTTCATTCCATTCGGTGGTTTCGGATCGGGGTTTTTGATCCGGCGCGTCAGATTCTACAACGATCCAGTCTAAGGGCATACGGCTAACCGCTTGCCTTAATTTTTCCGAGCGGGAGTCGAGCAATGCTGGGCCTATCGAAATCAGGAAGCCCAATTGGTGATATTGCTGAGCTGTTTCAAAGCTGCCAAAAAAGCTGTGTATCAGGCCAGCCCTTTCCACAGGATGATGCTTCAGGGTTTCCAAGACGGGGCTGTGTGCGCGAACCACATGCAAAACAATGGGTTTGTGGACCTTTTGGGCCAGGTCCAGGTGACGTTCTAACCAGGTGATTTGGCGCGAATGACTGGATTTGGGAAACCGGGGATGGAAGTCACAGCCCGTCTCACCAATGGCGCGAACCCAGCTAACTTCGGACATTAGAAGATTAAAGGCGGTTTCTAAGGTCTCCTCGTCCTGTTCAATGACGGTCCAGGGATGCAGGCCAAATACGGGTAAGCAACAATCCGGCAGCAAGCTTTGGCGTTGCCATTCTTCGGGGCTGACCCCACCCAGCAAAAAGGTGGATATTCCGGCTGCTTGGGCGCGTTGGATCATTGCGGGCCATGCCGTGTCCAGACGTAGATCACTTAAATGGCAGTGCGCGTCCCAATAATTCATTCGGCACCACCAAATTGGCGCAATTCATCCAAACGAATGAGCCGCAGTAGCCACAAGAGCAAGCCGTAAAAAAGGGCGGCTCCGGGAATCGCCGAGAGGGGATGCCAACCCAGCAGGATATGGGCGATAGGGTAAACCGCGGCGCCCAAAATACCCGCAACCCCAAACCAAAACCAGATGCGCAAAGAACGAGCATGGCGGTTCAAACGCCAGGACAGCAAAAGAAAAAGGCTGCCTTCGCTGATGATTGTGGCAATAGCTGCGCCGCGATATCCCCAGATCGGAATCGCGTACGCATTGATGGCGATGTTCAAAAAAGCAATCCACACGACCCGAACCAGAACGGCACGGTGCCAGTGCAGGCCTAGAAAAAATCGTACAAGCGTATTGTTGGCAAACATAAAGGGCAGGGCCCAAAGGAGTAGGCCGAGGGCAGTCGCTGTCTCACTGAAGGATTCAGCTTGGGCACCGTAAAACCATTGAACCAGGGTTTCTGCCATGACATTGCCGCCGAATACAATAGGGAACGCCATTAAAAACATGTACTTGAGGCCAATGTTGGCCTGCATGGCCTTGTGCTCAATTGGAATATGAGGTTTTGAAAAGTACGGAAAAAGGGCCGAACTAATACCCGCCGAGAGAAACAAGAGGGCTTCGATCATGACATAAGCTGATTTATACCAGCCGGCCTGACTTAAACTGCTCAGTTCGGGGATCATTAGGTTGTCGATATGAAAATACAGGGCGACCATTCCGTTGAGCAGCGCCATTGGGCCAGCTTCGCGCATTAATTGGCGCCATTGGAAGCCTTGGTTGGGTCCTGAAAGTTGGGGCCGGACCCAAATCCAGGCAATACAGGCACGGGTGATGGAGGACAACAGGAAAGCCAAATTGAGGCTCATCAAAGTAGGATGGAAATAAAGCAGGCTGGCGCCAAATACCGTTAAGCTGATGAAGCGAATCATGCTGAGATTGGCACTGGTCGACAATTTTTTGCGACCTTCGAAAATGGCGCCGGCCGTCAGGCCAATGTGGTCGAAGTACAGCGAGCTCAGCAACACCAACGCTTCAGGGATAGCGCCCCAAATGGCAACACCAAATACTTTCAGGCCGATCAACAGCGCGATAGGAAGGGTCAGTGCACTGGTCAACCCGATGCGGAGGCTTACCACACGCCAAAAATCAGCCTGACCCAATACCTGACCGCTGGTCGTTCGGGTCAACCACAGATCCAGTCCAAAGCTGGAGAAGATCATAAAAACCATTAAGTAGGTACTTTGGTTGCCAAACCGGCCAAAAGTCTCCGGTCCGAACTGATAACCGGCATAGACATACAGGAAATAGGCGAGAATTCGACTGGCGGCCGCGGAGAGCGAATACCAAACCGTTTGTCGAAACATGGCCAACCTCACCAAATGCCTACCCGCCTGAGCGATCGGGTCATACTATACTGGATTTCTTTGACGAACGGAGGAGCGATTGCGCATGTGGATGATGGGTTTCCTTTTGTGTTTCCAGGATTCCATCCAGGTCGATTTGGTCGAACGGGTTTCGCGGGTCACTCTTTCCCTGCGCGTTCAGGATATGCGCGGCAAACAACCCAAACTGGCCTTGGGTGACGTTCAACTGTTGGAAAACGGAACGGCTCTGCCTATCAACCATCTGGAACAAAAAAGTGTTCCAGGTAACATCATGCTTTTATTTGATTTGTCGGCAAGCCAGGAGTCCGATTTGCCTAAAGCGATTGCCTTGGCCCGCGGTTTAATTCGCGAAAAGAAGAATGAAGATGCCATCAGCCTGGCCTTCTTTTCAGGTGAGTACCGCTGTTTTCAAGCCTTTAGTCAGGATAGAGCGCAGTTAGAGACCGCTTTGGATCAGCTTCAAATTTTAGGCAGTTCGGCACTTTGGGACGGTATGGCCTCTGCTTTGCGCGATTTGGTACAACGTTCAGGTCCGAAAGTGTTGGTCGTGTTCAGCGATGGTCACGACCTGCTCAGTCACACCAAAGAAGCGGAATTGGCCGCTTTAACCCGAAGTTTGGGCGTTCCGATCTTCTTTTGGCGCCAAGCCGAAAAGCCCTACGATCATTTGCTGCTTCGAGCCCAAATCGAATTTTTAGAGGAATTGTGTCGGGCCAACGGCGGTGCTTTTTTAATTGGACTCCAGGGCCGTGAACTGACCCGATTGGTCCAAGACCAATTTGTCCGTTACGAAATCGCCTACGAACCGCCCAACCCTGAAAACACGGAAATGTGGCGGGCGATTAGCATCCAGATCCCGACCTGTTCAGACTGTAAAATGGAATATCAACGCGGTTTCCGTTTGGCCGACCGAGAGATGTAAAAATTTAAAGCGTTTATATCCAGGCTCTTGCAAGAAGTTTTACACTTTTTTTACGAAACCTTAAAAAAAGTATTGCATTCATTTGGCACGGGGCTTAGACTTTGCGGTATCGCTGGCCATTTACATGCACTATTGGAGTGGAAATACGCTATTTCTGTCTCGTGTTGCTGCCCGAAAACAAACCTAAATTCCTTTGGGAGGGAATCATGACCATTCGTAACCTGTTACGGTTAGGACTTACGCCGTTCCTCCTCGCAGTAACGGCAATTTCATTATTCGCGTCGGACGTTATTGACCTGCGCGCCAACCAAGACAACCTTCTTTTCCAGTCCCGCTCAGCAGGCGATTTATATTCGACTCTGGGGTTGAGCGCTAATGAAGATTTAAATTTTGTAAACGACTTTGTGGATGAAAAGGGTATTCGTCATACCCGTTACGATCAAACTTATTTGGGCGTTCCCGTTTGGGGCGAACAAATTGTTGTAAGCACCACCAATCGCGGTGAAATTTTCAGATTACACGGCCGTTCGGTTGTGGGTATTCCGGGTGAATTAAAATCCGTTAGCCCCAAATTCAGCGCGCAAACCGCGTTGGAAAAAATGAAAGGCATCAGCAGCTCGGACAGCCTGGGCAAAGCTGCCATTTACGAGAACGAAGTTTCGCGCTTGGTGATTTATACCGGTGAAGGCGTTGCCAAACTGGCTTATCACGTATCCTTCTTCTCTGATTCTTTAAAAGGTGGCAACCCGACCCGTCCGACCTTCATCGTTGATGCACAGTCTGGTCAAATCCTGTTTGCCTACGAAAACCTGCAACATGCCAATGGTACAGGCCCTGGCGGCAACCAAAAAACCGGCCAATATCAATACGGTACTAACTTTGGTTATTTGAATGTGACCGCTTCCGGTTCTACCTGCACCATGAACAATACCAACGTTCGCGCCGTGAACTTGAACCACGGTACTTCTGGCAGCACTGCTTTCTCTTACACCTGCTACAACAACACCTTTAAAGCCATCAACGGCGCTTATTCGCCGATCAACGATGCCCTTTATTTTGGTGGCGTCATTTTTGACATGTACAACCAATGGTACGGTGTTGCACCTCTGACCTTCCAATTACAAATGCGCGTTCACTATTCTTCCAACTACGAAAACGCATTCTGGAACGGTTCTGCAATGACCTTCGGCGATGGTGCCTCCACCTTCTACCCCTTGGTTAGCCTGGACGTTTCTGCTCACGAAGTTAGCCACGGGTTTACGGAACAAAATTCCAACCTGGCCTACTCGGGTCAATCCGGTGGGATTAACGAAGCTTTCTCCGACATGGCTGGCGAAGCTGCTGAGTTTTTCATGCGCGGATCCAACGACTGGAAAGTCGGCGCCGACATCTTCAAAGGCAATGGCTCCCTGCGCTACATGAACAATCCGCCCCTGGATGGCAATTCGATTGACAACGCTTCTCAATACTACAACGGCCTGGACGTTCACTATAGCTCAGGCGTATTCAACAAAGCCTTCTACTTGCTGTCCACCACTTCTGGCTGGACCACCCGTAAAGCTTTCGAAGTATTTGTTCGTGCCAACCGTGTCTACTGGACTTCCTCTTCCAACTTCACCAATGCCGCTCAAGGCGTTGTTGATGCCGCAAGCGACTTGGGTTACAGCACTTCTGATGTTGGCGCAGCCTTCTCCGCAGTTGGTATCACCACCACTGGCGGTGGCGGCGGCGGTGGCGGCGGTGGCGGTGTTGTCACCCTGACCAACCCCTCTACCGTTTCCGGTCTTTCCGATTCAACTGGTGCCTGGAAAATGTACAAAATCGCCGTTCCTGCTGGCGCTTCCAACCTGCAAGTTGCCATCTCTGGTGGCAGTGGCGATGCTGACCTCTACACCAAATTCGGTTCGCAACCGACTGAGTCTTCTTATGACTGCCGTCCGTACAAAAACGGTAACAGTGAGTCTTGTGCTTATGCCACGACTTCTGCTGGCGATTACTACATCGGCATCAAAGCTTACTCGACCTATTCGGGTGTGACCCTGACCGTTAGCTACACCGAACCCGGTGGTGGCGGCGGTGGCCAAGGTGGCGGTTTCACTGAAACCAACCTTTCCGGTGCACGTCGCTCCTTCAACTACTGGACCATTGATGTTCCCTCTGGAATGTCCCAACTCGAAATCAAAATCAGCGGTGGTTCCGGTGATGCCGACCTCTACGTTCGCTACGGCGCCAAACCCACCACCTCTTCCTACGACTATCGTCCTTACCTCAACGGCAACAACGAAACGGTTACGATTGCTAACCCCACAGCTGGGACCTGGCACATCGGAATCCGTGGTTACAGTGCCTACTCGGGTCTCCGCTTGGATGCCTACTACGAACCCTAACTACTTCACCAGTGGTTAATCCAACGAGCCGGTCCTTCGGGACCGGCTTTTTTATTGCTCTTTTTCATGTAATGCCCATTAAAAGTCTATAAAATAATTGAACATAACAGAGTTTTCCTGCAGAATTCTTGCAGGAGATGTTGTCATGGATGTTTTGGCATTTGAACAATGGATCGATCAGCCCGTTTCGCGGGTCTGGTCGTATTTCTGCGATGAGTACAACCTTTCTGAGTTGACGCCGCCCTGGTTGGGTTTCGAGGTCCTGGGCAAAACCACGCCTCAGATTGACGCGGGTACCGAGATTGAGTACCGCATTCGTCTGTATGGAATACCCCTGCGTTGGGTTTCAGTGATTAAGCGATGGGAACCCGGTGTTCAGTTTATGGACGTCCAAAAAAAAGGGCCATACGCAGTTTGGGAACACCTGCACTACTTTGAAGACCATGGACCACGTACTTTGATGAAGGATCACATTCTTTTTAAACCGCGTTTTGGCCTTTTCGGGACCCTGGCCAAACCTTGGGTACGCGAACAAGTTAAACGCATCTTTGCATACAGGTACGAAGTCATTGAGCAGCGCTTTAATCGGTCCAGGCCAAAACGAGCATTGGTATTGCCAGCGAATAGCCCCACCTAGTTGGAAAGCAGATTGGCTTTTCCATAGCTTCACTGCGATAAGCCCTGTGAGAAGTAGGTAGAAGCTCCTGTTCTTTTTGGTTATGCTGCCCGAATGGAGAAACGGACATGAAAATGCGCCAGTTGGGATCAACCGGGCTTCAAGTGAGTGAGCTGGGCTTTGGTGCCGGGTCCATCGGGTCCCCCGATTTGCCGGCGTGCCACGTGGAACACCTGTTAAAGGTTGCCCTAGATTCGGGTATCACTTTGTTTGATACCGCACCAAGTTACGGTTTATCCGAATCGCGATTGGGCGCGTTTCTCGGTTCCATGCGCCGGGAGATCGTATTGGCAACTAAAGTGGGTTATGGCGTGCCGGGTGTTGTGGACTGGACTTTTGAGAGTGTTGCGGCCGGAGTCCAAAAAGCGCTGGACACGATGCAAACGGATTATTTAGATGTGGTTTTATTACATTCATGTCCGCTTGAGACCTTGCAGCGCGGTGATGTCATCCAGGCCTTGCTTGAATGCAAGCAGAAAGGTCATGTGCGGGCGATCGGTTACTCCGGGGAAAACGAGGCGCGCGACTATGCCCTTGCGGGCGGCTGGCTGGATGTTTTGGAAACCTCCATAAACGTTTTCGATCAGGCTTTCCTGGGGGACGGTATGCAACAGGTCCATGCTCAGGGCATCGGCATTTTGGCCAAACGCCCGCTTGGCAACGGTGTGTGGCGCTTTCCAAATTGTCCGGCTGGGTTCCACGCCGAGGCTTATTGGCACCGCATGTTAGCGATGGGTCCACCCCCGCAACTGACCTGGCCGGACCTGGCCTTGCGCTTTGTGCTGTCCTATCCCGCCGTGTCCAGCGCTTTGGTAGGCACAGCAAACCCAGAGCACTTACTGGAGAATGTCAAACAAGCCGAAGCGGGAGTGCTCGCTGATGAGCTGAGAGAATCCATTTGTCGACAATTTGCTGCCTGCGATCAAGGCTGGCAAGGATTGATCTAATTTTACTTGCAGCCACCCTCCGGGCTTGGCTAGGATTAGCTCTTTTTTAGGAGAAGCCACAATATGAAACCCATTCGAATTGCGTTGATTGGAGATTATTCGCCTTCAGTAACTGCGCATCGGGCGATTCCGCTGGCTTTGGCTCAGGCCGGCGAAAGGTTAGGGATTTCGGTTGCGTTTGATTGGTTGGCCACCGATCAAATCCTGCCTTCAAGCGCCTGGCAAAATTGGCAGGGCATGTGGGTGACGCCCGGTAGCCCTTATCTTTCCGAGTCCGGAGCACTGCTGGCAATCCGCCAGGCGCGTGAAACCCAAATGCCCTTTTTGGGAACCTGTGGCGGGTTCCAACACGCTATGTTGGAGTACGCCCGCAACGTATTGGACTGGCAAACGGCCCAGCATGCCGAAACCCATTCCGACACTTCGAACTGGGTGGTTGCCCCACTTGCCTGTTCTTTGGTCGAGGTTGAAGATCCCATCCACATACACCATCCATCCCTACTCTTTGATGCTTACGGTGCATCACCCATTTCGGAGGGGTACCATTGCCGATTTGGCTTAAATCCCCTTTTTGAGGAGCGAATTTTAAGCCGTGGAGATTGGCGTGTTTCGGGTCGGGCATCGAATGGGGAAATTCGTGCGCTTGAAAGGGTAGACCACCCCTTTTTTGTTGCCACCCTTTTTCAACCCGAACGGCGCGCGCTTAACGACCAACCGGTCCCACTGGTTCAAGCCTTCCTACAGGCCTGTCAAACCGCTTAAACTAAGGAAAATTTGGGTAAGACTTATTATGACGTTCCTGGGAACACGTGTCATATTTATCAAACGAACCTGTTTGATCCAGTAAACACTCGGATTTACTCTTTGCTTTATGTAGTTGATTTTAAATAATTTGGTCTTGGCATTCACCTTGCCCATTGGGATAGCGGAGGTGATCATGAGACACGTGTTTTTTTTCTTAATTGTTTTGGGCATGGCAGGCTGCCATTCGGATTTGGCCGAAAACCTGTTGGACACACAAACTGTTCGTGATGGTGATCAAAAATGGTATTACCACCACACCCGACACTCGGGGCCAACCTTGGTCTTTGACCATGGAGCGGGTGATACCTTATTTACTTGGACCCACATTTGGGCAGAAGTGGGCGATCTTGGTGATGTTTATATGTGGGATCGCAGTGGCAATGGTGCCAGCGACTGGGACGGTTCACCGCGTACGGCACTTCAGGTCACCGATGAATGGGATCGGTTTTTGACCCGCGCTGGAGCGCGCCCGCCTTACATTCTGGTCGGCCATTCGCTTGGCGGTTTGAATGCTATGGCCTATGCCAAAAGGTTTCCCGCCAAAGTACAGGCTGTTTTATTGCTTGATCCCAGTCATTGGAACCAAAACGAACGCTGTTTGAGTACCTTTGAGACAGATGCATGTTTAAACGATGTCAAACTTATGGACCTTCCCCAGCCGATGCGCGACGAACTGAGCCACTTTGACAGCTATCGCGATTTAATGGAAGACGGAACACCCTTTCCTGACCTACCTGTCACCATAATCTCGGCGGATGAGTTCCAAGCTGTTCGCTACCATGAACGGGTGGTAGCCACGGCCAATGAGTGGGGCGCCTACTGGCTGGATTTACAGGAGGAACTTGTGGACTATACGAATGCACGCCACATCCAGAATTCCCATTCAGGCCATTACATCCATCGCGAAAACGAACCGTTATTTTTTGATGAGCTCAGACGTTTGGTCCGCTAAAAACTCCACAAGCCCCAGTTCTTTTGAAAAGTGTTAGAATCCGGCTTTATTTTTCAAGTTGGATTTCAACATGTACGCTTTTTGACTGATTTGGGGCTTGTTTTGGTCTGATGGGAAGGTCCGGCCCTCTCCTGTGCCCGATCATTACGATGGGTCTTTCGAGCCCAACGTGTATCGGGTAGACCAGCGTTTCCTCGAGCCCGGCTATTTACCCATCGATACAGATCCTGCTTCGACCCCCAGTTTATTGTGTTATCGGGTCTTGGGTCCTGTCGATGGCTTTCAAATCGCCGCCGAAGGTCAGCCCGCCATGGGCGATTTGGCCGGTTTGATTGCCCATTTAACCCAAAATGCACAAACCGATCGCCAAAAGGCCGAGGCACTTTTCCGGTTTGTTGTGCGCGATATCAAGGACTGGTACTATCCGGCTCAAGGCATCGATTTAACCGTTGAAGACCTCAACACGCTGATTTGGCAATTTGGATTTGGCTTTTGTTATGACCTAGGCCGTTTACAGGCCGGATTATGGGCCGAGGCGGGCTTGCGCAGTCGAATTGTGGGTTGGCCCCAGCACACCCTTGCCGAAGTGTTTTATGACAATGCCTGGCACCTGTATGACCTGCAACACCGATCGTTTTATCGCAAAGCAGATGGAACCGTGGCTTCTTTTGCCGAGATCCAGGCGGATCCCACTTTGCTGAACCAAAATTTGGATGCATTTGGACTCGACCCCATTGGCTACCCTCCCGAGCATATGAAGCAATGGTATTCAATCGCCAACCCGCGCTTCGAGGACAGCGCCGATCGGGCCAACTGGAAAAACGAAAAACGATTTGATCTGAACTTGCGCGCGGGTGAAATGTTTGAACTGGTGCCCGGTCAACCGCTGAAAAAGTATCATCCGCCCAGTTGGCACCAGTATTACGGTGAATCGACGTTGCGGAAAGAACCGCCCTGGCCCGTTTTGGGACGCTTGATGTATGTGCCCTCCTGGCAGAACCAGAAACCGGTCTGGCAATTGGTCACCACGCCAAATGGGAAACCCGGGATTGCTTTGGATATGAATTGCCCGTTTCTGTTCACCGAGGGTTGGATCAAGGTGCCGGGCTTGGAAGGGTTTAATTTAGTTTGGGTGAATTGTTGGGGAAGAACCCAGTTTGTCGGCCGGTTAGTGGGTGGAAATGCCTTGATTTCGCCGTTTATTGAAGGGGCCAACCAGTTCCAAATCATGATTGAACTGGGAGATGAACAAGCAGTTGATGCCTTTGATAAAACCGAAATCCATACCCGGCTGCAATTGAGTCCGATTGGCAACCCCCAGATCCATGCGGGTACCACCCAACTCCCGATCCGGTTTAAGGCAGGCCAACCCCACATTACCGTCTGGTACAGTGCGAATTGTGCGGATTTGGCGCTGAGCGAAATGTCAATCAAACCGCGACGCCCCCGTATGGGCGAGGTGTGCACGTTAAAGTTCAAGGTGAAAAATTTAGGCGGTGCGCCTAATCTACCAACAACCTTAACGGCCTTTAATTTAACAACGGCATTTCTATCCGAAGGCAGCCGCCAAATTGGGGTCGCTACCGTTCCAGCGCTGAAACCGGGTCGCAGCCACACGATCAAATTGACCTGGCGCGCCAATTCCGATTTGACCTGGTATGGCAAGGATCCCTTGGTTCAGAACATCGATGCCTGGCTGGATATCGATCGCTTAACAGCAGACCCCAACCGGGAGAATAACCGCCTCTCTCAAAATTTCCGATTTCGATCCGCTCAGCCCTGAATCATTTCCCAAAAACTATTCGGCATTGGCCAGTTTGAGCAATTGAATAGTGTCGTCGTATTGTTTTGCGCTTATCCACCCTGAATCCAGCGCCGCTTGACGTAATGAAATGCCAGAACGATGGGCAGCTTGGGCGATTTTGGCTGCCTTTTCATATCCAATGATTGGGTTTAGAGCGGTTACCAGCATTAGGTTGTTTTCATTGAGCCAATCCAAACGTTTGGGGTTGGCTTTTAACCCTTTTAGGCAATGTTGAGAAAAGCTGTTCATCCCATCGGCCAATAGGTCAAGCGATTGCAGAACATTGAGTAAAATGACGGGTTTGTAGACGTTTAATTCCAGCTGACCCTGGCTGGCCGCCAAAGCAACGGTGACATCGTTGCCCATCACTTGAGTGGCGATCATGGTTAACGCTTCACATTGGGTGGGGTTGACCTTGCCCGGCATGATCGAGCTGCCCGGCTCGTTTTCGGGAATTTGTAGTTCACCCAGGCCACAACGGGGTCCGGATCCCATCAAGCGAATGTCATTGGCGATTTTCATCAAAGATACGGCCAGTTGTTTCAGCGCTGCATGGAATTGGACCAACGCCTCGTGGCCGGCCAAAGCAGCAAAAAAATTATCAGCGGAGAAAACATGCCATCCGAGCTCCAGGCTGAGTTGACTGGTAATAGAAGCTGCATAACGCGGATGGGTATTGAGTCCGGTCCCCACTGCACTTCCGCCCAATGCCAGGGCGCGCAACCCCACCTCTGCCTGAGCGAGCGCCCGTTGGGCCATTTTGATCTGGGCTGCGTAGCCGCTAAATTCTTGTCCCAAGGTGACCGGTGCTGCATCCATCAGATGGGTTCTGCCTGGCTTGACCATTTTGCGAAATCGTTTTGCATTGCGTTTTAACTGCTCCAGGAAGAGAGAAAGGGCCGGCTTCAATTGGGTTTGATAGACCGTAATAGTGGCTAAATGCATGGCACTTGGGAAAACATCATTGGAGGACTGGGACATATTGACGTGATCGTTTGGGTGGACAGGGGCATAGAATCCCAGCGGTTGGCCAGCCAATTGATTGGCGCGGTTGGCAATTACTTCATTCACGTTCATATTGGTTTGCGTCCCGCTTCCGGTTTGCCAAACGGATAATGGGAATTGGTCAGACCATTGACCAGCGAGAATTTCTTGGCAGACCTGAACAATGAGTTCGGCCCGCTGATCGTCTAATTTGGCCAATTTTTGATTCGCTACGGCTGCAGCTTTTTTGATACGGACCAGAGCTTGAATCACAGGCCAGGGCATTGTTTCGGACCCGATTTTAAAAAAGTGGAGCGAGCGTTGGGTTTGAGCGCCCCATAACGCCTGTTCGGGTACCTGGACCGGGCCCAGACTATCGTGTTCTTCTCGCATAAGGTCCCCTTTCAGCAAATGGTTCAGCATGCCACGGTTAGCACTTTGGACCATGGTCATTCCGCTGCCCTTACGTTAGCATGAAGAGATTCAGGAGGTCTTATGTGGGCTTTGGGCGTTGCTTACATCTTTTTCCAGCAGGGCGGAGGCGCACCGGTCTGGGGTCCCTGCCTGAGACCTGAAGAACGACAGAATATTCAGAGCCAAATTCGGGCTGCATTGGTGTATTGGAATGCAAAGAATCCACCGAATCGCAAGCGATCGGTAAACCTGGAATGGCCCCTGCGTCCTGTACCTGGACTGGCCTACGCCGATTATTACGGCATTTCGAATTTTGTAGACCACGATCAGCGTTACCCCGACCATTTACTCGATTACCAAGGGGGACAGCGCACTTACGATACCGCAGACGGTTACAACCATGCGGGAACCGATATTTTTCTGTGGCCATTTCCCTGGATGAGTGCCGATTCGGGCTGGGTGGAAGTGCTTGCTGCGGCGCCCGGCATCATTGTTCTGAAGTCGGATGGTCACGACGATCACAATTGCGATTTCGATCCCCCGGACCCGCAGTGGAATGCGGTTTACATTCGCCATGACGATGGTTCGGTCGCCTGGTATGGCCATTTGAAGAAAGGCAGTCTGACCGCTAAAGCAGTTGGGGCACACGTGTCTGCCGGGGAACCGATTGGCAGGGTGGGCTCATCTGGAATATCGACCGGCCCTCATCTGCACTTGGAACTTTACGATGCCAATGGGAAATTAAACGATCCTTTTTCCGGTCCCCAAAATACATGGAATGCAGGGTGGTGGGCCCAGCAATTGCCCTATACCCAGCCCAAGCTACTGTATGTGGGCATCCACGATATTGCCCCTGAGTTTGGCTGTGCGAACGAAGAGGTTTACCACGAAAAACTAGTTTATCAGGGCGGCGATGGCTTCTACATCGCCAATTATTTTCGCGACCAATTGGGCGATGAACCGGCTCAGATAACCGTTATCCAGCCGGATGGCAGCACCTATAAATCGTGGCAATATGCTTCGGATAAGCCCTTTTACCCCGGTTCCTACTGGTATTTCAGTTTCACCTTACCGCGTCAGGCCATGGCGGGTACCTGGCAAATCCAGACCCAATTTTCCGGGCAAAGCTTGATTCGCAAAATCCAGGTGGATCGTCCGGCATTGGCCGGTTTGCGTTGGATCCCCCATCTAACCCGACCCAATGCAGGCTTCCAAACCCATTTAATCGCTAGCAATGAGGGGGATGTGGCGGCCACCCTCCAGATTTTGCCTTATACGGCCGACGGCGTGGCACTACCCATCCGCGAGTGGACCCTGCAGGCCGGCCAATTCGAAACACTCGAAGCTAGTGAATTGTTGGGTAGCAGTTTGGCCGGTTATCTCGCTATCCAGGCGGAACCTTTTGTGCATGTTACAGCCGCATACCGGGTGGAATCGGATCGAATCGGTGGATCTGCCCATGTTCTGGAGACCCAGCAAAGCGGCAAACGCTTTGCTGTTTATCCCGGCGAGTGGGATACGGTTTTTGATGGGGTTGCCCTGGTCAATATCGGTGATGAACCGGCCCATATCCAATTCCAGACACGTAATCCGCAGGGTGGTGTTGGCGCCGCGTTTTTGTGGAAAACAGTAGATCCGATGGTCAAACAGCTGGCGGTTTTTTCAGATTGGTTTGTGGCCGATCCCAGCCAACGCCTGGAGATCATAAGCGATCAGCCGCTGGTCCTGGTCCTTTTACGCGGGTCTCTGGGGTCGGATCCAGCCTATCTCTACCAGACCCAACCCATAATTTTGGAGTGACTTAGGTTAAACCCAAACCTTGGCACAATTCGGCTTGGACCTGATCTATTTTTGCGGATCCATCCAAAGTGACATAGGTGGTGTTGGATTTTTTACACCAATCATGGACCCGTTGGACAGCTGCCAACGTGCCATTTTCAGCATCGAAATAAATATTGAGGCGGATATCAATGGCGTTTTCATCCATATCATCGGATCGACCGATTAGTTCTGCCCCACATTTCCAACAAAAGTAGGGTTCGTGCTCACCTACCGGTTGAATGCCCGGAATCGCTAAATTATTGGGGTGGCCGGCGGGACACGTGCGTCGACCCAGGAGCCGGGCCTTGGCAATTTCCCGGTCGACTTGAATCTCAACCACGGCGTCGAGCGGTGTTCCTGCCTTGGATAATCCATCCAGCAGGGCAATGGCTTGGCTGGGGTTGCGCGGGAATCCATCCAAAATCCAACCTTTGGCGCAATCGGCTGCGTTGAGTCGGTCCAGAATCATGGGGATGGTAATGCTGTCCGGAACCAAAGCGCCCCGATCGGTATAGGTTTTGGCTTCCTTGCCCAACTCGGTGCCGCGTTTGGCATGGTCGCGAAAAATGGCACCCGATTCAATGTGCGCGACCTGAAAACGATTGACCAAAAGTGCGGATTGAGTGCCTTTGCCACTCCCATTGGGGCCAAAAATTAATATGCGCATAACGCCTCCGTTTCGGGATTAATAATGCCTTAAACTGGGGCGTCCAATAGGGAATACATTGAAGCCCAGTTCAAAGAGTAAGCGGTGGTCTAACAGGTTCCGGCCGTCAAACAAGAAGGCCGGTTTTTCCATACTTTCATAGATCTTTTTATAATCCAGGGTTTGAAATTCGGGCCATTCGGTCAGGATGGCAATGGCATGTGCGCCCTGCGCGGCCCGATACGGGTCCTTGGAATATTCGATTTGGTGTTCATAGCCCGCCAAGTCCTTTTGGGCATTGAGCAAAGCTTGTGGGTCACAGATACTGAGTTCGGCGCGTTCCTCAATGAGTTGGCGCGCGACATAAATGGCAGCACTCTCGCGGGTATCGCCTGTATTGGCTTTAAACGCAAAACCGAATAGTGCGATTTTTTTGCCCGAAACGGTTTGGAACAGCTGGGTGAGGATATTGTCCACAAATCGCTTCGTTTGGTATTCATTGAGTTTAACGACTTGGTGCCAGTATTCCGCGACTTCATGAAGGCCATAGGTTTGGCACAAATAAACTAAATTTAAAATGTCCTTTTTAAAACAAGAACCACCGAAACCGACCGATGCATTGAGGAAACGCGAACCGATCCGTCGATCTTGGCCAATGGCGTGGGCCACTTCACTCACGTTAGCTTCTGTCTTTTCACAAATGGCGCTGATCGCATTAATTGAAGAAATTTTCTGGGCTAAAAAGGCATTGGCCGCCAACTTGGAAAGCTCAGAGCTCCACACATTGGTGCGAATAATGCGTTCATTGGGTACCCAATGCAAATATACGGACGCCAGTTTTTCAACTGCAGCGCGTCCGGATTCGGTGTCTTTTCCACCGATAAGGACCCGATCTGGTTGATATAGGTCTTGGATGGCGGTCCCTTCGGCCAAAAACTCTGGATTGGAAAGCACTTCAAACTGTTGGCCATTCGCGTTGAGAATACGTTCCATGGCAACAGCCGTGCGTACCGGTAAGGTAGATTTCTCGACCACAATCTTTGGTCCATTGGCATATTGCAAAATTTGGCGGGCCGTTTTTTCGAAATATTGCAGGTCAGCAGCCATTCCTGCGCCCGCACCAAAGGTTTTGGTCGGGGTATTTACCGATACAAAAATAATGTCTGCCGTTCGAATCGCGTTGGGGATATCTGTGGAAAAAAACAAGTTACGGCCACGGGCGCGTTCAACCACCGCCGGCAGGCCCGGTTCAAAAATGGGCAAGTTATCACTGTTCCATGCGGCGATTTTGTCTTGATTGATATCGACAACCGTCACGGTGATGTCTGGACACTTTTCGGCAATCACGGCCATTGTGGGCCCACCGACATAACCGGCACCAATACATAAAATATGGGTCAAAAGAAGGCCTCCTAAAGACAAAAACCAGCTTATTTTAGCAAGGCCCGGGCTTCCTGCCTAAAGCTAAAACCAGATCTTGATCGACGCGTTCTCAGTCGTTTTGCAGACTTTTGGCAACGATCTCATAAACATCTGGGCTGATGTCGGATTGGTCTGCAATCCGCTGAAGCTGGTTTTTTAAATGTTGACGCCGTTTTCCTTCGAAACGTTGCCAATTCATGATGCTGCGGACCAAGCGACCTGAAAGGTGGGGGTTGATGTGATCCAGCTCCAAAACCTTGTTGGTCATAAACTGATAACCACTCCCGTCTTCCTGGTGGAAACGCAGCATGTTGTAACTGAAACTGCCTAAGAGTGCGTGAACCTTGTTGGGGTTCTTGATGTTCATCTTGGGGTGGAGCAGGAGACGTTGGACTTGGGCCAAAGTGTCTTCCCGCTTAGATAATGCTTGTAAGGCAAACCATTTGTCCATGGCCAAAGCTTCATGGCTAAACCGTTCTTCATAATCGCCAAGGGCTTCTTCGCGGTACTTGGAGTGGCTATGTGCCAATAAACTGCATGCGGCCAAGCGGTCCGTCATGTTCGTGGCCTTGCGATATTGGTTGATAGCCAATTCCCACGCCTCTTCCTTTTGGCTGGCGCACATTAACCGCAGTAACGCATTGCGCAGGCTGCGAATGGCCCAATCCGCATGGTTGCTGGATGGCAAAAACAATTTGCTGTACAAACCGGCCAACTCATTCCACAACCCAATCCCGAGCGCGTGCATGAACTGTTCGCGAACTTGAATGAGTGCATCCAGCGGGATGGTGGGTTGGTAGGATTCCGCTAAACTGCGCAAGTCGGGCATGGTCAAGGCTTCGGCAATCAGAGCAGGGTCATTGTGGGCTGCCTTGAGACAATCGGAAGCAGCTTGCAGGAATTGGGGAACCCAATGGGCCACAGCATCGGCACCGTGCGCGACGCCGTGCTGGATGGCTTCGCAAAAATAAGCTTGGCCTGCTTCCCAACGATTAAACAGATTGGGGTCATGGGCCCATAACAAGGCGCGTTCATCAGTGCTGCGCTCGATTTCCAATTTGATCGGCGCGCTAAAGTCGCGCAAGATGGAGACAATCGGTTTTTCATCCACCTCAAATACAAACGTTTGCTGGGGTGCGGTAAGCGAAAGGACCCATTCCTCCGCATGGGTTGAACCGGACAAACGGGCTGCCAGCGTTTCCCCTTTGGTGTTGAGGAAACCCATCTTGATCGGGATGTGGAAGGGTTCCGGCGCGGCATAATTGCTCAAAGTGGGGCAAGATTGGTGTAAGGTCAATTCGAACCGTTTGCTGGATTCATCATAGATGTGTTCGACCCGAACGGTCGGGGTTCCCGGCTGAGAGTACCAACGCCGAAACTGAGTCAGATCCTGCCCTGACCCCGCTTCCATGGCCCGGACAAAATCCTCGCAGGTCACGGCTTGGCCATCGTGGCGCTCAAAGTAGGTTTTCATGCCAGCCTGAAAGGCGGTTTCGCCGATCAGGGTATGAATCATGCGGATGACTTCAGCGCCCTTGTTGTAGACCGTAACCGTATAAAAGTTGTTCATTTCGATGTAGGAATCGGGGCGAATCGGGTGGGCCATGGGACTGGCGTCTTCTGCAAATTGGGCGGTGCGGATGATGCGCACGTCCTGAATGCGTTTGACCGGTCGCGAATGCAAGTCCGACGTAAACTCCTGATCGCGGAAAACGGTGAGGCCCTCTTTCAATGAAAGTTGGAACCAATCGCGGCAGGTCACTCGGTTCCCGGTCCAGTTGTGAAAATATTCGTGGCCGATCACGGATTCAACCTGGATAAAGTCCTGATCCGTTGAAATGGTCGGGTCTGCCAGCACGTATTTGGTGTTGAACACATTGAGACCCTTATTCTCCATGGCGCCAAAGTTGAAGTCGGAAACGGCAACGATCATGTAGGTATCCAGGTCGTATTCCAGCCCAAAGCGCTGTTCATCCCAGGCCATGGATCGTTTTAAACACTCCAGAGCAAAGCTGGCCTTGCTTCCCTGACCCTTTTCGGTAAAGACCCGCAGTTGGATTTCGCGCTGACTTTTGGTCTGAAAACTGCCCTCAACCAGGTCAAAGTCGCCCCCGACAAGAGCAAAGAGGTAACACGGTTTGGGGAATGGATCTGTCCAGGTCACTTGCCACCGGCCATTTTCCAAATCCTTTTCTTGGGTGCAATTCCCATTGGCGAGTAAGTAAGGGAATCGCGCTTTGTCGGCTTCGATAATAGTGGTATATCGGCTGAGCACATCGGGCCGGTCCTGGAAATAAGTGATGCGTCTAAACCCTTCCGCCTCACATTGGGTGCATACGGTGGTGCCCGAACTGTACAGACCGCTGAGCGTCGTGTTTTGTGTCGGATGGATGCGGGTGTGGATCTCTATTTCAGCCTGATTCTGGGTGAGTTCTAACCCCAAGCCAAAGTCGGTTTTTTGGTAGGGAAACGGTTGGCCATCCACGAAAAGCGCGACCAATTCCAGATCCTCCCCATCCAAAAATAGGCTGTTTTCTGTACCGACCTTGCGGACCGACATTTTATTGATGACGTCGGTCGTTTGCGGATCGATTTTGAAATGCAGGGAAACATGATCAATTGCCCATGAGCTCGCTTGGTATTCGTGACGCCATTTAACGGTTTTCATTGATCACCTGCCTGTGTGAAATTCGGGGTGTTCCACAAACCATTTCAAAAATTGCGGTACGCCGCTTTGGATGGGTGTGGTGGGGTGGAAACCAAGCACGTTCTGCGCATGTTCGATATCGGCATAAGTCGACTGGACATCGCCCGGTTGCATGGGCAGCAATTCGCGTTTGGCCTTCTTGCCAAGCGTCTGCTCAATGAGGTCAATGAGGGCCAATAAATGTTCAGATCGGTGGTTGCCCAGGTTAAAAACTTCGTAGGGCGCAATTTGGCTCACATTGAGACAGGCCAAGGTCCCTTGCACAATGTCGTCAATATAGGTGAAATCGCGGTACATATCGCCATGGTTAAAAACTTGGATGGGTCGATCGGCCAAGATGGCGTCGGCGAACAGCCACATGGCCATATCCGGGCGTCCCCATGGACCATAGACGGTGAAGAAACGCAAACCAACCGTTTCCATGGCGTAAAGATGAGTGTAGGTGTGGGCCATTAACTCGTTGGCTTTTTTAGTGGCGGCGTAAAGCGAAATGGGTGTGTCGACCCGATCGGATACGGAAAATGGCAAACGAGTATTGCCACCGTAAACGCTGGAGCTGCTGGCATAAACCAAACGCGGTTTGCCGAAATGACGGCAGGCTTCTAGGATATTCACAAACGCCACAACATTGCTTTGAACGTACGCATGGGGGTGGGTCAATGAGTAGCGGACACCGGCCTGTGCCGCCAGATGCAGCACCTTTTCCGGTCCAAAATGGGCAAACTGGTGGTTGACGAAATCGGCATTTTCAAGAGGCCCCTTTTGAAACGAGAAGCGGCCAAAATGTTCCAATTGCTTAATGCGGGCCAGCTTAATTTGGGGATTGTAATAGTCATTGACGTTATCCAGGACATGCACGCTGTGGCCTTGCTCCAGAAGTGCTTTTGCGCAGTGATAGCCGATAAAGCCCGCGCCTCCTGTAACCAAAACTTTCATATCGGCTCCCTCCCCATCGGTGACAGGGCATTCTAGCCGAATCGGACCAGATAAAAAACTGCGCTTTGGCGGAGGACTAACTCCGATCGCGCCCTTCGAGCCGCAATTCTTCCAGAAAGCGGACCAGAGATTTTTGTGGATCGTAACTAAACGATTGTTCAAGCAATTCCAACGCGAGCATTCGATCCAGTCGGAAATTGCGGAATCCGTCGCGTAACTCGCAGTAGCTGACCAAGGACCAGGTCGACCCCCAGAAATATAGACCCAGCGGCCGAACGATGCGCATGGACTCTTCACCATTGGCCTTGCGGTAATGCATGGAGAGTAGGCGACGCGTCCGTAGCGCGACTCGGGCCAAGCCCACTCGGCGTTTCACCTCTGGGGCGACGTGGAAATCGGGCGCGAACAAGGTCGTCGACTCGATCTCAGCTTTGAGGTCTTTGGGCAGAACCAGGGCGACTTTATCCAATACCGATCGCGCGGCCCGGGCCAGACTTTCATCGCCCCAGGCTTCAGCCATACGCGCGCCCAAGGTCAGGGCTTCGAGTTCCTCGGAATCAAACATTAGCGGTGGCAGGTCGCATTGCGGGCCAAGGCGGTAACCGACGCCGGCCTCTGCCTCCAGGGGAATGCCTGAAAGGCTGAGATCGGCCATATCGCGGTATATGGTCCGCTCGGAAACTTCCAAAGCACGGGCGATCTGGCGGGCCGTGGCAATTTTGTTGCGGCGCAAGTAGTTGACAATTTGGAACAGCCGATCAGCCCGTCGCATGCGCCTTGTCCAATAGCTCCTTCATTTCTGGGCTCGCCTCGATTTCGTGATAGAAGTCTAACATGACGCCATTGGGGTCTTCCGTCAGAAAACTTCGCCAGCCCCACGGTTTGTCTTCGACTTTGCTGAGCTTGAGTGCGTCCAATTGGCCGAGTTGAGCATGGTACTCGTCGGCATTATCGACCTGAAAACTAATGGCTAAACCTTGTTTGAAAAGTTGAAAGGGTTCTTCGGGTGCCATGAATGCCAGTTGCGGGCCAGCCTGTCCGTGGCTCAGTTGGAGGTAGGTGGGTAAGTCAAAAACAATATCAAATCCCAGTTTTTCTTTATAGAAACGTTTGGTTTCAGTCAGCTTATCGGTGATGATGAGCGGTAGTAGGGCACGCATAAAATACTCCTTTTCCGAACGGGTCACCCTTCGGTACAGTCTGGACATTAGCCCTTAAGCCCTGACAGCATCCTGTCAGTGCTCTTCTAACCACGCCCGATCCCATTCGTTTTTCTTTGGACTTAAAATTGCTAGGATGCGTTTGGAGGTTTCTATGTCTTTTAGTTTGATGAGTTTTGTTTTGCTATTGATGAGTGGGCCAAACGACCCCAAATGGGTCAAAGTTGGCGAAACCCTGATGCAATTAGGTCGACACCAACAGGCTATGACCGTGACGTCGACAGATGCCGCTTTCCGTCAAATCCGATTCAAGGTGACCCGCGGTGGCTTAAATGTTGAAAAAATTGTATTTGTGACCGAGAACAATCAACGGATCGAAGTGATGGTTCAATCCAAAATTTTAGGTGGACGTGAGACCCGGCCGATTACTCTGGACCAACAGGTCAGCGGTGTTCGTTATATTGAGATTTTTGCCAATGCTTTGGATCGGCGGGTGCGCAGCCGGGTTGAGGTCCAAGGGCTGGTGGCCAGTTCAGAATAAACGGAAATTGCTCGCTGTCTAGGCTTGAAGCTTTTGACGGACTGCAATGCAATGTTGCGCGAGTTCGTCATTGGCGGCCACTAAAAACCCGGAATGGGTCGGGGTCTCCTTGTTGTACTTCAAGGGGTTACCCGACCAATCCCACACGGTTCCACCCGCTTGTTCAACAACTACCTGGGCTGCGGCTGTATCCCATTCCATAATGGGTCCCATGCGCACATAAAGGTCCACCGCCTGTTCTGCGACTTTGCAAAACTTGAGGGCGGACCCGAGTCTGATGATTTCCTTGTCCTCAAACTGATCGAGGAATTGGGTCATTTGTGGATCGGGGTGACTGCGCGAAATGGCGAAACGCAGCGGGGAATTCCCCGCATTTGAGCCAATTTTTAAGCCTGTGCCTTCTCCTCCAAACGGGCTGAAATAGCTACCCAATCCCCGGCCAGCCCAATAAATTCGCTCCTGGCAAGGAATGGTGACAATACCCAAGCAGGGTACGCCATCTTGGATGAGTGCGATATTGACTGTGTATTCGGGAACGCCTTTTACAAATTCCTTGGTTCCGTCTAACGGATCGATTAACCAATACGTGGACCAGGACTTTCGTTCGGAGTAGGGCGGCAGGGCGGACTCCTCGGAAACGATGGGAATGTCGGGGGTGAGCGCTTTTAAGCCATGGACGATGCACTGATGCGAGGCCCGATCGGCCTCGGTGAGCGGCGAATTATCGCGTTTATACTCAACGGCTAAATCCGTTTTGAAATAGGTGAGGGTCTGTTTCGAGGCCTCAATCGCCAAAGTTTTCAGCTGTTCCCATTGGCCCAAATTCAATTTCACGTGAACGACCTCCATTTCTCGGAAAGCGCATCACGCGAACCTGCCAAGTCCATGCGTTGGGAGTAGCCCAAATAAAAAAGGCCAAACGAACGCATACCCGTCTCTAAACCCAAAAAATGGCGGAAGCTTGCCTGATCGACCCAGCTAGGCGTGGTCCAATAACCTGCTAAGCCTAAGGCATGGGCCATCAAATGCAGGTTTTGGACGGCAGCGCCCATGGCCAGAATGTCTTCACTTTCCGGGTTGCGCGGCGGTTGCTTTATTCGCATTTCAACGCTGAGAATGGCGCCAGCCAATTGGGTGTTCTGCTGTAGTTTGGCAATTTTTTTTTCAAGAGCTTGGGCCCCATTCTCTGTACAGTAGGCTGTAACCATAGCCTGGCATAGTTTCAATCGGGCCTCGCCTCTGAAAACCTGAAAAAACCAGGGTTCACTGCCGCGGTGACTGGGTGCCCAACGGGCAGCTTCCAGAACGCGCAGCAAAACATCGTCTTCTACCGGGTTGCCATTCATTAAGGCGGGCGGTATAGAACGACGATTTTGCAGGAGGGTCATTATGTGGTCATGTGTTTCCATACGCTCGGCATTGTACCCCAACTCCTCTGCTGTGCCTTGACAGCTTTTGCCGATCGGTCCAGGATGATGCTTTTCAGGAGGATCCATGCGGGTATTGGTTGTGGGCGCAAATGGTGCATTGGGCAGCGATTTGCTGTCCGTTTTGGGGCAGGAGGCGATTGGCGTAACCCATGCCGAATTGGAGATTGCCGACCCCGACTCGGTGTCGCGATGCTTGGACCAGTGCCAGCCATCACACGTGATCAATACGGCCGCTTTCCATCAAGTGCCCTTGTGTGAATCCCGATTTGAAGATGCCTTGAAGGTGAACACGTTGGGTGCAACGTATTTGGCACGCGCGTGTCAAATACGCGAAATTTCCCTGTGCCACATATCCACAGACTATGTCTTTGATGGATTAAAAGGGAGCCCATATACCGAAACGGACTGTCCTGCTCCGCTGAATGCATACGCGATTAGCAAATTAGCAGGTGAGCATGCAGTTTTAACCTATTGCGACAAGGCGAGTGTGGTGCGCAGTTGCGGTTTGTATGGCCGTGTGCCCACCCGCGCCAAGGGCGGAAATTTTGTCACGACCCTGGTCCGCCTGGGCAAAGAACGCGAAAAACTAACGGTTGTTAACGATGAGTGGGTTACGCCAACCTACACATTGGACTTGGCAAAAGCCTTACACCACCTGCTGCAGAAGGAGGGCCGCGGTATTTTCCACATCACCCAATCCGGCGCGGCTACTTGGTTTGATTTGGCCGAAGTAATTTTTTCGGTGTTGAAATTACCTGCCAAGCTGGAGCCGGTTCCAGCGGCTCAATTCCAGAATGAAGTTAAACGGCCGCAATACTCCATTTTGGATAATGGCAAATTCAATCGACTGACCCAGGCCCCGTTGAGAACGTGGCAGGAGGCCTTGCGCGACTATCTGTCTACCTTTTAGGCCGTGGCTTTGCGCCATTTGCTGATGAGCTGGGCCAAGGTGTTGACTGAAAAGGGCTTCTGAATGACATCGACTACCCCGTCCCGGTCGACTTGATCCAGGGCTAAACCGGTTACAAAATAGGTCGGGATCCGATACTCCTGGTCTTTTAACCAGCGCACAAAAGCGTAACCGCTTTCATCGGGCATCATGATGTCACACAGGATGAGGTGGGGCTGACTTTCCGCGATTTTGTGGCGCGCTTGGTCCACGCTGGTGGCCCGTTCTACTCGTGCGCCCAACTTGGTCAGGATCAAGGCCATTAAGTCCAAAATCTTGACTTCATCATCAATGATCAGAACGTGGAGTTGATTGGGTTTCTCCTGGGTTCGCAGTTTGGGCTTTTCAAACCCAAAGGTCGGCAGGCCTTCGGCGGCCATAGCCGTTTCGATCTGATTTTTGAGCAGGGCGTTTTTTTCGCGCAGCGCCCGTAACTTATCAGCTCCCGGCAAATGGGCGGGTAGTTCAAAATGACTGTCGTGTGCATCGACAAAAAAGAGCGGGTGACCCGCGTCTTCCACAAAACCCAACTTCATGTGGGGATAACTTTCCGAGCCCAGGCGCATAAAGTGTTTTTGGCCTTCGTGTTCCAGGGCAGACCAGTGGTCCAATTGGGTTCCGGCATCCAGATGATCTAAATCATCCTGGACTTTTAGCGCCAGAGCATTGGGTCCGTGGGGGTAGGCGAACTTGATATAAATGTCGAATGCTTTATGAAATTGTTCTACAAGGTCCATTTCATCCCGCTCTGGGTAGAAAGAAGGTGAAGGTGGAACCCTGGTCTTTGCCTTCACTCTCCGCCCATATCTTACCACCAAGCTCATTGAGAATGGCTCTACAAATTGATAGGCCCAATCCCAGTCCGCGGGTCAAAAACTCGAATTGACCCGATTTATGGTGGCTAATTTCTTGAATTTGGTAAAACTCATCGAAGATGGATTCGAGCTGGTGGCTTTCGATCCCAATGCCTGTATCGCTCATCGAAAAATAGGCATTTTCGCTATCGCTCCAACACCGTGAAGTGATGGTTCCACCGTCTGGGGTGTAACACATGGCATTGCGCAAGAGATTTGAAAATATCTGTTCAATTAATTCGGGGTCTGCCCAAACCTCTGCCGTTTTGCCCTCAAGCAGTTCCTGCCATTTGAGTTTACGCAATTCCATGAAATAGGCCAGGTCCTTATGCACCTGACGAAAGGCTTCGTGCAAGGCTAACTTTTTGGGTCGTGAAGGGAATTTTTTGTGTGAGATCCGCGAAAGGTCACTGATTTTATCAATGAGATTTTCCAGTCGATCCAAACTTTGGTGCGTCTCAGTAAGCACGTGACATTGTTCCTCGTTGATTGGGCCAACAAAGCCTTCTTTTAATAGATCGACATATCCGACCGCCAACGATAGCGGCGTGCGCAATTCATGCGAGGAAACAGCGACGATATGCTGCTTTAATTTGTTGAGACGTTGCAGCTCTTCATTTGCTTTTTGGCTCGCCTCATAAGATTTTTCCAGCTCGATTTTTTGTCGGGCCAATTCGCGGTTGGCGCTCTCCAATGCTTCCAGCTTGTCCTGTAATTGATCGATCAGGACAAGGCTGTAATCCTTAAGAATAGCGGATTTTTTCGCTGAATCATGGGTGCTTCTTTTGCCGTGTAAAAACTCCTCGACCTGGGATGGGAATTTCTCTGCATCGACCGGCATGTCGATCACACCATCGCATCCTGCAACCAGCGCGCGTTCGCGATCCTCCGGGTGATGATTGGAAACCAAGGCGACAATCGGAATCTGATTACATTCGCTCAGACTTTTTATTTTGGTTGTCGTCCCTAATCCGTCGAGATAGGGCAAGTTGAGGTCGACCAGAATCAAGTCCGGTCTGAGGTCCATAGCTTTGCGAATCCCTTGAATCCCGTCTGTTGCCTCGTCCACTTTCAGGCCGTGTGGCTCCAGAAGCTTTTTGATTAGACGCTGGTTATAGACATTGTCCTCAATGTAAAGCACGCGTTTATGGGGCATTCGACAACCCAAGTGGCATCATTTGAAGGGTTCTGGCCTGCTCCCAATGGGCCGCTGGCTGGATATGAATGAAATAGCCCTGAATTTCGTTGAGCCAGGGCGCTAAAGGATCTGGCCATTCCACACATTTAAAAGAAGGGCTCAACAGTAAATCTTCGATATTTAAGCAGTCCAATTCATTGGGATCTTGGAGACGGAACAAATCCAAATGATGCACGCCGGGCCCAACATCGTAAAAGTTCATGATGGTAAAGGTCGGTGAATCGATTCGCCAGGTCTCTTGCATACCCAATCCGCGCATAAATCCGCGCACAAAATGGGTTTTCCCAGCGCCCATGGGTCCGTGCAGTAAAACCCACTGACCGGGCCTCATGGATCCGGCCAATTGGGCTGCAAATTCCTGAGTCGCTTCCGGCGATTCGCTATAAAAAGAGGTGTTCAGCTGAATGGTGCTCATGCGCACTCCACAAAGCACGCATTATACGCCTCTTCACCTTTACACAACCGAAAACTCGTCATTTTGAAATAGATTTGCTTTACTTGGCGTTCTCCCCAAAGGAAATACGAGGTAGAAATATGCGTTACTTAAAACATGAGTGGATGGTTGGCATTTTGTGGGTATTAACCGGGTTCGGCCTGTTTTGGGTGCACCCACAACCGATTGCCATCTCCTGGCAAACACTCTTCCGTTCGGCAGGTATTTTTATTTTGGGCCAGGGTCTGATCCGCGATTTGATTATTTTACTGTTGCGCTCGCGCGGCAGGGTGTTGGGCTCCTTTCATCGCAGTGTCGGTTGGTGTTTATGTCTGGAGTCCGTCATTGGCGTATTTCTGCTCATGCTCTTTTTTGCTTTGTTTTTTGCGGGTTCCAGCGTGGTTTTACAAGTGCCACTGTGGTTATTGGGTCTTTTTGCGGGGGTGCTTTGGCATTTTGGTTTTGTGATTCGCGATTGGGTGATCACCATCCGCAAGGAAAACAGTCCGCTTGAGCGCATCCTTCGCGAAGAATTGTCGGATGGTTGAGGATCATTTCTAACGCCATCCAAATCTTTTTTCAGCAGCCGCTTAGGTAGAATTTTTGATATGGTTCTTATCCAACCGTCCGTACGACCGATAAATGGATTAAGCTGAACAATGTGGAAGGTTCCATGCAAGCGCCCCTGATCAAAACCTTTTCTTACAACATTCACAAGGGGTTCAATGCCGGTAATCGTCAATATGTACTCAACCACATGCGCGAGGCATTGCACGATCTTTCGCCCGACTTGGTGTTTCTGCAAGAGGTTCGCGGCTATTTGCAACCGGGCTATCACCCCAATTGGGCGGTCGAACCCCAATTTGCTTATCTGGCTGAGGCTCAATGGCCGCATCATGCCTACGGGAAAAATGCGGTGACCGCGGCAGGTCATCACGGCAATGCGATTCTCAGCAAATTCCCGATTCTGCTGTGGGAAAATGTGGATATTTCCACGTACGAACTGGAGCGCCGTGGCCTGCTGCACTGTGTTTTGGACGTGCCGAGTCTGGACCATGAGTTGCACGTCATTTGCTTGCACCTCAACCTGTTTCAGCGCGGCCGCCTCAAACAAATCGAAAAGTTATGCGATCGGATCGAAACGGTTGTGCCCCCGAAGGCACCGCTGATTATTGCGGGCGACTTTAATGATTGGCAGCGCCAAATCACCTCGATTCTGGCCCAACGCCTCCAGGTGCAGGAAGCGCATCAGGCCCGGCATGGTCGTCACGCGCGATCCTTTCCGGCCTGGATGCCCGTACTCAGTCTGGACCGCATTTATTTTCGAGGCTTTCGGGTCGAAAACAGCGCTCCTTTAACGGGTCAGCCCTGGCATCGCCTGAGCGATCATGTGCCGTTATACTCCGAACTCTTGTGTTTGCCATTTGCCGCGTCTTGATACCGTATAAACGGTGTGAAAAAAATCCGACTTTCAGCTAGTCTTAAGGCAGGAGGCGCAATTGGAGACTTTTGCCTGGCAGAAACCTGTGGCAGCTCATTCCAAAGTCTACTTTTTGGACCACAGCTTCGCTGAAATCGAGGCTGTTCTGCTCCGTCACGGCTTTAAATCCAGCTCAGCACAAATTGTCTATAGCGCGGTTGTTCGGCATGGCCTCCAGGATTATGCCGATTTGAAAGGACGCATTTCCAAGTCCTTGATTCTTTGGTTAACGGAACGGTCCGGTTGGGCGTTGAACCCGATTGCCAGTCATGCGGCCTTTCCCAGTGACGATGGCTCTACCAAGTACCGTGTTGTCTTCACGCAGGGCGGCGAAGTCGAGTGCGTGGCTATGCCATTTGAACAACGGCTCACCTTTTGTCTCAGCTCTCAGGTTGGCTGTGCCATGGGCTGCACCTTTTGTGCAACGGGCAGCATGGGTTTTGGCCGCAATTTGTCGCCCGCTGAAATTGCAGCACAAGTACTCCTGATGCGGCCGTTGCATCCCTCTCCGAGAGGGCAAACCATTCGGACCAATATCGTTTTTATGGGTATGGGCGAACCTTTACACAATTTGACCAACGTCCTTTCTGCGTGTGGGCACTTTAATCATCCATTGGGGTTGGTCATTCACGAACGGGATCTGGCCATTTCCACTTCGGGCCTGGTGCCCAAAATTCGCGAATTGGCGAGCAGCCGTTTACGACCGCAGCTCATGGTCAGCATTGCCGCCACACAAGATGCGGACCGATCGGCCGTGATGCCGGTCAATCGGGCCTATCCGCTGGAAGAACTGCTAACCACACTCGAATCCTTTCCGTTGCGCCCTAAAGAACGGATCATGCTCAGTTATGTCCTGATCCGCGGGGTGAACGATTCTGATGATGATGCCGATCGCCTGGTGGCGATGGCCAAACGCATCGCATGCTTGGTGAACCTTATTCCCATGAATGAGCACCAGGCTGCACCTGACATGTTGGAACCGCGCGAATCGCGGATCCAGGCTTTTGCCACCCGCCTGATTCAGGCCGGTGTATTTGCCACCATTCGCCGCAGTCGCGGTCGCGATGTCGCCGCTGCTTGTGGCCAATTGGTGCGGAAGGGTCGAAAAAATGCCGACACCTTTTGTTGATCCCGATTTAGGCAAAACACTTTCGGGTGTGCCTGAACAAACCCTTAAGGAAATCGAATCGATTGGGCCCTATGAACCGCGAAGAGTATTGGGCTACGGCGGGATGGGCGCAGTTTTCCTGGCCGAGCAAACCAAGCCGGTAACACGCAAAGTCGCCATCAAACTGTTCCAAGCTGAGCATTTGTTGAGTAACGATTTGGCCCTAGCGCGCTTCACGTTTGAGCGGCAGGCCCTGGCCCAAATGAGCCACCCCAATATCGCTTCCGTTTATGAGGCTGGCTCCACCACCCGCGGTAATCCCTACTACATCATGGAATGGATTGACGGGGTGCCAATTACCGAATATTGCGATGCGCAGCTCCTGGATGTACCCGAACGGATCCAACTCTTTCATCAGGTTTGCGAAGCGGTCGAACACGCCCACCAGCGCGGTATTCTGCACCGTGATTTGAAGCCTGCCAACATTTTGGTCACCACCCAATCGGGTCGGCCTGTTCCAAAAATTATCGATTTTGGGGTGGCCAAAAGGATCGAACGCGCCCAACGCGACACCCATATGAAAAATACGGACTCGCAAGAAGTTGTTGGCACGCCCATGTACATGTCGCCAGAACAAATCTACGGCCGAGGCGATGATATCGATACCCGCAGCGACCTGTACTCCTTAGGCGTTGTGCTTTACGAGCTGTTGTGTGGTCACTATCCTTACGAAGCGGCCCTGACCAGCCGTTACCAGCTCTTCAGTAAGATCATTACCGAACGCCCCTTGCCACCGTCGCTGAAAATCCGCAAATCTGAGCGGGCCCTCGAAATTGCCCGCTGTCGCAAATTATCGCCACGCGGCTTGGTCTCGGCCCTGAAACCCGACCTGGATGCAATTGTTCTGCGCCTGCTGGAAAAGGAACCCAGTTCGCGTTACCGCAACGTGGGGGCCTTGATGGCTGACATCATTCGGCTGGAACGTCGTTGGCCCGTTTCGCCCCTGTGGGACCGTCGCGGTTATGTGCTCGCTAAATATGTTGCCCGCAATCGCTTGTTCATTGGCGCTGTTTTGTTGGTGATCGGCATCCTGGCCTTTAATGTGGTAACGGTAAAAAAAGCCTTGGAAACCCAACAACAAGCCCTCGTAAAAGCCGAACGCGCCAGTCAACGTGCGACGAGTACCGTGGAGTACTTGCAGGGCGTATTGTCTGCAGCCGATCCGTATAAAGATGGCTCGCAGGTCAAGGTGATGGACCTGTTGGAAAAAGCCAGTTTCTCGATTTCACAGGATTTAAAAGACCAACCCGAGGTGGAGGAATCCATCCGCAGGACCCTGGGTTGGACCTATATCGAACTGGGCGCCTACGACAAAGCTGAACATGAGCTTCAACTGGCCAAAGCCCTGTGTGAACGCCTGTATGGGCCCAACCATCTGGAATCCATCATTGTCGAAAACACCATCGGTCGCCTGCTCTACAAAAAAGGTTTGTACCGTGAAGCTGCTGACCTGCACCGCTATGCGTTGGGTCAGTTCCAACTCCTGGTCGGCAAAGAACATGTGCAAACCACCTGGGCCGCCTACAACTTGGCCAAAGCCTACGATGCGCAGGGCCGATTAGACGAGGCGATCGAACTTTTTCGCGAGAATGTTGCTCTGCGTACCCGACTCCTTGGCGCAGATCATCCCAATACGTTGGTCTCGATCAATTCGCTAGCCTTGTCCCTGGCCAAAAACGGCCAACTTAACGAAGCGGAGAGCCTACTTAAAACCAACTTGGAAAAATTGAATCGGGTCTTGGGCGATGAGCATCCCAATACTTTAAATTGCATGGCCAATCTGGCCCAAATCCTGGCCAAGGTGGGCAACTACCCCGAAGCTGTGATGTACGCCTCAACCTGTTTAACCATTCAGACCCGGATCCTGGGCGAAAAACACCCCGAAACTTTGGCCAGTATGGATACCTTGGCCCAAATCTACCAAAGTCAAAAACTATTTACCAATGCGACTGAATACAACCAAATGGCCTACACCTATCGTCGCGAAGTTCTGGGCGAAACCCATCCGTTATGTTTGCGCAGTCGGCTCAATTTAGGTTTGAGCCTGGTCGGTGCTGGCCGCGAAAAAGAGGCGCTTAGTCATTTCCAGCCCAGCATTCCGCTCGTCCGTCAGGATTTGCCCTCCGCCCCTTATCTCATCCAACCGCTCAAAGACTACGGGTTATATCTGGTCCAGCGCGGTGCGTATGGCGAGGCTGAATCGATTTTGCTCGAATGTGAATCGACCAGTACCGAGTTGGCCCAAAACCAAAAAATGGAAATTATTGCCGCCCTCATTCAGCTGTATAAAGCTTGGGGCAAGCAGGATAAAGTTGAATATTACCAAGGGCTCTACCGCTTATGATCGTCCGCAAAATCCACCGCATGATCGGTCTGTTCATGACCGTACCCTTCTTCGCATGGGCACTAACGGGCTTTGTCTTTTTTATTCGGCCGGGTTATGGACCAGCCTATGCCAGCCTGCCAATCAAAAAGTACCCGATGGCACCCACAGCGTTTGAAGGGAGCCAGGAGGTTTTGGCGATTCAGACGTTCCGTACTATTTTGGGCATTCATCATCTGGTGGAAACATCCGCAGGCGCTGAACATTGGTTGGATGGAAATCGGATTGACACCCCTGATGAATCCTTGTTGCGCCTGCTCTTGGAAGACGCTATTTCGGCTGACCCAGCACGTTATGGTCAATTGGAAAGCCTGACTGACGAGTCGGCCCAAACGACGACGGGCGTGAACTTGACCTGGAACTGGAGCCAAATGCGCTTGTACCAATCCGGCAAGGATACGCGTTTGATCGATATGCTTTACAAGATCCATTATCTGCAGTGGACGGGCTTGAAGTGGGTGGATCGCATCTTGGGTGTTGTGGGCTTGCTTTGTGTATTGGCCCTGGCCATTGCTGGTCTGTTGTTATGGCGGAGGAGTCGAACATGATCATTTTGGTGGGTTGGATCCTTCTTCAAACGCCAGCCATTGAGGCAGTACGTGAGGGCTCCCTTGACCTTTACCCCTACTATCGAATCTCCTCTCTTTTTGAAAATTATCCCTTTTGGGAATCGCATAACTGGACGGAACAAGCCCAGGCCAAAAATGTGCAGGTCACTTTTCACGGCGTTTTTTTGCAGTCCAAAGCGCTTGTCTGGTTACAGGAAAACAACCAATACGAATGGAAAACGGCTTTTAAATCCATGCAACTGGCCAATCTTTATGGAACTGGGGATCCAAAAGAGGAACAGGTAGAGGTGTGTTTGGTTTTTGAGGTGGAACCTGATCAAAGCTTTGCAGTTCGCGGGGGTTATATGGTCTTTCATGGACCAAAAGACCGGACCGTGAAACTCGCTGATAAAGCAGTTCTGGAGTGGATTAAGGCTACCTACCGCAAGCGGGACCCGTTTGCTGCCCTCATTTTTGGTTTGCCCTACGAATAAGAAATAACTTTTTGGCACCTTCATTGCCCTAACGGTTTCATCTCGATTGGGAGAATCCGTTAGGAGTTAGTTTCATGTATCACTTTGTAAAAAAATGGGTTGGGCAGCCGCGATGGGCGGCCGAGTGTCGCCTGCCGCGCATACAGCTCAAAGGCTTGAAGGACAAGCCTTCACCGCGTGGGCCGCAAGGATTGGCAGTCGGTCAGGCAACGCAAGCGCACGGTCAAGTGTCATCCTCGTTCGAGCCAGTGACAGGGCTGGGATGGAGTGCCGACCTAAACTCAGAATCATTTTGGCGCATGGGTAGCCGAGCCATTCGCCTGCATCAATGGCCAAAAAATGCATTGGTCGTGTTACCGCTATTTTTGGCCCATCGTTGGAGCGATGGTTGGGCCTGGGCCCACGCTGTGATGGGCTTTTTTTCATTTTCGCTATGTGCTTCGGCCATTTACCTGATGAATGATTTTCGCGATCGCAATGTCGATCGGCTCCATGCGCAGAAACGGCATCGTCCTCAGGCCTCGGGACAGTTAAAGCCGCGCGAAGCGCTGGGGTTGGGTTTGATCTGTTTGGGATCGTCATTGGCCGCCGCTGTTGGGTTAGCGCGCTCATTTGGCTGGGTGCTGATCGCTTATTGCACTATCAATGTCGCCTATTCTATGGGTTTAAAGCGAATGGCCATACTGGATGTGCTCATTTTAGCGGGCCTGTATGCCTTACGTGTTTTTGCAGGATCCTGTGCCCTTCAGATTCCCGTATCAGCGTGGCTTTTGGCTTTTTCCTTGTTTTTTTTCCTTTCCCTTGCCCTGGTCAAACGCTTTGCAGAATTGCAGGCTAGTTTTCGCGATCATTCACCTCAGCCCGGTCGTGGTTATCACCTCGCTGATCGGTCTTTTATCGCGCAGATGGGCGCTTCCAGTGGTTACCTTTCAGTTCTCGTTTTGGCCCTTTACATCCATAGCCCTGAAGTTCAGGTCCTGTATGGGCAGCCCGATCTGCTCTGGGGAGTGTGCTTGTTGCTGGTCTATTGGTTGAGCCGGGTTTGGTTGTTGGCCCACCGTGGCTTGATCGATCAGGATCCAGTCAATTTTGCTTTGCGCGACCTGCCCAGTTACCTGGTTGGCGGCCTGATTGCCGCGCTGATGCTGTGGGCCGCCTTACCTTAAGCCTCTGCCACCGCTCATTCATAGTTCGTTTATAAGAAAGGAATTCGTCTGATGATGAACCAGCCGAAAACGCTATCGGTCTGTCTGCACGAAAATTTATTGTTATTTTTCTTGTTAATTCTTTATTTCATGAGGTTTATGGGGTTTTTGCTCCAATTCCGTCCACATTTTTTGGAAGTGCCATCTGCCCTTTTGCTGGCCCTCCTTTTCCTGCGGATGCAGGGTGCAAGTCTTCGACACCTTTTGGCAGTGGCGCTCCAGTTCGGGTTGATTAGCCTGGTGGTTTTGCCTGCGTTCCTCTTACTCCACGATCAATTTTTTGATTCGCGGGCCTACCATCAACCGGCCATTTGGTTGATGGGCCAAGGTTGGAATCCGCTTTACCAGTTTTCCATTGCCGCGTTTCGGCCCGATCACGGAATTCGGGCGGGTCTGTTCATCGAACATTACGCCAAGTCCTATTGGTTCTTGGGTTCAAGTTTTTACGCCTTTTTTGGGCGCTTGGAAGCGACCAAAATGGTCAATTTTTATTGCCTGTGGTTGGTTTGGGCCTCTGCTTACAAAACGCTTAAGACCATGTTTCCAGAGCGTTCACCGCTGTGGTGGAGTGCTTTTGCCCTCCTCCTTGCGGCCAACCCAGTCGCTTTGAGTCAATTGTTTTCGTCCTATCTTGACGGCTGCTTGGGCTGCCTTGTTTCTGTGTTTTTAATGGGGCTGTATCGGTTTTGGGTGACAGAGAAAAAACAGGATTTGATGACGGCAGTCTGGGTCCTGCCCCTTCTGATTAACATCAAATTCTCAGGTCTGCTCTTTGCCGTAGTCGGTTGTGCGGTCTTTTTGGTGACCCACGGTTTAAGTTTTCGTCGGTTGCCTTTTCGGCCCGCCTTGCCCTTGGGCCTGATGGGCGTATTGAGTGTGTTTGTTTTGGGTTTTAACCCCTATGTGCGGAATTGGATGGGCTGGGGTCATCCGTTTTATCCCGCCGTCGGGTGGAAGCAGGGCCAAACCGTCGTAAGCGATCAGGCGCCGCCCGAATTCTTAGCAAAACCTGCCCTTGAACGGTTCCTCTTGGCCCAACTGGGTCGGCCAAAATTAACCAACCCTTTTGAACGGGAAGCGGCTATGCCGTTTTCAAGCGTCTCTTTTCTGCCCAGTGTGGATGCGCGTTACGGCGGATTTGGACCCTGGTTCAGCGGTATTCTCTTGCTTTCCTTGGCCGCTGTCTTCTGGACCCGAGCCAGAACATGGCTGGTTTTTGGGGTTTGGATTGTTTTGACGGCAATCGCGTTTCCAGAGGCGTGGTGGGCCCGTTACGTCCCTCAGATTGGCCTATTGCCGGGCGTTGTCGTTTTGGGTTTGATGGCTTCAGGTGGCAAATGGCGTCTATTTGGGGGTTGGCTATTGTCGCTGATTATCCTGGTCAATGCAGGAATGGTTCTGGACAGTATGGTTCGCGATCAAGCTCGGGTCAGCCGGGACTTTAAACGCAACCTTCAGTACCAGAAAAATCGACCATTTGGTGTATCTGTCGATCTGGAAAGTCCATTTTGGCGATGTTCTCTAGCGCACATTCGCGAGCTGTATGGCGAATTACCCATAATTGCGACCCCGGAAAAGGGCTTTAACCACCCGCTCATTCCCGGATGTACGCTTTGGTTTCCCGGTATGCAGCCGTATTCCGATCCACAAGGCGAAATCCTGACCACATGGCAGGCTAAACACATGTACCAACACGTATTGGATTCGCATGAAGTGGTGCTTCAGGAAGATGAGGCCGGTTTATTGGTTACCAGTAATTCGCCTGGAAGTTGGTTGGCCTTTTCGTTGGATAATTTGGCGCCGGGCCGCATCCGTATCTTTTGGGAGGCCTTGGATGGCCATGGTGTTACGGTGCAGGCAGGCTTTTTTTGGATCACGCCAAAAGCCCCCACCTGGGGCGAGCGGTCCGATCAACATACTGTGCGCGCTGAAGGCCTGATGGTGAGTGAATTCAATATCCGAGCGAGTAAAGAGGAACTTTTTGATCCCTTGTACCGCGTTCGTGCCTTTCGCTTTGATCCGGGTCGACGCAAGGGGCGTTTTGTGATTCATCGAATCGAGTTCTTGCGGGAACCCGTACCCGGGGAAGGCGGCCTAATTTCTGGCCCGCCCTGAGGGTCAGTAATAGGGCGCGGGCTCGGTCAGGTACATCAGCCAGGCCAGCCCAAGGCCTCCGATAAAGAGGAAGCCGAAATAGGTGAGGAAGTGGTGGTGCCATTTGTGAGTTTTTCGGTCGTAGTACAACTGATGCAGCGCTGTACTTAAGATGAGAGCGGTAATCAACATATTGACGAAATGGCTGCGCATGACTTCCTCCGGGCGGGCGATTCTATCATAGGTGGACACGGCTTGAAGTCCCTTGACCCAGCCGCTAGGATGAAAGGTCAGGAGTGAACATGGGTGACATACGGGTATTGCCCGACCATTTAGCCAACCAGATCGCTGCCGGTGAGGTGGTCGAACGCCCTGTTGCCGCGCTTAAGGAACTGGTAGAAAACAGCTTGGATGCTGGCGCTGATCGTATCCATGTCACTTTGGAGTCGGGCGGGAAAAAGCGTATCCGGGTCGTCGACAATGGGACAGGCATGGATCCAGACGATTGTTTAATGGCCTTGGAACGCCACGCCACCTCAAAGTTGACCCGTGCTGAAGATTTGTTTTCTATCCAGACACTTGGGTTTCGTGGCGAGGCATTGCCCAGTATTGCCTCCGTCTCCCATTTCAGCCTGGAGAGCGTGGCGCATGGGAATAGCAGTGGCTTAAGGGTAGAAGTTCATGGTGGCAAACTCACCAAAACCGAAGAAATCGGCGGTGAGCCCGGCACCAAGATCACAGTGGATAACTTGTTCTACAACATTCCCGCCCGGCGAAAATTCTTGCGAACGGTCGATACCGAGCTGAGTTGGATGGTCAATCTCATGACCCAATACAGCTTTGCCCATATCGATAAAACGTTTATCTTGGAACACGATGGGCGCAAATTATTTGAGGTTTATCCGGTTTCCGAACTCAAGGAACGCATCTATCAACACTTTGGCAAGACCATGTTGCCGCATCTTTTACCCGTCTCCTGCGAGGCTGATTGGTTACAGGTAAGCGGCTTGGTCTCCACGCCTGATTATTTTAAAACCTCCAAAACCCACCAGTTCCTCTTTATAAACGGCCGTCTGGTCAAAGACAAAGTGCTGAGCCATGCCCTGGCCGATGCTTACCGTGGATTTGGTGAGGGCAACCGTTACCCAGCCGCGTTTCTCTTTGTCCAAGTGCCTTCTGAGGAAGTGGATGTCAATGTTCATCCGGCCAAAACCGAAGTGCGGTTCATCCACGCCAACTTCGTGCATGACCAGGTACGCGACGCCATCCGCAGACAGCTTTTAGCCAAACCGCTGACGGTCAATTACCGTTTCCGAGACGGCTACCATGCCTCGCCCAGTGGGACTGAACCGGGTGATTCGCGCTTTCAAACCGCGCGTCAGGAAGTGATCGTACCCGTAGCCGAGCAGATGGGTCCTCTTTTCGATCGCGGTGATCGCTACCAGAAATTTGTGGAGTCCAACCGGGCGTTACTGGAGGCTGAGCCCCAACCGCGCACGGAAACAGCAACGGTAACAAATCAGGCTCCAGCAAAACCAGAATTACCACCCGACCCGGAACCCTTAATCTCACGTGAAACTTGGCAGGCCGTGCCGCGGGTTATCGGCCAGTTCCGCGAATCCTACATTTTGGCCGAACAGGACGGTGCGTTGCTCCTGATCGACCAGCATGTGCTACACGAACGCTTGTTGTATGACCAAATCAAGGCTGCCCTGGCCAATGACTCCGTCGAACGCCAAGTCTTGTTGCTACCGGAAACGCTTGAATTGAGCCCTGCTCAAGCTGTGGAATTTGAGAAGATTTTGCCAGTGGTCCGGCGCTTTGGTTTTGATCTGGATCCCTTTGACGGAAACAGCTTTTTGCTACGGGAGGTGCCAGCTTTTTTGGAACACGGCGATCTGCGCAGTATGGTCGATGAAATCATTGAAAAAGCGCAAGGCCAACGCGAAGAGACGGCGATTGAAGCGCTAATTGATCTGTTTGCCGCCACCAAAGCCTGTAAAGCAGCCATTAAAATCAATATGTCCTTAACCCGCGAGAAGATGGAGCATTTGGTTGATCGCTTGTGGGCGAGTAGCTCGCCGCTGTTTTGTCCTCATGGCCGGCCAGTTGTTCTGAAATTCACCAATGAAGAAATTGAGAAAAATTTTCTACGTCGCTAGGGCTGAAAAATGAATCCCCATTCATTCCAGGGTTTACGCAAATTTTACCCGGGCCTTTTTTTGCACCAGTTCGGGTGGCTATGCTACATTAACCTTCCGTTTTTTGGGCGATGGCCGTTATCTTACCGGTTCCCATCGGACCGACTCAGAGGAGTTGCGCATGGATAAAGCCTTAAAGTTGAAAATTCTCGATCTCATGATCACCTCGCGCTGTATGGAAGAGCGTTTGATCAAAATGTCCAAATCAGCCGATGGTTTTTTCTGGCTGGGTGGACCGGGTGAAGAGGCCTTTAACATTCCCTTGGGATTGTTGGCGCGACCCGGCCAGGGATTGGATTACGATTATTTCCATTTTCATTACCGGAATGGCGCCACCATGTTGGCAATGGGCATGGACCCCAAAGATGAAATCCGTCAGATGAACAATCGTGCGACGGATCCTTTTTCCGGTGGGCGCAATTTCTGTAACCACTACGCGCGTTACGAATGGAACGTGGTGCCGGTTACCAGTACGATCCAAACGCAATGGTTGGTGGCGCCCGGAACGGCGCGCGCTCAGAAACGGCACGGTGGTGACGGCATTACCATCGTGACCTGTGGCGATGCAGGTACGGCGGAAGGCGATTTCCATATTGGGCTCAATTGGGCCACCCAACCGGGCCATGAATCGCCGGTACTTTTCATCATCACCAATAATCAATATGGCATTTCCACCCCGTATGAACAGGTTCATGGGACACGCACATTGGCGTCCATGGGTGCCGGTTACGGCATGGAATATGGCGAGGTCGATGGGACCGATGTTGAGGCGAGTTATGCCAAGCTCCAGGAAGTCATGGCCTATGTGCGCAAAGAGCGCAAACCGTTTCTGTTGGAAGCCCATGTGACCCGATTGTACGGTCATTCCTCCTCGTCCGGTGCCAATCGGGTGCCCGAGGGATCGGAACAGGATCCGATCGAAACATGGCTGAAGAAACTGATTAAACAGAAGTTAATCACGCGCGAGGCCTACGAAGAAAAATTTAAGGCCGAGGTACAGCGCATGAACCAATTGCTGGCAGAAGTTAAACAGGAACCCGAGCCTACCGGTGATTCCATTTACCAACACATTTTTAAAGAAGTTTAAGAGGCGGGTGATTTATGGCGACTATGGCTCAAGCCATTCGAATGGCGCTTCACTACGGCGAGGAAAACCTAGGTGTAACCGATATTTTCGGGGAAGATGTCGGCCCGCCTTTGGGTGGGGTTTTTACCTGTACCCAGGGATTAAAAACGGCCTATAACAGTCCGTTGGACGAACGGGGCATTATTGGTTGTGCGCTGGGCTTGGCTCTGGCGGGACAACGGCCTGTATGTGAAATCCAGTTTGGGGATTACATCTTTAATACGATCGACTTGTTGAAGATTGTTGGCAATTCGCATTGGGCTTCGATTGGTCAATTTGAGATTCCCTTGGTGTGTATGACGATCGTGGGTGCGGGTATCCACGGTTCGATTTACCATTCCCATAGTTTTGAGTCGATTGCCAGCCATATTCCCGGCTGGAAAATCGTTTTGCCCAGCACACCAATCGATGCTTACGGCATGATGATCAGCGCCATCAAGGATCCAAACCCCGTGATGTTCTTGTATCCAAAGGCCCTGATCCGGGTGAAGGGGACAGAACTGATCCCGGGCGAGCCCGAAGACGAAAAAGAACTCCATCGCATGATTGATGCCCCAACTGGCCCGACCTTGTACCACATCATGGAAGCCCGCAAGAGTTGGAAACCGGAATGGCCCAAAGGCCTGACCGATTATCAAGTTCCGTTCGGCAAAGCCAAAATTGTGCAAGAGGGCAGCGATATCACGATCGTGACCTATGCTCGGCATGTGTTTATGGCCAAGGAAGCGGCGGATAAGCTAAAGCAAACGGAAGGAATTTCCGCCGAAATTATCGACCTGCGCACGCTTTACCCCTGGGACCGCGAAACGGTGATGAACAGCGTGCGCAAAACAGGACGTGTGCTGATTCTCAACGAAGATACTCCGGTCACCAATTTCGGGGAACACATCTATCGTGAAATTGTGGATACCTGCTTTTACGAACTGGTCGCGAAGCCGCGTGTTTTGGCCGGTGCGGATGTGCCTGGTGTCGGTCTTCACCCCAATTTGGAGTTCGCGTCGATTCCCCAAGTTCAGGATATCGAAAAAGCCATCTTGGCGATCTGTTCGGAAAAACCCTAATCCAAGACGCGGCCTTTCCCTAAGGGTCAGGCCGTTTTCCCAGCTTCAAAAAGCTTTAGGTTGGGACAGCTTTTGGCGCGTAATGCTGGGGTCATTTCGGGTTGCAGGATTCAATTGGGCAAAATTGGGGCCTTTTCTGCCAATTTTTGGGGATTCTTGCGGTCTTTCAGTCTGTGCAAGCTTGTGTCACTTGGGGTTAATCGCTAAAATCACCGCTACAAATTGAAGTGGGGGGCGTATGAAATGCCCGTTTTGCGGCCACCTTGGGGACCGCGTCGTGGATTCGAGGGAAAGCAAAGAAGGTGAACTCATCCGCCGACGCCGCGAGTGTTTGGAATGCGGTCGTCGCTTCACCTCCTATGAGCGCCTGGAAGAAATCCAGTTTATGGTCGCCAAAAAGGACGGTCGGCGCGAAATATTCGATCGTCAAAAACTGTTGAATGGAATCTTGGCCGCCTGCCAAAAGCGGCCCGTGCGTATGACGGACTGTCAGGATATTGTCAACGATGTATTGGCCAATTTATATGAGAAACCAGACAAGGAGATCACCACGGTGGAAGTGGGTGAAATTGTCATGGATCGGCTGCGCCAATTGGATCAGGTTGCCTATGTTCGCTTTGCCTCCGTCTATCGCGAATTTAAGGACGTCTCCGAATTCATTGGCGAATTGCGACCCCTTATTCAGGATCCTAATGCTAAGATCTGAGGCGATTCAAAGGACGAACCTCAGGAGTCGTAATGAGACCGACTGAACAGCTTGAAAAAGACCTGCAAATCCCCGATTTGCTGCCAGTCATTCCCCTGCGGGACATCACTGTTTTTCCCTATATCATTACCCCGCTTTCGATTGGACGAGACCGCAGTCTGGCCGCCGTAGACGCGGCCCTGGGTTCCAATCGCATGGTTGTCTTGGCTGGCCAGGTGGATCAGTCCGAAGACGAACCGGACAAAGAAAACCTCTTCCCGGTGGGGACGGTGGCCACGATTATGCGCATGCTGAAATTGCCCGATGGGCGCATGCGAATCCTGGTCCAGGGTGTGGCACGCTGCCAATTGGAATACTTCACCGTAGATAAAAACTACCGCGAAGCCAAAGTCTCCACTATGACTGAAATTGAATCGGATCAGCCAGCCCTCGAAGTGGAAGCCTTGATCCGCAACGTTAAAGGGCTGCTGGAACGCATTGCCTCGTTGGGCAAGCCCATTTCCAGCGAGGTTTTGGTAATTGCCAATAGCATGGAGCATCCGGGTCGATTGGCAGACCTCGTCGCCAGCAATATCGAACTCAAAACGGCCGATGCGCAAGCGGTTCTTCAAGAATTACACGTGCTCCAACGCCTGCGCATGGTTTATGACTTTTTAGCGCGTGAAGTGTCTTTGCTGGAGATGCAGCAACAGATCAACACTCAGGCGCGTGGCGAAATGGATCGTTCCCAGCGCGATTTTTATCTGCGGCAACAGCTCAAAATCATCCAAGCCGAGTTGGGCGAAGGCAATGAGCTACAGGAAGAAATCAATGCGTATCGCGAGAAAATGGAAGCATTGGTTTTACCCGATGAGGCCAAAAAGGAAATTGAAAAACAATTGCGCCGTTTGGAGCACATGCATCCAGACACGGCTGAAACAGGTTTGATCCGCTCCTATCTCGATTGGATGACCGAATTGCCCTGGGGCAAGTTCAGCAATGAGGATATCAACCTGACCAAAGCCAAAAAGGTATTGGACGATGACCATTTCGGTTTGGAAGAGATCAAGGAGCGCATCCTGGAGTTCCTCAGTGTGCGCAAACTCAATCCTTCCATGAAGAACCCGATCCTGTGCTTTGTCGGTCCGCCCGGGGTGGGTAAAACTTCGCTGGGTCGGTCCATTGCACGGGCCCTGGATCGCAAGTTTGTACGCCTCTCCCTGGGTGGCTTGCGCGATGAAGCGGAAATCCGTGGGCACCGCAAAACCTACGTGGGCGCTTTGCCCGGTCGCATCATTCAGGGTGTATCTCAAGCGGGTACCATGAACCCCGTTTTTGTCATGGATGAGGTCGACAAAATCGGCCAGGACTTCCGTGGAGATCCCAGTGCCGCATTGTTGGAGGTATTGGACCCGGAGCAGAACAATGCCTTCCGCGACCATTACCTGGGCGTCAATTTTGATTTGAGCCGGGTCATGTTCATTTTGACCGCGAACACCTTGGACACCATCCAGCCGGCTTTTCGCGATCGCTTGGAAATCATTGAGCTTTCCAGTTACACGCAACTGGAAAAGGTCGAAATTGCATTGCGGCACCTGGTTCCGAAACAGATTGGCGAACACGGCCTGACCAAAAAGGACATCAACTTGCCGCGTCAGACGATGGCCGCTTTGATCGACCGTTACACACGTGAAGCCGGTTTGCGCAACCTGGAGCGGCTAATTGGCAAACTCTGCCGCAAAGTGGCGCGGAAAAAAGCCGAAGATGAAACGTTTAAAACCAAGGTAACCGCCAACAGCCTGGACACGTGGCTCGGTCCACCTAAAATCATTCCCGATCAGCGTTTGCAAAACAATCAAATCGGGATTGCGGCCGGCTTGGCCTGGACTGCGGTGGGCGGTGAACTTCTGTTTGTAGAAGCTTCCCTCATGCCTGGCAAGGGGAATTTGGTGCTGACCGGTCATCTGGGCGATGTCATGAAGGAAAGTGCTCAGATCGCTTTGAGTCTGATTCGCTCGCGGGCAGAAGAGTACGGAATTGCAGCGAACCTGTTTACCGAAAAAGATATTCACATCCACTTTCCCGAAGGCGCGACCCCCAAAGATGGTCCTTCTGCCGGGATTACGATTTCTGTGGTTTTGTTGTCCGTGTTGACCCGCCGTCCCGTGCGCTGTGATGTGGCCATGACCGGTGAAATCACCTTACGTGGCGAGGTTCTGCCGATTGGTGGATTAAAGGAAAAAGCACTGGCCGCGGTGCGCGCTGGGATTGATCGGGTCTTGTTTCCCGTCGCCAATAAAGCAGATCTGCGGGAAATCCCAGAAGAGGTGCGCAACACCTGTCATTTTGAACCCGTACGCGATATCGCTGAAGTCTTTAAATTAACCCTGGAGCCTCAAGCCAAAAAACGGGAGGCATCGCAGAAATAAATCTGAAATGCGGCTCTTTTCTCCCTGCTCCAATGGATTCAGGTAGAATTGAAGCTAGGCATGCCATCCTACTTGGTGTTTCTTTGGTACGCACTGGATTGCATGCCTTGATTCTTCTTAGACTTATGATAAAGTGGGGCTAGTCCCCCCACTGGAAAATGGACCTCCCCAACCACTCATGAGCATCTCAATTGTCGCCGATAACCGCAAAGCGCGTTTTAACTATGAAATTTTGGAAACTCTGGAAGCGGGCATGGTATTGCTTGGTTCCGAAGTTAAAGCGTTACGTGCAGGCAAAGCTAATCTTGGGGATGGTTACGTTCAATTAAAAGGCAACGAGGCGTTCCTAATCTCGGTCCATATTTCTCCTTATGAGAATGGGGGATATGCCAATCATTTGCCACTTCGGGCGCGCAAGTTACTCCTCCATGAACGCGAAATGAACAAGTGGCGCGGGAAAACCGCCGAAAAAGGGCTTACGATTGTGCCCCTTAAGATCTATTTCAAAAAGGGTTATGCCAAATGTGAGCTGGGACTCGTTCGGGGTAAGAAACTCCATGATAAACGCGAAACGTTGCGCACAAAAGACTTGGACCGCGAGGCCAAGGCCGCAATGAAATCGCGCCGGGGGGGCTAAAGCGCATGCGGGTATGGTCGGCCGAGCGAATGTGGGTGCGTGGCAGGTTTGAGCGCGATTGGGCCATGATGGTCGATGATCAAGGCATTATTCAAGCCAGTGGTCCGCGCAAACAACTTGTTGCACGGGCCCGTCATGTCAACCATTATCCCCAATCTGTCATTCTGCCGGCATTTGTGAACCCTCACCATCAGGGCTTCCACCAACTGTTTAAAGGGATCGCTGCACAGACCAACCAGTTGGATGACTACATGGGTCAATTGGTTTATCCGTTTAGCCAAATGATCGACGAAGATTTAATGGAAGCCATTTACCGAACGGCCTATGCGGAACAACTCAAATCGGGCATTAGCAACGTGGGTGAGTTTCATTATCTTCACCACGGTGGATTTGAGAAAAAGGGCGAGAGTCTTGCCGAAAAAGCCATTCGCATTGCGCTTGAGATGGGCATAAAGATTACCCTTGTTTACGCCCTTTTCGACCAGGGTAACAGCGAAGAGACCAAAGCGTTTATCGAGCCACTCGACGAAAGTATTCGTCAATTTGTGCGGCTGCAGGAAACGTACAAGAATCACACGCATGTGCGCATCGTTCCCGGCGTGCACAGCTTGGCGCATACTTCTGCTGAGGCCATTATTGCGGCCTCCGATTTGGCCCGCAAATATCACAAACCGCTGCACATCCAACTGGCGACCCACCCCCGTGATCTAGAAGAAGCGCAAGTCCAGTACGGCACGACTCCATTACGCGCCATCGAAAAAATGGGCCTGCTCAAAAATGGGCTGGTGGTCGTTCATGCCAACTATCTTGAGCGTGAAGAGTTGAAAATGCTCAAAGATTGCGCCGCTGGATTGATTACTTGTCCGACCTCATCCCAAGCCAAAGGCGAACAGTTACCCGATTATGGCCACATCTACAAATTGGATATTCCGATAACCTTTGGCTCGGAAATGGCCAGTATGAATCTGAATTTCGCGCCATGCCATGAATTTCAGGCGATGGAATACGAATTGAGGCGGAGTATGGGGCGCATGAACATCATGGCTCAACGCACTCCCAACCAACTGTTCGAATACGTGAGTTCGGTCCCTCAAGCCATGTTGGGCGGCAGCGAAGGTCAGCTCATGCCTGGCAGTCCTGCAGATTTCATTTGCGTCTCCTTGGAAGGCCCTGATTATCGGCCCCACTGGGATTTTAATGGGCCAACCTTCCAAAACTTGTTGATGATGGGCTGGCGCAATGGTTTGGTTACACAAACTGTCGTTCACGGCGAAGAGGTTTATAGCTCGCCGGCATTCAAATCGGCCAAATTGGATCGGGCCTATCGCAAACTGGACGATTGGAGCGCTGCCTTTAATCGCTCCCTGGAACACCAGACCCAGGATAAGGCCGGCCAGGAAATAACCCAAGAGGCTGCAGGTAACGCCTGATATGGGGTTACGCAAAAAGGAACGGGTTGCCTTTATCCAAAACACGCTGGATCGGCTTTATCCGGAAACACCTGTCCCGCTGGACCACCGCGATCCTTTTACCTTACTGATCGCGGTTTTGCTCTCCGCCCAGTGCACGGATAAGCGGGTTAATGAGGTCACGCCAACGCTTTTTGCCCAAGCGGATCGACCGGAGTTAATGGCGCGTCTCCCGGTGGAGACTATTCAGGCGATCATTCGGCCGTGTGGCCTGTCGCCGCAAAAAGCCAAAGCGATATCGCAACTTAGCCACATTTTGCTCGATCAGCACAAAGGTCAGGTGCCCCAGGACTTTGAAGCGCTGGAAGCGTTGCCGGGCGTGGGACACAAAACTGCATCGGTCGTAATGGCCCAAGCCTTTGGCGTGCCAGCTTTTCCAGTCGATACGCACATTCATCGGCTGGCCCAACGCTGGCGGCTAAGCTCTGGAAAAAATGTTGTCCAGACCGAGAAAGATTTGAAGCGCTTGTTCCCACGTGCAGCCTGGAACAAATTGCACTTGCAGATCATTTATTATGGGCGCGAGTATTGTCCGGCACGTGGTCATCAACTCGAGCAGTGCCCCATCTGTTTGGCCTGCCAACCTCACGTCCAGATTCAGGGCGTGTCATGACCGATTGGGTACAACAGCTCGGCCTGGTGCCGCATCCGGAGGGAGGGTTTTATAAAGAAACCTATCGCGCGGAACTCCAACTTCCGGTTCCGTGGGACACCAAAAGGACACGTTCCGCAGGAACGGGTATTTATTACCTGCTAAAGGCCAATGACTTTTCCTGTTGGCACCGCATACGCTCCGATGAAGGTTGGCACTTTTATGCCGGCCAAACTCTGGAAATCCATGTGTTGGATTCGGACGGCTATCGCGTGCTTCGCCTGGGTATTGAGGCTGAAGCGTATCCCCAGCACTGGGTTCCGGCTCGGAGTTGGTTTGCGGCGCGACTGGCCGATCCGCATCCCGACCATTTTGCCTTGGTGGGGTGTACGGTTGCGCCGGGCTTTGATTTTGCCGACTTTGAAATGGCCAATGCGTCCCTGCTCGATCAATTTCCTGAACATTCTGCTGACATACGCCCATTGCTCAAAAAACGGGCTTAAGTCAGGGGTTTCTGGGCAGGTAGGCGCCAGGCTGTTATAATGGCGGCTTTGTTTGCGGTTTTTTCTTTCAAACCGACACTTATTAAAAAGGATCTTTTCATGCGAAGTTATGATCGCGCACCCAACCAGATGCGCCCGCTGCGATTGACGCCCGGTTTCATCGGCAATGCCGAAGGCTCTGTTCTGATAGAAATTGGCAGGACTCGAGTCATTTGTACCGCGAGCATCGAGGATCGCGTCCCACCGTTCCTCAAGAACAAGGGCACCGGTTGGATCACGGCCGAATACGGGATGTTGCCTGCCTCCACCAGTCAACGCAACCAAAGGGAAGCATCCAAAGGCAAGCAAACGGGGCGAACAGTAGAGATTCAGCGCCTGATTGGCCGCGCGCTTAGAACCTGTGTTGATTTGGACAAGTTGGGTGAGAAAACCATTACCGTCGATTGCGATGTCATTGAAGCGGATGGCGGAACGCGTACTGCATCAATAACGGGTGGTTACGTGGCATTGGCGTTGTGTTTGTGGAAAAAACGCGAAGACTTTAATGCCATTCCCTTGATAAATGGGGTTGCAGCAATCTCGTTGGGTGTTAAGGAGGGTCAAGTGGTGGTCGATCTCGATTATGAAGAAGACAGCAGTATCGATGTGGACTTGAACCTGGTCATGACCCATACGCAACAAATTGTAGAGATTCAGGGCACTGCCGAACACGCACCCTTCACTGAAACGCAACTGCAGGACATGTTGCGGTTGGGGAAAAGTGCAATCGGTCTCCTGATCCAGCGGCAGAAAGAGTGTTTAAGCCAAGCGGGCTTAACAACGGCGTGGTTGGCATGAAGTTGCTGATGGCCACCGGTAATCCGGGAAAAGTTGAAGAGTTAACCGCCCTTCTCGCCCCTTTTGGGGTGGAACTGGTCTGTTTAAAGGACTTGGCCCTGCCTGCCGATTGTCCCGAAACGGGCGAGTCTTTCCTGGAAAACTCTAAACAAAAAGCCTTTTATTACCAGCGTTTAAGCGGTTTACCGGTGGTTGCGGATGATTCGGGATTGGAAGTCGATGCCTTAGGCGGAGCACCCGGCATTCATTCCGCGCGCTTCGGCGGTTTGGAAACCCACATGGAAAAACGCCGTTATCTTTTGGATTTACTCAAGAGCGTTGAACCCGAGTACCGCACAGCGCGCTTCTGTTGTGCGGCCGTGTTTTTTGATGGGCGCACTTATCTTTCTGCCGAAGCGACCATTGAAGGCTTTATTACCCTGGCCGAGCGCGGCGATAAGGGCTTTGGTTATGACCCCATTTTTGCGACCGAATGGGACGGTCCAACCACCGCTGAGCTAGAACTTGATGTGAAAAATCGCATTAGTCATCGCGGAAAAGCCTTTCAACAGTTGCTGACTTTGTTACAACAACATTCCGTTTTTGAAAAATAATCACAATCTACTTATAATCGGCCCACAGGTCTCTGTCTAAACGGGAGTGGGTCGAAACCCCCTCCTCCATGCTTCGTATAACCTTAAACCGGCGCACGCTGGTATCGTCAAGGAGATGAAAATGTCCGAGCTGCAAATTCATTGTCATGACAAGGATAGTACCCGGGTCTTTTACCCGCAGGGTTTTATCAATGCCCATACCGTCCATGACTTTGAATCTTCCATTCAGTCTGCGATCGAGCAGGGTCATTTTCAGATTCTGATCAATTGTCAGTCCTTAAGCTATATCAACAGCAGTGGACTGGGCGTTTTGATGGGTGTCATTGAGGAAATCCAAGAAAACAGCGGGTTTTTGTTCCTGTGCAACATGAACGAAACCGTTTTTCACATCTTTGATACCCTGGGCTTTACCCACCTTTTTCAAGTATTCGCAAGCGAGGAGGAGGCCTTGTCGGCTTCCCGCCAACCCCAAAATGATGAGGAACCTGGTGATGACTGAAACACAAACCGGGGAAATCCAAGTCATTTTCCCCAGCCAAACCCAATACATTCACATGATTACCACCATGGCCAACAATGCGGCTGTGATGGCCGGGTTTGATCGTTCGGTTGCTGGTAAGGTGGCAATCGCCTGCGATGAAGCCGTAACCAACGTCATTCGTCATGCCTACAAAGGGAACCCCAACCAACAAGTGCGTATGAAGTTCACCTTGGATGGTGAGGCGCTTGTCATCGAAATTTTCCACACCGGAACGCCGCTCAATAAAGAAAACATCAAACTGCCAGATATGGACCAATACCTCCAAGAGAAAAGGCGCGGTGGATTAGGTCTGCTCCTCATCACCAAGTTTATGGATGAGGTAGACTATGTGGTGGGCAGTGAAAACTGTTGTCTCCTGAAAAAGTATCGAAACACGGATCAAAAGGGTGCGTAGCGACCATATCGCGCAACTGATCGAACAAATCCAGGGCCTTTGCCCCAAGGACCAACAGTTGTCCCGCCGGGTATCCGAATTGGTCTGCTTGACTGAACTAATAACAGCGCTTCACGGTGCGGCCGGTCATCGCGAGATTCTGGACAATGTCCTGCTGACAATCCTGGGCCAGTACCCCTGTCGGCGCGGTTTGATCCTGGTCAAAGGCAACCAAAAATGGCGTGTGGGTATTCGCAAAGGCTTTAAACAGTCCGTACGCTTGAGTTCGCTCAGCCTGAATGAAAACGATTACGCCAGTAGGCGATTGACATGCGCAACCGAATTGAGTCCAGGTCTTCAGAAGTGGGCTAAAAGTCACGATTTACAGTGGTTGCTTCCGCTGTGGAACGGCCGGCAATTGGTCGGACTGGTCGCATTGGGTGGCGCCATGTTGGGCGATCCATCCGGGCAGACTTCTTCGCTTTTGACCATGATCGCCGATTTTGCCGGTGTGATCCTCGGCGATCAATTGGCCAAACGCAACTTAGAAATCCTCAATCGCAAACTGCAACAACAGATGTTCCAATTGCGCAGTCTGTATGAACTGGCAGGCTCTTTTGCCCGTTGTTATGAAGAACGCGATGTGTTCGAGGTCTTGGCCAAAAATCTGATGGGTCTTTTCTTCATCAGCCGATGTGCCGTCCTGATGGAATTCGGCAACCGCTACCAAGTGGCTTACGCCAAAGGGCTTAAATCCTTGCAGGGTCGGGAGATTGAACTGCCTTCCCTGAAAGAACAAGCCTGTCAGCCCGGTCCCCCGAAACGCGAAACGTTTTGCCCCCAGGTCTTGAACTTTTTGGAAGAACAAAAGCTGCTTTACGTCTTTCCCATCGCCGGCGAGAACTTCTTTCATGGTTGGTTGTTTCTGGGCCCGCGTCTCAATGGTCAAACCCTGACCGATGAAGATTTTGAATTTCTCGGCTCGATTGCGACCCAAGCCGCAACCGCATTGGAAACCGTGGCCATGCACAAGGAAATGTTGGAAAAGAAACGCATGGAGCGCGAACTGCAACTGGCCCGTGAGATTCAGCAGCAACTCCTGCCCAAAACGATTCCGCAAATGCCCGGATACGAGATGGCCGTCGAAATGCGGCCCTACCAACAAGTTGGCGGCGATTTCTACGATGTGATTCCGCTGAGCGACAATCGAATCGCTTTGGTTTTGGCCGACGTGAGCGGTAAATCCTTACCGGCCTCCATGATCATGACCACAACCCAAAGCTGTCTGCGCGCGATTGCCGGGTTGTTGGAGATCTCCCCGGTTCAGGCCATTCAACGTCTCAACCAACAATTGGTGCTCAGCACCCAGAACAATCGCTATGTCACGCTGTTTTTTGGGATTCTGGATCCTGCACATCATCAGCTCACCTACATTAACGCCGGTCATAACCGACCCATTCTGGTCGAACCCAATGGCTCGGTTCGCTTATTGGATAAGGGCGGTATGGTCGTCGGCCTTTTTCCCAATCCGCCCTACGAATGCGAAACGGTGACCCTTAGCGAAGGGACACAGCTCCTGATCTATACCGATGGATTGTCCGAAATTGTGGACGATCGCAACGAAGAATTCAGCGACGAGCGCTTGGAACAAATCCTGCTCCACGAGACTCAGAACCTTTCCGCGCAAGAGACGAAGGACCATATCCTCAACCAGGTTATGGAATTCGGGAAAGGGAAGATGATCGACGACTTGACCATCATGGTCTTGAAAAGGAAGTAGGTATGCGGCGCAAAAATCCGTTAATCATGATTGTGGACGATGAGGACGCCATTCGGCGCAGTGTCGCCAAGATCCTTGAATACGAAGGCTTCAAAGTCGTTCAGGCCGAAAATGGCGAACAGGGCTGCAACTTGGCCCTGCAAGAAGAGCCCGACCTGATTTTGCTCGACATAAAAATGCCGCGTATGGACGGCATGGAAGCGCTGCAGGTTATGGTCAAACAGGGAACGACGGCTCCAATCGTCATGATTTCCGGGCATGGCACCATCCAGACCGCCTTGGACGCGACCCGTATCGGAGCCTTCGATTTCCTGGAGAAACCGCTCGATCGTGAACGGCTGTTGCTCTCGGTGCGGAACGCACTGTCCAAACGCGATCTGGAATCCGAAAAAAAAGCACTGCAGGAAGAGAACCAGGAACTCAAACGCCAGGTTTCGGCCAGCTTCCCAATTATTGGTGAACACCCGGGCCTCAAAAGTTTATTGGAACGGGTCGATCGGGTTGCACCCACCAAGGCCAGTGTTTTGATCACCGGCGAATCGGGTACCGGCAAAGAGTTGATTGCCCGCCGCATCCATGAGATGTCCGGCCGATCCGGTCGCATGGTTCAGGTCAATTGCGCGGCGATTCCCAATGACTTGATCGAGAGCGAGCTGTTTGGTCACGTCAAAGGCGCATTTACCGGTGCGGTTGAGAACCAGCCCGGCAAATTCCAATTGGCCCATCAGGGCACCATTTTCCTGGATGAAGTAGCCGACATGTCGCTCAACACACAGGCCAAGGTCTTGCGCGTTTTGCAAGAGGGCGAAGTTGAAGCGGTTGGGTCGGGCAAAACCATTCGGGTCGACGTGCGGGTCGTGGCGGCGACCAACAAGGATTTAGTCGCCATGATCGAAAAAGGCGAGTTCCGCGAGGACCTCTACTACCGCCTCAATGTGGTCCCCTTGGCCTCGATTCCGCTTCAGGCCCGTCGTTCGGATATTCCCCTCCTGGTTGCCTTTTTCAGCGAAAAATTTTGCGCCGAAAACGGGTTAGGCCCCAAAACCTGGTCTGCCGAAACCCTGACCGCGCTACGCAATCGCACCTATCGCGGCAATATCCGCGAGCTCAAGAATTTGGTCGAACGTATTCTGATTCTGGGCGAAGAGGAAGTATTGGGTGCGGATGGGCCGGCTGTCAGCAATGATCCCTTTGATTTCAGTCAGTTCCAAACCCTACGTGCCTTTAAAGAAGAAACCGAACGGCAGTTCCTGATCGCCAAGTTACGCGATAACAGCGGCAATATTTCGCGGACAGCTGAGGCTATTGATACGCCGCGCAGTAACCTCTACAAAAAACTCGAGCAGTACCAAATCCAAGTCGACCAAATTGAAATAGATTAAAAATAAGGGCCCGGATCCGGGCCCTTTTTTTGTTATTCCGTACCGCTGCTGGGTAGGGATAGCGGATGGAGCGTTGGTTCCTCGCCGGTTTTGAACAGGTAGTCGGCATGGAGTGGGACAGGATTGGTTTGGTACAAATAGCCCGGGTTAACGCCCGGTCGGGTGCCGCGTAACAGCAGCAAGACGGTGGGTTGATCGGCTTGAATATAGATCTGCAAATCTTGGCGATCGGGGAAAAGGCTATCGAACACGGCCAATTTTTTGGCTTTTGCTGCCAGGGCAGCATCTACGGTAACGGTTGCCCCAACCTGATTCCCATTTTTGTCGAATTGGGCTGCGATGATTTTCGCAGGTGATGTGCCCAGATTGACCATGGCCATGCCATCGAATATGCGGTTCCATTCGCCTTGGTAAAGGATGTAGTTGCGGTCGTAAGGGTTTGCCAGCATGCGCGTTTCATTGACATGCGCGGTTGCCCCAACCCCCTGGCTGATGATGTAACCTGCTGTAACCACACAGTTTTGAGGTCCACTGATCGCGAAGTGCGAGACGGCTTCTCCAGCAAAAGTCGCACTGGAAGCTTGAATCATATAGTTGTTACCCGGCAAGGTAACCGTACGTGGCGTGAGCGGGCTTCCACTGCTACTGTAGGGCGTCAGGGTCAATGTGGCAGTACTCGTTCCAAAGTTCGTGAAATAGAGGGTCGTCAAGAAGGTGGTGTTGGGCGTGACGTGGCTGACCCAGCGACCTGAACTCGGCGCCTCATCCAGAACAGGTGAGGTTTGGTAAAGGTAGCCCGGACTGGTGCCTGGGTAGGTTCCGCGCAGGAAAACCACGGTTGCGGGTTGGCTGCTGGTAACATGGACCAAGTGACCCGACGTATTAAACTCCGATCCAAAAACGCTTAACGTTTTGGCGTAGGGAGCAAGGCTGGCCTTTTTCTCGGACAGCACTTTTCCATTTTTGGCAATTTGGAACAGGCTCACTTCCGCGGTTGAAGTCGAAAGATTGACCAGGGCCATACCGTCAAACACCGTGTTCCATTCGCCCGAGTAAATGTAGAAATCGCGTCGCGCGTCTGAGGTTTCATTGACATGGGCAGTCGCACCCGTTCCATCGGCCAAGCGGTAACCGGCTGTGACAATTACGTCCTTGCTACCCGCAATCGAAAAATGGCTGATGTCAAAGCCAGGGAAGGCGTCCTGGGCTTTAACTTGGGTAAAGCCATAAGCCGCGACATTGAAGGCTTTTGCTGTGCCCTTGGTGCCCGTTGAGGTGTAGGGCGTCAAGGTGACGGTTTGGGTAGAACCCATATTGTTTGTCAGCGTTAACAGGGTCTCAAAACCACCGCCCACTTTGGTGACATGAGCCAGCCAACGCGAGTTGGGATCAGGGGTGACGGTTCCTCCGCCCCCGCCATTGGCAGCCGGGATGGGGATTTCCCACAAACCGCGACCAAAGGTGGCTGCCCGCAACTTACGCGAACTGTGCTGAATATCCAGGTCCATGACGATGACATTGGCAATACCGGTTCCAAACGGTGACCAGGGGCCGCCATCCTCGGACAGGAAAACACCCAAGTCGGTGCCCACATAAACATCGCCGGGTCGACCTTTGTCGATCAGGACACAGTTGACCGGCATGTTGGGTAGGCTGCCGGAAATATTGGTCCAATTGGCGCCGCCATCCGTGCTCTTGAAGACTTTGCTGCCGGCGTTGTATCCATAGCGGGCTCCATAAATGATATTGGGGTCGGTGGGATGAATCGCCAAATCGCTGATCCCGCCCGGTGAATTGACTTGGCTCCAATTGGTGCCACCGTCTGTTGTACGGGCCAATACTTGCGAATTCTGGTTGTACCAGAGATCGGCTACAAAAATGACGTTGGGGTTGGAAGGGGCAATCGCCATGGCCCCCAAGGTGTAACCCGAAATTTCAGGGCTGATAGCGGTCCAATTCGAACCGCGATCCGTCGATTTGTAAACACCTTTGGCCGCGCGGTAAAGGGTTGCCGGAGTCAGCGGATCTTGGGCAAATGGGGTGATCCAAGTGCCATCGCCACCCTCTGTAATACTTTGGAAGGAGGCGCCGCCATCGGTTGAACGCGAATGGCCACCATTGGGGAAGGAGGTATACATCACGTTATGGTCGGAATAGTCGACGATAGCGATCATGCCATCACCACCGGTCATTTGCTGCCAGGTACTGCCGATCAAGGCGTAGGAGCCATTGTCCTGGGCACCGCATAAGGTCAGATCTTCGCGGGTTTGGGCCGTGGAGCAGCTGTATAGCATGCTGATCCCGAGCCCTTTGCTCAAATTGGTGAACTGCGTGCCGTCCAGGCGCCAGATCCCACCGTCATTGCCTACGTACATGGCCCCTGTTCCCGGGTTGTACCGGAAATTGTGCTGGTCGGCATGGGTGAAGGGGTAGGGATAATTGGGTTCCTGAGACAGCCAAAACGATGCGGGCTGGTAGGTGGCGCCACCATCCACGGTTTTCCAGATGTTGACCCCGCCCATGTGGACCAGATCACAGTTGGTCGGATGGGTCTGAATATCCAGGTCATACCAGCCTTGACCGCCAAAATCGCCATTGCCACTACCGGCCAAGCCATCGTACCAACCGAGCAGGTTCGGTCTTCCTTGGTCGTAGTTCTGATTGTAGATTTCAGTGAAATTGGCGCCGCCATCAATTGATTTGTAAATCGCGTAAAGGCCGCCGTTGTATTCATCTTGGGACTCGACCGCATAGATGGCGTATAGGATATTGGTGTTGCTCGGACACATGGTCAATTCAATGCGACCAAAAGCATCGCTTTGGGCTGCGGGTAAGCCATTGGCGGCCGTCCAGCTGTCGCCTGCGTTATTGGTCCAAAATACGCCCGTATACCCGCCCGTAATGTACCAGTAGTCGGGATAGGTAGCATCCACCTCAACATCCCAAACGACGCCAGAGCTAAATAATGTTTGCCAGCTAGAACCCCCATCCGTGGAGCGGTACAACCCAAAATTGGTACCGGCCATAACAAAATTCGGGTTGGTCGGGTGGACCACGACTTCGTGCACGACTTTTTGTTCGGAATCGCCCAAGGTTAGGCCAGTCGTTGTCCAAGAAGTGCCGCCATTGGTCGATTTAATCACGCCAATCGAGTAGGTCCCGCTGGTCTGACCGCCGCCGCCCGGCCCATCACCCGTTGCGGCGTAAATGACACTTGGATTGGACGGTGAAATGGCAATGGAGCATATCCCCAAATTGGGCAGACTACCCGTTAATAACGTCCAGGAATTACCGCCGTTGGTGGATTTCCACAATCCGCCGCTCGGTGCGCCAACATAGATGACATTGCTGTTGGTGGGGTCAAATGCGATGGCGTTGACCCGACCCGACCCGCCATCCACCCGGTAACCGGGCGCATTGGTTGAGGTTGGTGGTGTTTTGGGACCGAGCTCTGTCCAAGCTGCGGCATTTTTGTCCAGATCCGGGCTACCGTACAGGGCCTGGTATTCCTGCCAGGCACGGTACAGGCCCTGCGTTTGGAATTGGCCCTGTCGATCTATGCGATGAGAGGCAAAGGCCTCCCATCGCCGGAATTGTTTGTAGCCGGGTTTGCGGCCTTTGCTGGGGTGAAGTGCCCAATAAGCCTCAAACGCTTGTTGTAATTCGTAAAAGTTGGGGGTTTTTTTTCCGCTCTGCTCTTGAGCAATTTTTTCCCAGATCTGGCCAAATAGCGAGAGATGGGCGCTCAAAAAGAGACAGCACAACAGGTAAAAAAGACGCCGCATGGAGTCCTCCTCGGGTGGTAGATTGGTCAGGGCTATCCCTTAAGTATATCGTTTAATATGGGCCGTTTGATAAGGGTTTGACCACATCGGAAAAAAATTTAAGCTATAAATCCAAAATTTTCTCGGCCTGACCATTCAATTGTGATGCGGATCTAATTTGAAAAACAGAACTTGTGTCAAAGCGCACCAAACCATGCCGCGAATTGACTTCTGACCCGCTCCAAAAAATCAGTGTATGGGGCAGTGCCACCCATCTGGACTGCCCTAATCCCAGGTGGAACCACACCTTGGATTTGCCCACACAAGGCATACAACGGTTTGTCCAATTCCTGACATAACCCGTTTAATAACCCGATGGGTTTACCGAGCCAGCTTTGGCGGTCCAGCTGACCTTCGCCGGAAATGACCAGGTCACACTCCTGGATAAGCGTTTTCAAATCGGTTATTTGCGCCCAAAAAGAGGAGCCTGGAATCAATTGGAAACCCAGGCAGGCCAGCGCAAAGCCGAGCCCACCAGCTGCACCTGCGCCAGCCCTGGTGGCGCGGTTCTGCTGGGGATCCATTTCTTGCACCATGTCTTGATAAATCGCTTCTAATTGGCCTTCCGCTTGTTTGGCAACGCCTTTTTGGGCCATGTACACACGAGCCCCTTCGGGACCCAACAGGGCGTTGTTGACATCGCATACGGCGATGCATTGCGTTTCCTTTGAATCGAATTCGCAAGGTTTTAGTCTTGCTTCATGGGACCATTCGGCCGGACACGTAATCGCCCGTTCCTGAGCCCAAAACCCTCCGCCCAGGCCCGCCAGCAAACCGAGCCCTGCATCGACTGAAACGGTGCCGCCCAACCCGAAATACAGTTGATCTGGCCGTAAACGCAAAACGTGTTTTAAGAGGACACCAAGGCCAAAGCTCGTCGCCCGCATGGGCTTCCGTTCTGGGCTTAAATGCCAGCCCAGCACATCGGCAGACTCAATCCAGGCCGCCGTTTGGATCTTGCCCGATTCGCTTCCTTCTCGTGATTCGCGCCAAGCGAAGGGCACTTCCCGCACTTGGCCGGTCCAATCGGGCACCTGAAACGTTCGGGTTTCGGCTTTGTGCCAAAGGCTCCATGCTTCGCGGGTCCCTTCACCGCCATCCACCATCGGACAAAGCACGAGTTCCCAGCCGGGTTGAATCTGAGTCAGAGCGCTGGCCATGAGTTGGGCAGCTTGATAAGCCTGATAACTGCCTTTAAACGAAGCGGGTGCGAGGAGGACCTTCATACCTTTGGGGCTACGGAATGCAGGTAAACATCGCGTTTGGGGTAAGGAATCTCGATACCATTCTTTTGAAACGATTTGTAGACGGCCGTGTTGAGTTGGTCCACGGCTTTTCCGCGTAACTCGGGCTTTTCCACCCAGATCAGGAGTTGAAAATTGAGACCCGAATCGCCAAAACTGCGGAAACGGACCCTAGCTTCGGGCTCTGGCTGGACCATAGGATCCTCGGCTGCCACCTGCATCAGCAGTGCGCGAACTTGGTCGATATCACTGCCATAGGCGACTGACACATCAATGCGCACGCGAAACATTTCATAGGGCCCACCGCTCTCATTGACGATCTTGGAATTGCCAATAACTGCGTTGGGCACAATGACTTCGACGTCGTCCCGGGTCAGGATGCGTGTGCTGCGCAGTCCGATATGCGTGACCCGCCCTCGCGTCTGTTCGTCCAAAACCACGTAATCCCCCAATTTATAGGGCGAATCCGCCAAAATAAATACACCGGAGAAGAGGTTGGCCAGGGTGTCCTTGGCTGCAAAACCAACGGCTAAGCCCACAATGCCCGCACTGGCCAGCCAGCCGGAAACGTCCGAATCCCACGTTTTGAACAGGAAATACAGGCCAACCCCTGTAACCAAGGTCTTGGTCAACATGGAAAGCAACGGCTGGATGCGCGGTTTAAAAAAGGATTGAGGGTCCTCGGCTCGGCCCAAATACTGGATCAGGGTGCCCGAAAAGCTGATGGTCCAGAACATCCAGACCAAAATAATCAAACTTTGGATGGCGCGTAAGGTCACTTTTTCCAAGGAATCGCCCAGGTTCAAAAGGTACATCGCGTACATGCCGCCAAGCAAAATGATGGTCAGGGATACCGGCACCCTCAAACTGTTCAGCAAGCGGTCATCCAAATCCGTTTTGGTTTTGCCGGCCCAGCGTTTCAGGATCAGGAAAAGCAATTTGCTAACTAACCAAGACAAAATTAAGGCGGCGAGCAGGCTGTATAACGCCAATAAACGACGGTCTTCCAAAAAGTGGGCCATGGGCTAATTTCCTTGGATAAAATTAGTTCTTTCCTAGCATGAATAGGCGGTCAAGGGAAGCTGACGTATGATGTTCGCAAGGGGGATTTATGGTTTTAGTGGTGGCCCATCGCGGTTTTTCAGCTGAGTTTCCCGAGAATACCAACCCGGCCTTTCAAGCGGCTTTGGCTTGCCCAATCGACGGCATTGAGACCGATCTCCAATTAAGCGCCGATGAGCAGGTGTGGGTTTTCCACGATCGGTCGCTGGCAAAAGTAGGTATGCCCAGCCGTTGCCTGCATCATCTCACCAGCGAGGTCTTGAGCCAATTGGATGTCGGGCTTTGGAAAGACAGCAAATTTAAAGCGACACCAATGCTCCAACTCGATTCCCTTTTGGACCGAATTGGCACCAAAACGCGCATCCTCCTGGAAATAAAAGTCCGCGAAAGCGGCGAGCGCTTGCAACTATTGGGCGATAAAGTGGCTCAGGCAGTGGCAACCCACCAGGCCTTTGAGCGTCATGAGATCCTGTGTTTTGACTTGGATCTGCTACGGTATTTAAAAAATCGCTATCCCCAACTGCGCTGCGTGCTCAATACCGAAATGGACATTACCGCCAGCCTGAAAGATGAGGACTGGCAGGCGTTACACGCCGTGTCCTTCCGCATTGAGGCTGCAAGTATTGAAGCCGTTAAAGCGTGTCATCAACGCGGCAAGCTGGTTTACGGTTACACCTGTAACCAGGAAGATCAATTGCGGCACGCCCTGGCTGTTGGCATCGACCTGCTGATGAGTGATTCTCCGCCTTGGTTGATTCGGGCTTTAGGTGTTGATTCCTGATGGCTTTTGCCGCATTGGATTTGGGCTCGACCCGACTCAAGGCCGCGATCCTGAAAGAGGACAAATCGTTTCAGGTCTGGCATGTACCCAGCCCGCGCGTGTTTGGAAAGGACCCGATCCGTGAAATGCGGCCCAAGGCGTTTTTGTCCCGATTAAACCAATTGATGCGCATGGTGCGCGTTCAAGTGAAAGAACCTCTGATTTGGGGCATCAGCTCGCAACGTTCCACATTTGCCGTTTGGTCGGGTGACCGTTTTTTGACCCCGCTCATCTCCTGGCAGGATCGGCGCGCCATCGCGTGGTGTGAACAGCATCAAGCCTTGGCCTCCTGGATTTGGCAACGGACCGGGCTCAAGCTTTCGCCACATTACATGGGTCCCAAATTGGCAACCTTAGCGGTTTCAAAGCGGGCCGATGTTCGGTTCGGTACACTGGAAACTTTGCTTATGGATCGCTGGACTCAGGGAGAAATGTATCGCGCGGAACCCAGCATGGCGGCGCGCACCCAGTTGGTCCATTTGCAAACAGGCACCTGGGATGAAACAGTGGCCCAACGCATCGGCCTGCCTGGTTTAAATCGCCCAACGATTTGGCCAAATCCGCAGGATCTACCCATTCACGGATCGGACAGGCTCAGAACTGTGATCAGCGATCAGGCCGCTGGCGTTTTACCGATCCTCAAACAGGATGCAAGCGGCGTCTTAATCAATTTGGGCACCGGTGGTTTTGTCTTGAAGGCAACGGATCAACCCAGTGCGCAGCCACCCTATTTGGTCGGACCCGTCAATGCCCGTTTTTATGCATTGGAGGCCACCCTCAACAAAATTGGCGATCTGTATCAGTCTGATTTTCCCAGCGCCTTACCGCCCGGTTTTGCGTTCCCCGATGCTGCGGGCTGGGGCAGCCCGTATTGGCGGCCGCAAATGAAACGGACCTATTCAAAAGGGGTTCGTGGGTCCGCTCGCTCTGTGGTGGGTCGGCTGGGTATCGCCTTTCGGCTTTTTGAAATTCTGCAAGCCTTTCAGGTGGGTCAGGCCAACATCTACCTTGCAGGCGGCGGCAGTAACGACCCGCTGATTGGCCGCGCACTGGCCACCCTGGTGGGTCGCCCGATTCACCGATTAAGCCTACAAGAAGCCAGCTTGGCGGGTGTGTTTTGCGAGATGTTGGAGATGCGTTTTCCCTTGTTGACGGAAACCATTGACCCTGATCCTGAACTAACCCGACTCGAAACCCGCTTTCCCGAGTGGCAGGCTTGGGTAGCGGACTTATAACCAGCCGCGTTCTTGCCAGCGCGATACTTGTCCCTGCAGGTTGTGCTCAAGCGAAACCTCACCAAAGGGGTGCACAATTTCCCGCGCCTTAAGGCGTAATTCGGCAATGTGCGGATCGCCGTTTAAGATGCCCTGCATTGCCTGTTTCAATGCGGATTGGAACGCGGATGCATCGGGCTGGAACCAAAGCATATCGGCTTCCCATGTGGGATAGAATGCGGCATCTGATCCAATCGGTATGAGCTGTCCCGGCAAAAGCACAGCGTTTTGAGCATTCATAAAGGCCAGGTTGCCCGACCAACCGGAGGCCAGGACTAACAGGCCTTGGGCCATGGCTTCGCTTAAGGTCAGGCCCCAACCTTCACCGTGGTGGGCCGAAATCAAGAGATCGGACTGCTGATAGACCTGGTCCAACTCCGTTTCGGTAGGGTCCACATGGGACCGGCTGGCCGGACAGGTTTTTTGAAAGAGCTGGACCAGCGGGTGTTGGAAATCTTCGGGTCGCCCGACCAGTGCAAAAGTGAATTCCGAAAAGAGCTGGGGTTGTTGGCTTTGGGCCTCGATCAGTTGGGTGAGCAGCCAATTGCAATTTTTTCGAGGATCAACCATTTTGAGGAAGAGCATGATTTGGGCTTGAGAAGGTGCGGGTTTTGGGTCGGAAACGGGCCGGGCCACACAGTGCGGAACCCATTGGGCTTTGAACCCGTGTTGCGCGTAAACGTCAACACAGAAGGGGCTGGGCACCCAAACCTCATCAAAACCCCGGAGCGCCTCGATATAGGCGTCTGGCAGATAACTACACTCCCAAACGGAGTAGGCGATCAGTTTTAACCCGGCTGCACGCCACGCAGCTAGGTTGGGTTGGCGGCTGAGTTCGCGGTGATAAATCAGGATTTTTGATCTGTTTAACAGGCTTGGACTGGGTTCGGGCTCGCTGCCGTAACTCAAACGCACATGTTTTTTGAGCAACCGGCAATTGTCCAATCCGGTTTTGCGGTGGGAGTAATAGCTGTCCAAAAGATAAATTACGCTCATGTGAAGCCTGTTGCGTTTTCTTTTATTATCGTTCAGGCAACGCGGGAAGCCTAACAATCGTATGTCTTTGCTTGGTGTGCGAATTCGCGCCTGTTGCGAAGTTTGTCCTTGACCCGTCGCTCGACTTAACATTAGATGAGCAAATTCCGATCAACAGAGGAAGGGTCTGGTGATTCCCGCCCGCTTCAAGTAAGATGAATGAAATTTGAGATAACTAAATGATTCGCAAACCAATAGAATTTCCACACTTAACTGACGACGATTTGAGCCGCTTCCTGCCGCCCAACATGAACTATCCGGGCGTAAGTACGCTTTTCGGGCATTTTTCGCTGGGCTACGTGCGCTATCTGGCTTCGGCCATGGATGCCTATACCTGGTTCCGCTATGTGGAATCCGAGAGTAAAAGCTACATCCTGAAACGCTTGGCCACCCGGACTCTCTACAAAATGTTGCGCAAAGAGATTTGTGACAACATTTGCGCGGGCAATGAAAACGGCATATTGCTGCATCCGCGTGCCGTTGGCGGTACCTCGCGTGGGGTCAATTACAAGGCCGTCAATGAAGACGGAATCGGCGTTTTCGAAAATGAAGATGAACTGATTCTGGTGACCTGTGATGGGGTGGGCGATTGCTTGGTTGGCGAGGTCGCCAGTTTTGTCATCCTCAATCAGTTCCAACAGAACCCTGCCATGAGCTCGGCGGAAACCTTTAAAAAAAGCTGCGACCTGCTCATTCGGGTCGGCAAAGATTTGGCCACGGAAATTCCGGAATTTTTAACCTTTCCCAATGAAATTAGCCAGGCCGCTGTAACCGCTGCGCGGATTAAGGGCAATACCTGTGAGATCAGTCAGGTGGGCGATGTCCTGTTTTACGTCAAACGCGGTGATGAGCTGAAGCTGCTGGACCCCCACGGTGAATGGCTGGATCTCAAACAATTGACCGACCTGTTTGCCAATGAAAAGTACCTGGCCCAACGCCATATCATTGCCAATGCAATTGGGCGCAGTTATGACACCCACTGGGAACCGACCGAAATCGAACTGGAAAAAGGCGATTTGCTGATCGTGGCCAGTGATGGTCTGGAAACCTTGCATCCCAAGGTTTTGCTCGAACTGTTACAGCGGGAACAGGAGTTGGAGCCTTTGTTCAACCTACTCTACGAGAAGGTTCTGCAAACCAACTTGGCTTGGCAGACACCGGGCTCACCGATGTACACCAAACCCGATAACATTTCGATCATGCTCTATCGCCACTAATCTTCCGAATTGGGTTTACCCGATTTGCGGTGGATGCGGAACATGACGCTATCGCGTACCGATTCGCGTGGTTTGGAATCGATCATTAACAAAATGAGGATGGCCAGGACACAGCCAACGGGGAACGAAATGCCCCAAGCCAAAGCTGCATATTTGTGCAGGAGAATGGCAATCAGGGAACAGGCCGAACAACAAAAAATCAAAATCGCGGCTAGCCGCATAGAGACACCTCATGGCCATTGACGCATGAAAAGCGTACACAGGCGAAATTTGTTTTTCAAGTGTGGGGTTGGTTTGGTCCAGCTGAACGGGGCTCAGACGGAAAAGACCGTTTGACAAAGCAATCGCTGCTGGTTATTATCCTTCGTTCGATCGGGGAGTAGCGCAGCCTGGTAGCGCACCTGCTTTGGGAGCAGGGTGTCGCAGGTTCAAATCCTGTCTCCCCGACCATTTCCTTTTGTTGATTAGTGGATTTGTTGGTTGAGATTTTCCAGGAACAAGGCTACCAAGTATTCCAAGCTGTCTGCTGTTGAACTGGGGCCGAGCAGTCCAGACGAAGCGTTTTCGCTGGGTGGGCCTAGCTCTGCGTTTTGGGCCCGATCCCAAGCGGCCAGGCCGGTTTGCCCAACCCAGACCCGATAGGGGTTCTCGGATCGGATCATTTGGCGAAAGAGTGGTGGTTCGCCGCACTCAATGAGGGTTCGTGAGGCCTTTTTAAAGCCCTTCAAATCCGATGGTTGCGGTGGATGTTGATGCAGCGCATCGAGCTGATCCAGACTGCGTTCAATTTTCTGTGCACAATGGATGGGAACCACGCAACGCACTGAAAAGACACACATCAAAAGTAGAAATAAACGCATAAATACCTCCCCAATCCAAAACCAGGGCAATATCCAAGCCAACCGCAAGGCGTCGCGTAATTGCCCGTGTGCGGCCATCGCCAACGTTCATGCAGCGATGGGGTTAAATCGATGTCTTCAATCCCGAAGCAAATGTTCAATAATTCAGACAAAACTTCTCCGGTTTGTTTTTGATCCCCTCAAGCAGCAAACCTAGTGTTGGCCCGGGTCAATGACCTACCCGCAGAAGCGATCATGATTTTTGAAACCTGCTTTTTTGTAAATTGGCGCCATTACCGTCCTTGTGTTTTTTGCGTCACTGGTTGACGCAAAGTTGACGCAAAACGCGCGTCAAATCACGCGTAACCTTGCGTTTTTTTCGAGATTGACATACAATGCTTGACTTGAGTTTTGAAGGTAAGTGGTGGATTTCCAGTCACTTAAATTTATGCGCCAGTAGCTCAGTTGGATAGAGCAACGGCCTTCTAAGCCGTCGGTCGGGGGTTCGAATCCCTCCTGGCGTACCAACCCTTTCGGATTTGCCAAAGAATGGGTTGCGTTATTCCAATCATTAAAAGCTTATGGTTCCTATCTCTTTCCATTAGGACATTCCTTCAAAGCACCATCCTCCGCGACCTTCTGAGGGGAGTAGAGGCGAAATCACGCCATCGCCCATCCTAACCCGAAAGCAGCGACTCCATCACTGGTCTGAACTTTCCGATATAGTGGGCAGTTGGAGGTTTAGAGTTGGTTATGCCATTAAATGCGCTTAAACTTCGGCAAATCCGAAACAGGTCTGGCATTTAAGAGCAATGAAATGAATGGCTGGGTCCGGCTCAACTGGGTGATTTGCTGGATGAATTTAGGTGGTTTTGTGGCTTCTCGTCTGGTATTTTTTTCTTGTGACACCCCGCCATCTTGTTTTGAATGAGCCTTTTAAGACAAACTAACCAAAAAAGCGAGATCGTTTCAGGCCTTTGATGTTTTCCTGAATATCAAGAAAAAGTTACAAATGTAACGCGCTATGTTTCCACCAAAATGATTCAGAAAATTGGCTTTTGGTGAAAAGTAAAGGCTAAGGAGCAGGTGAGAGGCCATAAATCCGGCATGAAAAAAATTTTCAGCCTTATGGAAAAATTACGTTTTTATGAAAGTGAATTTCTCGATAACATAATGCAGCGCGCAAATTATTTATTGGAGAAGATCCTATGAGAAAAATTCGTGTTTGCCTGATTTTATTTTCATTTGGGTCGGGTCTTTTGGCTGAGGCTGGAGGCTTATGTATTTTGGAAACAATCAGGAAAAATGATGCCTGGGATAATCTGTGGGCAGTTTCAGAACAGATCAGAGAAATGTCAGATGCTTGGCCAGAAAATCCAGCACTGCCTGACTTGGTAGATCGCCAATTTGCGGCTCAAAAGGTTTTTGATGATGCTCTTGACGCCTGGTGCGTTTGTATTGAGCAATAAACGGTCACCTCAAACCAATATTTTGGCCAGGAAGTTAACTTTCCTGGCCCGTTTAGGATTTAATGATGTTGTTTGCTTTTTGCGGGTTATTACTTGGCATTGATGGATTTCAGACAGGCGTTTTTAAGCGAATTTCGCCTTCAGAGACAGCTTATCATGTGGATTTTGGGATCTATATCTACGATAAGGGTGAGGTCGCCGTCAAAAGATTTTCTGAAGCAGGGGAATTACTCAGCCAATTTGTTCAACGCGGCCAAGGGCCTGGTGAACTTCAGGATCCGTTTGTTGCAGAATTGTATTTTTTTAATGACCAACTTTTTGTTTCCTCATTCTCTAAGACCCTCATTTTTTCAGCTGAGGGAAAATGGGTTAGAGACGTGTCGGCGCCCGCAGGTTTTCAGATCCATAAGGTGGAAAAGGGATGGTTGGCACACAACTCCGGACCCCGTTTTAATGCAAGAAAAATAGTCATCAAGTATTTTAATGATGATTTTTCGGAACAAAAAATTCTTGCTAGCTGGGATGTGCCCATAGAATCCCTGGCGCTTCCTTATATGTATCGAGGTGTAGGTGGATTCGCCATTTCCAAAGATCACAGACGCTTTTTTATGATTCATCCCAATTCATTTACCATCGATGTCTTTGATTCCGTGTCACTCGAAAAGATAAAAACAGTCAGCGAGTCTATCGAGCCGCAAGAAGTGCCTACCGGTTTGAAAAAGAAATATCCCCGTTCATTTGGGCAAATGTCCACCTATCCCTGCATATCCACGTGGGATACAACCGGCCGGGGCATCATCTTAAAAAATTTTCACGATGAAATGCGTCCCAATCTATTCCTCATCAGTAACGAGGGGGAATTGACCAGGAATCTTGAGAATCCTGCTGGCCTTTCCAATAAATTGGGTGCCCACAATGGGATGATCTATTTTTTCTACTTTGACGAGAATGAAGATGAACTGATGATTGGCAAAACAAATGAAAACGCTAATGCGGATTTCATTATCCAATCGGTGGTGAAAGAAAATATTAAATCGTCGCCCTAACATTTTCGGGTCGTATTGCTGTGGCAGGATGAAAGGCTTGAGGTTTAAGGCCCCTGAATGGGTTGGATGGGGCCGCTGCCCATTTTTTCGCAGGATGTGGTGATGCGGGTTCAGGCCTCCTCGTCCAGGTTTGCCAACGACTCGGGAAATAGGATGGTGTTTTTCCTTTCGATTATGTTCTCGTTGACGTCCAAATCAGGTCAGGGATCCGTTCGCGAAGTCGATTCTGTACCGATTGACCTGCTGCCCACTGGGCAACACGTTGTATCAGTTCGTGTTTTCGTTGCGTCAGCTGGACGTGTTCCTCGCCCATTAGGGTGCAGGGTCCATCCAGGCCCACCTCCTCCAATTCGGGGAAAAGAGCCAATTCTTCGCGTTGGTGGTGTTTTTCGGCTGCCAGCAGGTTACGCGCGATTTGGTCCAATGTGGTCAGGGTTTGTGGTTCGGGTTCGTCTTGGATTTGGGGACGCAACTGTTCCAGCGCGGCGAGTTCCTGAAGGATTGTTTGGTTTTTCCATTATGACGCGCAATTCCTTCATGGGGATCCGTTTTTAGCCTTGACACTCCCTTTCATACCAGTCATTTAGGACCTTAGGGACCCTAATCCCCTTAAGCACTCTTTTGCATAACACGTATGAATTTTTATTCCCCCCAAACCTCGCTTTTGCGATGATGCGCATAACGATATGGGTGGTGGCATGGGCATTTTGGTTGCTTGCGTTTTTTGGTTGAATGGTCCCCGTTTTCAGCTTGGTCTTTACCTGAAACCACGACCACAAGATTTGGTGGTTCTGCCCGGAAAAGGTCTTTTTTACCTCGATGCCAAAGCCAAAAGGGTGGTCTGGATCGACGAAAAGACCCTGGTTCCCAAAGTGGTGGTTCAAGAAGGCCAGGGTCCGGGTGAAATTGTTAACCTGGCTACCAGTCACCTGGCCGCATCTGAGTACCTTGTGGTTTTGGCGCCCAAATGGGGTCATCAAATTCTGGTCCAACAGGAAACAGGGGTGTTTGTTACAAAACAAGTAGGCTTTTTGGGGCGGGGGTTGCCGGGAATGCCCTACGTTTGTGGTCCTTCCTTTTTTTGGCTGTCTTGTGCGGTGGACGCGAATCCAGTCACGTTTGGTCTTGCCAAGGTCAACTTGGATCAGGAGGAGGGGCGGTTGTTATATGAAATGGCCTTGGCATCTCCAACGGATCCGGATGTCTTTCCGACCTTATTTCCTACCTTTACTTTTCACCGATCGTTAACGGATGACCGATTGTTCTGGAATCTGGATGATGGTCACAATCCCAATAGCAATGAAATCAAGGTTTACAATCTGCGGGAACTCCGGTTTGAGCCCAGTATCCGCATTCAATCGGCCATTCCTGCACGCAACGGGGATTTTCCCGAAGTCCTGGCCATGTACCAACGGCAAAAAGACCGAAACCCTGCCCTGAAAATGGCCCCTATTCAAAGGACGCCTTTCGTGCGGAGTATGCGATCGGGGCCAGCTGGTGAATTGATTGTGAAACGTCAAAGACCGGGTTTGGCCAATGTTTTTGAGACCTATGATTCTGCGGGAAAACGAATTGAAAATGCTCCTGATGGTCGCATTTTTGACTGGATCGTGGGTTATGACGGCCCGCAGGCTTACGTCTTGGGTTATGACACCGAAACCTACAGCTTTTTTGTGCAAAAAATGCCGTTTGTGGAAGTGTCGGCCTTTTACTCAGATGATCTTTTAAAGGCGCTTGAAGAATATTGAACCGGTGAATTTGGGGCCTTGATCGCCAAAAAGGTCCCAAAGATCCCTTAGACTTTAATGACCTAAACGACCCTAAACACAGGAGGTGGTTTTTCTTGCGCTGGGTTGTGGTTTTGGTTGCGCTGGTTGGCGGTTTCTTTTCAGGTGATTTGAAAGCAGGTGTTGATATTCGCTGCGTTCGGATTGGACCACGAGGCCGAAGTTTGGAGGCAATTTCATGCTGACATGCTGGATCCCGACGCCTCGCGTAGGATCGCCAACAACAAAACCATTCCAGCGGATTGGCCGGCTGACTTGGGTTACTTCATGGCTTACCGCTTTGCCCAGGCTTTTTATGACCAAGCCCAGGACAAGCAGGCTGCGCTGCAAACCCTGTTCTACGTGGACGACCCACAAGCCATCCTCGAAAAAAGCGGCAACGCCAAAAAGTTCCAGTAACCCCAGATTCAACCCTAAGGTCGTTAAGGTCCCTAATGACCTTTATTACGTTAATGACCCTAACCGGCTGCTTATTATCGGCTGAAAGAACAGCGACCAATTTGTTCACATTGGGCTGTGATTCGTTCCCAAGCCGCATCATCCAGGACTTCCAGGGATTCGGGATAGAGTATGGTGTCTTCCCTTTCAATATGCTCACGCAATCGACCGACCAGATCTGGGATTAGGCGGCCCATCTGGTCCTGAACGGCGGCACCTGAAATGAGTTGCACAACCAGGGCTTTGAGCTGGTGCTTGAGCTCTCTGAGGGTGATGTGCTCATCGCACATCATGGAGCAGGGTCCATCCAAACCCATTTCCTCCAGTTCCGGGAAAAGCGCCTCTTCCTCCCGTTGATGGTGTTTTTCAGCAGCCAACAAGTTGCTGGCAATCGAGTCCAACGTGTTCAAGAGATCGGGATCTGGTTTTTCGTTAAGTTTGGTCAGAGATTGTTCGAGAGCGGCCAGATTCTGGAGGATGATTTGGTGTTCATCCATCATGACGCGGATGGGATGGTCTGGCCAAAGTTGCTCGATGTTCATGGTCACTCCTGGATCGGTTTGAGATGCGCCGTAAAATGGCGGAGATAAGGCGCTTCCTGACAAATTTGAAGGCCGCGTAAGTCATGGCGTTTTTGAAAGACGGATTGGATCACCTCGATTACGTAATCGATATGGCTCTGGGTATAAACCCGCCGTGGGATGGCCAAGCGAACCAGTTCCAATTTGGCCGGGACCTCAGCGCCGCGGTGGTCTTTTTTGCCAAACATCAGACTGCCAATTTCGACCGAACGGATTCCGCCCTCCAAATAAAGGGCACAGGCCAGAACTTGGCCGGGAAACTGATGGACCGGAATATGGGGCAACATGGCTTTGGCATTTAAATACACCGCGTGCCCCCCAATCGGTTTCAAAACGGGGATGCCCGACTTAATCAGCGCGTTGCCCAGGTATTGGGTCGAGCGAATGCGGTACTCCAAGTAAGATTGATCCACCACTTCCTGGAGGCCCTGGGCCATTGCCGCCAAGTCGCGTCCGGCCAGGCCGCCGTAGGTCGGGTAACCTTCCGTAAGGATTTCCAAATTGCGGATTTGGTCGGACAATTCATCGCTGTTGACGGCCAAAAACCCGCCAATATTGACGAGCGCATCTTTTTTTGCCGACATGGTTGCGCCATCCACATTGCTGAACATTTCGCGGACAATTTTGGGGATGGGCCAATCCTTGAAGCCCGCTTCCCCCTGCTGAATGAAGTAGGCATTTTCGGCGAATCGGCAGGCATCAAAAAAGAGCGGGATGCCAAATCGGTTACAAATCTTTCGGGTTTCGCGGATATTGGCCATGGAAACGGGCTGTCCACCACCGGAGTTGTTGGTGATGGTTAATAACACGAGCGGTACGTTTTCAGGGCCGCGTTCGCGAATGGCTTGTTCCAAGGCATCGGTGTCCATATTGCCCTTAAACGGCACGTCCAGTTCGGGGTCCAGGCCTTGGGCGACAACTAGGTCCAGGGCTTCTGCACCACTGAACTCGACATTCGCTCGTGTGGTATCGAAATGGGTGTTGTTGATGATGGTCTTGCCTTTTCCGCCAATCAAAGAGAACAGGATACGTTCGGCAGCCCTGCCCTGATGAACCGGAAAAATGTGTTTCAAACCGGTCAAATCCTTGACCACTTTTTCAAAGTCGAAAAAGGAATGACAGCCGGCATAGGACTCATCGCCTTCCATCATGCGGGCCCATTGCGCGGCCGACATGGCACTGGTCCCCGAATCGGTGAGCAGGTCAATCAAAATGTCATCGGCTTTGATCAGGAACAAGTTGTGGTGGGCCTGGTCCAGGATGCGGTAGCGTTCTTCGGGTGTGGTGATGCGCAACGGCTCGACCATTTTGATGCGAAACGGTTCGATGATGGTTTTAAAAGCCATGAGTCTTACTCCCTATTTTCAAGAATGAGGGCAATGCCCTGACCCCCACCGATACACATGGTGACCAAACCATAACGGCCATGGGTGCGACGCAAATGATAAGCGCAGGTCAAAGTGAGAATGGCTCCTGTTGCCCCCAGCGGATGGCCTAGTGCAATGGCATTGCCTAAGGGATTTACTTTGGAGGGATCAATACCCAGGGTTTCGAATTCTTGGATACAGGCCAGCGCTTGGGGTGCGAAGGCTTCATTTAACTCGACGTGATCGATTTGGGCGCCGGAAATGCCAGCCATCTCGAGTGCAAACCGGGTAGCGGGGACCGGGCCCAGACCCATGAGCGAGGGCTCGCAGCCAGCAATTCCCCAGCCGGCGATTCGGGCGAGAATGTGCTGGCCAGCCTGTTGGGCGGTTGCCTTGCGGGTCACGATCATGGCGGCGGCACCATCCACGACGCCAGAGGCGTTGCCCGGGGTTAGCACCCCGTGCGGCGGCTCAAACACGACGGGTAAACGCGCCAGCGATTGCAGGCTGATATCCGGGCGCACATGCGTATCTGACCGGACCCATTCCCGTTCGTGTGAACCATAAACGGGAACTTCAATTGGCGTGATCTCCTCCTCGAACCAGCCCTTGTGTTGGGCTTGGTGGGCGAGTCTGTGGGAGCGATAGGCAAATGCATCCGAAGCTTCCCGGCTAATGCCGTATTGGCGCGCTACTTTTTCAGCCGTATTGGCCATGGCCATGCCTGCCATCGGGTCAAATAGCGCCATGTGCAGCAGGTCCTGGGCAAAGGTGCCCGGCGGCATCTGATCGCACGCAACTGCTCCGTATTTCACGATGCCCTGCTTGGCTGGTTTACCCCTTAATCCGTACACGATGTGGGGATACTGCATGCTCTCGGCTCCGCCGGCGACCAGGTAGGGTCGGCCCGGCAAATGGTCTTCCAACAGGAGTTGATGGCACGCGTTGACAATCGCCTGAGCGCCACTGCCACACAGACGACGCACCGTTAAGGCTGGTACTTCCTTGGGGATTCCCGCTTCCAGGGCCATGATGCGGGCTGCATAAATGCTGTCGCGATGGCTTTCCAAGGCTTGGGCCATGATGACATGCCCGATCTGGTCAGGAGAGACGCCCGAATGTTCCAAGGTTGCTTTGATGGCGATGCCACCCAGTTGATTGGTGCTGAGGCTGGCAAATTTACCCGGACGTTTGTTCTCATGCAGGATATCAGCGCGTGGGGTGCGACGTCCGCCGTCTAAAATCACCAAAGGGTCTTCTTCTAAGAGTCGTTTCAGTTTCAAGGGTCCCTCCTTAGCGATTCAGAAAAACAGCAGGCACACGCGGCCCGTTGCTCATGAAATTGGCCAACCCGATGGCCATATCCTGGGTCTGAAAGCAGGCGGCAAAAGCTTGCGCTTCCTGTTCCAAACCTGCCGCCAATGGCTGGGTGAGACCCATTTGTAAGGCACGGCGCAAAATAGCTTCCGTGGCCAGCGAACGGTGCCCGATGTCAACCGGCTGGAGCGGCTCCAAGCCAAGGGGTTTGTCTTGCAGGGGTTGGAGGGTGATTTCGCCGGCCAGGTGTTGTTGGATCAATTGTTTTCCCGCTTCGATTGGGGTTTCCGAGACCAGGCTGGCCCATCCCCATGCGACCGCTTCTCGGGCCGAAAACGGTTGAGCGCTGGCGAGCACCCGGTAGCCGTTCTGGAGGCCAATCAAACGCGGCATTCGCTGGCTCCCGCCATAGCCGGGAATGATGCCGAGGTTCACCTCGGGTTGGCCGATCAGTGCTTTCTCGCCGACCACCCGAGCCCAGGCCGCCATACAGAGTTCTGCCCCGCCACCCAAAACCGGGCCGTTGCAAATAGCGACAATCGGTTTGGATAAACGCTCCATTTGCAGCGTTAACGCCTGACCGCGACGGGCCAGCTCCATTCCTTGTTCGGGCGATTTGAGGGCGGCCAATTCCGTGATATCCGCTCCGGCAAGGGCGCCGGCAAATCCGCCAAAAAGGATGCCTTTCACCTGAGGGTCCTGATCCAACTGGGTCAAACAGTCGGATAGTTCGCGGATGGTTTGGCCATTCAAGGCATTCAGAACTTCAGGCCGGCGAACCCATAACTGGACGATTCCTTCTGCATCTGGGCCTTCCAAAACCAGGTTTTCCCAAAATTCAGGATAGTGCTGCTTTTGGATCAAAGCAGAAACCGGGAAGTCCGGGTTTTGGTCGGCGTAGTTTTGGACCAATCGTGCGACTTCCGCCATGCCCAATTCCCGAGCCAAGGCCAAAACCCCTTTTTTGAAGCCCAGACTGTTGCGTAGCAACCATTCCAGATCGGAGGGTGCGCAGATTTCCTGTTCAATTAAGTGGAAGGTGCGACCCAAAACCACCGCCAAAATGCGTTCGCGGATCTGGATCTTGAGCGAATCATCGATGTCCTGGTTCGGAAGCGGGAAGGTCGACCACGGTTGGTTCCCCACCGAGTCAATGATGGCGGGTGGCTCGAACCATGCGGACCGGTAAAAACCGGCCAATAACTTTTGGCAGTGGACGATCAGGAGATTGCCACGGGTCATGTCCGCAACCCGAAAGGGTCCACCGCCCCCAATCACTTGATCGACCAAAGAATCGATCTGCTCCACCGAAGCCAAGCCTTCTTGCAGGATACGGAAGGCTTCGACTTCCAAATTGCAAAAAACGTCATCTGCCGCAAAGCACGGGGTGTCTGCGGTGACGATGGGCACTTTCCCCAATGTGACTAAAAGATCGTACATGCGCCGAGTCAGCGCGGGGTCCGGGCTGCCAACCAGTTCCATGGGCAGTGATCGCCAGGCCGGGTAAAAGGGATGGTTGACCATACAGCGATTGGGGTACTTGGCCCCTTCACAAATCCAGTGACGCGGCAGGCCAGAAGTCGCAAAACCAATCAGGCAATCCGGGCTGACGATCTCTTCCAGGCGTTGCAGAATCTGCTTTTTGATCGCGAGATCTTCGCTGGCTGCTTCGAGAACATAGTGACAGGTCGCCAAATCCTGCATTCTCAGGGTTGGCACGAGCGATTTTTGAATGGTTTCACAGCGCTTCGGGCTTAATTTCCCGCGCGACATTGCTTTGTTTAAATAGCCGTTGATGCGCGCCATGCCCTTTTCGAGTTGGTCCGTGGAAATGTCGTGGAGCCACAATTTAAAGGGCTGCCCGCTCAAGGCGCTGGCAAAGCCGTAAGCCAAATCGGGGCCGATGGATCCTGATCCGATCACCGCAATTTCAAACATGTGAGCTCCTTTCATCGTGGTCCCAGTTTTCCAGGCGCCGACACGCGCGCTCGATATCGGCTTCGGGTACGGTTACTGCGAACCGAACATGGTCCGCGTAATTGGAGCCGCCAAAAAAAGGACCAGGCACGGACAAAATGGGCTCGTCACTGGCCAGGGCCCAGTCGGTCCATTTTTCCCAGGAAATGGATGGGGGCAGTTGGGCAAAGATATAGAAGCCGCCTTTGGCCGGTTTTAAGCGAAAACCGGCCTTAAGCAATGCCGACTCCAACCTGCGTAATCGCTTTTCGCATCCTTTGAGATCGACACAGGCGGCGGGCCCAATCCGTGCAACGACGCGCTGCATGATGCCGGGCGCGTTGATGACCCGACAACGCAGGTTATTGGTCAGAATGGTTTCCAGCATAGCCCTTTCTGTTGGTGTGCCCCACTCGGGATGGAGGGCCATGTAGCCCAATCGTTCACCGGCCAATCCGTGGGACTTGCTGAAGGAAGTCATGTAGATGCTGTGGCGGTAAAAGCGCATCAGGCAACTGGGCAAATGGTCTTCAAAAACCAATTGGTCGTAAGGCGAATCTTCCAACACGAGGATCGGTTTTCCCCGTCTTTTTTCGATTTGGGTTAACGTTTCGGCCAATGCTGCCAATTCCGATTCCTCCAACACCCGGCCGGTGGGGTTGTTGGGGAAATTCAGTAGTAAAACTTGGGTTTGATCGTTGATCGCAGCTACCAACGCAGAATGATCGATGCCCCAGTCGGTGCTGGAACGAACCATGCGGACAATGCCTTGGTTCTGCTCGATATAGCGCGCGTATTCCATAAATCCTGGGGTCAACATGATGACTTCCTGGCCCGGCGCCAACAGGCTGGCTAAACAGACATCCAAACCATTGGCACAACCCGCAATCATCCAAATGTCACTGGCTTTTAGGTCGAGATGGGTCCGTTTAGATAAGGCCTGGGCCATGACTTCACGGGTTGCCAGATAGCCGGGGTTGGGCATGTAGCGGTGCGGATTGTCAGGTTCCCGTTCGAGTTCTGCCGCGACTTCGTGCAGTGCCTCGTAAAAGGCGGGTAGTGGCTTTTCGAGCGGATTGCCCAGGGTCAGATCAACCGGATTTTTTCCCTGACTGCGCAGGGCCGAACACATGCCAAAAAGCTGACTCACCTTGGCGGAGTTCTCGGCCATTTCCATTTGATGTTGGGGCAGAATCATGGCGCATCCTCCTGAATAAGGTTCATTTGCTGTAAACCCTGAGCAATAAATGAGGCAATCATTTTTTTTCGCCAGGAAGGCCCATAAAAGGCATTTTCCATGGGCCGAGCCAGGCGTTGACAGGATTTGATGGCCGATTGGACTTGTTCTGGCGTCAAAAAGGAATCCAAATTCTGCATTTGGACCTGCAACAAACACGACTCAACCCCGCCCAAAACAAAAGAAAGTGTCCGTTGTGCGCCGTCCCATTGGGTGGCGATGGCTAATCCCAAAAGCGGGAAATCAAAACTCTGGCGCGCTCTGCCCTTGAAGTAGGTGGCCTGGAACCCAGGTGGGGCATGGGGCAGAAGGATTTTGTAAATGAATTCGCCCGGTCGCAAATCGATATGGTCCATGCCATTGGGGCGGTAAAATTCCATCAAGGACACTTCTCTTTTACCGGCCCGACTCAACAAGACCAGGCGAGCCTGACAGGCGGCCAACGCGATGGCTCCATCACAGGATAAGACTGCATGACAGCGTTTGGATTTGGGGGCGACCTGGCAAATATCTCCGCCCTTTTTAAGGCAGAAGCCCAGGGATTCCCGCCAAAAAGCAGATTGGTTAAACCAACTGCAGCGCGTATCCAGACACAAGTTACCGCCAATGGTTCCGACTTGACGGTGTTGAAGGGCACCGATTTGACTCAGGGTTTGACCAATAACCGGGTAGATCTCACGGAGCGGTTTATGGTCGATCAAGGTTTGCAAGGTGACCGCTGGACCAATGTGAATTGCTTCGGGTTTGGCCTCAATTCTTTTAAGTTCAGGCAGGCCTTTGAGCGAAACCAACAGCGGGTCTTCTACAAGGCCCATCTGCAAATGGGGAATCAGGTCTGTTCCACCGGCCAGAATCCGTGCATTGGGGTGGGCCAGACAGCTGAGCAGGTCGGAAAGTTGGGTGGGTTGGCAATAACTCATGACAACTCCCGCGGCAGCCCGGGTTTGTAGCAATGACCCGATTCCAGAGCTTTTAAAATCTGACCGGGTTCAAATGGGGTTTGGTAGAGTCGCAACCCGATGGCGTCATAAATAGCGTTGGCAATAGCGGGAATGGCCGCATGCAATGGTCCTTCACCCGCTTCCTTGGCACCATAGGGCCCATCTGGATCGGGTGATTCAACAATGATCGATTCAATCGTCCCTACATCCAAAATGGTTGGCATTTTGTATTCCAAAAGGTTGGGTTGGCTGATCAGTCCCTTGGCTGTTTCATAGCGTTCCAATAACGCTTCACCCATGCCCATATAGACCGAACCTTCAATCTGCCCTTCCACCAATTGCGGATGAATCGCCCGACCGCAGTCATGGGCCGCAACGATGCGTTTCATCTTGATTTGCCCGGAGTTGAGGTCCACTTCCAATTCGGCAATATGGACAGTGAAACTGTAAGCGGGAGAAGGCCCGACCAGAGCGCCACGATAAAGACCACCGCGGTTGGGCGAGTTGTAACTGCCCGTTGAGCCCAATGCGCCCAGCACGGATTCGGCCCGATTCAAAGCGGTTACAAAGGACATGCTTTGTTCTGGCCGGTCCAAGTGGAATACCCGGTCATCGGCAATCATCAGTTGCTTGGTTGAGCTGTGCCAATCCTGTGCAATCACCTGCAGAATCTGGTTTTTGAGGTGCCGTGCTGCAGAAATAGCGGCATTACCTGCCATCAAAGTGACCCGCGAACTGTAAGAGCCCAGGTCGACGGGGCAAATATCGCTGTCCTGGCTTTCCACCTTGCAGCGGTTGGGGTCCACCCCCAACTCCTCCGCCAACAGGTGACGGAGCATGGCATCCGAACCCTGGCCGATGTCCGCCGCACCACAAAACAGGGTAATCAGTCCGGACCGATCCGCCTTGATTTGCACATTGGATTGCGGGTTGGATTCCGGATTAATCGGATAATTGGTCCCGGAAAGGTACCAACTCCCGGCAATGCCAATGCCATGGCCAAAGGGCATTTTTCTGAATTTTTGGTACCAGCCCGATTGGTCGGCGGATTTTTCCAAGCAAGTGACAAAACCTGAGGAACCAATGCGCAACCCGTTGACTGTTTCGGTATTGGGACCCAAAGCTAATTCACGCCGAAAGGCAATCGGGTCGCGACCCAGTTTCTCGCACAGCTGATCCACCAGACATTCGATTGCAAACCGCGGCTGCACGGTTCCGTGGCCGCGTTTGGGGCCCGCTGGCGGTTTATTGGTAAAAACCCGCTGACTTTTCCAGCGGTAATGCGGAACCCGATACAGGCCCGCGTTCAAGGTACCGGCATAATAAGTCGTGATCATGCCATAGGACGAGTAGGCGCCCCCATCCAATAGCGCTTGGTAATCCATGACCAAACCTTCGTCTGGCAGGTACCCGATTCGCAGGTCCATGTCCATGGCATGGCGACCGCGGTGGGTCAAAAAGGTTTCCTCACGCGAAAAAACAAATTTCACCGGCCGTCCGGTTTGCTTGGCTAAGTAGGCGGCGCAAATTTCATGACCAAACGGTTCCGATTTCCCACCAAAACCGCCACCGATATGCGGACGTATGACGCGGATTTGGTGGGCCGGCATACCCAGAACCGTGGCGAGCTCCCGATGCAGATAATACGGCGTTTGCGTCGAAGACCAGACGCAAAGTCGCCCATCTGCGCCCATTTCCGCCAAAACAGCGTGGGTTTCAAGGGCGGCGTGGGTGGTTGCTTCGAAATGGAAATTACCGGAAACCTCAACCTGGGATCGCGCAAATGCCGAATCCACTTCTCCAAATTCCCAATCCACGGATTTGCTCGCGTTGCCCGGCGCTTGGCTGTGAATTAATACGGCATCCGGAACCATGGCCTGCTCAGGTGAAAAATGGGCAGTAAAGGGTTCATAGTGGACGTCAATACACGCCAACGCTTGTTGGGCTACGGATTCAGAGGTCGCTGCCACTGCCGCAATGGGTTCACCGATATAACGCACTACGTCCTTGGCCAAGACCGGCTCGTCTTTTGTCCAGGGGATGATGCCGATCAATTCCCCAAAATCTGACCCACTGACACAGGCAAAAACGCCTGGTATTTGCAGCGCTTTCGAAACATCAACCCGAACCAGGCGCGCGTGGGCGTGGGTGGAACGCAACAGTTTGCCTACCAGGCAACGCGGTCGTTTCAAATCGGCCGTGTAACGCGCCTTACCGGTTACTTTTTCATAAGCATCGGGTTTGGGGTAGGTTTTACCCACCACCGAAAACGCGGTTTTGTCTGAGTGACAGTCCTGGTTGCGCGGAATGATCCGTTCATTGAGATAGTGAAGCGTTCGAGGGTCATCTGGTGGTTTAACCATGTTTCGCCCCCGTTGAAAGCGACATGACCGCATCAATGATTTTTGTGTAACCCGTGCAGCGGCAATGATTACCGGCAAGCGCCGCACGGACGTCCTGTTCCTGGAAATGGGGGTTTTTGTCGATTAACGCTTTGGCGGAAAGCACCATACCCGGTGTGCAGAACCCGCATTGGACCGCGCCCTTCTCGACAAATGCGATTTGCAGTGGATGCAATTCCTGGGTTGCCAAAGATTCGATGGTTTCAATTTGAGTGTTTTGGGCCTCCAGCGCCAACATGAGGCAGGCCATAACCGGGTTGCCATCGACCAAAACGGTACAGGCACCGCATTCGCCCTGGCTACAACCCTGTTTGGCGCCCGTTAAATCGAGACGTTCCCTTAATACCTCCAATAAGGTCTCAAAAGGATCCACAAGTCCTTCCCAAATTTCGCCATTGACCATCAGTCGACAAGGGTTAGGCATCCAGGGCCTCCGCTACTTCCGAACAATCCTTGGAGTCCCAGGCGTACAGAGCGGCGCCCAGCGCGCCAGTAAATTGGGCAAACGCCGGCAATTTCAAATTATCGCCGAGCTTTTCGATCAGGATGTCGCACAGCAGCGGGTTGTGTTGGATTACCCCGCCTGTGACCACCACCGGCGTTTTGCGATGGCCGACCATTTCGCGAATCCGCTCGGCCACGGACAGATAAACACCGCGTGCCAGATCGGGCAGGGATTCGCCCTGCATGACCCGCTTAATCAATTCGGTCATGGCAAATACCGTGCAGAAACTGTTGAGTGGGGCCTGACTGTGTGAGGTCATGGCTAAACCATGCAGTTCATCTAAGCTCAGGTTGGCCTTGTGGGCGATTTCTTCCAGGAAGGCGCCCGTCCCGGCCGCACATTTGGAGTTCATCTTAAACTGTTGAATGGTGCCATCGTCATTGACTTTAATGACCTTGTTGTCCTGGCCGCCAATGTCCACGATGTCCATGGCGTAGGGGAATTCTGAAAACACACCCTTGGTGTGGCAGATAATCTCGGGTTTGTTCAATACCGCAAAAGGTACGCGATTACGGCCATATCCGGTTGAAAACACAATTCGTTGGCACGGAAAGGCGTTGGCCAATTGGTTTGCTAATTGTTGAATGTCCAATTCGAGTCTCAGGCTGGTGGGCAAAATGAATCGTTCCAGGACCTGTTTGTTTTCGTCCAACACCACACTTTTGGTGGCAGATGAACCGACATCGACACCCACAAAAACCGTCATTCCACCACCTCACAGCAGCGCGAGGTCTGCTCCAGCCCTCTGACGAGCGCCGTAATGGAGTTAGTGAAGGGCAGATGAATATGGTGAATGCGGCCCAGCTTGAGGAGTTGGTGATTGAGGTAATCAATTTCTGTCCGTTTACCAGTCTCAATGTCGATTAACATGGATGGCTTGTGGGAACCGGCATTCATCAGGTAGTGCATGCCTTTTTGCAGATAATCATCGCCAAGGGGTGCACCTTCCAAATGGGCAACCTGCATCCCTTCCAATAAGAGCAGTTTAACGATTTCAACCAGATCTTCATCGGCCATGGCGCGATCCATCGACATGCGGGTCAATGCGCAAACCCCACTCAACGCGCAGTTCAAAATGGCCTTTTTATAAACCTGACCTTTGATATTGGGGATGAACTCGGTCGTCAACCCAGATTTGGTTAGTTCGTGTGCGATTTCCTCGGCTAAGGGAAAGCCCGATTCATCCAGGCAGGACACATAGTTGGGTGGATGGAAAAACTGGGTTTTGACGACGTAGGTTTCCAGAACATTGCCACCGAAATTGATCACCATGCGGTAGCTGTATTGCGGGCCAAATACGGATGCGATTTCTTCTTCCACACCAATGCCGTTCTGGCAGGAAAGAATGGGCATCGGTTTGGGCGCGTACTTTTTGATTTTGGCCAATACGTCTTTGAGGGATGGCGTTTTGGTACAAATCGCCAAAAAATCATACTCTTGGGTGAAAAACTGTTCCGGGTCGTCATACACATTTTTCAGGACGAAGCGATCATCGAATATGCCGCCCAAATCGATTTCTGCATTTCTGAGGTTGGCCATTTTGCGCCGATTGCGGCTGATGAGGTGGATTTCATGGCCGGCCAATCCCAGTTTGACGGACATGGTCAGGCCCACGTTGCCCGCGCCAATAACTGCGATTTTCATCGGGATTGCTCCACTTGCGCGATGAACGTTTCAATTTTTATTTGGCTCTGTTCATCTGAAAAGCAGCGCAAGTCGTTCAGGTCGCCTTCTACCACAATGTAGGGAATTCCCGACCGTTTTTGCACCCGTTCTGGCAGGGCGAAATGGGTGTTGCTGTTATACGGGCACGTTTTGGCATCGTGGTAAATAATCCCATCCACATCAAACTGCCGGCAGGTTTCGATCAGGTAGTTTTCTTTATAGGCTTCGGATCGATTGATGAAGATTTCGCAATAGCCTTGGGCCAGGGACAATAGCGGTTCATCTGCATTAAAAGCATCGTAAATCCAGGAATTGCAATAAGTTGACGCCACAACGGCGGCTTTTTGCGATGCGAAACTGTCGCTCAGGGCGCGGAGCCGACCCCAGATCGGCATGCCTTCCCAATAAAACCTGTATTTTTCGCCCGGGACCGCAGCATAACCGGATGCGATCATTTGTGTCAGCTCCGCTTCCAGGTGGAGGTAGTAATCCAGGGCGATGGGCAGACCTCGCATGATAACAATCGGCGCCATGTGAATCGTGCCATCCCAAAAAGTCCACGGTGCCGGTTTGGTTTGGGCCAGGTCCAGACAGCGACGCCAGGCCGCAGCCGCCTGACCAGACAAGGCTACGGTTCTGGCCAAAGTCTCGTGATTTATATCCACGCCCGTTTGGAACTCCAAAAAGGAAACCAACTCGGTCAATTCTTTCAGCATGAATTCCAGATGATGGGTTTCCATCGTGTCCAGAAATTTAGGTGTTCGAACGACGTGCAATGGGGCGGAATAGGCCTTGGAAAAAAAACGAAACCATTCTTCGACTTCCCGGCATTGATTGTCACAAGCCACCAAAAGATCCGGTTTAGGTGGCAGATTAGGTCCGAAAGCCTCACTTAACGGACTTTTGCCGGCCAGGTAGCTGCCAATATCCGAGGTCAGGTAGGAACAGATGTTAGAGCTGTAACCCATTGACGTTGCGTAAGGAATAAAATCGTTTGCGGTCCGGGTAGCGCCCAACAACGCACCGTGGTTTTCGGGAAAAAATACGTGATAACCAAATGCTCTTAAAACTTCCGCCGGGCCCGCGGATGTACACCATGCCACGCGTTGGTTTGGGTCGGCGCTGGCGCGGCCCAATTCAGCGAAATACGCCGCCATTAGGCTTTTGAGTTTTTGTTGGGACTGTTTCATACCAGGACCCCCTGATCTCCGACTTGGACATAGATAGCCCCAGCCGGTTTTTCCAGGCTGGGATCGAACAGGGGTTCGATATACGTCGCATAGTTTTTCATCACCGTTTGCGGATTCACTTTTAGACTCGGTGTGAGTTCGCCTTTGTCCAGTTCCAGTTCCTGGTCCAGGATGACAAAACAGGCAATGGACTCATATTGCTTGCGCAAGCGGGCATTTAAGTCGTCAATACAATCGCGCAGGCAGGCCGAAAGCGTGCCTGAATCCTGCGGGTTTTTGCAGCCTTCGGGTTCGCTGCAGCGCGGCGAAGCCATCATTTCTTTATTGGGAAAGACCAGCGCGCTGACATTTTTTTGACCCGAGCCCAGAACGAGCAGGTGTTTGACAAACGGGCAGTGGCCCAAAACCTGATTTTCGATAACGGTGGGGTTGACCTTTTCCGCGTTGGCCAGTTTAAACAAACGATCTTTGCGGGTCAGGATTTTGAGGCCTTCTGGCGTGATTTCACCCAGATCACCGGTGCGGAAAAACCCATCTTCCGTAAAGATTCGGGCATTGCGCTCAGGCGATTGATAATAGCCCGGCATGACGTTGGGTCCATTCACCAGGATTTCGCCATCGCTGTCGAGCCGAATCTCAACACCTGGGATGGGGAATCCGACCACATTGGGGACCCGCTTGGTTTTCCCATCGGTCAACGTGCAACAAGGCGAAGTCTCTGTTAAGCCCCAACCCTCCAAAACCGGGATGTTGTTTTGGATAAAGACATCGGAAACGGTTCCTGGCAGGGGTGCTCCAGCCGTAAAAACAAAGCGCAGGTCGCGGTGAAAGAATTCCGATCGCCAGCCCGGTTCAGGGTAGCTGACCAGTTCCTGAAAAATTTTGGGTACACTGAAAAAAGCCATCGGTTTGATGGCCTTCCAATTGGCGACTAAGCGGGGAATGTCTTTGCCTCGGCTATCATCCAGAGCCAAGGCTGTTCCCGAATACAAGCCAAAAAATTTCTCAAAAATACCGCCAAAACTGTGATGCCAGGGCAGGTAGGAAAGCAGGCGACCGCCCGGTTGGGTTTGCCACAAAAAATCAAGGGCTTCCTGTTGGGAGAGGATATTGCCATGCGTGAGTTGTACCCCTTTGGGAAAGGACATCGTGCCGGAGGTGAACATGATCAGCGCGATATCGTCCCGGTTGACTTGGATCGGTATTGGCGTTTCCTGATCGGCACCTAGGTTGAGCAGGTCCTGGTAAGAAAGGGTTGTCGTCCGCGCCGAGAGATCCGTCGGTGTTAAGGTAATCAGGCATTTCAGGGAAGGGTGGACGCCCAGCATGGCTTGTTGGGTTTGGCCCGGGACGACCAGTGCATCGGCTTCACAAAAGGCGATCAAATCATTGAACATTTGTTCCTTATAGCCGGAAAAGAGTGGGATGGAGATCATGCCGATGCTCATGGCCGCCATTTCCAAAACCAGCATTTCCAGGCTATTGGGTGTAAAAAAGGCCAATTTATTTCCCGCGCCAAACCCTTTGGCACACAAACCATTGGCGGCTTTCTGGATGGCGCTGTAAAAGTCCTGCCAGGACAAGGGCTCGTACCGATCGGCGTTTTTGGTTAAGAGAACGGGTTGGGCAGCCCAAGCTTTGGCCCGATCGGCAAGAAATTGACCGATAGACCGAAACCGGACAGGAACTGTTCCGCCACCCCGCATCATCGTTCCCTCCCCCTTTTATTGCCAAATAAGGATAACTGGTACTCTTATACCAAAATAGGATTGCCGGACTCGTTAGTCAAGTACAAAAGTGTGAGAAAAAAGCCTAGCCTGGGGGGTGGGTCAGAAGGTCTTTTAAACCACCATTTTGCGGTCGTGTTTGTGGGCCAGGGTATCGATCGAGACGGCGGAGAAGGTGGCCCGGATTTGGCGAGCCACCTCGTCAAATAACTCGTGGATCGAACATTCAGAATGGGCGCACGGGTCGGATTGGGGGTTGAGTTGACAACCCTCCGTGATGAATTGCGGTTCCACGATCTTGATAATGTCCATGACCGTCAAGGCTTTAGGCGATATAGCCAGGCGATAGCCACCACCTACCCCGCGAACAGCTTCCACGATTTGGAAACGGGAGAGCAATTGCATCACTTTGGAAAGATGGTGCTCGCTGGCCCCGTAGCGTTCGGCAATCTCTTGGACCGTTTGTTTTTCAGGGTAACTGCGGGCGAGCTCGGTCACCGCGTAGAGTGCGAAGCGGGTAGCTTTATTGAGATGCATGCAAACTCCTGGCTTTATGTTAGCAAAAAAAGTGAAAAAGAAGGCCTTGCAAAGCGTCGGCAAAGTAATTATGTTAAATAAGTACTTAAATACCACTTTATGAGGTCCACATGAGTTTTTGGGCTTTGGTTGAGAAGGGCAAGCCGTTACAAGCGTGGGAACACCTGGCCGAACCGTCAGGGGCCAACACGGTACGGGTGCAGGTCGCCGGCTGCGGCCTGTGTCATACCGATATCGGGTTTATGTTTTCAGAGGTACCGACGCGTAAAGCGCTTCCTGTGGTGCTCGGCCATGAAATCAGTGGCACCGTGCTCGACGGGCCGTTGGCTGGTCAACAGGTTTTGGTCCCAGCAGTGATGCCCTGCGGCCAATGCGCTGCTTGTCGTGCAGGCTATGAACGGACCTGCCCCCACCAGATTATGCCGGGGAATGATGTGCACGGTGGATTTGGGCCGTGGATTGAAGTGCCGCAATCTGCCCTGGTTCCGCTTCCACAAATGATCAGCCCCACTGAATTGGCCCAATTCGCCGTGATTGCCGATGCGGTGACCACACCTTTGCAAGCGATCCATAACCTCGGGCTTGCTACCCATGACGTTGCCATCGTGATCGGTTGTGGGGGCGTGGGTTCCTTTGCTTGTTTGTTGGCCAAGGCGCGTGGCGCGTTTGTCATTGCCATGGACATCGACGACAACAAACTCGAGAAAATGAAGGGGCTGGGCATTGATGAAACCCTAAACACCCGCGGGCTTTCCTTTAAGGACATCAAAGGGTTTGTGAAATCCGTTTGTCAAAAAAATGATTGGCCTGCTTTTGGGCACCGCATATTGGAAACGTCGGGCAGCAAAATTGGTCAGGAAACCGCATTTGGGTTACTGAGCATGGCTGCCCGCATGGCAGTTGTTGGGTTTACTTTGGACAAAGTGGAAGTCCGACTATCGAACCTCATGGCATTTGATGCACAGGTAATTGGCAATTGGGGTGCGAGCCCATCGATTTATCCCGAGGCCATCGAGATCGCCCTGACTGGCGCCTTGCATTTGGACCAGATGACCCGATTGGAACCCCTACAAAACATCAATTCCATTATCGAAAACGTCCATCACCATGGCACCGACCGCCGAGTTGTTTTTACCCCTTAGGAGTTCAGTATGACCCATCACGCGCTTTTCGAAAAATTCGCCCAAGAACAGGTGTTGTATGAGAAAAGACCTGCACTCGATGAACAGGGTCGGCCAGTAGAAGGCCTGTTCAATGCCTGGATCCTTTTAAATAACCCCAACCAATTCAACAGCTATACCACTGAAATGGTTAAGGATGTTATTCGCGCCTTCAATATGGCCAACCATGAACAGGATGTATGCAACATCATTTTTACGGCGGTCGGCGACAAATCTTTTTGTACCGGTGGGAACACCAAGGAATACGCCGAAACTTACGCCGGAAGCCCAGAAGGTTATCGCGAGTACATGCGACTCTTTAATGACATGGTCAGCGCGATTCTGATTTCCGACAAGCCTGTTATTTGCCGGGTCAATGGCATGCGCATTGCCGGCGGTCAGGAGATTGGCATGGCTTGCGACTTTACCGTTGCGGCCGATACGGCCCGTTTTGGCCAGGCGGGACCCAAGCACGGATCGGCGCCTGACGGTGGATCCACTGACTTTCTGCCCCTGTTTGTCGGGATCGAACAGGCCATGTATTCGTGTACCTTGTGCGAAACCTGGTCGGCCCACAAGGCCCAATACCTCGGCTTGATCTCCGAATTTGTACCTGTCCTCAAATACCGGGGCGAATGGATTGCCAATCCGATGGTGGTCACCGATCGGTTTCTGGATCCATTTGGCAAAATTGTTTTTGGCGAATTCAAAACCGGGCAGGAGAGGGACGCGGCAAAAACTATTCTCGCCCAGTGCGAAACCGATCTGAGTTTGCTGGATGCAACAACCGAAAGTTATGCCACCCGGCTCATGTTAACCATGCCCGGTTGTTTGACCAAGACCCTGCAGTCCTTACGCAAACACAAACTGCACTGGTGGGACGCAAACAAAGAAACCAACCGGGCCTGGCTGGGTTTAAATATGATGACCGAAGCGCGACTCGGCTTTCGCGCCTTCAATGAAGGGCCCAAAAACAAGCGAGAAATCGATTTCTGCGCTTTGCGTCGGCGCTTGGCAGAGGGTGAACGCTGGAGCGAATCCTTCATCGACTCTTTAATTCCGCGAGGTTAACGTGATCCAGGAACAATGTGAAATTACACGCTTTCAAGCCGCCGATTTTGATGGGATTGTGGCGATCGATGCGCGCACGAGTGGTCGTGAGAAACGCGCGTTCTGGCGCGATTTCTTTAGCCGCAACGCCGCCAACCCCAACACGATGTGTCTGGTGGCCAAGGCTGACAGTGAAGTGATTGGGTATCTGGTCGGCGAAATCAGGGCCTACGAATTTGGCCAGGAACCTTCGGGCTGGGTTTTGAGCCTGGGGGTGGTCCCGGAAAAGGGTCGCCGGGGCTGTGGGCGTAGTCTGCTTGAGGAATTCGGCAAGTGGGTCAAGGAAAATGGCATCCAAAAAATCCGCACCATGGTGACCCATGAACAAACCGTTTTACATCGATTCTTTCGTTCAACCGGTTTTGGGGCGGGCCCCTACACCCAATTGGAACAGGAGCTGTCATGACGATTCGCTGGGAATGGACTCATGACCAACACCTGCTTTGGGCGCGATTAAACCGACCCAAGGCCAATATCCTGGACCGGGAAATGGTTACGGCGTTGGAAACGGGTCTGCGCGAAAGGGTGAAACCGGATACGTTTGCTTTGGTTCTCTCCCATGAAGGACCGCATTTTAGTTTTGGTGCTTCGGTTCAGGAGCACGTCAAGGACCAAGTTGCCGGTATGTTGTCCCATTTCCACGGTTTGTTTCGGACTTTGGATGCGCTTTCCATTCCCCTCCTGGCCTGCGTTAAAGGTCAATGCTTAGGCGGCGGTTTTGAGTTGGCCTCGTTCTGTCATTTCATTTTTGCGCATCCGGAAGCGCGAATGGGCCAACCGGAAATTCAGCTGGGTGTGTTCCCGCCAATGGGATCCCTGCTCCTACCTTTGCGCTTACCGGCGCTTGCCGATCGCCTAAACCTGACCGGAGAAAGTCTCTCCGCCGCCCAAATCCAGCCATTTGGCCTGATCACTGAATTGTCCACTGATCCCGAATTGGCAGCCGTGCATTTTTTTGAAAAGCACCTGGCCTCGCTCAGTGCGAGCAGTTTGCGCCTGACCACTTGGGCGACCCGCTGGCCCATTCGTCAGGCGCTGGCCCAAACTTTACCGGTCCTGGAAACCCACTATTTAGAGTCCCTGATGAATACACAGGACGCTAATGAAGGGCTCGATGCCTTTTTAAGCAAGCGTCCGGTTGTCTGGAGGCATGCATGAGCACAGTTCAAACGATGAGCCACCCGATCATTGAGCGGTGTGAGCAACTTTACGAGGATCTGAGCCTGAATTACGTTCGTGACCAAACGAATGCGACGGGTCGCAAAGCCTTTGGTTTTATGCCGGTCTATTTTCCACGGGAAATCGTTTATGCCTCGGGACTGTTGCCGGTTGGCTTGATGGGCGCGGGCGATTTGTTGGAAATCATTAAGGGCGATGCCTATTTCCAATCCTACATTTGCCATATTCCGCGTTCCACAGTGGAGATGGGTCTGAGTGGTCATCTGGATTGTCTTTCCGGTATGGCCTTCCCGGCTATCTGCGATGTGATCCGCAACTTGAGTGGCATGTGGAAGATCATGTTCCCGCAAAAAGAATCCATTTACTTTGATGTTCCACAAAACTTCGACCCACAAATCGGGGGTCATTACCTGGTTGAAGAATTGAAACAACTGGCCGTCCGCATGAGCAAAATATCGGGCAAGCCGGTAACCCACGAGGCCTTGCATGCTGCCATCGCGCTTTATAACACCCATCGCGAATGGGTCATGAAATGTTATGCCCAACGCAGCAAGAAACCGTGGGAAGTGCCCACTTCTGAGTTGTATTTGCTGATGCGCGCGGGCCTGATCCTCGATGTTCAGGAACATATCGAGATGATGAAGGCCTATTTGGAAAGTGTCGCTGACCTGGATCGGAAACCCATGGATAACGCCCGTGTGGTTTTGACGGGTTCCTTTTGCGAACAGCCGCCCATTGGCCTGATCCGGTCCTTGGAACGGGCAGGTTGTTATATCGTGGATGATGACTGGGTGCTGATCCATCGCTGGATCAAGCAAGCCATCCCCACTCAGGGCGATCCCTTCCAAAACTTGGCCGATGCCTATTTAAAACACTCGATGGATGCGCCCTTTAAATATCAACCCGAGCGCAAGGGCCACCAGCTCAAGCAGTGTTTTATCGAGAATCGGGCTGCCGGCGTTCTGTTCTGCGCGCCCAGTTTCTGTGATCCCGCGCTTTTGGACCGGCCCATGATCCAAAAATTCATGGAAGCGGAAGGCATTCCCTATACCAGTTTTAAATACGCAGAAAACACCGGCCAATACCAGGTCATCAAGGAGCAGGCGGGAACTTTTTCCGATTCGCTCAAGCTGTGGGGGGAGGCGTGAAATGACACAAAAAGACCAAAGTATGGAAATCCAAAAGGAGATGATCGCCAAACACTTTACTGAGTTGGGCAAAGCGGCCACCGAAAAACACAAAAAAGTCGTTTATACCTTTGTGCCCGGCAATCTCACAGAGCTGATCTTGAGCTTTGACTTATTGCCCGTTCTGCCGGAAATCAATGCACTTCAAAACGGCATGCGCAAGCGTTCGGGTGGTTACATTACCGACGCTGAAAAAAGTGGCCATTCTGAGGATGTTTGTACCTACGTCAAATGCGATGTGGGCATGATGAAAGGTGGCAATGTAGGGCCCACGGGCGAACCGTTGCCAAAACCTGACCTTCTGCTTTTATCTTATACGGGTTGCTTTGTTTTTATGAAATGGTTCGAGATTCTGCAACAGGAGTACAACTGCCCTGTGGTGATGTTGCACATCCCTTATCAATCCGATGGCGCACCTACTGCAAACATGCAGGCCTACATCGTCAACCAGTTACGCGAGAAAGTCATACCGGCCCTGGAGACCTGTAGCGGCAAAAAATTTAACCCGGCCCGGCTTTCTGAGCTTCTGGCTTTGTCCGCTCGGGCGGAAGAGGATTTTGTTTGGGTTCTGGAATCGGCAAAACATAAACCGAGCCCCATTGATGCCTACTTCGGCGGGGTCTATTACATTGGTCCCATTTTCACTTTTTTCCGCGGCACAGAGGAAGCGGTTGAATATTACCGGGTCCTGCGCAAAGAAGTGGAAGAGCGTTTGGCCCAACAATTGGGGCCCGTGACTCCGGACGGTACGATGCCCAAAGAAAAATTCCGGTTGGTGGTCGAAGGCCCGCCCAACTGGACTTCTTTTCGCGAGTTCTGGAAGATGTTCTACGACGAAGGTGCCGTGGTGGTCGCCAGTTCCTACACCAAAGTGGGTGGCATTTACGATCAAGGCTTCCGTCACGACCCAGAAAAGCCGCTGGAAACCCTAGCCGACTATTGTTTGGGTTGTTACACCAACCTGAACCTGCCCTCTCGAGTCGAACTGCTGGAGAAATATATCAAGGAGTACGATGCCGACGGTTTTGTCATCAATTCGGTGAAAAGCTGTAACTCTTTTTCGGCAGGCCAGTTACTCATTCTGCGTGAGCTGGAAAAACGAACCGGTCGGGCAGGCGGATTCATTGAGTCTGACTTGGTCGACCCGCGCTATTTCAGCGCTTCCAATCTCAAAAATCGCCTGGAATCTTATTTTCAGATGCTGGAACAAAAGCGGGAAAAGGCGGCATTATGAAATGTTTTGTTGGCATTGATCTGGGATCTACGACGACCAAAGCGGTCATTCTTGACGAAAACTGCCACATCATGGGCCGGGGCATTACCAATAGTCGCAGCAACTACGATGTCGCTTGCCAGGTGGCGAAAACCGAGGCTTATATCGATGCGCGCTTTGGGCTGCTCAAAAGGAATATCAAAGATGCCAACACCAAGGAGGCCTTGTTTCATGCCCTGGAACGCGCTTTTCGTTATGAACAGTACCTGGAACAATCCAAACGTTTCATTGACGAGTTGAAAGCATTGGTCGGAATTGCCCGTTATGCAGATGATTTTGATGTCCTATCTGATTTTCTTGCCTGGTTCGAGGACCAAAATCTGGCTTATGGTCGAGCTCTTTTCCTGGGCGACCGCTCGCCTAAATCCGATTTTTTCAGGGACTTGGTCGGCAGCTGTTACAACCAAAAAGCTGCAGATTATTCGAAGCAAACGCAGTGCTCCTTCGATATGCTCTTGGGTCTGTTCGACAAATCAATCATCAAAGTGGAAAACCAATCGCTGGAACTGGGTTTTGAAGCCAATATCCGGTCTGCATTCCACACCGTTTCGACCCAGGCCGAAGATCCCGAGCTATTTGCGGCCATAGAAAAGGTGATTGCCGAGGAATTACATGAGGTTTGTGTGGTGGGCACCGGATATGGCCGTCAACGCCTGCCATTTCCCAAAGAGCAAATCCGGTCCGAAATTTTGTGCCATGGTCTGGGTGCGCACTTCATGTTCCCCAATACGCGGACCGTTCTCGATATCGGCGGTCAGGACACTAAGGCGATTCAGGTTGATGGAAAAGGCATTGTGACCTCGTTCCAAATGAATGACCGTTGTGCTGCTGGATGCGGTCGTTACCTCGGTTACATCGCTGAAGAAATGAACCTGGCCCTGCAGGAACTCGGTCCCCTGGCCAATTCGGCCGCCAAAGCGATCAAAATTAACTCAACCTGCACCGTGTTTGCCGGAGCGGAGTTACGCGACCGGCTCAGCGATGGTCAGAAACGCGAAGAAATCCTTTTGGGCCTGCATCGGGCCATTATTTATCGCGCCCTCTCCCTTTTGGCCCGATCCGGTGGCATCAATGACGAGTTCACTTTCACGGGTGGTGTCGCCAAAAATGAGGCCGCTTTAAATTCGCTTAAGGAACTGGTTTGGGAGAACTATGGTCGGGAGATCACCATTAATGTGGCGCCAGACTCCATTTTTACAGGCGCAATCGGCGCCGCCATTTTCGCCTTACGCGAAGTAAACGCCCATGTGGTAGGTGCAGCATGAAAACAGTTGGTATTGATGTCGGATCCAGTTCCATCAAATTTGTGATGATGGAGGGTGAAACCATTCTGGCCAAACACCAGGAAAAAATGCGGCGACGCGATCCCAAACACGTCGCCGAAGAGGGATTCCAATTCCTGTGTTCCAGTGCCGGAGTGGACCCGAGTGAAGTGGTTTACATCGCCACCACTGGTGAAGGTGAAATGGTGACCTTCCGAACTGGCCATTTCTATGGGATGACCACCCATGCACGCGGTGGCTTGTATCTCAACCCCGATGCTCGGGCCGCTTTGGATGTTGGCGCCTTGCACGCCCGTGCAGTGTTGATGAATGAACGCGGTCGTGTGCTTCAATACAAAATGACCAGCCAATGTGCTTCGGGTTCCGGCCAATTCCTGGAGAATATTTCCAGATATCTGGGAACTTCGGTAGACGAGATTGGCCTGATTTCCACCCAGAGCAAAAATCCGGAACCGTGTTCCTCGATATGTGCCGTACTTGCGGAAACCGATGTGATCAATATGGTTTCTCGCGGCATTAAAACCGCGGATATTCTCAAGGGCATTCACCTCTCGATTGCGGGCCGGCTGATGAAATTACTCAAAGCCTGCAAAGCGGAAGGGACCGTCATCCTTACGGGTGGGCTCTCCCAGGACAAAGGGTTATTGGCTTGTCTGGCCGAGTTGACCGAGGCGGAAGAGCAAAAGAAGGGTTCCCTGCCTTTTCAATTCACCTCTCATCCAGACGCTGTTCTTGCGGGTGCGATTGGCGCCGCCATTTGGGCTGCCTTTCGGGCCAAACGGTTTCAGGAACAGATTGGCGCATGAGCTCGCTTTGGTTAAGTGGCGCTTCCGGCGGATTGGGCCGGGCCATTGCCCAGCTCTTTGTTGACAAAGGGTTCGAAGTAATTGGAATCGATCAATTGTCATGCGAAGCATTTCCCGGCCGGTTGGTGATTTGCGATTTGACCGACTATGGGCAGTTGAAAACAAAAATGCAGGAATTCGCGGTACCCGATGTGTTGATCCATTGTGCGGGTATCACACGCGATAAAGTCAGTTGGAAAATGGAACCGGACTTGTGGAAGCAGGTTATTGATCTCAACCTCAATGCGGGATTCTACTTGTCTTCCCTGGTCGCCTCCGGAATGAAAAATCGCCAATCTGGGGTCATCATCCATATCAGCAGCATCAACGCGAGCCGTGGAAAATTTGGTCAAAGCAACTACGTCGCCTCCAAGGCCGGTTTGGAAGGATTGGTCCGCAATTTGGCTATTGAACTCGGCGCCTACGGGGTTCGGGCCAACGCGGTCGCACCGGGTTTGGTGGAAACCACAATGACCCAGAATCTGCCGCAAGAGGTTCTGATCCGCGCCCAAAATGAACGGTTGTTGCCCTATCCTCCCACACCCCACGATGTGGCCGAGCTGTGTTGGTTTTTAGCCTCGCCCCAGGCCCGTTGTCTTACGGGTCAGGTTTTTTGTGTGGACTCGGGCCAATTGCTGGGAGGGAGTTGATGACTTTGGTGCTTTACCCCGGGATCCGATCGCCCATGGGTCGATTTGGGGGTCACTTCCAAAACATTTCACCCATGCGCATCATGGCGGAACTCATTCCCCAGTTGGCAAATCGTTTGGGTTTTTCGCTGGAGGAAAGCGGCGAAGTCTTTTTTGGGCAATGCCGGCAGGCGGGTCATGGTCCGAATCCTGCCCGCAGTGCAGCCTTGTGGGGCGGCATCCCCGAGCATGTCCCGTGTTCAACCCTGAATGCTGCCTGTCCATCCGGCTTGTTGGTATTGCGCAGCGCACTGGCCGGTGAGCCCAACAAAGTCATTTGGGCCGGGGGCATGGACAGCATGAGTACCATCCCCTACTTGTTAAAAGGATGTCGTTTTTCGGGCTTTAAAATGGGTAACCGAGTCCTGGAGGACGGTTGGTCGGATTCCATTGATCCCGTCATTCAAATGGGTATGGGTCAAACAGCGGAAGAAATCGTTGGCGCTTACCAAATAGATCGCCAAGAAATGGACCGATACGCCAAATTGAGTCAGGATCGCGCCATAAAAACGGAACAAAAGGGAGGGTTTGGCGGAGAACGGGTTGCGGTTTTGGGTCTGGAGAAAGACGAGACGCCGCGTTTGACGAACCTCGAGAAACTGGCCACGCTTCCGCCCGTGTTTGGGGGCGAGGTAACCGCGGGCAATGCCTGTTCGATGGCAGATGCGGCCGCGGTTTATGTGCTGGCCGATCAGAGCCGGTTCCCCGATTCACCCTGTTTTAAAGTGCGTCAAGTAATGGCCCATGCCTGTGCCCCGCGGTGGATGGGGTTGGGGCCCGGTCAGGCCATTCAAAGGTGTTGGCGGGAACAAGGGCTGAACGCATCGGATATCGGTGTGTATGAAATAAACGAAGCCTTTGCGGTCCAGGTCTTGGCCAATTTGCGCGACACGGATTTAGATATTGAACAGGTTAATCAACGCGGTGGCGCCATCGCTTTAGGCCACCCGACCGGTATGAGCGGTGCGCGGTTGTTGGTAAGCGCCATGGACCAGATGATTGAGACAGATTGCGAATTGGGATTAGTGACTTTGTGTGGGGCCGGCGGCATCACAGGTCTTGCGCTTCTGCAAAGGATCCGTTAATGGGTCTGTTTTTATCCAATAAGGCCCCACAACCTATCGCGACAAAAAGTCAGGAAATGGCATCTACCTAATAGCCAGGTTCGAAGGTCCCCAGGTCTTGCTGCCTGAATTGCATTTGCTGAAGCCAATGGGGTCAGGTTGAAAAAGGGCAGCATTTCCATAAACGGGTAGGGGCCAGGCTATTCACTTCCCGTACTGAAAAAAGCAGTTGAAAAGTTTGATGCGGCACAGTGTAATACTCGCGGGGGGTGTTATATGAGAAATATATTATATGTCCCCCAGCTGTTTATGAATTGGAAGTCCGGGATATCGAGCGACACCTTAATCCTGCATGGCACCGATGCGACAGCAAGCCTGCGAGACCACTGGCCAATCGATTCAGGCGATTCCAATTGGGTTCCTCAATTGGATCGCGATGGGTCCGGTCGCATTTCCGTGCTGGACCTGTTGATCCAGATGGTCAATCCGGTCTGTCTTTAATTAACCCCTCCCAAAGGGTGCCCACCTTCGGGTGGGCTTTTTTTGGGTTTAGCTGTTCTACTTGAAATGGGTCAGGTTTCGTCGCCGACGATGTAGAACTTAAAGGCCAACATACCGACGTTGATGGTGTCTTGATCCTGGATTTCCAGCTGTTCGCCGCCCGGACTGGCTTTATGACCATTGACGTATGTGCCATTTAAGACACCGATTTCTTCCTGGACAAAGAAGCGTCCTTCTTTGCGGAAGATAATGGCGTGTCGGCGTGAAACCGAACGGTTTTCGTCTTCGTAGGTCAAGTCGACTTCCGGTTTGATCCCGGTCACGGGATCGTAGCGACCGACCAAATTGTCATCGTTGTCCAGGATAAACACGCGGTTCGTGGCCAGGGAAACCAGCTTGCCGATGACTTTCTTTTCCTTGGGTTTGGCGATGTGAGGACGCGTTTTTTGCACTTCGTTTTCGAAACTGCTCAGGTGGCCCAACAAACTTTCGATTTTTTGTTCCGCTTGACGTAACTTGGTCGACATCTTCTGCATCATGCGGAATGCGATTTCCATGTTGGCCTTAAGCATTTTCACAAACGTGCCGCGATGGATGACGACCATGGAGCATGCGGTTAAGGCAATGGCGGTTTCCGGTCGGGGGATGGACTCCAGAATGGACAATTCGCCAAAAAAATCGCCTTTACCCAATTCGGCCATGGGTTCTTTGGTGTTGCCTTTTGCTTTGGAAAGCTCGACGGTACCGTCCGTGATGACGAACATGACGCTACCAGTGTCGCCCTGTTGGTAGATAACTTCGCCGGGTTCAAAGGTGACCGTGTATTGTGCGAAAAAATTGGTGGCCATCTTCAGCCCCGAATTCCGTTGGTGTCGGATTTAATGGCGGAGGCCTTTTTACCTGTTGTGATCGCTGTTTCCTTCACCCTGCACCCTCACTGCATGACATTTGGAACACCTTTAGGGGGAGCACCTTACCGAATACTCGGCCATTTCAGAGATAATGGCAACATTTTAGCACGGCTTGTTCTCCCCCTGTGAAGTGCCAGGGTCAACTTTTTGCAGCGCGCCACTGTGCTTCCACACAGGTGATGGCTGTTAAGCTGACAACTTCCTCAACCGTGGCATGGCGTTGAACCGCATTGGCTGGCAAACCCAGGTCGACCAAAATGGGTCCAACAAACTTGGCTTGCGCCAATTGCAGGAGGAGTTTGTGGGCCAGATTGCCCGAGGTCAGGTCGGGGAAAATCAGCACATTAGCCGGTCCAGACAAGGTTGAGAAGGGATATTGATGTTGGCGGACCTCCATGTCGAGCGCCATATCGGGTTGCAGTTCACCATCGACTTCCAGGTCTGGACGCAGTTGGCGCACCAGGCTGGTCGCCTTGACGACCTTTTGGGTCAGGGCTGAAGGTGCCGATCCAAAGTTGGAATAACTCAACATGGCCACCCGCGGTTGGGTGAAGTTTGCGGCGTAATCTGCTGTCTTAATCGCGATTTGGGCCAGTTGCTCGGCGGTTGGTTCTTCCGTCATGGTCGTATCGGCAAAAAACAGCAGGCGTTGTTTGATGGCCATGATGTAGAGCCCGACCACCAGATCGTTGCCTTTGTCTTTGCGCAAGACTTGCAACAGGGTGCGCACTGCTTTGGGGTAGGTCGTGGAAAAGCCGTTGATCATGCCGTCAACGCGCCCGTTTTGGAGCATCAGAGCGGCAAACACATCGTCGCGTTTCATCAGTTGTTGCGCATCGGGCAAGGTCAGACCTTTGCGCTGGCGTTTGGCGTAAAGCTGTTGGGTGTACGGGTCCGCGGCCTCATCTTGGAGTGGATCGACCATTTCCACCCGGTTGGGATCGACCCGGAATTTTTTCAGGTTTTCCTCAATCTGAGTGCGGTCGCCCAAAAGGACCGGCTTGGCGATCCCTTCCTCTAAAACCCGTTTTACGATCTGACCCACTTTTGGCAAGTCGCCATTGGTAAAGGCGATCCGTTTCGGATTGGCTTTTGCATCCAGGAAAATTTGTTCCAATGCGACCTTACTTTGGTCCTGTAATTTGGACAGGCGGGCCATGTAAATATCCATGTCGAAATGTTCGACCCGCGCTTCGCCCGAATCGATCGCCGCTTGAGCCACGGCAGGCGCAACGCGCAGTAAAACGCGCGGGTCCAGGGGCTTGGGAATGAAATACAGGCGTCCGAATTCGAAGTGCTGATTGGAATAAGCTTTGGCCACCGACTCCGGTACAGGTTCTTTGGCCAAAATGGCCAACGCGCGGGCAGCGGCTTGTTTCATGTCTTCGTTGATTCGTGTGGCCCGCACGTCCAGCGCACCGCGGAAAATGTAAGGGAAACCCAGGACGTTGTTGACCTGATTGGGATAATCACTACGACCGGTTGCCATGATGATGTCTGTCCGTGCTTCCATCGCATCCGGATAGGCAATTTCGGGGTCCGGATTGGCCAGTGCCAAAACTATCGGGTTATCGGCCATGGTCCGCAACATATCGGGTGTAACCACCCCTTTGACGCTCAGACCGAGGAAGGCATCTGCGCCAATTAAAGCCTCGGCCAGGTTCTCATACGGCCGATCGACCATAAACCGTTTTTTGGTTTCATCGCGAATGTCGGTTCGACCGCGGTGCAGGGGCCCTTTGGAATCGCACAAAATGACGTGTTCGCGACGCAGGCCAAAGGCAAACAACAGTTCCGTACACGCAACCGCTGCGGCACCTGCTCCGCTGACAACCAAACGGATGTCTTCCATTTTTTTGTCAGCCAGTTCCAAAGCATTTAACATGGCGGCCGCAACGATGATGGCTGTACCGTGCTGGTCATCGTGGAAAACCGGGATTTTCATTTCCTCGCGCAAGCGCTTTTCAATATAAAAGCATTCGGGACCCTTAATATCTTCCAGGTTAATGCCGCCAAAAGTCGGTTCCAGGGATTTAACAATCTCGACCAGTTTGTCCGGGTCGCGTTCATCAATCTCAATGTCGAAAACATCGATATCGGCAAATTTTTTAAACAAAACACCTTTGCCTTCCATAACCGGTTTACCGGCAAGGGCGCCAATGCTGCCCAGCCCGAGTACGGCTGTGCCGTTACTGATCACGGCGACCAGATTGCCTTTGTTGGTAAAACGGTAGGCGTTGGCGGGATCCTGTTCGATCTCCAAGCAAGGAACGGCTACACCCGGTGTGTAAGCGAGGGCCAGATCCTTAGCGGTATCGCAGGGTTTGGAGGGGATTACTTCAATTTTCCCGGGCCGACCTAACTCGTGATAATCCAATGCTTTCTTTTTCATATCGGTCATGACAAACCTCCCGATTGCGCAGAGCGCATCAGCTGCATTATAGCCTGAAGCGGTATTTGGCAGTATTTCCGAAAAAAGGCTTGCAGCCGCGTAAAAAAACTACTAGATTTAAGTCTGAATAGTTGGTCCGTTATTCAGGAGCAAGTGTGTTATTTTCCCCCTCTTGTGAATACGCGATTCGCGCCATGATCTATTTGGCTTCTCAGGAAGCTGAAAAGCCGTTCACGGTCTCGACCATCGCTCAAGAGGCCGGTGTGCCCACGCCTTTCCTGGCCAAAATCCTTTTGAATATGAAGAACCACGGCATCTTGAAAGCGACTAAGGGGCCTGGTGGCGGTTATTTTCTCGGACGCCCGCCCGAAGAGATCATCCTATACGATATTGTGCGTGCCTGTGATGGACCCAAGGATTTGGGTAACGAGTGTGTATTGGGTCTGGACCGCTGCTCGGATGTGACGCCGTGCCCGCTCCATTTTGAGTGGAAGCGGTTCAAGGCCGAGGTGGATATCAAGATCCACCGACTCAACCTGAAAGAGCTCCAACAGAAATTATTGGAAAAAAAATCGGTGCTGAGGGTTTAGCAATTGCATTCAGCAGCCGATCCCTTTATTGTGGTACCGGAATAGAAGGTCGTCTAATCATTCATGCAGCCCGTCAGTCAGCTTACTTCTTGTGAACATTGTCGGAATCCGCTTCAAGCGGGGCAGGATCGGTTCTGCTGTGCCGGCTGCCAACACGTTTTTCATCTGATTCATGCCAACGGACTCCAACACTATTACCTGCTGCGCGGGGCTGAAACCCTTCAACCCATCGGAGAACGCGCCGATTCGGCACAAGAATTTGCCTATCTGAATAGTGAAACCTTTCGTCAGGAACATGCGCGTACCTGTTCGGGTGGGTTTGAGACTCAGTTTTCGATTGAAGGGATCCAATGTGCTGCGTGTGTCTGGTTAATTGAGTCGGTCAGTCGAGCACAGCCCCATCTAATCGATGCAGAAGTTCGCTTGGAGGAAGGCAGCCTGGTCGTGACCTATGAAACGCCTTTTGACTTAGCGGCCTATTCCCGCCAGTTGGCGCAGATGGGTTACCAAATTCGCCTGTTCGGGGCCGACACGCGTCTGGATCAAAAATCCGAATTGCTGCGCTTGGGTATTGCGGGTGCACTTGCCGGTAACATCATGTTGTTGACCATGCCGTTCTACACGGGCCTACAAGAGGGTTTTGAAGCCAAATTGTTCGCCTGGATGACCGCGTTTCTCTCCATTCCCTTGATGCTATACGGGGCGCGACCCTTTTGGCTGCGTGCCTGGGCGGGATTGCGCAGCGGCGCGCTGAATTTGGATGTGCCGATTAGTTTGGGCATGTTAACGGCCTTCCTTTACAGCGTTTATTTCTTGCTGAAGGGCCATGTCGCACACTTGTATTTCGATTCATTGGGCATGCTGATTTTCTTTTTGTTGCTGGGTCGCTTCATTCAGCAGCGCGGTGTGAATCAGGCTTTGCGTGCAGCGCGAAAACTCTCGACGGAATTACCGGAACTGGTTCAAGTAGAGCGGGATGGCCGTTGGATGAGTTGCCCGGCCAGTCAATTGATGAGCGGAGAGCGGATCCAGGTTCACGGTGGGGGGCTGGTGCCGGTCGATGCATATTTGGCATCTGAATCGGCCAGCCTGAACTTACAGGTCGTCAGCGGTGAATCGCGACCCATTCATATCAAGGCAGGTCAAAAGATTCTGGCCGGGTCGATAAATTTGGGTCAGAGTCTGGATGCATTTGTCATTGAACCGAGCACCCATTCCTATTTTGAAAAGCTCAAAGACTGGGCCCAGCAATTGACCCAACGCAAAAGAAACCAAATTGGCGATCGCCATGCGCGATGGTTCCTGCCGCTGGTCCTTTCCCTTTCGGCTCTGGGTTTTGCACGCGGGGTAGCGGTGGCGGATTGGGAGCATGGTTTTACGATCGGCCTGAGTATTTTGATTGTCGCTTGTCCGTGCGCGCTGGCTTTGGCCGGTCCTACCTCCCAGGCCTGGGCGTTGCACCACGCCGCCCAATTGGGGTTGTGGATTAAATCGCTCCACGTTTTTGAGGCCTGGCGCGGGGTGCGCGAGGTCATGTTTGATAAAACCGGTGTTTTGACCGCTGGCCAACCGCAAATTATTTTTTCTAAATACTTTACCGCGCAAAGGCACTGGTTGGATGCCGCCATTCACCAATTGGAAAAATCCTCCAATCACCCGATCGCAGCTGCCTTTCTTCAACAGTTAAATCCTGTACTTGAGCTTCCAATGGCGGACTCGGTCCACATTATTCCGGGCATGGGCTTGGAGGCCAAAATATCCGGTCGCCAGGTCGTGCTGACTTCGCGTCATGGGATTCGGTTACGTGAGGATGCCGCTGAGCTGGAAGCGCAGGTATCGGTCTTACCTGTGGGCGAGCCGACCAGCGAGGTGATTGTTTTTGTGGATGGAAAATTGGCCGCCTATTTCCAGCTTTCAGATACGCTTCGGCCGGGCTGTTCCAGCATGGTCCAAAAAATGACGGAGCGCGGGTTGACCCCTGAGGTGTGTTCTGGTGATGCACAAGGCGTGGTTGAGGCCACGGCCCATCGATTGGGCATTTCGGCAGCGCGCGGAAATCTGATGCCCGAGCAAAAGGATGCCCTTTTAAACCAACGCGGGGCAGACCAAGTCATGATGGTCGGCGATGGCTTAAACGACTTAGCGGCATTGGCCCGTTCGGCGGTTGGCGTCGTGCCCCATTCGGGCTCAGAGGCGGCGATTCGCATTGCCGATGTGGTCTATCAAGCCGATCGACCGGAACAAATCGCCTTGATTTTCGAAATGGGCGAAGCCGTTGATCTGGCGACCCGGCGCGGCATTCAGGTATCGCTTGCCTACAACGCCATGGCCATCAGTTTGTGTTTTGCGGGCCAGATCACGCCCCTATTGGCGGCGATCTTTATGCCACTCAGTTCACTGAGCGTCCTGTTCTTCAGCGCTTGGTTTTTTCAAAGGAGGCGAAAACGATGGGAATCCTGATTCTACTCGTCCCGGTAACGGTTCTCCTGGGTTTGGTCGGGGTTGGGGCCTATTTCTGGGCCCTGCGCAATCGTCAATTCGACGATCTCAAAACGCCAGCCTTAAGGATTCTGTTCGAGGATGATCATCAAAAAGAGGAAGAAAAGCTATGAGCATGGAAAAATTCCGTTATGACGACAAAATCGTCCGGCAATTCTTGTGGGCAACCACAATTTGGGGGATTGTCGGCATGTTGGTCGGTGTCATTATCGCCATCCAACTCGCTTACTGGCCCGCCAACACTGGCTTACCCTGGCTGACTTTTGGCCGTTTGCGACCCCTGCACACCAATGCGGTTATTTTTGCGTTTGCCGGCAACAGCATTTTTGCGGGGATGTACTATTCAACCCAGCGATTATTAAAAACGCGTATGTACAGCGACACGCTCTCCAAGATCCATTTCTGGGGCTGGCAGATTATTATTGTGGCCGCTGCGCTGACTTTGCCCTTGGGCATTACCACTTCGAAGGAATACGCTGAACTGGAATGGCCCATTGACCTGGCTATCACCTTTGTGTGGGTCATCATGGCGATCAACTATTTCGGCACGATCGTGAAACGCCGTGAACGGCACATGTACGTTGCAATCTGGTTCTACATTGCCTCGATTGTCACCGTGGCGATCTTGCACATTTTCAACTCGCTTGAGGTGCCAGTCAGTTTCCTTAAGAGTTATTCCGTTTATGCGGGTGTACAGGACGCACTAGTGCAATGGTGGTATGGCCATAATGCCGTTGCCTTCTTCCTGACCACGCCGTTTTTGGGCCTGATGTATTACTTTATGCCCAAAGCTGCAAATGGTCCGATTTACTCGTATCGACTCTCGATCATTCACTTTTGGTCCCTGATTTTCCTGTACATCTGGACTGGTCCTCACCACCTCTTATTCTCAGCCCTGCCCGACTGGGCGCAAACCGTGGGTATGTTGTTCAGCTTGATGCTGATTGCGCCCTCCTGGGGCGGCATGATCAATGGCCTGCTCACCTTGCGCGGTGGTTGGGACAAACTGCGTGAAGATCCCATCCTCAAGTTCCTGGTGGTGGCAATTACCTTCTATGGCATGTCCACCTTTGAAGGGCCCATGCTCTCGATCAAGTCCTTAAACGTGCTGTCGCACTTTTCCGATTGGACCATTTCCCACGTCCACGGCGGTGCATTGGGTTGGAACGGCTTTTTGACCTTTGGCATGATTTATTGGCTGATCCCACGTCTCTACAAGCGCGAGCTTTATTCGAAAACGCTGGCGACGGCCCATTTCTGGATGGGTTTGTTGGGTATCCTGATCTACATGTTGTCCATGTACATTTCCGGTTTAACGCAAGGGTTGATGCTGTTGGATTTCGATAAAGACGGCTACCTGGTCTACCCCAACTTTGTTGAGACAGTCCTGACCGTGATCCCGTTTTATTGGCTGCGCGCTTTTGGCGGCCTGCTCTACCTGACCGGTGTTTTGGTTATGCTTTACAACATCATCAAAACTACGGCTGGCGCCAAAGACCTGGCAGATACCGAGGCAGAGGCCGCTCCCTACGAGCGCAAACCCTTAACCGGTAAGTTCCACCATATCCTGGAAGCCAAACCGCTTACTTTCACGGTGTTGACAGCCGTCGCTATCCTGATTGGCGGCATTGTCGAAATCGTGCCCATGCTGGCCGTAGAATCCAATATTCCGAGTATCGCTTCGGTAAAACCGTATTCGCCCCTGGAATTGGTCGGACGCGATTTGTACATTCGCGAAGGCTGTGTCGGCTGTCACTCACAAATGATCCGTCCCCTGCGTGCCGAAACGGAACGCTACGGCACCTACAGTAAAGCTGGCGAATTTGTTTACGATCACCCGTTCCTGTGGGGATCCAAACGCACGGGTCCGGATCTGCACCGCATCGGCGGCAAATATCCCAACCTGTGGCATTACCGCCATATGGAAAATCCACGCGCTGTAATTTCCGGATCAATCATGCCGGAATACACCTGGTTGCTGGAACGCGACTTGAACCTGAAATCGCTGCCAGACAAACTGAAAGCCATGGCCAGCATTGGTGTGCCCTACGATAAAGACACCATTGCCTCGGCCATTTCCGATGCGCAGGCGCAGGCCAAAACCATTTCGGATGATTTGGCTGCAAACGGCATTGAAGGCTCTGAAAACAAAGAAATTATTGCGCTGATTGCCTATCTGCAACGACTGGGCACCGATATTAAGAAATAGGAGGCCAACGTGCTGAAAACACTGATTTCACAAGGAAACTACGCTATTTGGGCCGAAGCCTCCATGGTCATTTTTTTGATTGTGTTCCTGGCAACGGTTGTCTGGGCGTTCCGCAAAAGGAGCGCCACTCATTATTCCTACATGGCCCATATGGCCTTAGAAAACGAAACCCAAGAAGAGAAGGAAGGGCATCATGTCTGATCAACTCAACGAAACCAAACACACTTTCGACGGGATCGAAGAACACGATAACCCCTTACCTGGCTGGTGGTTAGGCATTTTCTATGTCACGATTGCACTGGCTGTGTTTTACGTTCCCTATTACCACTTTATGCACCCGGAAAAATTACCGGCGGCAGCGTGGGAGGCCGAAAATAAAGCCATAGCCGAAAAACGTCAGGCCGAAGCCGAAATGGCGCCAGCGGGACCCAGCTTGGCTGAAAAGTATGAAGCCGGCGGTTGGCAGGAATCGGCCAAAGCCGATTTCATCACCTTCTGTTCGCCATGCCATGCGGCCGATGGTGGTGGTGGCATTGGACCCAACTTCACCGATGACTACTATATCCATGGTGGTACATTTGAAAATTTGGTCAATGTGATTAACGAAGGCGTGCCCGAGAAGGGCATGATTAGTTGGAAAACCTCACTCAAACCCACCCAAATCGAGAATTTGGCTTTCTACGTTCATTCGCTGCGCGGCACCACGCCGGCCACGGCCAAGGAACCGCAAGGCCAAAAAGTCAATCAGAATGGCGAGTTCATCGCGGAGGAAACGCCCTAAATGTCCAGTCTCAAACCAGTAAAAGAAAGAGTCACCACGATTGGTGACCGCGGAAAACGCTTTTGGCTGTATCCCGCCGCGTTTCATGGCGATTGGGTGAAAAGAAGACGTTGGGTAGCTTATTGCCTGATCCTGATCTTTTTTTTGCTGCCGTGGACAAAAGTGGGCGGTCATCAAACCATTCTTCTGGATGTTGCGGAGCGCAAATTCGCCTTTTTCGGGTTTACCCTATGGCCTCAAGACACCTTTATCTTTTGGTTCTTTGCACTGGGCAGTGTGGTGAGTATTTTCTTCATCACTGCCCAGTGGGGCCGTTTATGGTGTGGATGGGCCTGTCCGCAAACCGTATTTTTGGAACACATCTTTCGTCGGATTGAAACTTGGGTCGAAGGATCTGCAACCCATCGCAAGAAATTAGATGAGGGTCCTTGGACCGGCGAAAAAATTCGCAAAAAATTGACCAAATGGTTTTTGTTCCTGATTGTCTCCAGTCATTTTGCCAACACGGTTCTGTGTTATTTCGTCGGCACCGATCAGGTCCTGCACATGACCTTCCAGCCGCCAACCCAAAACTGGCCGTGGTTCACCTTCATGCTCTTCTTTAATGCGCTGTTCTTTTTAGACTTCGCCTGGTTCCGTGAACAGTTCTGCATCATCGCCTGCCCGTACGGCCGCTTTCAATCCGTACTGCTCGATAAAGAATCCATGATTGTTGGCTACGATACCAACCGCGGGGAACCGCGCGGCGTTTTGCGCAAGAACCAGGAACGCACCCAAGGCGATTGCATCGACTGTAAACGTTGTGTCGCCGTTTGCCCAACCGGCATCGATATCCGCATGGGTTTGCAAATGGAATGCATCAACTGTACGGCCTGTATGGACGCCTGCGACGAGATCATGACTAAAGTCGAGAAACCCAAGGGCTTGATTCGCTATACCTCTATTGCTGAGTTGGAAGGGCGCGCCCGCAAATTCATTCGTCCGCGTACCGTCCTGTATGGCCTGATCCTCGGTCTGGCCTTTTCGGTTGGGGCCATCCTTTTCTCAGCCAAGTCGGATGTAATCGTGCGTTTTTTACGCCCGAAAGGCACCACTTTCACCCAAACCCAGGACAAAATCACCAATCTCTTCCAAGTGAAAGCGGTTAATAAATCCGCTCAACCGGTTGTTCTGACCTTTAAGACAGAAGCTGGGATTGAATTAGTCTCACCCCACAGCCCCTGGCAGGTGGACGCGCAACAAACCGCCACCAGCTCACTTTTCATCTCCGTATCACCCGATTTGTTTCCGGGTCGCGGTACCTGGACCGTGCCGATTCAAGTTTGGAGCGGCTCCAAACAGATAAACGAAATTAAAATTAGCTTGTTGGGACCTGCACATGAACTATAAATGGTTAGTTTTTTCACTGCTCTTTTTTGTAGTGGTTTTCCATATTGGCGTTGTCTTCATTGTCAAAAACAAAAATTACGAATTGACCAGCGCAGACTATTACGCCAAAGAACTGAAATACGAAGAAAATATCCAAGCCATGCGGCGGGCCGATGCCTATTCCTGGCAGGTGTCTTGGCAGGCAGGTCAATTGGAAGTCCAGGTTGAAGCCAAGCAAGCGCCAGTGCCTGCACTCCAAACTGTGGTCCTTGAATTGACCCGACCCAATGCCTCATCAGAGGACCAGCGTCTCAATCTGACCTACTCGGCCGAGACCAACCGGTGGTCCGCCGCGGCGCCGCTCCGTTCCGGTGCCTGGAACTATGTGGTTTCCAGTCAGGACGAGCGAGGTTCACTCCAGGTGCCGGGTCGAATCAACGTACCATGACCTTGGTGGTTTGGGCACTGGCTGCCGGGTTCACTGGCAGCTTCCACTGTGTCGGTATGTGTGGACCCCTGGTTGGCATGCACCATTTCCAAGCGGGCGTTCGCGGCATGGCCCTTTACCAATTGGGACGGGCTGTGGCCTATGTGCTGTTGGGTGGCTTGGCCGGAAGTCTAGGGTTGAGCCTTACCCGCGGGGCTTCCCATTTGCAGTGGCAGAAAGGCCTTGTCCTGATTTTTGGCGCCGGCATGATGGTGATGGGTATTTACGCTTTGATCAAAGGTGGCAACAAACCACCCGCGTTGCGCCTGCAATTCCTACAAAAATATCTGCCCGAATCCTGGTTTCGCGGCACTTGGGCATCGCTGACTTGGGGTGTGCTCTCCGGTCTGCTTCCCTGTGGCTACTTGCACGGCTTCGTTTTGGCTTCCGGTTCGACCGGTTCGCCTTGGGTGGCCATGGCCTTTATGTTGGCATTTTGGGCCGGAACAACTCCCGCGCTTTGGGGCTCTGGTCTTATAATGAAAACATTGGGCAGGGAAACCAGCGGAAAATTAGCGCTGGTGACGCCCGTCTTTCTAATTGTGTTTGGCTTCCTCGCCCTGGCTGGGAAATGGGTCATTCCGTTTGGAAGTTCGGCCACCTGCCTGCCCCTTCCGGGCCCATGAGGTTTTCATGTTCGATTTTGACCTGATAGAGAAATACAACAAACCGGGACCGCGTTACACCTCGTATCCAACGGCCGTTTTGTTTAAAGAGGGCTTTTCCCTGGATCGGGCCAAGCAGATGATTCGCGAGGAAGGTCGGCGCAAAGAACCGCTGAGCTTGTACGTGCATATTCCGTTCTGCCATAAGCTGTGTTGGTACTGTGGTTGTACGATGTTGGTTGAACGCAACCGCACAAAAATGGACGATCACGTCGACCTCTTGGTAAAAGAAATCGAATTGGTGGGCGCAGAAATGGGCAAAGGCCGCACGGCTGGTCAGGTCCATTTTGGAGGCGGAACGCCGACCTACCTGCCGCCCGCGCAATTGGAGCGAATCGTTGCAGCCTTGCGCGATTTTGCCCCGTTTGAGCCGGATGTCGAACAAAGTGTAGAGATTGATCCGCGACAGATCAGCGACGAGCACGTCACAGCCATTGTGCGCGCCGGTTTTAATCGGGTCAGCTTAGGCGTGCAGGATTTTGATCCAATCGTTCAAGCCGCTGTGAATCGGATCCAACCTTTTGAGCTGGTCGCGGACCGGATTAGCGCACTGCGTTCGGCCGGTCTGGAAAAAATCAACTTCGACCTCATGTATGGGCTGCCCCATCAGAATATGACGCGTTTCAACAAGACATTGGATCAGGTTATGAGTTTGGATCCGAGCCGGATCAGCTTGTTCAATTACGCCCATATCCCGTGGAAAAAGGCGCACATGAAGCTGATCAAGGACGAGACCTTACCCAAACCGCATGAAAAATTGGAAATTCTCAAGTTCGCTATCGAGTACCTGAACCAACACGGCTATGAGTATGTCGGCATGGACCATTTCGCCAAACCAGACGATCCGCTAGTGATCGCCATGAAGGACGAATCGATGCAACGCAACTTTCAAGGTTATTCGACCAATGGCGGCCTGACCATGATCGGGTTCGGGATGTCTTCGATTTCGACCTACGATAAGGTCTACTTGCAAAATACGCCCGATCTTACGCTTTACGAGGCCATGGTCCGCGAAGGCCGCTTACCGATCGTGAAAGGCCTGGAATTGGATGCGGACGATTTGACCCGGCGCGGCATCATCAACGACCTGATGTGCCAGTTCAAGCTCTCGATTGCCGATATCGAACAACGGGTGGGTGCTGGTTTTGATCAGTATTTCCCTGGCGCACGCGAACAGTTGGAGGATATGGCCGATGACGGGTTGTTGACCCGCATGGATGGCGGCTACCGCATCACCTTCCTGGGCCGAATGTTGATTCGCAATGTGGCCATGGTCTTCGATCGTTATGTCGAACCGATTGCCGCCGCCAAATACAGCAAAACCATCTGATGGCCAATGCTAAACATTGATGCCAACGACCTAAGCCAAGAACCGATTGAGCGGGCATCCACCTTACCCGCGTCGCTCTATGTTGAGCCCGCTGTCCTGGAGTGGGAACGTCAGCATTTGTTTCCTCGGACTTGGCAATGGGTGGGTGCGGTCCACCAGTGGCAAAAGGAAAATGAATACAAACTCTGCGATGTCGCCGGACGATCCGTTTTGGTCTCGCGTCAGGCAGATGGCTTTCGCGCCTTCCATAATGTGTGTCGCCACCGCGGTGGGCCATTGGCCTATGCGGATGGCTGCAGTAAAACCTTCCAATGCAAGTACCACGGCTGGACCTACGATTTATCCGGTCAACTCAAAAACGCCAACGAAATGAACGGTGCCCAGAATTTCGATGCCGAGGATTTCCGCTTAAAAGCGTTGGATGTGGCGCTGTGGGACGGGCAGATCTTTGTCGCCATCCAGCCTGCTTTTGCGCATGCCGAATTGGTGGCAGGAATTAGCCAGCGCATCCAACCACTCCAACTGGCGGATCTGTCTTTTCATCGGCGGGTTGTTTATCCGATTGCCTGTAATTGGAAAGTCTATGTGGACAACTATTTGGAAGGTTACCACTTGCCCTATGTCCATCCCGGCCTTTCAAAAGTCTTGGATTACCGGGTCTATCGCACGGAACTGGGCGGCTACCATTCCTTGCAGTGTTCACCGATTGATGGTTCCAGTGGACCCTATGCTGCGGGTGAAGCGTTTTACTATTTTCTCTATCCCAACATGATGCTGAATATTCTGCCCAACCGCTTGCAGGTCAATTTGGTCGAGCCGACGGGCCCGCAATCTTGTCGGGTCCTCTTTGACTATTTTTACGGCGATCCGGCAAAACCCGAAGTGCAGAAACTGATGGAGGAAGACGAATCTTTTAGCGATGAGGTTCAGGACGAAGACATCCGCATATGCGAGTGGGTTCAGCGCGGATTGGCGTCGGGCAGTTATGAACGCGGGCGCTACAGCCCCATTCGCGAAACGGGCTTGCACCACTTCCACCAACACCTACGCCAGGCCTATGCACATGGATGAATGTTCCTTCAAACGGTTTTGCAAATTACGTTTTTTGAAAAATTTAGTAATCATGGACTGGCCAAGTTAGCAGCCAGCGCTGGCGTTCTTTCAAAAGTTTAGGAATGCCAGGGAAAAGACTCAAAATATTTGACGTCAAAATCCGTCTTTTCGGCATGCGCCATCCAAGGCCTGGACCCAACAATCGATCGCGTAAGTCAAATGGCGGAGATAGGGCTTTAATAAGGCAGATGCTCTTTCGGTTCGGGATTTCCAGAACTCCCCTAGCTCAGCCAACATCGACAAATAAGTCCAACTTTGGAGTTGTTGTGCCCCTTCAAGCAGCAGATGAATGAACTCATCATTGACGAGATGACAGATGTGTTCTTGCCACATATTGCGTTGGAAATTGCCCTCTTTGAGGTGACGAATAATGGGTTCACCGACGACTAATCCATCGCCCATTCGATCCATCAACGTTTTGAGGACGAACCCTCCCCAAATATCGCCATAGCGATCAATGACCCAACCGGGCATGACCTCAAAGTTCATTGGGAACTGAAAAACGGCAGGGATCAATTCGGAACGGAATTGCATATTCATGGAACACACGGAAATAAGCGTGCCGGGAGGGACTGCCACGGATGGATATTTGAGTTTGGAATTGGGGTAGCGATAATTGGGGCCTTGGATTTTATCGATGGCGTTTATATCAAATACTTCTTGCCAAAGTCCCAAACAAAACTTGGCCGGTTTCCCGTGGAAGGTCCGAAATTGGCTCGGGGTTACAAGGCCTCGATGAGAATAGGGGAAACCCCGAGGAAAAACGTTATCCTCAATATCTGCATAACAATCGAGAATGTTCCAATGCAGCACATTCGTTTCAACCTGGATGGTTGCCGGCTGAGTTAAAACGCACTCCACTTTTTGAGCAAAATCGGGCGTTTCAATTTTACAGTCATCGTCCAGGGCAATGATTATTTCGTTGGGTTCGGCCCGGTGCCAAGCCAGGTAAAACCCGAAGTTTCTGCAGGCGCCATTTCTCCGCGGGAAGCCGTCGTCCAATTTTCCCAAGTGCTTTTTTCGATCTGACCAATTAAAGACTTCGAATTGGGGATGGTCGATGCGTATGGAGCCTTCGCTATCATCGACTACCAAGAAACGCGCTCCTGACTCAATTAATGGCTGCAAATAATCTAGCTGAACCCAGCGGTTACTGGGGATGATAACAATCATTTTTGCTCCGAAACTTTAACGATTTCACTTTCCTGAAGAGGCGATTCCCTCTGATCTAGTAATAGGTTAAAAACTCGCTCTACCCAGGAACGCATATCGAACTTTTCTTCAAATCGGGACCGTGAAGCTTGACCCATAATCGCTAAACGGTCGGGTTCTTCCAGAATCTTTGTGATTTCCTCTGAAATAGCCAGGCTATCTTCCTGCTCGACCCACACAATGCCAGAATGGTTCCCATGTAAATCAAGACCCGCCTCGAATCGGGTAGCGATGATGGGTAGGCCCATTGCTGAAGCCTCGACCAGAACACCGGGTCCAGCATCTTCACGGATGGGAAAAACGGCCAAGTCCGATTGGGCGAGCCGTTGCAATACGCATTCATGGGGAATAGACCCCGTGAAATGGATCTCCTGGGCGAGATGGTTTTCAGCCACCCAATCCATTAAGGTAGCTTTTGCTGGCCCATCCCCCACCAAAGTAACCTGGATCGAATTTGGTTCCAAGCGCTGACACGCATCACCCACAGCGCGGAGTAAAACGTCCTGGCCTTTGCTCTTGTGGAGCCTTCCCACACAAATGATTTTTAGCGGAGACCCGCTGGGTTTTGCCAGGCCATACTGAGGTTTGGGATCAATGCGACAGGTGTGGATGATTTTTATTTTGTGATCGGGAACCTTAAAAAGCGCCAACAGTTCTTGTTTGCCCTTTTGAGAAACCGCAACCAGTTGTGTTGCGAATCGATAAACCAAACTTTTTCTGAATCTCAGGAAATGGCGTTTCCATTTCACATGGCTTGAATCCATGTGGATTTGGGCCATCAATGTTCGATACCAAGCGATTCGCGTAGGGACACGGGCCAGCCAACCCAGGGTCATGCACAAATTAACGGGAGCAAAATTGGCAACAATTACGTCGGGCTTAAATTGTTTGAGGATTCGCCAGAGGAAGAAAGCATCCGCCAGTCGCGTAGGACGGGGAGAGGGCCAAGCGAGTACGGTGCAACCTTCCCATTCTTGAGGCTGCTGCTCTGAATCCAAGCCCTGAACGATGATTAATATTTCGTTTCCGGCTTTTCCCAATTCTCGTCCTAACTCCCAGAATTGCTGAGCCGAAGGGAGTTCGCGAGGTGATGCGGTAATCAGAAAACGTCGAGGGGGAGCTTGCATATGGCCCAATCATAATCCAAAGTGCGCTTATTGTATTCGCAGCATTTGATTCTTTTTGGTGACATTTACATTTTGGATTAGCCGCGTTCCAGAGGTCGGGTCAGACAGGTTGGGCCACCGCAACCTTTGACGCTGATTTCCTGACCCAAGAAGACCTCGACCTGACAGCCGGCCTTTTCCAAGCGTTGCCGCGTGATCGGGTTGCCTTCCACGGCGATACAGTGGCCCGGCGCCACAGCCAAAACGTTACAGCCTTGGCTCTCCCATTCTTCGTCTGGCACCTCGATCAATTGGAAGTCACGGTCCAGCAGGGCATTGCGGAAAGGTACGGTCATTAGGCGTGAGTAGACCAGCAGTTTGTTGGTATCGACAGGGCTGAGTACCGACATCATGTGAAAAACATCGGTCGGACCGTTCCAGTGCGGTGCATCCATGACCAGAACTTCATCGACCAAATCGCCCAAAAAATCGATCAGTTGGCGAATGCCTTCGCGATTGGTGCGGTAGCCATGGGCCACACACACGGTACGCGGATTGAGCCAGGTCAGGTCGCCACCTTCAATTTTGCCGTGCCCTTCAATTTGACCCAAAACCGGGACGCCGATCCGGTCCAAATAAGCGCCGGTCGCAAGGGGTTCATGCTGGCGTGCCGCTTTACCCATTTGGCAGAGGATCGCGCCCTTCGCGGTCATGATCGCCGTATCGCGTGGATACAGGGAATCTAAGCTGGTCTGGTCGTTTTCAGGCAAAATTAACGTTTCAATACCTGCCTTTTCCAACAGGGCTTGAAAGGCATCGTATTCGCGAACGGCCTTTTTGAAATCGGGTCGCGCCGTGAAGAACAGGCGTTCCCATTCGCGATCCACAAATTCTTGGGAGCGAAACGCCTGTTGCGGGTTTTTGAGCAGGATGCGCCGAATGGGGGCGGTATCAGATTGATTGGACAGATTCACTTCAATTTTCCTTTCTGATGACGGATTCGTATTAGAGCCAAGATTGGAATGCCGCTTAGCAAGAGTAAAAAGCCCCAGTAGACGGCTTCCTGGCCGGCGCCAGCGATGGCGTAAAGGCTGTAGCCAAATGCGATGCTACCGATCAGCGCCTTGGTGCTTTTGCCCGGGCCGGGCACGAACCACAGGGCCAGGGCGGAGAAGAGGTAGGGGATCAAGCAGGCGGTTGTGCTGACCAGGATCGAAAAATTGAATAGGCCTTGCAGACCGCGGGTGTAGTTGGCCAGGATCAAAGCGCTGGCCAAACCGCTGGAAAGGAGTAGGCCCCAAATGGGGATTCCGGCCGCATTGGTTTTGGCAAAGATCTGGGGCAACAGATTTTCCTTGGCCATGGCGTAAGGGATTTGGGCTTGAAGCAGAACCCAGCCATTTAAGGCACCGAGGCAACTGATCACGGCGGCTAAGCCAATGACAACCCGCATTTTGGATCCACCGATGGCTTGGGCCGCGTCCGCAAAAGGTGCGGTCGAATGTTGCAGGGTTTCGGCACCGAGCACCATGAACACACCTGCACAGGCGAGAATGTATAAAAGCGCAACAGAACCTGCGCCAATGAGGGTTGCGCGTGGAATGGTGCGGTTCGGGTCCTTAATGGTCTGGGCGGGGATCGTTGCAGACTCCAAGCCGAGCATGGCCCACAGAGCCAAAGCGACACTTAAGTGAATGGCATTTAGCGGAGCAACCGGCTCACTCGGTTCGGCCACAACATTTTGAAAATCCCCAACAAACAGGGCAATTAAGGTTAAAAACACCAAGGGCAAGGTCTTGAGAATGGTGGTTACGACTTGAACCCATCCACCAGCGCGATAACTGCGCGCATTAATCCAGGTCAAGGTCCAAATAAACAACAATCCAAATGAAGCAGCACGCAAGGGCGTTGCGGTCACTTGGGGGAAGAGACCGCCAAGATAAGCGATAAGGGATGTGGTGATGGCCGCATTGCCTGTCCAGATGGAGACCCAATAACCCCAGGCCACCAAAAAGCCGATGCCATCGCCAAAGGCCATGTGCGCGTAGGCGTAAGGTCCGCCAATGGCCGGTTTCCACAAGCTTAATTGGGAGAAGACCCAGGCCATGGTCATGGCGCCTGCAGCGGTTACCAGCCAGCCGACAAAACTCCACTTGCCATAGACGGCCAATGAAGCGGGTAACATAAAGATACCGCTGCCAATCATATTGCCGACAACCAACGCAGTTGCTGTCGGTAAACCCCACTGCACGACTTTGGACATGTTTGCTCCAGGAAGCACCATCTTTAGCAGCCCTTAAAAAAACAAACAATCAAAAAACCTGAAACTTTTGGGCGCCCTCCTCATCTGCCCCTTGTGACAGGCCTGAATGATTGAGATGGAGTTAAGTTATGAAACGATTGGTTGTGATGTTTTTGTTGGTTCCCCTTTTATTGGCAGATAATGCGGCCCCTAAAATGCAAATCGCGTTACTGCTGGATACCTCTAATTCCATGGATGGCTTAATTAACCAAGCCAAATCTAAACTCTGGGTTGTGGTCAACGAGATGGCGACCGCCCGACGCAATGGTCAAATTCCCGAATTGGAAGTGGCCTTGTATGAATACGGCAACAATGGATTGTCGATGGAGAGCGGCTATGTGCGCTGCCTCTCACCGCTCACCCGTGACCTGGATCTGATTTCCGAAAAGCTTTTCGCCTTACAAACCAATGGTGGTGAGGAATACTGCGCTTGGGTGATCGATACTGCCATGCAGCTCAATTGGTCGGCCGATACAGGCACCTATAAGGCCATATTTATTGCCGGCAACGAACCCTTTAACCAGGGGCCAAAGGCCTTTGAACCGATTTGTAAAGCGGCGATCAGCCGCGGCATCGTCGTCAACACGATTTTTTGTGGCAACCGTTCTGAAGGCGAAATGACGGGTTGGAAAAAAGGCGCTGAACTGGCAGATGGCTCATTTTTCTGTCTTGATCAGGACCAAGCCGTAGCAGCAATCCAAACCCCAGTTGACCAGAAGATCCTGGATTTGAACCAGCGCTTAAACGCGACCTACGTGGCCTATGGGTCGGCCGGAAAGGAATACAAACAACGCCAAGTTGCTCAAGATGCCAACGCAACTTCCATGAGCAGTGAAGTGGCGGTGAACCGCGCGCTTTCCAAGAAAAATGCCGCTTATAACAATACCGATTGGGACCTGGTCGATGCGGTTGCCGAAGGCGTTGTCGATGTGGAGAAACCGGAAAGTGAAGCGGCTCTGCCTGAACCCATGCGCGATATGAAACCAGAAGAACGCAAAGCCTACGTGGAAAAGCTCGGCAAAGAACGCGCAACCATTCAAAAAGAACTGAGCGCTCTGGAGAAGGAACGCCAGGCCTTTATTGACAAGGAAATCAAAAAACAAACGGCCACCTTGGACGATTTGGTGGTGAAATCGGTTAAGGAACAAGCCAAACGTCGCGGTTACGTATTCAACCAATAAGGAGGATGTCATGCGGGCTGGATTTCTATTCATACTCAGTCTTCCCCTGTGGGCCAATGGCAAGATGATTGTGGTGCAACCGCCGGGCGGAAACCTGAGCGATCCGCAACTGCAAAGCGCAGTGCTGCGCATTGAGGTCGATTCCGGATTTGCCCAAATTGAGGTCGTCCACAATTTCTTTAATCCCAACAGTCGCATCGTCGAAGGCGAATTCCTGTTCCCCTTAATGGCTGGCGGGGTCGTGGAACAGATCCGCATGAACGTCAATGGCAAGGAAACCCCAGCCGAACTGTTGGACGCCGAAAAAGCACGGGCGATTTATGAAGAAATCGTGCGGCGCAAACGCGATCCGGGCCTGTTTGAGTGGGCCGGCACGCAACTGATCAAATGTCGTGTTTTTCCCATCGAAGCACGTGGAACGCAAAAGGTCGTCGTGCGTTATCGCGTGGCTCTAGCTCGCCTGTTGAATACCTGGACCTGTAGCCAGTGGTTGAACCCGGATGCGCCTACCGATATCGAAGTTCAACTGCCGGAAGGGTTGGTCAACGGTACGTTTTCGCCAACCCACGAATTGGTTTTTGATCAGACGGGCGCAAAACGGACCGCTCGCTTAACTGCCCAAAAGGGCAGTAGCCTTTTTGAGTTATGTGTGCCGAGCCAGCAGGAATTGGTTTCTTACCAGCTCTGCCACAAACGCTCCAGCCAAGGTTATTTCTGGTTGACCATCGATCCGGCCAAGTGGTTGGCTCAGGAACACATCAGCCCGAAATCTCAAGCCAAGGACATTGCTTTTGTGCTTGATACATCGGGCAGTATGGCGGGCGCAAAAATGGAACAGGCCCAAAAAGCGCTGGCTTTTTGTTTGGCCCAACTCAAGGACCAGGACCGATTCACCCTGATCCGTTTCTCAACCGAAGCCTCAGCCTTTGCAGAATCCTGGCGCTCGGTTGGGCCCGACAGCTTGAAAGAAGCCAAAACTTTTGTGGCCGATTTGCAGGCGATTGGCGGAACCAACTTTGAGGATGCCTTTCGCTTAATCCAAAAATTGAAAAAGGATGAAAGTCGTGCGCAAATGGTTCTTTTTATTACGGATGGTAAGCCGACGGTGGGGACCACTGAGCCGAACCAACTGGTCCATTTGGCCAAAAACCACGACCAGTTCCGCACCTTCACTTTAGGTGTGGGTTCGGATCTGAACAGCATTCTTCTGGATCGGCTGGCCCAGCAAGGTCGCGGAGCACGCGCCTATGTTCAGGAAAATGAGGATCTGGAACTCAAACTCTCGGACCTTTTCCAAAAGATCCAGTACCCGCTAATTTCCGATTTGAAGTGGACCTGTCAGGGCCCGGTAAGTGAGGTCGTAACGCCAGCCCAACCGGATGTGTTTTATGGTGAAGTATGGTCGGTCTGTGGCACTTATGCGCAAGCGGGCACATTTAAGAGCGAGCTGAGCGGAAAGTACCAAGGCAAAACCCTTAACCTAATAATCGAGTTAAAGCTGGAAGATCAGGCGGAAGGCAACGCCTTTCTGCCCAAACTCTGGGCCCAACAGCGAATAGGTTATTTGCTGGAACAAATCCGCTTGCACGGTGAGGACAAGGAGCTGGTCGATGAGGTGAAACGTCTGGCCAAACAATATGGCGTGGTCACGCCGTACACCTCTTTCCTGATCCTGGAAGATGAAGCACCTGACCTAGCCCGTGACCGATCTCGACCAGAAGCGCGTGCATTTGAGTCAATCGTCGCGCCCAGCGGGGCTGCCTCCAATCAAGCCTCTGAAGATGTTCAAGCCATGCGCAAATCCAAAAACTTTTATGCGAAGCCGGACCAAAAAGCACCTCAAGCGCTTCAGAACCAATGGGTTGCTGGCAAGAACTTTGTTCAGAATGGGCCGTATTGGCAGGAATCGGAATGGGGCAAACAAAGTAAAACCAACAAGATTGAGTTCCTGAGCCCAGCCTATTTTGAGTTGGTTAATCAGGCACCCGAGTTGGGGCCAGTTCTGGCTATGGGTGAACAGGTCCGATTCGTCTGGAACAATGAAGCCTATGAGATTGTTCCCGCCAAAAACTGAGCATCAATAAGGTCTGCGGGAGGGTTTCTTCCCGCAGGCCAAAACAAATAGCAATCCTGCAAAATATTCCAACTGGCCCGAAAAATACAAATAAATCAGACGGCCAGGCTTTTTGTGTCACAGTGTAAAAAACAATTATTCGGTAGGTTTGCGGACGGTTGGTTTAGTTGGCTGTAAAATATTTTGAAAAATCAGAACGAACTTGGTAATCTTCACCTTTCACGAATTTTGAAAATTTGCGTAGGGTGTGAGTTATGGACGGGCTTTTATCAGGTGTCGACCTGGAACAAGTGAATCAGTTGGTTCATGTGAATCGGAACCTGGACGCCTATTCAGCAACCCGTCACTTGTGGAATGACCGATCGGCACTGGAACAGTTGGACAGCAAGGGGCTGGTTCTTGCTGTTCGATTGGCGCGTCGTATTGGTGGATTTACGCATGCCGAATATATTCGTCGCTTTGCCGTCAAAAAGTTCGCGAACCAGCCTGAGATTCGTTATTACATGTCCAGCGACTTTTCGCGCGACCTGGAACCCTGGCAGATGTTGCAAAAACACATCCAGTTGGGCCCCTTGGGTTCTGGTGTTCCGGAATTGGATTCTAGTTGGTTGGTGTCGCGTGCGCACCAGCAACTTCAATTCCGGGATTTTATCGGGGCACGCGAATCCCTTGTGCAAGCCGAACAGATCGATCCAGATTCTTATTGGGTGGAGGCGTCCTGGGCCCAGTTCTATTTTGATTCGCACCAATTGAATCAAGCTCAATATTGGGCAGAGAAAAGCTGGGATCGCGTGCCGGGCCATTCTTTATCGGGATCGATAAAAGTGCGGTTAATGGCGCTTTCGCAAGGGCCGGCCAAGGCAGCACAGTTTTGTATGGATTGGATCCAGCAGGGCGGTCAGAACTTTGACCTGCTGGATATGGGCCTGCATTACGCATTTGATGTGGTTGCCGAGCGGCCCAACCAGATGGCCAAACAACGAGAAACGCTTTGGAAATGGGTGGAAAAGGCCAGCCGATTCTGGCCATTGGCCGACCGTATGGCCCGCCATCGGCTCGACCGACTCAAATTGGCCGCCTCGGTCAAGTTGGGTCGCCCTGAGTTTTTATTGCAATGGGCGGAAAAGAAGAAGTCGGGTTTCTACTTCGATTTGGCGCAAAACCTTAAAACCAGACCGCTTGGCCACAAGGTTCTTTTGAATATCAAAGCCATCAAACAGGATTTCAAAACATGTTTACCCGCTTCGGCTGCAATGTGTGCCAGTGCATTTGGCGTTGAATTGGATCAGACCGATCTGGCCAAAAAAATCACCTTGGACGGGACTTCCAGTTGGCGTTTTCACGAGTGGTGTCGTGAAAATGATTGGCATTCGTTTTCATTTTCTTTTACGGAAGAGTCGGCCAAAGCCCTGTTGAGCAATGGGTTCCCGTTTATCGTGACCTACGGGGATTTGGGTTGGTCGCATGCCTGTGCGGCGATTGGTTTTGATGATCAACTGCGCATCTTGTACGTGCGTGATCCCAGTTGCAGCAGTTTATCTCAGGCCCTGATGGTGCCGTTTGAGGCCCAAGATGAACCGGTGGGCCAAGAATGTATTGTTTTCTACCCAAAAAACGGAAGCCAAAAGTTGCCCGATATGGAGTTCAAAAATACCGAATATTGGCGAGCCTTTAATAGCTTTATCCAAAATTTGGAACCAGAGCGCTGGCAAGAGCGGAAGTCCTGGGGTGAAAACTTGCCGCAATTGGCGCCTGCGCTAATGGATTACCTGTTAATCCGCAGGGACATGGAGGAAGGATTGATCGATTCGGCGATGCAGCGCGCCAATCGCATGTTGGAACTTAATCCTGAGAACCAATTGGCCCAATCGTGTTATTTGCGCCTTATTGAACTCTCACCGGACCGTCAAAGTGTCATTCCGATGTTGAAACGCATTGCCGAATTGGAGCCGCTTCCCGGTGTCCAAGCGGAAAAGGTCAAGATTTATCCACCGGCCACCTTGTTTGCCCGCCTCGCAGATTATTTGCGCTGGAGCCCCAATGGACAGGCCGAAGCCCTTAGTGTGCTTCAAAAAGGGTTGAGTTATTTCCCCACGGATTCACGTGTATTAGAGAGTTTGGCCAACTGGCACCGCGAAGCGAACCAACCGGAAACTGCGACCTTTCTCTTTCGCTTGGCCAGTTGTCTGCACCCCGAAAACGAAGAATTGGCGTTTAATTACGCATTTGGTCTGGTGAATGCCGGATTGGGCCAAGATGCGGTCGATTTTCTTCGGGCCCGAGCCGAATCGGACAGTTTGGATTTGGCCGTGCCTCAGGCGTTACAAACGCTGATTAATTTCCACCTCCAATTGGGTCAAAAAGAACAGGCTGAACGCGCATTAAGTCAGGCTCTGGATCGGGTGCCTGACGATTCCAGCTTTAACATGTTTGCGGTTACCAAGTTTCTGGAGATTGGCGATTTAAGTCGTGCCAAATCCATTGCAGGCGATGGACTTGCCTTTGATCCTCGGGTCCAACTGCTCAACCAAATTGGGATCTGGCAATTTCAAGGTCGCTGGGAAAAGGCCTGTTCAGCCATCGAAGCGTTCCTGGCGATTCACCCCAAGGATGAACAGCTCTTCCGACTACAGGTTTTTATCATGGCCAGGGCGCACGGGGCGGAAGCAGCTTTTGGCTTTATTCGGGCTCAAAAAGGGGTCTTGCCCGATGATGTTTGGTGGCAGGAATACTTGGAATGGATCGACCAACATCGACTGGAAGAACCCTACCACGAGGCCTTGCTGCGTTATCTGACCCAATACCCCTTTTCACGATGGGCCGCCCGAGAATTAGCTTGGGAAGCGGTTCATTTTCTGCAACGTGACCCCACCATGCCCGCTGAATCTAGGCAACAGTATGAGGAATGGATTGAGCGCGCACTTTCTATGGGTGGTTTTGACGGACCCTACCTGGGTTTACGCGCCAAGCAAGCCGAGCTAGCCGGCGATGCGGAGCGTGCGCTTGAAGGGTACCTGGAAGCGATTCGTGCTGAACCGCGCTACGTGTATGCGCTTGGCCCGCTCTCGCTTTTGTTGACCCGCAATTTCCCAGAACGAAAAGAGCAGGTGGCCGAAACTTTTTCCCAAATGGTCCTAACGGAACCAGGCCCTGCCTTTTTTGCTTCGGCGTTTGGCGAGTGGTTGCGCGACACTTTGGGCATGAGCCGAGCCTTGACAGAAATCAGTCGCTGGTGTGAAGCCAAACCCAACGATTATTACGTGTTACGCGCCCAGTTCCAGGTTCAAATCCAAGGCGCCCAAGGCGCTTCGGCCTGGCAACCGTTGGTCGAGCCGCTGCAAGCGGCCATTGGGACCTACCCCAACCAGTTCGGTTTACGTACACTTTTGGGTGAACTCTACCTGTGCCTTAACCAGGCCGATGCGGCGCGCAAACAATACCGTGCCCTACTCCTGCGCCAGCCCAAAATGGGGAGTTCCTGGTTGGCTCTGGCCAACGTGTATAAAAATGTGAGCCAGAATCGGAAGTCCCTGGACATGCTGCGCCTCGGTATCCGGCATCAACCGGACGCTTTGGAGCTGATTCTGGCCCTTGCCGACCGTTTCGAGGAGTTGGATCAGTTTGAAAATGCATTGACTGTATTGGAACAGGGGCGCAAGAGACTCCCGTCTGCTTTGGAGATTTGGTCGCGATTGGCAAACCTTTATCCCCAAATGGGAAAAACCGATCTTGCCTTACGTATGGCCAGCGAGTTAATAAGTGCATTCCCCGAACAGGCCCAAGCCTTATTGATTGCCTGCCAAATCCGCGAAGATTGGGACGAAGCGGTGGCTTTGGCCGACTTGGAAGCGACGTATTTAAAAGCGATTCAGTGCGACCGCAGCGAGTACGATGGCCACTGGCAATATGTTCAATTCCTGGCGCGCCAACAGCGGTTTGCAGAAGCCGAACGTCACTTGCGTGAACAGGCCCCGTTTATCCGCGACCATTTGGGTGTACTCGGCGCACGGGCTCAGCTTTTACGCTCTCAAGGTGATAAAGCCGGTAGTCTCCGGCTATTGGCCGATACGCTGCGCGAGAATCCGGAATATGTGTGGGGTTGGGCCCGACTCATGGAGTGGGCAAAAGAAGACAAGGTCATTGCCGAATATGTACCCTTGGTCCGCACCTTGATGGATATTGCGCTCCAAAATGGCGACTTGCATTTGGCCCGATTCGAGTTTTTGGCTGAAGCCCTGGGTACACCTGAGGAACGAATGGCGGAATGGCAACGCTTATGCGCGGCCTTCCCTGACCATGTTGAAATCTGGGCGGGTTGGGGTGATGTTCTGCATGCCCGCAACGAAAAAGAGGCCTTGGTTGACCATCTAGAAGCTTTTCCAGGTAAGCGCGACTTGTCCTATTGGGTTGCCCGCTTGGAAAGAGGGCGAGACTGGTCCTTATCCGATGAGGCCCAGATTCACACCTACACTTCTATCCTCAATTTAGGTAAACAGACCCAAATGAGCGATGCTCTGGGTTATATCCTGTATCATTTCCACCAAAATCGTTGGTTCTCCAAAGCGGTGGCTTCCTCTATGCGGCGCATTGTTCAGGAGGGTTTGTGTTTCTCCAATGAAGTCTTTGAACACCTATGCGATGCTGCGGCCCAATTGAATTACAGCGATGGGTTGCGCAAATGTGCCCAAAAACTGGAGTCGTTACCGGCGGACCCGGATGTGGATTATTGTTTGAGTCGGGCCTTGGTCGAGTTGGCCAAATCGGGGAATTCCGCTTATACCTTGACCTTTTTACAGCGCAGCCCCTCCCGATTTAAAGAGGGGCCCCTGTGGATGGCGGTGGGCTATGCCTACTTGGTGGTGAATCAGTTCCGCGACGTGATCCGCTGGGTCGAACCCTGGCCAAGCAAGTTGCCTCACATACACAGTTGGATTTGTTACAACCTGGTGATTGCCCTGCGTGCGATGGATCGATATTCGGAAGTTATTCAGCAAGTGGACAAGATTATGGAGACGGGATCCCGCCAGCCTGGATTTTTGACGCCGCATTTGGCTGCAGGCTTGCGTCTTAAAAAGTCGGAAGCCTTGTTGTTAATGGGGGATGTGCAGGGCTTTTTAGATTACTGGCCGCGCAGTGTATTTCGGGTGGAAAAGTGTTCGGAGTCAAAATTCCTGAACGACTGTTACCAGCATTTGGTGCAGGGCTCAGGTGTTACGGCCCTTGATGCAAGCTGGCTCGAATCGGAACTACAAGAGAATCCTATCTACCAAAAGATTTACAACAAGGTGTGGTATGTCCTCTATGATCGCGACCCCAAACCCAAAAAGAATCAAAAACCCTTAACTTATAAAAAACCGCCCGCCCCAGCCCATCTTGAAGCTGTTCCACCTTGGGTTTGGATTGGGTTATGGCTGGTGTTTCTCCTTCTGCGTGCATGTTAAAGCATACATGGGCTGTAAATCCCACAACCCTTTGAAATTCAGCTTGAGTCCGTTTACGGGCTCGTGTAAGCTAGGAGCCGTTTTTGATATGGCCGTCGGGGCGTAGCGCAGCCTGGTAGCGCGCCTGCTTCGGGAGCAGGAAGTCGGAGGTTCAAATCCTCTCGCCCCGACCATTTTCACCAAGCGACAGGATGGCCATCCCTGAAAAATCCACCCGAAGGCCCGTCTTCGGGTAAAGTTGCGGCCCAAACAATGCCGCGAATGCCTTCTTCAATGGAGCGTGGGGCTTGCGGTCCACCCATATCGGTTCGAACCCAGCCCGGGCACACCGCATTGATTTTGATTTTGGTGCCCTGTAGTTCGGAATGCAGGATTCGGGTTAACGCGTTCAGGGCTGCTTTGGACATGCGGTAACCGGGCCAGTAGCCACCCATTTCGGCCAAGCCACCCATGCCAGAGGACACGTTTACGATGCGTCCCGCCTCACTTTTTTTGAGGAAGGGCAAAAAGGCTTGAACCATTCTTAACGGTCCCAAGGTGTTGATATTAAAGCTAGCCAAAAGGTTTTCAGGATCTGACTCCAAAGTACCTGCCCCGCCATAGGGTCCTGGATTCTGGTCCAAAATCGCTCCGGCATTGTTAATCAGTACATCCAGGTGTTCATGGCGTTGGCCGAAGTTCAAAGCCAATTGTTCGAGTTGGTCAGGCCGGGTCACATCCGCTTCTTCCGCACGGATGGCCAAACCTTTGTCCAGCATCGGTTGGAGGGCCGTGCGCAGGGCATCGACGTTGCGTGCGGTTGCAATTACCTCATGACCTCTCTGAGCGAGTTCCTCAGCCGTTGCCAATCCGAGTCCGCGGTTGGCACCTGTAATTAAAACAATCATGCAGACCTCCCTGGAATTCCCGACCTATTCTGAACCAGTTTCGTCAAAAGCCCAATCGGAAATCCCAGAGGAGGGTATTCCGGTCCGTGCTAAACTGAGCACGATTTTTCTGAGGTAAAACGGAGAGGGTTATGAAAAGAATCGGCCTGATATTTCTTTTAAGTGCATGTTTATGGGGCCAGGAACTGACGCAATGGGTTGTTCATTACACGCGAATTGGCGGCGGCTTTCGGACGGATGTTCAAATCATCAATGTCGATGAAACGCGCAGTTGGCCGATTACCATCACGCCCTACCAGCTAAATGGTCAAGTTCTTTCGGCGCTTGTTCAAACTATTGAGTTGCAGCCGGGCCAAATCGTAACCCTGGATCGCGCGGCATTGGGGTATACCGATCAACCGGTGAGTCACATCGCTACGGTTTCCAGTGCCCAAGTTCGGGTCTCTTCCGTTTTTATTCATGAAAGCGAAGGTGCAATGCCGGCCTTCAGTATTTCGCGCCAAGTCCCTTCGATCGGCGCACGGTGGGTGCCTGTTTCCAGCGATAACTGGTTTGATGGCCTGGTGATTGTCAACACCTCCGCGGCGGATGCAGAAATTACCATGGAAAGTCATGCCGCGGACGGTTCGCTGCTGGCCAGTTTTCAATTTGTTCTGCCGGCTAAGGCTAAATGGCTGGATGTGGTTGACAATATTTTCGGCGACAAATTGGATCAACAGGGTTATGTGACTGCCCGTTCAACCCGCGCACTGATGTTTTTTGGTTTGCGCGGTTCGCGGGTCAGTGAGCCGGCCGTATTGGCAGAACTCTCGCTTGACCAATACGTTCCGGTTGCGCCCTAAGCTGTTTTTGCGCTGGCGAACGGGGCTTTGTTAGAATGAGCGCTCTTGGGAGGGCCTGTGTACAAAGTCCATTTTCGACTGAAAGACACTGACTATGAATTGGTGGCCGAATCTCTGGATTTGAGCCACCCCTATTTTGTTTCGATCAAGGATTTCGTTTTGGATTACGACGAAGGCATCGTGGTCAATCCCCATTTGGAAAACACGCGCAAGCGGTTTAAGGGTATTGCCAACATTATGATTCCCGTCCAGAGCTGTTCCTTAATTGAACAAGTCCCAGCAAAATCTGGAAAAACCAAAAGCAATGTGACCGTTATTCCGGGCTCGCCACAAGATGCGCAGGGCTCGGATTGAGGGTTGGCGAAAGGAAACCTGGAATGTTTCGTATCTGTATCGTTTTCATGATTTTAGGCGGGGCTCTATGGGCCCAAACGGGACCGCGCCGGCCCCAACAGTTTCTGCGTTTCCACGCGATGAACGTCAAGTGGGAGCAGGGAACGGATCGTTATGCTGCACTCAGTGACGGTTTATTTAACTGGGACGAAGAAGGCACCGTTCTGGAAACAGAAGATAAAGAAACGGGCTTTTTTCTGTCCGATGTCGTGACGATTCGGCCTTATTTGGGCATCGAAGTCGGTTTTAACTACCTGGGCCAATATTCGACGTTTGTTGATGGACCCGAGCGCCAATACAAAGTAGTACAAGACATTCTCAGCCTGCAAGCGGGTGTGTATGGCCAGTATCGCTGGAAATTCATTTCCCTGTTTGGTCGGGTGGGGTTGAACTATTACCAGGACTCAGCCGAGTTGGTGGATCTTCATCCGCTCGATGAGCCGCAGGTCGTTAATCCCTTGAGCGAATGGCAGGACCGCAATGCGGATTCGTATTATGGCTTAGGCTTCGAACTGCATTTTGATGATGAATGGTCTTTCAGCGTGCAACGCGATCGGATTGGGCTTGGCGATAACGATATCAAGGTTTGGAGCGGTGGTTTTACCTTCCGTTTCTAAATAAAAAAGGGCGGCACTGACATGCCGCCCTTTTTTTTGTTGAACCAGATCAAGGTCAATCTTCCAGGCTGAAACCGCCCGCTTGACTGCCACTGATATCGCTGATTTTGCCATCGGTGAACTTGATTTGAGAGGGCAGGCCGGTGTCCTCGTTGTGTTCGGAGAAGAAATAACCGGTTTTTACACCTTTATTTTGGCGCAGGTACCACACTTCGGTATTGCCTTTTTTCTCAAAACGTTCGGGCTTCCCGGTCACACAGAAGGCTTGCTTTTTGCTCATGCCTTTAACCAATTGTCGCTTGGCAATCGCTTGTTTAATCGATGCCGGCCAATCGGGGTTCTCGTCCTGGAGCGGTACTTTGGCAAAGGTTTTCTCAAAGCATTTTTTAAAGTCGTCCAGGGAACGGATATTCACAAATTTGACGACGGTGTCGATTCCGTCCGCGTCATCGACGCCTTCCAATTCGATTTCCACTTCGTTGTCGTCAAAATCGACATCGTCCAGTTTCATGCTCATGTTGGGCGATACACCCCAAAAGGTGCTATCGGCATGCCACCAGCTGTAGGTGTAAGTGGTATCGGCATCGGTATTAACACCCTCAGGTGATACTTCGACCAGGGGACGATTGTACACACCATAGGCGTGGCGTCCGGTTGCGCACGGAATATCGATACGCGTGTAAAGCTTGCCGCTCAACATGCTTTTGGCTTCTTTTTGTTCGGATTTGCTTAAGCTGCTCCCGGCAAACAGGGGCAGCCCGACCAAGAGGCTCATCACTAAATATTTCATTCATTCCTCCCGATGGATCTGTGTTTCATAATCTCGTGCCTTGACTGAAAAAAGACAAGCGCGTCAGGCCAAAGGGTATTCTAGGTTCCCGCTTGGGGAAAATCCACTGTTGGGAGCGTGAGAACACTCACCTAACTCTTCTATTTTCAGTGCTCATGTGCCAGATCCGGAATTTTATTCACCAAATGGGCGATTACCGGTTTAAACAAATTTCAAGAGGTAGAGATGGTGCCGATGGTCGGACTCGAACCGACATGAGGTTGCCCTCGCGGGATTTTGAGTCCCGTGCGTCTACCAATTTCACCACATCGGCATACTGGCGACGCACACTATAACAAGTGGGGCCGCACCGGTCAAGCGGAGAAAAAACAGCGGGTTAAAGCGTATAGGGCAGCGGTCTGCGGTAGTGGATTCCCGATGGGCCAATTTCGAAGTGCAACACCAAGATCAGAACACCCGACTGGTGTGCGACCCTCAAGGTCTCTGCATAAGTAGGATCGATAAACGCCGCTGGCGCAAAATACGCGGCGCTATTGCGTTGCACACAGAAGCACAGCATGGCCCGGTGCCCAAGCTGGATCAAGCGTTGCATTTCCGCTAAATGCTTAGTGCCCCGTTCCGTTACTGCATCGGGGAAGGTGACTAATCCGGGCTGATCGCCGAGCAGAGTTACATTCTTGACTTCAACATAGAGTGCAGGAAGATCGGCACCTGTTAGGCACGCATCCAAGCGTGAATGGTCTGAGACCTTTGGCTCAGCCTGCCAATGTTGATAGCCAGCAAAGTGCGCTATCGTACCGGATTCGAATGCCTCGCGCACCAGTGCATTGGCCCGGCTGGTGTTGATGCCCACCCATCCATCTGGCATCTGGATCGCTTGCCATGAATAGGCCAGTTTTCGTTTGGGGTCAGGGTGGTGGGTGAGGTAACAGGGCGCATTGGCGGCCATACAGGTGGCCATGCTGCCCGTATTGGCGCAATGGGCAGTAATCACGCTGCCGTCCTGGAGCCGCATGTCGGCTAAAAACCGCTTGCGCCTTCCGATAAATTGGGCTTCAACGCGTTGGCCGGGCCAGTTCATTTTCCAAACGCATAAGGGGGTTGGAACACGCCATCTTCGGTGACGATCGCGGTCACTAATTCCCCAGGTGTAATATCAAATGCCGGATTAAAAACAGCGCTGTCTGCGGGTACGATCGGGTGACCGAAGACGGACGTTATTTCGCTGGATGGCCGCTGTTCAATTGGGATACCGGCGCCAGAAGGTGTGGCGCGATCCAACGTCGTGCTGGGCGCGGCCACAATAAACGGGATACCATGGTAGTTTGCAGCCATGGCCAGCATAAACGTACCGACTTTATTGGCCGTATCGCCGTTGGCGGCAATGCGATCAGCGCCGACGATGACACAGTCAACCATGCCTTCCGACATCAGATAACCGCCCATGCCATCGGTGACCAGGGTGCATGGGATTTTCTCTTGCTGGCATTCCCATTGGGTTAAACGGGCACCTTGCAGATAGGGACGTGTTTCATCGGCGAAAACTTGGTCCAAGCGCTTTTCGCGGTGCAGTTGGCGCACAATACCCAACGCGGTACCAAATCCGCTGGTTGCCAGCGAGCCCGTATTGCAGTGGGTTAGAACCCGTCGAATACCGGGTAAAAATCCGGCACCCCACTTGGCCAGCGCATAGTTTTTGTGCAGGTCGTCCTGATGGTAGGCGCGAGCAATGGCTTCGGCCCGCTCGCTGGGGTTTTGGGACCAATCCCAATCCTGCAAAGCGGAGGTCATGTGTTGGATAGCGTCAAACAGGTTGACGGCTGTTGGACGGGCGGCGGCCAGGACCTGACAGGCGCGTTCAAAACTGGAACGGCTCGGGTCGTTTTGTATGGCCAGGACCAACCCGTACATGGCACTGACGCCGATGGCGGGTGCGCCGCGCACGACCATATCGCGAATGGCTTGCGCGACCGAATCGGCCGTTGTGCAGGTCAAATAGGTCGTGGAAAAGGGCAGCTGGCGCTGGTCCAACAGATCGAGCTGGTGCGATTTCCAGACGATGGCATCCATGGGTTCCCTCCGTTAACTTTTGGGCATTTATCTTAACCTGTTCGATGCGGAAACCCAACGCCGTTAGCGGGGCAAGCAAATGCTGGCTACAAAACCTTCGTCCGTTTTGGCAAAGGTCAGGCTGCCGCGATGCGAGCGTGCGATTTGATCGACCAAATACAAACCCAGGCCGGTACTCTCTCGTCCGCCCAAATGGTGGGTGCCAATACTTTTAAAGGGTTGTAGCCATTCCTGCATCCGCTCAGGAGGGAAGCCGGGCCCTTGATCAACCACCTGAAGGAGCATCTGGTCCAGTTGTTCCTCACAGCGCAGGATCAAAGTTTGGCCGTGTGGTCCGTATTTGATGCTGTTGGTTAATAAATTAGTGAGAGCCTGTTCCAGCTTGAGACGGTCGGCCAAAAGGACCTGGTTGGGAGCGGCCTGTTTTAACAGTTGGATTTCGTGGTGGTTAAACAAAATCTCTAGCCGAATTTCCAACATTTCGAATAACTCTTCAACGTAGATGCGTTCCAGGTTCAGCGAAATGGTTCCGGATTGGAACCGCGCGCGTTGCAGTTGATCGCTGGTCATTTGGGAGATGGCCTGCGCATCCAGGTATATTTTTTTGAGTTGTTGGGCCGTTTCAGGTGCCAGGGGTTCCTCCAGCAAGGCTTCGATGCGGCTCATTAGGCTGGTTAAAGGTGTGCCTAAATCGTGGAAAATACCGGCAAAAAATTCTTCTTTGGCTTTGTCGAGGGCCTGAACGTGATCCCATTCGCGCTGAATGGGTTGGATCAACGTGCGAAACCCGGCGCGAAAGGCCAGGAAAAGCGAGAAAAGCACGCCTGTCAGAATCAGGACCATGAGCGTTAGGTAAACCAAAGAGTTACCGCGCCGCGCCACAACTACTTTGTAGTCCGTGCCCCACTGGATCAGCAGGATTTTGGGTGTACCTTGAATCCAATCTGCGCGAATGGTTCGGCCCTGATGGCTGGGCGGTTGCCAGGTAACCCATTTTTGAGCGTTAGCCCAGTCGGCACTGGCGCGCCAACTGTGTTTTTTCTGAACGACTAACCAATAACCTGGATGGTGATGGGCCGTTTCGAAGGTGAGTTCGGGGCGCTGTTCCAATTCTGCAATCAAAAAGTTGGCTTCGGATTTCAGTTCGTGGATGACCAGGAGTCGCAGCATGAGTAAGACAACGGCCGTCAAGGTCAGGCAGGTCAGCGCAACCATGCTCCAAAATAGCTTGCGATGGCGGCTCCTGAGGCCGCGAAGCAGCTCATCCTTGCGGTTGATAGCCATAACCTAGCCCGTGTTTGGTAAAAATGAACTCGTAACCAAAATGTTTGCGCAGCTTTTTGCGCAAACGTGCGACCATGGCATCGACAACCCGGTCGGTAACAAAGATGCCTTCGTCCCACGCGGAATTGATGAGCTGGTTCCGCGAAAAAATCCGTTCCGGATAACGCACCATTTGGTTGAGGACGCGGAATTCCTGGGCGGTCAACTCTACGCTTTTGCCCTCAAAGCGAGCAGCGCAACGTCCTTCATCCATTTGAAGCCCTTGGGTAGGGTTGGTTTGCTGGGCGGTGTTGGGTGGCGGTTGGTGTCGGCGGATAATGGCCCGAATCCGCGCCTCGACTTCGCGCAGCGAATAGGGTTTGGTCACATAGTCGTCTGCGCCGACCTCGAGTCCGATGATGCGGTCCATCTCTTCCTTGCGGGCGGTCAACATCATAATAAAGGCACCCGGATAGGCCACGCGCAGGTCCCCGCATAGTTGGATACCATCCCGGTCCGGCAGGTTCAAATCCAGGAGGATGAAATGCGGCCGTGTTTTTTGGCTCAAGGCCTGGGCTGCATTTGGCGCGAGTAAAACGGTATGCCCGCGTTTTTCCAAATATTGGGATAAGAGTTCCGCTTGTTCGCGGTCATCTTCCACGACCAAAATGGTTTGGGCGTTCCAATTCATGGGCCACCTCCTGTCTGAACGGTCTGCGGGTCAGTCTGATTTTGGCGTTTCTTTGTCATACAAATGTGACCATCGGCGTGTAGAATTGTTACTTTAAGCATATTGCCGAGCCACGAAGTTTGTAAGGCCTGTCACACAATGCCGATGCCTTTGGATTAAACCCATAGCGCCGGGCCGATAATTCAAACAGGGAGGGTCGCGGGGTGAGTTACCGAATAGAGTACCAATTTCACTTGCCAAAAGGCGAAGCAAAATCCTTCAATTTGGATTTCGATTCCGATTTTGGGCTGGCGCCGCCAGCGCTTAGAGATCGACCGGCTTGGACCGATTTGGAATATGAAAAGTGTCGCCATTGCCCCTTGGATCAAACGGAATCGCCTAGTTGCCCACTGGCCTTGCAATTGGTGCCGCTGCTGGATTTCGCGGCGGATCTGTTTTCCTTTGAACAGGCCAAGGTCGAGATCAAAACGCCACAACGCGTTTTCGTTTTGAACGGCCCGCTTCAGCGCGGATTGAGTTCTCTAATGGGTTTGATCATTCCGGCCAGTGGTTGTCCGCATACGGCGGTGTTGCGCCCACTTGCCCGTTACCATCTGCCCAATGCCAATCGCAATGAGACGATGGTGCGCGTGTTAAGTACCTTTTTATTGGCCTCGAAAATGGCCCAACCAGTGCCTGAGAAACCCTGGGAAACCTTATTAAAAATCTACAAGAACTTGCATATCATGAATGAGTTTTTGGTGCGTCGCCTGCGCGCAGCCTGTGAAAAGGACTCAACCCTGAATGCTTTGATCATTTTGGATGCGTTCACTTTCTTTGTGCCGATGGAATTGGAAGACTCGCTCAGCGACATGCGCCCGTTTCTTGCGCCCATGATCGAAGCCATTGAGGCCCTAAACGCCCAAAACACCGATGAATCCTAAAGAGTTCAGCTGACTTCTGTGTCGTGCTGGGCTACAATCTACGGCTGTTTTGTTTAGGAGGCGGTCGCTATGGCATTGGCAGCGGGTATTGTCGGTCTTCCCAACGTGGGCAAGTCCACCATCTTTAACGCAATTTCTTCAGGTAAAGCGGAAAGTAACAACTATCCCTTCTGCACCATTGAGCCCAATGTTGGCCGGGTCGGCGTTCCCGATGAACGGTTGGGTCGGATCCAAAAGTTGATCCCCACCCAACGCGTGATCCCCGCTTCGATCGAAATTGTCGATATTGCCGGTTTGGTCAAAGGCGCCAGCCAAGGTGCGGGCCTGGGCAATAAATTTTTGGGCCACATCCGCGAAGTGGACGCGGTCCTGCACGTGGTCCGTTGTTTTGAAGATGGTGATATCACCCATGTTTCCGGCAAAGTCGATCCGGTTTCCGATATTGAAACGGTTGAACTGGAACTGATCTTTGCGGATATGGATTCGGTTGAAAAACGGCTCCAGCGCATGGGCAAGATGACCGATGCCGACTCAAAAAAGGAGATCGCTGCGCTCAAAAAAGCACAGACCCTTCTGGCGGATGGCCATTGGTTGGAACGCTGCGAATGGAGCGAAGATGAACGTTTGGCTTTAAAACCGCTGTGCCTGCTCAGCATGAAGCCTGTCTTGTATGTGGCTAACGTACATGAAAACGATTTGGAAGGTAAATCGCCACATGTGGCCACCGTGCGCGACCACGCCCAGAAAGTGGGCGAGGGGATCGTGGTCATCTCCGGCAAGATTGAAGCAGAACTCGCTGCTCTGGATCCAGAGGAAGCCGAAGCTTTCCTGGCCGATTTGGGTCTGAAAGAGTCCGGGCTCGCCGCGCTGGCGCGCGAAACCTATCGGCTCCTGGGTTTGCAAAGCTACTTCACGGCTGGCGTTAAGGAAATTCGCGCCTGGACCATTGAGGCGGGCACCAAAGCACCGGGCGCTGCGGGTGTTATCCATTCCGATTTCGAAAAAGGCTTTATCCGGGCGGAAGTGTTCACCTTAGCTGACCTGGAACAGTGTGGTTCGGAAACCGAGATCCGCAATCAAGGCAAACTGCGCTTGGAAGGCAAAGAATACGTCGTTCAGGACGGCGATATAATGCATTTCCGCTTTAATGTCTGACGTTTAGGCCTTCATGGAACCGGTTCCATGGTGCTTCTCAATAAAAGCTTGGAACTGGTCTGCTGGTAGCGGTCTGCTGTAGTAATAGCCCTGGACTTCTTCGCATTCCAGACTGGCCAGGAAATCCAGCTGTTCTTTTTCCTCGACACCTTCGGCAATTACTTTGAGGTTGAGATTATGGGCCATGGCTACGATGGCGGACGCAATGGCCACATCATCGGGATTGTTGGGCACTTCGCGGATAAAACTTTTGTCGATTTTGAGGCAGTCAATCGGAAAGCGTTTCAGGTAATTCAAAGAGCTGTAACCCGTACCAAAGTCATCAATGCTGATGCGCACACCCAGCTTGTGTAAACCCTGCAAGATGGCGTTGGCCGTATCGATGTTCTCCATCAAGACGGATTCGGTAATTTCCAGTTCCACGAATTTGGGATCCATTTCGTATTCGTTTAAACAGCCCTTAATCGAATCGACCAGTTCATAGTGCAGGAATTGACGAGCCGATAGGTTTATGGACACGCGTAAAGTCGGCAAACCCTGTTGGCGCCAAGTAAAAACCTGTTTACAGGCGGTGCGTAAAACCCAGTCGCCCAAGGGCACTATCAAGCCGGTTTCTTCCGCGATCGGAATAAATTTGACGGGGGAGATCCAGCCCATCTCAGGTTGGTTCCAGCGGACCAGGACCTCGAAGCCAACCACATTTCCCGTTTTTAGCTCAACTTGCGGCTGGAAGTTCAGCGAGAACTCTCCATTTTTGATGGCTTGGCGCAATGCAGATTCGAGCTTGAGTCGTTCAATGGCTTGGGCATACATGGCCGAATCGAAAATTTGGTAGCCGCCTCGGCCTTTGAGTTTGGCCTGGTTCAGGGCAGCGTGCGCATTGCGCAAGAGTTCTTCGGCGGAGCTCGGGTCCTCCGGCTTGGCAAAACAAATACCGGATGAGACCTCCAGAATCATCTCTTGTCCATTGACAACCAGCGGTTTGCGGACGGCTTCCATGATGCGGGTCGTCAGATCAATGACTTGCTCTTGTTCGCTCACCCCTGATTGGAGCACGACGAAATCGTCGCCTTCCAAACGAGCCACGGTATCGTGTTCATCGAGACAGGATTCGATCCGTTTCACAATCTTGGTAAGAACTTTGTCGCCAACATCATGGCCAAACGAATCATTAATGATTTTGAAGCGCACTAAATCGAAATAGTGGATCGCAAAACCTTCGCGAACTTCCTTGCCGATGGCTTGTTCCACGCTGTGTAAAAACAGGTTCCGTTTGGGTAATCCCGTCAGAACATCGTGCATGCCTTGCTCGGTAATATCGGTCTGCGAACCGGCGACCCGGTAGGGCTCCCCTTTTGCATCGCGAACGGCGAGACCGCGCGCAAAGACCCAAAGGTAGTGACCCAATTGGTGACGGACCCGGAACTCTGAGGCGAAATGGTCCTTTTCACCGTTCATGTGGTTGTTAAATTCTTCCAATACGCGCGAACGGTCGTCGCTGTGGATGCGATCGAACCAGGCATCAAGCGATTCGGGCAATTCCTCTTCAGCCAAGCCCAACATCGACGCCCAACGCGGCGAGACGTACATTTCACGGGTGCGGATATTCCAATCCCAAAGCCCGTCATTCGCACCGCGCGCAGACAGTGCATAGCGTTCTTCACTTTCGCGCAAAGCCCGCTCGCTCAAGCTCAGTTGCAGTTGGGTTCGGATCCGCGCCAATGCAACTGAGGTGTCCAGCGGTTTCGTAATGTAATCATTGGCCCCCAAGCTCAAAGCGCGAATAATGTCCTGGCTCTGATTCAGGGCAGTGATCATGATCACGGGCAGTTCGTTCATGGTGTGATTCTGGCGAATCATCTCCAGGGTCTCAAAGCCATCGATTTCGGGCATCATCACATCGAGCAAGACCAAATCCACTTTGTGGTCACGCAGCATACCAATCCCCTGGTTACCACCTTCGGCGCTCAAAACCTTAAAACCCACTTTGGTTAAATGGTGCCAAAGGATTTCGCGATTGAGTTCCGAATCGTCGATGATCAGGATTGTGTGTTGACTGGGATCCAGCCTAGTACGTCCGTTTTGATCTTGCATTAAGGCTTCCGTGCCATTTCGCTCTTTACAGTCACTAAGGTCTTTATCGGTTATTGCCTTCGTTTCTGAAGTGTTTTGGCCGATAAAATATTGAATCAGCGATAAATGCTTTTAAATGAGCCTCTTGCTAGATTTTCAGAAAAGTCTTTGCCAGTTTTGAAAGGCAGACTCTGGATCGCTTTGCGCGGTAATGGCCGAAACCACCGCAATGCAGCCCACCCCGCAAGCCAACACATCGGGCGCTCGTTCCAAACTAATGCCACCAATTGCGACAAGCGGTCCAGACAGGAGCTGCCGCCATTGACGCAGCTTGCTTAATCCTTGGGGTCCAAAGGCCATTTTCTTGAGTTGGGTTTCGTAGATTGGGCCAATGGCCAGGTAGGTTGGATGATAGGACTTGGCGCGCGCAACCTCCCAAAAGCAGTGGGTGGACAAGCCAAGTCGCAATCCGGCCTCGCGGATTTGGGTCATATCGGCGTTCTGCAGGTCTTCCTGGCCCAAATGGACGCCAAACGCACCTTCCTCTATTGCTATTTGCCAGTAATCATTGATGAACAATTGCAGATTAAACTGTCGGGAAAGGGCAACGGCCCGGCGAATTTCCGCGCGCAATTGCGGTTCGGGCAGATTTTTGACCCGTAACTGAACCGTTTCTAAGCCGAGCGCTGCTAAGCGTTTTATCCAATCAGCAGAGTCGACAATGGGGTAAAAACCCAAGCCCTTTGGACAGCCTGGAAAAGGTTCTGAAGGCGATTGGTTGAGATCCAGCAGGTCGGGAATGCAACCTTTGATGTCGGGTTGACTGGCCAAGCCAAGAGCCTGGGATCTATTTTGGCTTGCCTCGTGTAATTGTTGGTTGAGGCAGGTCTTCGCAAATACAACCGCCTCCAACATAGGCCAATCCCAGCTCAAGGCGCAGGCGATGGCAGTTGCGAGCATACAGCCCGTTGCCCGGAAGCTACCTTGCAAACGCGGACTGTCCAGCCAATAGGTGCAATTGGCATCCATGTACAAATCCCGGGCGCGGCCCTTTCGGTGTCCACCCTTTAACAAAACCGCGCGGCACCCCCACTGGAGAAAGGTTTGTGCGGCCTCAATGCAGGCGGCGTCGTTGGGGAGCGTTCGCCCGAGCAACTGGCTAGCTTCGTCTAAGTTGGGCGTGAATAGTCCCATTGCAGGGAAAAGCGGCAAGAGGCTTTCGCGGGTTGAAGTCGGCCACAAAGTTCCGCCCAGGGATGAGGAAAAAACGGGATCGCAGATCCAGGTTGCGCCGCTTTTTTCGACCCAATCCGCAATTGCCTGCCAATCCTGTGAGCGCGGCAACAGCCCCGTTTTGAGGATTCGGCCCGGAAGAATTTCATCCAGGAGCCGCAAATGTTCGGCAATCGGCATATCCAGATTGCGAATCCCATTGTTGCGCTGCGCGTTCTGGTCGGTAATGCAGCTAATAATAGATTCAGCCTGGACGTCCAGCCCATGTGCGACTCGAAGATCTGCAGCCATACCGGCCAATCCGCTCGGGTCCCAGCCTGAAACGATGCGAATCATGCTTTTTGGTGCCAAAACGGCGTGCCCGTAACCGGCGTACTTGGCTTGGCCAGGTCGCGGGCGGGGATTAAGCCGGCTTGGTGGGCAACCCTGCCGGCGTCAATGGCCATGGCAAATGCACGGGCCATAGCGACGGGATCCTGGGACTGGGCAACGGCCGTGTTTAATAAAACACCATCGTAACCCAACTCCATGGCCTGAGCGGCATGGGAGGGTTTCCCCACGCCGGCATCGAGGATCAGCGGTACATTTTCGAGCCGTTCCCGCAAAACGCGGGCCTGGTAGAGATTGAGAATGCCCAGGCCGGTGCCAATTGGAGAACCCCAAGGCATCAGAATACGGCAGCCCACACCCAGCAGCCTTTGGCACACAACCAAATCATCTGTGCAATAGGGAAAAACTTCAAACCCTTGTTGAACGAGAGTTCGCGCTGCTTCCACCAGGCCGAAAGGATCGGGTTGCAAATTGTATTCATCGCCAATCACTTCCAACTTGACCCAATTGGTCTCGAACAGGTCACGCGCCATTTGAGCGGTGGTTACGGCTTCCTGAACCGAATGGCAGCCCGCCGTATTGGGTAAAACCTCCACTTTAAGCGAGCGGATCAAATCCCAAAACTTTTGGCCGCCAGCCTGTTGCGGGGCTTGACGACGCAGGGAAACGGTAACGATCTGGGTGCCTGATGCTTGGATAGCGTCCATCATGATTTGCGGCGAAGGGTACAGGGCCGTGCCCAACAACAGCCGAGAATGAAAGGATTTTTCGCCCAGCTTGAACATTTACCCTCCCTGCATCGGGCTGAGCACTTCAAGCTCGTCACCCTCATGGATTTGTGTATGCTCGAATTGAGCTCTGGGCACAAAGCTTCCGTTAATGGCAACCGCTACGCGCGTTTCTGAAAATAGACTGTTGAGGAACCGTGCAAGATCCTGGATCTCAGTTTGGAGGGGTGCACCGTTCAAGGTAATGTTCATGCGGCACCTGTTGTGATGAGGCCCGACCACCTAGGGTCCAGCGAGGCGTTGCCGAGCAATTTTACAATGATTTCTGCCAGCGCGGGGCCAATCAAAAAGCCATGGCGATAAAGACCATTAATGCGAATCAAGCCGGGTTGCTGCACGATTTTGGGTAGATTATCGGGGAAAGCCGGCCGACATTGTGCCCGCATTTCCAAAATCGTTGCCTCGGCAAAAGCAGGGTGCAACGAATAAGCCGTACTCAGCAGTTCCATGGCCGACCGCAAATGGACGGGTTCCATTTCTTCGCTTTCAATACTGGTAGCGCCAATAATGAAATGGTTTTCTGGCCTTGGCACGATGTAGAGCGGGAAGCGCGGGTGGATCATACGAACGGGTCGATTGAGGCTGACTTCGGGGCACCTCAAATGGATCAGCTCCCCACGCACGCCGCGCAAGCTTTTGAAATCGTCCCGGGCCATCAGGCCGCGACAATCCAGAACGGTATCGAACCTGTGTTTTTGGCTTTGCGTTTCAACCCAGCCGGGTCCGAAGGCCGTCGTCGGTGTGTGCCAATGCCAGGTCGTGCGGTGTGTGCTGGCCATTAAGGCGCTGAGCAAGGCACGTCCATTCACTTGACCTTCGCCTTTAATCCACCAGCCCTGCTCGAAGCGATTTGCTAGGGCGGGCTCCATTTTTTGCAGGCGGATGCGATCCAGCAAGACGGGTTTTTCGCCCAGGTCGGGTTGGTTATCGAGCTTGTGGTTGATGCGTTGGGCAAAGGCCTCAAAATCGGGTCGATCTTGGTGGTGGGCGACCACCAACGTGTCATTGCGCTGAAAGAAAACGCTTTGCTCCAATTGGGGCAATATTTTTTCGTAAAGGGAGAGGGCATGCCAGCCCAGTTGGCTGATAAGCGGTTCTGCCCACTCCAGTTCGGATAGGGGGGCCAACATGCCGGCACCGACCCACGAGCAACTGGTGTCGAGTGGGTCGGCGCCTTGTTCGAAAACGCTGACCGGGTGTCCGGCCCGGTCCAAAAGGTACGCACACCAACGTCCGATCAGGCCGGCCCCAATGATGGCGATATCCATGGGCGAACCCTCAGCTTTCGTCGGTTGGGCTCACGTAGATTTCCGCACCCATGGCCCGGAAATGTTCCGATTGTTCCTGCATGCCCAAATCGATGGCGGTGTTGGGGTCCACATGCAATTTTTCTGCATAGTCCCGCACCTCCTGGGTGATTTTCATGGAGCAGAACTTGGGTCCACACATGGAACAGAAATGAGCTACTTTGGCCGAGTCTTTGGGTAGTGTTTCATCGTGAAAACTGCGGGAGGTCTCGGGGTCGAGCGAGAGGTTGAACTGGTCGGTCCAGCGGAATTCGAAGCGCGCTTTGGAGAGTTCATCATCGCGTTGCCGTGCACCGGGATGGCCCTTGGCGACATCGGCCGCATGGGCCGCAATTTTATAAGCCATGATGCCCTGGCGCACATCTTCGCGATTGGGTAATCCCAAATGTTCTTTGGGCGTTACGTAACACAGCATGGCACAACCGTACCAGCCGATCATGGCCGCACCAATTGCACTGGTGATGTGGTCGTATCCGGGCGCAATATCGGTTGTCAGCGGTCCCAGGGTATAAAAAGGGGCTTCAAAGCAATGTTTGAGTTCTTTATCCATGTTTTCTTTGATCAAATGCATGGGCACATGGCCCGGGCCTTCGATCATGACCTGAACATCGTGGTTCCAGGCAATTTTGGTCAGTTCACCCAAGGTTTCCAGTTCGCCGAACTGGGCTGCATCATTGGCATCGGCCAGGGAGCCGGGTCGCAAACCATCTCCCAGGGAAAAACTCACATCGTAAGCCTTCATGATCTCGCAAATGTCCTCGAAGTGGGTGTAGAGGAAATTCTCGCGGTGATGGGCAATACACCATTTGGCCAGGATGGATCCGCCACGCGAAACGATGCCGGTTACCCGGTTTGCGGTGAGTGGGACGTAACGCAGGAGCACTCCGGCGTGAATCGTAAAGTAGTCTACGCCCTGTTCGGCTTGTTCAATTAAGGTGTCGCGGAAGATCTCCCAGGTCAGCTCTTCTGCTTTGCCACCGACCTTTTCCAAGGCTTGGTAAATGGGAACGGTACCAATCGGAACGGGGCTGTTGCGCAAGATGTAATCGCGTGTGGCATGGATGTTCTTGCCGGTTGATAAATCCATAACCGTGTCGGCACCCCAGCGGGTGGCCCAAACCATTTTCTCAACTTCCTCTTCAATGGAGGAGGAGACTGCTGAATTGCCAATATTGGCGTTAATTTTGACCAGAAAATTGCGTCCGATAATGGTGGGTTCCAATTCGGGATGATTGATGTTGGCCGGGATAATGGCGCGACCTGCGGCCACTTCCTGGCGAACGAATTCGGGCGTTATTTCACGCGGAATCTGTGCACCAAATGAAAAGCCTTTGAGCCGGTTTTCACGCTCTTGGTCGAGCCCGGTCAACAGGGCCTGTTTTTGGTTCTCGCGCAGGGCGATATATTCCATTTCGGCGGTAATAATGCCCTGGCGGGCGTAATGCATTTGAGAGACGTTTTTTCCCGCTTTGGCGCGCAGCGGTGTCCGCTTGAGGCCATCGTAGCGCCAACGCGTTTCGGCGCGTGAAAAGCCATTGTCCTCAGGTTGAACCGTGCGGCCTGTATAGGATTCACAATCTTGACGTTGATCGATCCAGGCTTGGCGAATGGGTTCCAGGCCGTGTTCGACACTAATCGTAGCTTCAGGGTCGGTGTAGGGACCCGATGTGTCGTGGACCGTAAAACGCGTGCCATTGGTTAATTCGATTTCGCGCATCGGGACCCGGATATTGGGATGCAGCGATCCGGAAACATAAACTTTTTTGGAGTTGGGAAACGGGTCCCGGGTGATCGAAATGGGCTGGTCGGCAACGTTGTTCCGGTTTTCTTGCATAACAAATCTCCTCGACTTTCCCCAATGGGGTAAACACCAAGAATAACACGGTCTCCTGTGCATTGCTGTGCTGGTTTGGTTCTTGCTACATTCGTCACCTTGCGAAAGGGTTGGCTTGTATCGCTGACCGGCCAGAATTATGATGAAAGCAAGATGATGACTACCAAAAAGCAACTTCCTTCTTCATTTACCCAATTCTTAAAAGAAGCGCGCGATGGGGATGAACACGCCCAACACCAGGTTTGGGAAATGGCTTATTTGGAGTTGAAGCGCGTAGCACAACGGTTGATTCACAACGAATGGCATGAGTCACCGATCAGTGCAACGGTATTGGTGCACGAATCGTACTTGCGCCTCCAAGAGCTTTTGCCGGATCGCGCCCTCAATAAAACGCACTTCCTTGCGTTTGCCTGTAAAGCGATGCGTCAGATTCTGGTGGAACAGGCGCGTTACCGCAACGCGCAAAAGCGCAATAACGGCCAAATTGAACTGACCTTGGAAGATGGGGCGATGGTCCAGTCCAGTGCCGAAACCGTTTTGGCCGTTGAGCAAGCGCTTACCCATCTCCACCAAATTGAACCGCGGTTGGTTCAAGTGATTGAATGCCGATATTACGGTGGCTTGTCCAACCAGGAAGCGGCCGAGGTGTTAGGCCTTTCGCGACGCAGTATTGAACGCGACTGGGTCAGGGCAAAATCGCTTCTGTTGAAACTCTTGGCCGAGTGCCATGGATGAATCGGCGTTAGCTCATTGGCGCGAGTTGGACCTGTGGTTCACCCGCGCACTGGAGGTGGCGCCTGAAGAGTTGACCGAGTTTATCGAGCGGGAATGCCCAGCGCATCTGCGCGGTGAATTGCAGGACCTGCTACAACGCAGCGCCGAATCGACACATTTAGCGCTTCCTCGCGTTGCACCCGATCATGATGCGCTGGTTTTGGGTTTGCCCAGAATTGGGGATGTGTGTGGCGCTTTCCGCTTGGTGGATATTTTGGGCCGGGGCGGGATGGGTTGGGTCTTTCGCGCCGAACGCATCGATGGTTCGTTTGAACAGGAAGTGGCAATTAAACTATTTGGACCCGAAAGTGGGGGGCACGATTTGGTGCGGCGCTTTTATCAGGAGCGACAGATCCTGGCCGGGCTGCAACACGACCACATCGCCCGGCTTTTGGATGGCGGTCTGAGCCAGGATGGAAGACCCTACATCGTCATGGAATATATTCAAGGTCAGCCTCTGGATGTCTACTGTGATGCCCAACGGTTGACTGTGGACCAACGTTTGAAGCTGTTCCTGCAAATCGGTGAGGCGGTCGCCTATGCTCACCGCAGCCTGGTGATTCACCGAGACCTCAAGCCCAATAACATTCTGATCGACCGTGAGGGCCAAGTTAAATTGTTGGATTTTGGCATTGCCAAATGGGTCCATACACCCGCGCTTCACCAAGCCGTAACCCAGACGGGCAGCAATCCCTTAACCCCAGAGTGGGCCAGTCCGGAACAAACTTTGGGCCGTTCGGTCACAACCGCATCCGATGTGTTTCAGTTGGGCTTACTCCTGCATTATCTGCTGAGTGGGTTACGGCCCAGTGCCGTGCAGAACCTGAGTGGTGAAGGGCTGGAATTACGCGCACCGAGTTCGGCCCTAGAGGCCATGCACCTAAAAAACTCTGAGCTCCTTAACGAGGCGGCCGCTGCACGACAATTGAGTTTTTCAGCATGGGTTCACACATTGCGGGGTGAGTTAGATGCCATTGTCACCAAGGCTATTGCGCTGCAGCCCGCCGAGCGTTATCCCAGCGTGGATGCGTTTCTGATCGATATTCGCCATTTTTGTGCCGATCAGACCGTTTCTGCGTTTAAACCCTCCTTTTGGCGGCGAACCGTCAAATTTATCCGGCGGAACCGTCGGACCTTTGCTTTGAGCTTTTTGCTCTTGGTTTCCTTGGTTGCCTTTTCGATCACCAACTTTGTTCAGGCCAAACGGTTAGAACGAGAACGTGCGAATGCGGAGAGTTTGGTGGATTTACTGACCAGCATGTTGGATTACAGTGATCCCTCCACGGCTCTAGGTCAGGAATTGACCGCCAGTGAGATGTTGGAGAAAGGTGCGGATCGCGTGCTCGCGGGATTACAAGAGCAACCCCCGGTGCGTATTCGACTATTGGAAACCTTGGGCTCGATCTTCCAGAATCGCGGGCGATTTGAACGAGCGGAGCAGATGTTTTTACAGGCTTTAAACGTTCGTCAGGCAGCGGCCCCGGGCGAACCGCCAGTGCCGAGCTATATGGCGTTGGGAATTCTTTATTTTGAGTGGGGTCGATTCGACAAGGGCGAATATTATTTGCGCTTAGCCTTGCAAAACCTGGAGCAAGACTCTGCGCAAAACCAACTGGCTTGGGCCAGAGCGCATGTGTTTCTGGCCTGGATCAAACGTCGCCAAGGCCACCTAAAGGCTGCAGGCCAATTTTTGGAGCCCGGATTTAACTGGTTGGAAACCAACCGCAAAGTACACGTTATTGATTATGGGGTGGCCTTACAGAACCGCGCTGCCATTGAACTATTTTCCGATCAGGTCAATCGGGCACAAGCCGATTTGGAGGAGCTTCTGATTTGGCGAAAGGCCCACCTGACCTTATTTCATCCCCAATTGGCCAATACCTACGACTGGTTGGGGGAGGTGGCCTATGCCAAACGGGATTGGCCGGCTGCGCAAGATTATTTTGAACAGGCATGGTCAGCTCGCGTTTACATTCTGGGCGACCAGCATCAGGATGTCGGGAGCAGCAGCTTGAATGTTGCGCGCCTGTTTTTTAGACAAGGCAACTATGAGCAGGCACTTGACTTGACCAATCTCACCTTGGAACGCTTTGCCAATCACTATGGTTCCGGCAATTTCGGTTTAGCGTATCCGATGGCGCTTAAAGCTTATGGTTTGGCCATGTTGGGTGAGGTGGAGCAGGCGCAATCCCTGTTGGCCGAAGTGGGCCTCATGACGGTTCAAGAGGCACCGGGCCTTGAACATGCTCGCGTTCTGTTGTGGACGATGAAAACCTGGGTGGAGGTAGGGGACGCAACTGCATTTGAAACGTGCCGTGACCAACTTCGCGACTTGGTTCAACTGGACCAGATTGAATTGGCGGACGTTTTTTGGGTCGAATTTGACGGACAGCGGGATTGGATTGAGTGCCCTTGATAAGGGAAGGGCGAAAACGGTAAGAGTCCTTTCGCCCGAACTCCTTTACGTTTTCGCCCTGAAAATGAGCTCCAGAAAACGGAACTCGTGAAGGGTGGAATCGCTTTTTTCCCCCACGTCGTGAAACGACCCAACCTTCGCACTACCCAAAAAAACGATCTTTCTGCGTCTCTCTTTTGCAAAAAAACCGTTTCGTCACAATATATCACCCGAGATGCGGAAATGCGAGTATCGGCGGGCATTTTTTTAGGTCGAACCCGCCCGATCCTGATCGAACTGTGGGCCTAGTTTTTTGATTTGAAATTAATTTTCATCAGGCGTTGAATTTAAATTCAGTAAGGCCAAGCCTTTAAATTCTCGATGCAACGCAAAAAGGCCGCATGGGGTTCGGCTTTGAAGGTTAATTCCGCGTCGGTGACCGGGTGTCGGAAACGCAAAAGGGCCGCGTGTAACATGGGGTGTTCCGGCATGTGCGGGAACGATTTTTTGAGGTGACGGTGGCGCTGGCCTCCGTATAGGGCATCGCCGATGACCGGATGGCCTAAGTGGGCCATATGCACCCGAATCTGGTGGGTGCGACCGGTTAAGATGTGTACATTGACCTTGGCGGCTTCGGCATAGGCTTCGACCACTTTGTAGCGGCTGATGGCTTGTTTACCTTTTTCGACTTCAGCTGCCATGCGTTTTCGGTCGCTGGGGTGGCGACCAATGTGCGATTCCACTTCACCGGTTTCTGGGTTGGGGATGCCCCAGACCAAGCCTTGGTACACCTTGGTGACCGTTCCCGCCTGCCATTGTTGGGTCAGGTTGAGATGGGCAGCGTCGGTTTTGGCGACCAAGATAATTCCCGTTGTGCCTTTGTCCAGACGGTGAATAATACCGGGCCGCAGTGCGCCACCTACTTGGCTGAGCTGGGCAAAATGATGAACCAAAGCATGGGCCAAAGTGCCCGAATAAACGCCCGTTCCCGGATGAACAACCATGCCTGCCGGTTTGTTAATGACCAGGATTGCATCGTCCTCATGCAGGATTTCTAATGGGATGGCTTCCGGCGTGAGTTGGGTGATCCGTTCCGGATCCTCCGGTAGTTCGGCTGTGATGGAGCTGCCCTCGTTTAGCAGGTAACTGGCTTTGCGCGGCTGACCATCCACCAAAACCTTTTGGTCAACGATTAATTCTTTGATTTTGGTGCGGCTCCACTGCGGCAGTTGGGCGGCCAGAAACTGGTCGAGACGTGCGCCGTCCCACGGAGTATCAACGGAGAAATGACTCATGATGTCGCTCGTTTTTGTAAACTGAAATAAAGAAAAAGGGCAAATACAAACAATCCAATGGCAATCAGTTGGGAAGTGGATACGGTGTTATTGAAATACAGACCACGAACCGTATCGCCGCGAAAAAATTCCTCGATAAATCGAATCAAACTGTAACCCGCAAAGAAGCCGGCCAATATTTGGCCCTTAAATTGGCGGTGGCGAAGCCAGTACAACAATCCCACAAACAGCAGAACGCCATTGATAAAGGCCAGGATTTGGATTGGGAAAAGGCCAATGCCGGGCGGTGCCTCACAGCCTGGGGTCGCGGGAAAGTGCAAGGCAAAGGGCCCCTCATACGCATACCCATGGCAACACCCAACGGAGAGACAGCCAAGGCGGCCAATCCCAATAGCGAGAGGTGTAACGGCAGCCATCACATCCAGACAATCCAGAGCCGGCAATTGGTGTTTGCGAATGTACCAAAGACTGGCCAGGCCGCCAGCAATGATGCCGCCATACAATACGCCGGCGGATCGGATGGTGCCGAGCAATAACTTAGGATCGGCCAGATAAACCGGTAAATCGATCAGGATGAGCAGTAATTTTGAGCCCACCAAACCGAGCAAAAGGCTGATCACGGTGAGGTCCATAACCTTTTTTTCCGGCAGGCCCATGCGAACAACTTCCCGTTTCAGGAACCAGGAAGCGGCTAAAAAGGCCAAAACCAGAAGAACACCATAGGAGGGCAATTGGAAAAATCCAAAGTCGATGAGTATGGGGTGCATTATGTGCTTTCCGATCGAATCCAATACAAGATCGCGCTCAAGAGGCCTGCTATCAAATAGGTATCGGCCAGGTTGAAAACGGGCATTCCAGGCAGTTGGATGAAGTCCCGGACGTAGGCAAAAAAGAGCCAGTCCAGGGCATTGCCCAAAGTGCCGGCCCATATTAGCACACCTGCCAGGGGCAAAGAACGGCCCGCCCGTTTGAATAACACGTAACTGAGCACCAATACAGAAAGTGAGAACAACAGCATGAGCGACGGACGAAAGGAGGGGTTTAAGAAGGCCAACCAGCCCCGATCATTGCGGACATACCAAATGCGTAGCCAGGGGGTGAGTGCCAGACTCCCCCCCACAATGTGGCTGGCCCATAGTTTGAGGAGTTGGTCAATACTGACCAAGCCCAGAAGGAGAATAGGCCTAAGCTTCGCCAAATAAGGTGTCGATAGTGGGCTGAATCGCTTCGATTTCTTCTTCGGACAGTTCGAAGTAGCTTTCGTCTTCAACCCGCATGATCAGAATGCCTTCAAAGTCTTCTTTTTGTTCGTTCCACTCGGCCTCGTTCATTTCAGAAAGCTCTTGTGCGCGTTCAAAGGGCAGCAACAGGACGTAGGCCTTGCTTTCGTGTTCAAAGCGCTCCAGCACGATGAATTCGGCGGATTCTCCGTCATCTGCTTCCATTTCCAAAACTTCGTATTCCTGCATCTCTTCGTTTTCATCGTGTTTCTTTGCCATGACCACTCCTTTTCAAGGTGACCATAGATTAGTATGAGGAGGTATTTGGGACAAGGGGCATATACAAATGAGACACCAGGTAATGAGTTGGAAAGAAGCGGCGACCTACCTCTTGGAAGGCGGAATATTGGTCTATCCGACCGATACCGTGTGGGGTGTGGGTTGCCGTGCGGATTGGCCGGAAACGGTTGTGAAGTGTCTGCGTTTAAAAGGCGAATCGCGCCACATGACCTGTTCGGTGATTGTGCCGCAAGATCGGATTTCGCAATATGTAGCGGTTCCTCAGGGCTTGGATTTATCGCCGTTTTTTCCAGGGCCCTACACCCTTATTTTTCCTTTAATAGACGCGCGTTTGACGCCCATCGCCGGACCGGGCCCCAGTTTGGGTTGTCGTGTCCCCGCCCTGGCCGTATTAAACCAAATGGTTCAAAATGTGGGCGTTCCCATCTTAACCACATCCGTTAACGATTCGGGCAATCCGCCAGCACAAACGGCAGCGCAGGCGAGAGATTGGGCGCAGCAGAAGGGCATTGCCTGTGTGGCCAGCGAGTTCTCGGGTTCCAAAGCCTCATCGGTCTTGCGTTGGCATGAGGGGGACTGGCAGGTGATCCGCGGGTGTTTACCGGAAAAAGGCCAGTAACACATTAATCGGACTGGGGATCGTCTTTGCTCAACCAGCCGCCGCCGCGCTGACGTTTGCGGAATTCGGGCTTGTATTCACTGCGCGCCTCTGGCGCCAGCAATTCACATGGTTCAAACCAATGCACCGTTTTGTGGTGGCAACGGATGGGCGGAAGTTCACCTTGAAACTCGGGATTGTCTGGGCAACGCCAATGCCAGAGTGCCCATCGTTCGGGTACTGCATCCAAAAAAATCAATTCCTTAATCCCGCCATTGCAATTGGTACTGACGACAATGACCTCGTCTTCATGCGGATTTTCGCGGATAGAAAAGACCAGATCGTGGTGGAATTCGCCTTGTTGCCAATGGGCGAGGATCTGAGGTTGATGGGCGCGTGTTGCGTCCAGAAAGTCCTGCAAGGTGAGCAGGGATTGAAAGCTTGAATGGACGAGCAAACCAGCCTCCCGATCCGGCAATATAGGCACCTGGAAAGCGAGAGGCAAGTTGGAATGCGCGATTTTAAGTAAAGTGTGGGATTGCTCTCATTCCGAATTCCCCAATTACCGGGAGAGCTCTAAAACTTAAAGTTCTTGATGTTGAGCCCATATTTTTTCAGTTGCAACAGGCCGCCCGTGATTTGCGTCATCATAAGCAATTTCAGGTGATCGCGATTGACCTTCTGGTAGCCGAACGGCGGCAGGGCCCGCAAGGGTTCCGGCCGGGCCAAAAACTCGAAGTCCAGGCTGGCATCCAAGCGGATGGTTTGGCCGCGCTGACCGTTAAACTCAAAGCGGAACCCTTCCAGAATACCGTTGGCATTGAAGGCGAGCCGAAAAGACCCTTCGCCTTCAAACCCGACTGAATTATTGACAAAAGAAATTTCGGTTGGGAAGTGGTTGCGGTCGTAATGAAAGGTCAAATTGGCAAAGATCAGATCGGGTCCATTGGTGTAGAAAATGGCTGCGGGCAGGAAATTATCCTGATACACCCATATCTCGTACCCGCCATCATGCCAAAAGGTCCATAGCCGATTCAAGGGCATGGGCCCCTTGATTTCTTTGGTTTGTTTCATGGGTTTGTATACGCGAATGACATGGACCGGCCGACCCTCGTAAATTCCAGAGGCGCCATAGGCATAGCGGTAGATGCCACTGTCCAGGATCTGAGCTTTTAAAGGGTTGAGGTAACTCATCAACCAACTGTCAAAGGAACGCAGGTTGGCGTTGGGTGAGCGTGTGCGTTTGGGTTGGTCGGCATAGGCTTTGAGATTGTGAGAGGCCATCATTTCGCGAACGGGTGTGTTGAGCAAGGTCATGCGGCCCAGATTACCCTCCAGTTGGTATTGGTAGTCGCCATTGGGTCGGTACTGACCATCAACCCGGGTAGAGAAGGACATGCTTTCGGTTTGACCATATTTCTCGCGCGGCGGCAGTTCCGCCTGCAGATCTGCAGTGATGGCTACTTGGTTACTGCGCTTGTACTCCGGTTTAAACCAATGTTGCGGAATGGCGACAAACATCTTTTGGATGATTTCATAAGGCGATTCCTGGGGCAGCACGATTTCATCATTGAGGGTTGGCCCCCGTTGATGCGATTTGGAGATGGTGGGGTCATTATTCTGGAAGCAGAGTAAGCTCAGCAGCAAGATCATTACTTCACCTCTTTCCAATTGGGTCCACAGTGGGCGTCGACGGTCAGCGGAACCTTAAATTCGCCGACCTCTTGCATGGCTCGGGTTAGGGCAGCGCGGGTGCGTTCTTCCTCCTGCGGCGGGCATTCCAGGACCAATTCATCGTGGACCTGGAGCAAGATGTGGGCCTGTAAGTTTTCGGTTTCGATGAGATGGGCTAGGCGGATCATGGCGACCTTAATCAGTTCCGCTGCCGTGCCTTGGATCAAGGTGTTGACGGCCAGCCGTTCGCCCTGATTTTGCAAAGATTTATTGCGCGAATTGATCTCCGGAATCAGCCGTCGCCGGCCATAAAGCGTGCGCACCTCTTGGCTTTGTTTACACGCCGCGATCAAGTCTTTTTGGAAGGACTGGACCCGTGGCATTTTCTCAAAATAGGTGCGGATATAATCGCCGGCCACCTTCCTGGGGATGCGCAGTTCCTGGGACAGGCGAAACTCACCCATGCCATAAATCAAGCCAAAATTGATACTTTTGGCGGCCCGGCGCATGCCGGAATCGACCAGTGCAATAGGAATTCCCATAATCTCGCTGGCGGTTCGGGCGTGAATGTCTTCGCCGTTGCGAAACCCTTCAACCAGGACCGGGTCATCGCTGAAATGGGCCAGAAGGCGCAATTCAATTTGGCTGTAATCCGCGGCGACTAAGGTCCAACCCTCTTGCGGAATAAAGGCGCGGCGGATTTCGGCACCGAGTTCTGTGCGAATGGGAATGTTCTGCAAGTTGGGGTTATTGGAGGAGAGCCGGCCAGTTGCCGTCACAAATTGGTTAAACGAGCTGTGGACCCGGCCCGATTTGGGGTGAATCATTTTGGGCAACTCATCGACGTAGGTCGATTTCAGTTTGCGTACCATGCGGTACTCGAGGATTTGGGTCGGTAATTCGTGGCCCATGGCGGCCAATTTCTCCAGTACGTCCTGGGAAGTGGAGAACTCCTTGGTTTTACCCGTTTTGCCAAAGGTGGGCAGCTTGTGTTTGACAAACAGCATGTCGCCGACTTGTTTGGGACTGTTGATATTGAAGGACTCACCGGCTAGGCGATAAATTTCGGCCTCAAGTTTTTCCAACTGGTTTTCCATTTGTTGGGACTGCTCGCGCAGTAAATCCACGTCAACCCGGATACCCATCAACTCCATATCGCGTAAAACCGGGATCAGAGGGAGTTCGACCTCGCGGTAAACGCGTTCCAATTCGAGTTCAATGAGCTCTTTACTGAGAAGTTGGTAGAGCCGAAAACAGATGTCCGCGTCTTCTGCAGCATATTGTGCAGCCTCTTGAATGGCTACCTGGTCAAATGTTTTTTGGTCCTTGTTCTCACCAGCCACCTCTTCAAAATGAATGGTTTTGTAACCAAGCCGGGTTTCGGCCAAGTCATCCAATGAGTGACGGGTTTCGGTTGGATTGATCAAATAAGACATGAGCATGGTGTCTTCGAAGGGTCCGTTAATTTGCCAGCCGCGCGCCTTCATGACGGAGAGGTCGTATTTCAAATTGTGGGCTACTTTGCGGACGCCGGGGTTGCTAAATAGTGGCTTTAACAGGGACTCGGCAGTTTCTGTCCAGTCTGCGGATTGACCTGAATGGCGCAGGGGGATGTAGGCCGCCTCGCCCTTCATTGTGGCTAGCGATACACCTACCAATTCAGCGTCCAATGGTTCGATAGAGGTGGTTTCGGTGTCAAAAACCATGAATTGGTCTTTTTCGATAATTGCGATCCAATCCTGTAGTTCCTTTTTGCTTTCCAGGATGGGAAAGGATTTTTGGATGGTCTCGAGGTCTTGGGGCACCTGATTGAGCAGCGTTTTAAAATTGAGTCGGCGGTAGAGATCGGTCAGCTTGCTGCGATTGGGTTTTTGCACGGCAAACGAAGCCAAATCGAAAGGAATATCCAAATCGCACTTTATGGTGACCAAGGTACGCGTCAAATCGATATTGGGTCGGGCCTTCTCAAAGCCTTCGCGATAGGCTTTGCGTTTAATTTTGTCCAAGTTCTCATAAATACCGGCCAGGTTTCCGTACTCCTGAATAAGGGATTTAGCGCCTTTTTCGCCCACGCCGGGTACACCGGGCACGTTGTCACTGGAGTCGCCCCAAATGGTTAACAGATCGACGATCTGATCGGCCCGCACCCCAAAATAGTCGGGCACTGCGGACTCGCCCATGTAGAGAACGCCCTTGTTCGGGTCGTACATGACCACGGATTCATCCTTGACCAACTGCAACATGTCCTTGTCGCCGGAGGCGATAACCACTTGTACACCTTGCGCGGAGGCCTTGTTGGCTAGGGTTCCGATAATGTCATCTGCCTCGTATCCGGGCATTTGGATAATGGGGATATTAAAGGCGCCAATTAATTCTTTAATCAGCGGGATTTGGGGCAGGAGATCTTCTGGCGGAGCATCGCGATTGGCCTTGTATTCGGCATAAAGTTCCTTGCGGAAGCTGGGTTCTGGCGAATCAAAGGCCACGGCAATGTATTCGGGCTTTTCGCTCTCGATAATTTTTTTGAGGATGTTGGTGAAGCCAAAAACAGCATTATGGTCGATATTGCGAATCGCGTAATAGGCGCGAAAAATATGGGCAAATGCATCAATGATAAAGAAACGCGGTCGAGTCAACGGAGCCTCCTGCTGGTGTCCCGCGCATCATAACCCTTCCGGGTCGATGGGGGTAGGCCTTCCCCAACCCATACGCGAAGAAAGCAGAAGGAGTCTAGGCGCCCGAAAAAGGCATGGCATTCACACCCACCAGAAGGCCGATAACGTTGGAGGCGGCTTGACCGCGCCAAGCGCGGTCAAAGCATTTAGTATTTTTTAAAAGACTTGCTCTCGACCAGCACGCTGCTTTCGGTGGTCAAAGTTCCGCGTAGACCCAGAACCTGGAAAGTTTTTTTCGGGTCTTTGGCTTCTAAGGTGTAGTAGCAGTCTGTGCAGAGTGGGAACTGATCGCTCAGCACGGAGAGCCGTTTCTGGCCGGGTAAAACATTGCCAAGACTCATTTCGGCCAGCACGCTGTCGTCTCCATTGTGACGTTGCTTCACAATGACTTCAGTTGTGCTATTGCCTGCCAAGTTGAGGACCGCAACACCGTCCCAAAAGTCGGGTGCGGTTCGGCCTTCAATCGTGAAAAAGGCGCCAATCGGATCTCCTTTTGAGAAGTCCGATTCCTGGACCGTCGCGGTCAGTCCTTCAGGGTCTCCGGATTTGCGATACGTGACGGCCGTTTCTAGGGTGTGGCGATTGTATTCCTCAAAAAGGCCGATATGACTGACCAAATCGGTCATACTGCCTGAGTAGAGCGAAATACTCGAACCACTGACGGGGTAAATAGGGATTTCTGCGCGCGAACCAACCACCAAGAGGGAGGTTGTTGAGCCGGGCACGTACTGGCCATTGGCGTCATAACCGGCGACCCAAATCACAGCGGGCAGGTCGGGGAAACGATTGTTGAGCACCAAAGTCCCTTCAAATCCCCCGCTTTTGCGCGGGACATGCAGAAGCCAGCGCTTGACATCGGTCAAAGTGGTGGAAATTTGGGTGGTATTGTCATTACTGGGCCCAACCAAAACGGTGCCTTTTGAAGTCCCGCCCCCTTTGGAATTTGCAAGGGTTCGACGAACTTGAACCTCGTATTCCGTTGCCGGGATGGGAACCGGGATGACCAGTAATTTTGGCCATTTATTCGAGGTGACAATACCGTCGTACAGAGGATCGGCATCACAGTCCTTGAGCGTCATGCGGACCTGGTAGGCCAGGTCGGCGTTGCCAAAGCGATCCCAGCCGTCGGAATTGGGATTGGGCAATACGAGTCGGACGCGGCCTTTTTCAGCCCAAATCAGCTGTTCCGTGACGAAGGTGGGTGGGCTGAGGTAACCATTGCTCTCCTCTGCTGAAAGGGTGGTCGCAGTGGCTGTGATCGGATCACTCAGTCCGCCGTTGTAACAGTGATTGCGGATCTCGATTCGGAAAGTGGTGGCATCGGGCAAAAAATTGACTTCTTTTTCGGTACTGTTTGCGGCCATTTCACGAGAGCGCGATTTGCTGCCAGACACCATAGTCACTTGTGCGCCAAACGGACCAGCCGTCGCCACCAAGCGCATGCTGTTGGAGGTGATATCGGTAACCATTAAACTGGGGGGTGGCACACACATCTCGGGCGGTGTATTGATCGAAATACAGTTTTCTTCGGTGAATTGGGTCTGATTGACGTTGCAGGCATTGCGCACGCAAAGGATGTAGGTGGTATTGGGCTCCAATTGATAAGGGTTCCGGATTTTTTGAAAACCTTTGCTGTAGAAGGTTTCGGTAAAGCTGCCATCCACCTTGTAGAGTTTGGCGCTGCCTCCAAAATCGCCAAACGTCGCTTCGGCCTCAAACGTGAAGGGTGTTAGCGTTTTGAGGGCAATATCCTCAATGACCCGGCATTCGACCTCAGTTGTAATCGAGGCGCAAAGCGTCGGTGAATAGAAATTAAGCCCAAAATCGCAAGCATTTTGGAAACAGACGGAATAAGTTGTGCCACCCGCTAAGCCGCCCAAAAGAACACTCTGTGTACCCGGCTGAGCGATTGCTTGAGCAATGACGGAGGTGCCAATCTTGGCCTGAACTCGGCCGCCGTAAGGGCCAAAGTTGGATTGAACGGTAATACTATTGGGGCTTCTTGCCTGAAGTGAATAACTGGCCGGAGCATCGCAGGTAGTGAGTGCCTCCGTTCTCAGAATTTGGCACACAGGTGGGGCCGAAATGAACGTTGTACAATCAGGAATTCCCGCAGGCCGGCAACGGTTGGTGTAACAAACAATGTAATCCGTGTCGGGCATCAGGTTGCTGAAGGTGATCTGCTGGTGACCATCAGGAACCGATTGCGAAAGCAAGGGCGGGTTCATAAGGTCATCAAAAATTTCAAACTTACCACCGCAGTCTGGATAAATCGCATCAACGGTTATGGTGGTGGCAGTTTTGTTTACCAATCCGTAATTTGTCGGCGGAATACAATTCGACAAATCAATAGTTATGCAGTTGCTTGGACCTAAGTTGCTGACATCGCAAGGCGGATCGCAGAAATGTTGCACACAAAACTCATAGGTTGAAGGGGTTAAGCCAGCGAACTGGACCAATTGAAGGCCGGGCATCAGGACCTGTTGGGGGAATCCTTGTTTCGAGGTGATTGGCTGAATGGACGCAACCGCGCCGCAGGCGGTCACATCTACCTCAAAAACACAGTAAGTGGATCCAAACTCAACTGGGACCACATGGGTGACCGGTTCGCAAACCATTGCTTGGGTCGGGTCCTGGAATAGCAAGAAAAAGAAGAGCAACATCCGTTCGCCTCCTAGCGGTTTTTAAACACCTGGCTGCCGACCAGGAGTGCGGGTTGTGCCGTTAAACTGCCGCGCAGTCCGAGAACCTGAATTTCGGCCTGATCGGACTCAATGGTGTAGTAAGCGTTACCAGACAATGGAAATACTTCGGAAAGCACACTTAACAGTTTGCGACCGGGTCCCAGGCTGCCCAAAGGGGTGCTTTGCAAGATATCGCCGGTTTCCAGGCTGCGCTGATAGGCGGTGATTTGGGCCGTTTGGGTCGATGTCAGATTAAGGATCGCGACGCCATCCCAAAAATTGCCACTTTTGCGGGCCTCAAGAACGAAGGCTTCGCCTGTTTGTTCGGGTGCTTCCAGGTCCGTTTCAGCAATGGTTGCGGCCAGCGCGTTTTCGGCCAGGTTTTTATAGGAAATGGAGACCGAAACAAAATGGCGGTTCATGGGTTCGAACCACCCGATGTGGGAGATTTTATCGGTCATGGTCATGTCATACAGAGCAGATTGACCGGCCTGGCGCGCGTAGACGGGAATGACCGGTCGTTGCCCAATGACCGTTACCGATTTGACCGTGCCAGAGATTAGGTTGCCTTGTGCATCAAATCCTGCGGTGTAAATGGTGGCCGGTAAGTCGGGAAAGCGGTTGTTGAACGACAAACTGCCTTCAAAGCCGCCGCCAATTTTGGGGACATGCAAAGTCCAGCGCTTGATCTCCAGGTGATTGGTGGGGACCAGTTCCGCGGGTGTGCCACCATTTGGACCGACTAAAACTGTGCCCGGTGAACTGGGCGGTGGGGCCGTTTTGCCAATCGTGGTTTCTCGGCTGATTTGGATTTGGTAATCGTCAAATGGGATTTCGAAGAAGTTTTTCCAGATGGTGGGCCAACTGCTGCGTTTGACGGTGGTGTTGTAGTAGACCTCGCACCCCAGCAAGATCTTAATGCGGTACTGCAAGTTGGCGCCGCCACTGGGGTCATAGCCATCACTGTTGGGGTGCGGAAGGAGAATTTCTAAACGGTTGTCTTCATTGATCCATATGTCCTGCTCCGTAATAAAGGTTGGGGCGGAGAGAATGCCCACCTTGGTAGAACTTTGGGCAAGGAGAATTCCAGCCCACAAAAAAAATAAGAGCAGGCGCAGGCACGCGTGGGTTCGGAGCATGAAGCCATCCTTTCAGGATAAATACTACCCTGATCAATCTAGGTGGTGCGGGGCCGCTTGACCGTGGTCTAGCTCACGGACCCCGCATGTTTATCTAAAAGTGGTAGCGAACGCCGAGTTGGAAGCCGCCTAATTGGTCTTTGGTTTCGTAGGAAGTGCTGTCATCCAGGTTGACGTCATATTTAAAGTCCTGGAATTTATAGGTCAGACTCAAAACCACGCGGCTCACTACATAGTTGGCGCCTGCTTCCCACATGATCCCTGAGGCGTCATCTGTATCAAGACTGAAATCCACGCCCGGTGCGCTTACCTGAATGTCGGATGTGCTTAAGAAACCATAGCCAATCCCGGCCGAGAAGACCAAAGGCACGGATTCCAGTTGGTGTTTCCAAAAGCCGCCCACAATTAGGCCGTTCATATCAAAATCACGACTGGAGACAAAGGTGCCATCGCTCAGACGATTATCGGCGTTTGAGACAACCCGTTTATAACCGATATTGGCACCGAAATGGGTGGAGAAAGAGTAGTTGACCGTAAAGTCATAATCTTCTTTTTTGTACTTTTGATCAAAGCCGGAATCTTCTGCGTTAAAGGGTGTGTACTCCGAAATGTCGGTCATGGCCGTGAGCGCAAAGGTCAATTTTTCACGGGTGAGCGCCATCGACAAACCGCCGACCGAACCACTGCCGTCTCCGGTCCGAGTTTGTTCGCCGTCTGCGCGGGACGTTTCAAAATTTGAGGGCCAGAACTTGACGCCCAGTGAAAAGTTCCAGTCCTGGGCAAATACCGTCAAGCTTAAACAACTCATAATGATCAATTTGATTTTCATATGGACTCCCATCCCTGATGCTTGATTTAGTAGGTAATGACGACCTTGTCTTTGGCCTCGAGTTTAACGATTTGGGTTTCAAAGCTTTTGGCTTCCAGCTCATAGCGTTCGCCGCTTTTATCGCGAACGGCAAAGTGATATTTCAAAGTGCCGTTATCCAGGAAGTTATTAATAACCGTAGCGGAGAATTGGGTGCCGGAACCTTGCATCGGCACAATCTGAGGTTGCAGTTCGTTGAGTTGCCAGACAAGTTCAGCAGAGGACAGCTCAATGGGTGGTGCCTTCTTGAATTTTAATTCCACAACCATCCCTTCCGTTTTGTCGGATACCTTATATTTCTTGTCGGGTTTATGCTGTAACTGTTGAGTCAAAGCTTGAAACTGATCCTTTTGCAAGGTCTGTTTGCGTTTTAGAACCGTCTCAGTATGGTCTGGATCCACACCGCCGTACTGTGACAAATATGCATTAATGGCAAAAATATCATTTGCATTTTCAACGGATTGGTAAGCGGTCACTTCTTCTTTGGCGGCGTTCAGTGTTTTCAACTTATTCTGAATGGCTTGTTTTTGGATATCGGTTAAAACGTTTCCATACTCGCGGATCAGGGCGTTGAGGGAACCGGCATTGTCCGAGCGCATGGCTTGATCGTAGGCTGCAATGACCTCGAAGCGTTTGAGCCGGTCGCGAACGCGATCGGTATTGACGGACCCGGGATATTTATCGAGAAAGGCCCGGGCGAAAGAAGGATCATTGCTGGTCAAAGCCCGGTCCAGATCCGCATCTTGTTGCAGAGCAGAAATGCGCAATTGGGCGATACTGCGATTGGGACTGTCCGGGTAATTTTTAAGGAAATTGGTGAAATCGTCGATTTGGCGTGAGTTTTCGATGGCGCTCCAAGCTTTCTTTTCGCGCGCACGCGCCAGCGCTACGGGATCTTCCTGCTGCTCTGGGGTTAAATCGGGCAAATCCTCTTTGGGGATTTCGACCAATGTCAGGTGCATTTCGGGATCCCAACCCTGGGTCGGGTCCAAGGTGCGTTCGACAGGTTCATATCCTTCCTTTTCGATCCTAATGGAGTAGGGTTTTTCCAAGTCCAGTGGAAAATAATGGGTCATCGGTGTTTTGCCGATATCGCGACCATCAACCCACACGACTGCACCTTGAGGTGTACTCCCAAACAGCAAGCTGCGGGTTTTTACTATTTCAGGATCCTTGGTTACGGGTGGCACAACGATCGGGTCGGGTTTGGGTCCGTCTAGAATGGGTTTTCGGGGCCAAAAAACAACAGCTAGGACGCCGATCAGGACAAGGCCGCATAGGGTTAACCACAGGCCTTTTTTACTTGTTTGGCTGGGGCCTTGGATTTCGGTTTGGGCAGTAGGTGCCTGAACGTGAAGCGCTGTCGGGCCGGTCGTCTTTCCGAGGGTGACACCTGCTTTGGTGATTTGCCGGGTTGGCGTGTCCCAACCCGGCATCGGGTTGGTGTGCGCAGCCGTATTCACGGGTGGTTTTTGGGGCGCAGTTCGGACCTGAGGTTGCGTAGCTTGAACGGTTTTGGCCTCAAAGGGGGCGGTCGGTTGAACGACCGGCTGTTGGCCAGTGACCCGGATGCCCTCTGTCAGGATCGGGCTGAGTGCCTGCATAAACGCCTTGGCCGAATCAAACCGTTCGCTGGCATTTTTGTGCAGCATCTTGGTAAAGATTTGTTTGAATTCCAGGCTCAAAGCATCCAAGTCGCGTGGAATGTGCTCAAATTTGGGTTGGCCATTCACGACTTGATACAAGATGGAGGAAATATTGTGACCACTGAAGGGGATATGGCCTGTGATGAATTCATGGGCCAATACACCAAAACTGAATAGATCGGAACGATGATCGACCTGTTCGCCCGAAATTTGCTCGGGGCTGGAGTAGCTGGGCGTGCCGACAAAAAATCCGGTTTTGGTCATTTTGGCATCGCCACCCTTAGCGATACCAAAATCCATCATCTTTGCGACACCTGTATCTGTGATCAGGATATTGTGGGGTTTAATGTCGCGGTGAACGATACCGTGTTCATGGGCGTAATCCAATGCTTCGGCGATTTGGTTGAGCACATCCTGAATCTCGCGGTAATCGGTGAGCTGACGTTTTTTTATTTTTTTGTCGAGGGTCTGGCCTTCGAGATATTCCATCGCGATAAAGGGGCCGTCGCCCTCCTGGCCCAGATCGTAAAGGATTACGATATTGGGATGATGCAGTTTGCCGCAAACCTGGGCTTCATTATTAAAGCGTTTGAGAAACTGTTCGCGTTCTGAATCCAGCTCAAAATGCTGCATCTTAATGGTTTTAATGGCGACGGTCCGCTTAATGATCGGATCAAACGCTTTGTAAACGGAGCCCATAGCCCCTTCGCCGAGGAGGGACTCAATTTGGTAGCGGCCAATTTTATCGGGATGAGTCATAAGATTCAGTCACTTATCAATGGGCGAGTCCTCACGGAGGTAAGTGAACTCATCATAATGGTTCACTTGGCTTTTTTCAATGTGAGCGCCGTTGCGTTTTGCGTGTTGGTGGCGCATTCCACGGATCATCTGGCCACGGATGTTTGGGGTAACGCATGCGCAGTTCCTTGCGCACCTCAAAATAGGTTTGGTTCCAGAAATTGGTCAAATCCTGAGTGACCTGAACGGGTCTTCCATTGGGTGCGAGCAGGTGTAATAAAACGGGAGTTCGACCCATGGCAATTCGAGGCGTTTCTGCTAACCCAAACATCTCTTGCAGTTTAACGGCTAATACCGGCAGATGGGGCGGGGCGATGGCTGCCTGGTAATCCAACCGAATCGTATGTCCAGAAGGAACTTGTAGAAATTCGGGTGCGACCTGTTCCAGCTTTTGGCGCAGGGTCCAATCCAAATGCGCCCGGAGCTCTTTGTCCCAGTCGATTCGGGCCAGCTGGTTCAGGTCTGGATAGGCCTGACAAACGATTTGTAAAACCGATGCCAATGTGTCGAGATCGACCATTTCCTCCACACTTTTCAAAACTTGGAGCCGGCCCCAGAGTTGGCCCGCATTGCGGGCAAAGAAATCGGGTTGATTTAAGAGGTGCTGGCTGAGCAACTGTGCGGCTTGATCCCGAGGCGCAGGGCCCACCAGTCGTTCATTCACTTGTAAATCGTGCCAGTAGGTTTTCTCCGTCTGAACGACCAATCCGCGTTCCACATCCAGCTCAGACACCAATTTGCGCTCCAATTTGCCATGCGCGACCAAGGCTTCAACTGGGATAGGCAGTATCCATTGAGCGCGTGCTGCTTGGCGATGATCTGTTTCCAGTACGCGCAAAACCAAACCAAAGCTGTTTATCGGTAGGTCTGACCGAAAGATCACACCGCGGTTACCGACCATAACGCCTTGGCCGCGACCGGTTACCCGAACCAAACGGTCTGAGAATCCGGCCAAAGCAATCGGGACCAGTTGATCCACGCTGGCGTTTTCGGGATTGTGCGGGTTACACCCTTGGGATTTTAGCAATTGGGTTTTGACTTTTTTTAGGTTGGTTCGTTGCGAGAGCGATCGCAGCAAATCCAGATCAAACAAGTCTTCTTCGACGTTTCGGACCTCGGCTAAAACACTGGCAAATAAGGCCCCCAGCTCGGGTGTGCCAATCCGCTGACCCGCAACACAACATGCGGCTAATCGCGGGTGAAGCGGCAGGCGGTTCATCTTCTGACCGAGTGATGTGAGGTGTCGGTCTAGGTCGATGGCCTCCAGTTCCTCCAGTAACCTAAGACCTGCCTGAATTCGAGGCTGGTGCGGGGATTGGAAAAAAGGAAAATTCTCGAGATTGGAGCCATGGAATTCGAGCACTTGAAGAAGCGCTGCCGCCAAGTCCACCCGTTCAATTTCGGGGCTGGGGTGTGGGGCGAACAAGTGAAATTGTTGTGCGCTATACATTCTGTAAACGCGGCCGGGCCCCGTTCGCGCTGCGCGGCCAGCGCGCTGAATGGCATTGGCCTGGCTTATGCGTTCCGTTTGAAGATGGTCCAGACCTGAACCGGGATGGAATCGCGCAACTTTATGGTATCCGCCATCGATGACGACCCCGATTCCGGGCACGGTCAGAGACGTTTCAGCCAGATTGGTCGACACAATGACCCGGCGCTGGTGGTGGCCTTCATAGATGGCATCCTGTTCTTGTGGCGATAAACTGCCATGCAGCGGCAACCATTGCCATGGCTTGAACCGGCCAGACAAATGTTGGATGGCTTGGCGAATTTCAGCCATGCCGGAGGCGAACACCAATATATCGGATCCATCGTCCAGCGGATCGTTTTGGCAGGTCAGGAGTGCCTGCTCCAGGTTGTCCAGCCAGGTGCTGCGCGGCTGCGGATTGAGATGGGTAATGTGGAGCGGGTAGGGGCGATGGTCGACCTGGATATGCGGAATGGGACCCAAATACCGCTCAAAGGGTTCTGGATCCAAGGTCGCCGACATGATCAAAACCCGTAAATCGTCGCGAACCTGGCTGAGTTCACGCAGCATGGCGAGGACGAGATCGCTTTCCAGGCTGCGTTCGTGGAATTCGTCCAAGAGTACACACGAAATATCAGAGAGCAATGGATCCTGGCTGAGTCGGCGTAAGAGAATGCCTTCCGTTACAACCCACAGTTTGGTGTGGTGGTTACCCACCCGTTCGAAACGGACCTGACTGCCAATGCGGTTTCCAAGTGGTTCACCGGTTTGGGTTGCCATCCAACGTGCGCAGGCTCGTGCGGCTAGGCGGCGCGGTTGGAGCAGCCAGATTGACTGTGCGAAGTGTCCCGCGTTTAAGAGAGCTAGGGGCACTGCGCTCGATTTGCCGCTGCCCGGTGGCGCACTCAATAAACTGAACGGATGTTCGACGACGGTTTCAACGATTCTGGTCAGGTATGGATCAATGGGCAGTGCAGGGGTTTGGCCATTCATGTCAGCGGTAACATTACCAGGAAACGCGCTCCTTTGCCGATACCTTTACTTTCCACCTTTAATTCCCCACCCATTTCATGCAGGGTGTTGGCGCACATGTGCAAGCCAAAACCTTGACCCGTGGGTTTGGTGGTAAAGCCGTATTCAAACAGATGCTCTTTGATCTGGGGATCTATGCCGACACCACTGTCTTGAATCAGGATGGATAAATACCCTGATTTTTCTTCGATTTGTAGGGTCAGAATTCTTTTGGGGATGCCTGGGTCCTGCATGGCTTCAACGGCATTTTTCACCAAGTGAGCGAGAATGTAATGGATTTTGGCTTTGGGAATCACAATCGGCCGTGCCTCGCGAAAGTCCTTGATGACGCTAATGCCGTTTTTTTGGATGGTGGACATTTGCAGTTCGAGGACTTGGTCAAGAATAACGGAAACCTGAGCCTGCTCTTGGACGGAATCGAAATTGGCGTAACTTTCCTGGTCTTGAACGGCCTTGCGCACCCAGCGGATCTGATCGTACATGCGGGTCAGCTCTTGATTGCGTTGTTCGTGTTCTTCTTCGAGAAAATGGCCCAAGGTCAAATAAAATTCGGCCAACTTGCGGTTTTTGGAATCGGCTTCAAAGTAGGGGTTGTAATCATCCAGGTGGTTTTTCAGGATCTCGTTGGCTTTTTTCAGACTCTCCAGCTTTGATTTTTTTTGTTGCTCCATGAGGATTTGGCACGAGACATTTAAGCTGTTGAGGGTGTTGCCAACATGATGGAGGGTGCCTACAGCAATTTCGGCCATTCCCGATCTGCGGGCACTGTCGAGCAAACGCTGCTGGGCATCGCGCAATTCCCGGGTCCGCTCCTCTACTTCGCGTTCCAAATTGGCTTTGTGATTGGCTAACTCCTTGGTTTTTTGGTCCAATTCGGCATTGGATTGCAACAGGTCCTCATAAGCGCTAGAGAGTTCGGCCTGCATTTCGTTAAACGCATGGGTCACATTTTCGAATTCGTCCGCTTTTTTGGGTTTGGCGCGGTCCAAACTGAGTGTTTTCCACTGGCCGGGCCGAAATTGGCTTGCAAAATCTGCAATCGTTTCCAGATGTCGAATCACCAATTGATTAATGATCAGGAACATGAAAAGCGAGACCAGAAAGGTTTTGATTGCTTGGGAAACCAGAACGAGAATCGCTTTCTCCCGGATGCGCGACAGGATGCCTTCCATGCTGGCCGAAACGAGGAGCTGACCCACTTGTGACTGCGAACGGCCGTCGTTGTAGGTCAGGGGAATGACCCGCTCGATTCCCTGGGTGTCGGAGGGCGTACCGGCCTGGACCTTCTGGCCATCGGCGAACGCGGTCACTTGCGCAAAATAAACGTCCGGCATGCGTGAAATGCCGGCCAGGTTGACTTCTACTTGTTGGTAATCAAAGGCCCAAAGCGATTCGGCTAAGGGTTGGGCAAAAGAAATTTCGATTTGGTTGAGGCGGTCTTCCAGCAAATTAACATCTGTTCGATAGTCCCGGTACAGCTGGTACACGGTTGCGATTAAGGTGACCGCGGAACTGACCAAAAGAATATAGAGAACCAGCGTCCGAGCTACACCCGGATGGGTCGCATTTCGAAACAGGTTTCCTAAGGCCAAGGCATCTCCTTAAATTGAGGACCTTAGCGAAGGAATCGGTCAAATTGATAAAGGGATTAGCTGTTCAGGTAGGAATCGTAAATTTTCTGGGTGGTCCCATCGGCCAACATGGCCGCTACAGTTCGGTCAAATTCGGGCAAAATCCCCACAAAACGGGACTCTTTTCCGATGAACAAGTGGAAATTGGCCTGGTCGACGGGATTGAGCAATATCAATTGATCGGCTAAGCCCAATTCTTTGATGTAATAGCGGGCAACGATTTCCACATTAATAGACATGTCCACTCGGCCCTGCGCCACCATTTTGAGGCTTTGTTCCAAGGTGCGGGTCCAGGTGACATTGCGATCAGCGATGCGTTGTGCCGCCCATCCGCTGCCCAAATAGGAGCCAATTTTCAGTTGGCCCAAGTCGTTTATGTTTTGGATGGCCCGCAATTGTTGAATTTTGGGGTGATCCATGCGGGTCACGACGACCATGTTGGTATTCACCACTGATTTTTGGGAGCATTCGGCATATGTGAGCCGTTCCGGCGTGACAATTGTGCAGTAGGCATCGGCCTCGTTCATTTTGACCAGGCTCTGCGCGCGTGCCCATGGCAGACCCGTGTGCTGCAGGGGGATGCCCATGCGCTTGGTGAGCGCTTCATTTAAAAGGTCGATCAGAATTCCTTTAATCGGCTCTGAGCCATACGACCAACTGAATGGGGGAAAATTCTGGAAATAGACCAGTTTCATGGCTTTTCCAGTGGTTTGTGGCCATACCCAAGGTGAACTGGCGACCAGTGCACCCCATTTCAGGAAATCTCGACGGTCCATGAAGCGGCTCCTTCATCGGATGTCCATTCTATCGGCTTTGCTTCAGCTGAAGATAAGTAACCTTACCGAAATGTGAAGTCGCTTACTCAAAATTAGCTTAACGTTCGCGGCGAATATCCAGGATCAAGGTCCAACCTTCCGGGCTTTTGAGGGCCAAGTCTTTGCCACTTTCAGGAAGTTTCTCCACCTTGAGGGAACCAAGTAACTGGGCTTTGCCAAATTTATTGTCGTCATACAGGCGAATGACAATGCTGGAGCCGGCTTTGGCTTGGAAGGAGCAGGTGTGGTTCCAAACCGGGTTGTAATTATTGTCGATCGCTTCTGTCTTGCAAACAGAGCCTGAAAATTCAATTTCACAATAGCCTTCTGGGGCCTTGTTGCCCACATCACTGGCTGCTGGCAGCGATTTGCCTTGTTTCAGAACGATGGTTACAGGGCCTTCATATTTGTCAATTTTGTCTTTGTAAGTTTTGATCAGTTCCTTGGCCGTATTGGTGGCGAAAGGAAAGAAAAATTTGGTTTTTTGAATGCGGTCCAATATGTCTTGGAAGGGGACACTGCGGTCATCTCGGACCTTGGATTCCCAGGCCACCATGTTTTGCAATTGGGTTTTTTCTTCGTCGACCCGTTTGCGCAAAGCTTGGACATCTTGGTAAGCCGCTTCGGACTTAAAGGAGGGGAACTTGCTTAAAAAGGAGTCAAAACGCGTGGCCAATTCGTCACTTGAATAATTGAAATTGCCGGTGATCGCCGTTTGCTGGGTATCAAACTCCTTGACCATATTGGCCAGGCGTTTGCGTTCCTCGCGGTGACGGGCTTGGTTGGCAATTTTGATTAAGCCATCACAGACGGAAACGGCTTTACGCGGTTGGCTGTCTTTGATGCTGCGCAGTTCATCTTCGAGTTTGTTTATGGCGGTGTCCAGCGTCTCGGCAATCAGCGGGTTTTCAGAGTCTAAGCGCGAAAGGTCATTGGCTAAGGTTCCGGCTTTGACCCAATCTTTGCGGTTACTTGCCGTTTCAATTTGCGATTCCAGGTTTTTGATTTTGGAGTTGTTGAGCTCGCGACTGAGCAAATTGCGTTGATCGGCCAATGCTTGGTCTTCTGGACGAATACGGCACATTAGCTCCAAGTTCTTCAAAACTTCTTCCTGTCGGTTCTTGTCCTGTGCGGCCTGCATTTTGGTTTGCAAATCGACAAATACGGCATCCCACTTTTCTTGAACTTCGGGCACTTGGGTTTCGATTTCGTGGATGGCAGCCGTTATTTCAAAAGCCTCATCCCAGTTTTTACGGGCCAATTGTTTGTCTAATTGTTCAATTTGTGGCGCTATCTTGGTCTCGTAGAGGTAGTCCTTCATGCTGGTTTCAAATTCGGCGTCCTCGAATTTGGGGTCAATTTTTTTGATTTGACCGTATAGGTTTTGTGCCTCTTCGGCCTTTTCTTCTTCAAAAAGGAGGTGACTGCGCTCCTTCATTTCAGCCAAAATTTCGGCTATCTCGTTTTGGGCATCGGATTGATTGGGATCAATGCCCAGCACCCGCTGGTAATAGGCGATGGCGTTTTCTGAAGAGCTGTCATATACAATGCCGTCACGGCGATATGCCCGCGCCCGTTCCAGATAATTTTTGATATTGGTCGCACGTTGATTGATGCGGTCTTGCAGGGATTGTTTGCGCTTCTCCACATCTTTGAAGTCAGGTGCCTGGTCGACGAGTTGGGACCAAGCATTTAAGGCTTCTGGCCATTGGCCTTGATCTTCGAGTTGGGCGGCGGCAGAATAGGCGGTTTCATTGGCTTTGATCTGCTTTTGACGCTGTAAAAACCAAAACCCACCTGCACCTGCAGCGAGCAAAACAAAAACACCCACAAGAATTAGGGGCAACTTACTTTTCCCTTTGGATTTTGGAACTTTGACGGGCGCCGCCTTTAGGGCAGGATCCGCATGGAGGATGGGCGGTTCCGCCTTGGGTGGCGGGGGCGGCATGGGTGGCGGCGGTGGTTCGCTGGGCTTTATTACGGGCAGCAATTCGGTCTGTTCTTCGCTGCGCAGGAGTTCCTTTTCTTTGGCAAATGCCATAGTTTGACCGGCACCGATGCTGTCGAGCAGCTGGTGTGCTTTGGGCGCGTTGGGGAAGATGTCCAGGATTTGATAGATCTTGGTTTTGGCGCCATCCATGTTGCCTTTTTGAATCATGCGTTGCGCTTCGAGCAATCGCCACTCCAATTCGGCCTCTTTTTCCTGTTTGCCGCGGATTCGCTCTTTAAGGGCCGCAAATTCAGGTACATCGCGGAAACGGTGCTCCTCCTTTTCGATAAGGCCCAAGGCTGCCTGAAACGCACCCTGTTCTTCAAGTTGATTGACTTCGCGCAGAAAATGGACCAATTCGCGCCCCGTACTCATTTGGGATTGCGCGTATTGAAGGGCCTTTAACGCCTCCGGGTGATTGGGTGCGATTTTTAAGATCCCTTGCGCCACCTGATTCACCGCCTTGTAATCCTGCTTCTTAATGAGATGGTAAATTTTTTCGATCCCGCGTTGCAGGGTCTGTTCGCGTAACTGGGTGGTCGCATGGTCCTGCAGAGATTTGAGTACGGCGTCATCGGGATATTTCTCCAGCGCCACTTTGCTACTCTGAATTGCTTCCTGAAACTGTTTATTGGCCATTTGATTTTGGATGGACGCAACGGTTAATTCCAGTTCGGTCTGTTGCAGATCCTCGTCGACCATAGCCTGAATTTCACTAAGTGGTTGAACCAGGGTTTCCTGGATGAAGCGCTGTTCTTCTTCTTTTTGGTCGCGTGGTGTCATGGGCCGGGTCTGGAAATCGTCGGTATCCGCAGGTGCCGTGCGCTTGATTGCCTGGAGGGGCATGGTCTGGAGTTCCTGTAATCGCGCTTCTACCGTTTGGGGTGGGGCACCTTTGGGTTTGGTGGCAGGTGCAAGCATGGGGTCAATGCTGCGCAAAAGCGCCCAAACATTGTCGGCCATCACATTGCGGTCACGAGTGGTTAACGCCTGGGCGGCCGCTTTCCAATGCTCGACATCCAAAACCGGAGGATCGATTTCCGTTGGCCCGATCTGGTCCCGAATAAACTGATGCAGTTTCCAGCCTTCCTTATTGGCCTGATCCAGGTCAAATACACGGTTGAGACATTGCATCGCCTCAGGCAAGGCTTGGTGTTCGATGTGGTGTTTCGCAGCCTGGATGGCTTCCTTTATCTGAGGGCCATCGACTTGAATCCGCAATTCGCGATTCAGTTTCAATGCGTCCGGGTGCCGGCCATTCATCATGAGGATTGCGTCCAGCAAAGTCGAGGCTTGGTCTAGCTCACCATTGCGTAGGGCACCGCGGGCTTGGTCCAAATCGGCCATAATTTTGCTGCGTTCGGCTTCGTCCAGATGACTTTCCTCACCGCCGGGCAGACTTAAAATGGAGGCGCGTTCCGCCACCGGTAGCAAATAGGCAAGTGCTTGCTTAAATTCGCTGAAATGGGAGAAACGCTGTTTTTTCGCGCTGGCAATAGCACGTGCAAGGATGCGCATCACGCCGACCGGTAGGTCCGGATTGAGGGCCTGGGGATTCTGAGGCGCGCCGTTGAGGGCCGCTTGTTTGACCGATTCGAAATCACCACTAAACGGGTAGGCGCCCGTCAACATGTAGTACAGGATCACGCCAACCGCGTAAATATCAGCTGAAATGGTCAGGTCCTCCCCGAGCAATTGCTCAGGTGCCGTCACCCGTGGGTCCATTAAAGGTTCCAAGCCAACGGTTTTGGCCAGTGCCTGTTCAAAGTCAAAAAGAGCAAAATTTTTGAGGCTGATGGTGCCGCGCCCGTCGAGTTGAATATCGCCAGGTTTGAGTTGGAAGTGGGCGCCACCTTTGGCGTAAACCGCCTCCAAGGCTTTGATCAACTCAATCGTCAGGCGACAGGCCATTTGATGGGGCATCGGCCCTGCGGTGCGAATCCACTGTTCCAGGGAAAGATAGGGATTGTGTTGGGAAACAAAGGCCAATTCAGAACCGATTTGACGCAGACCAATTGGCGTTTGCAATAAATCGTGGTTGGTGCCCTCAACCATAAATGCATGTTCAAACCAAAGCTGTTTAACCGTCTCGAAATCTTCGCTGCGCACGCTGTAAAAACGACCGTGCAACCACTCCTGGTTCTGCAGGTTTTCCACAACCGCTTCGACGAGAACGGGTTTCACTTCTATAATCCGATGGACACGGTAGGTTTTTCCCAGCACCTTTTGAAGCCGGGTATGGACCTCTGGATAAGCTTGATTCGGATGGGAGGAAGAAGAGTTCATGGCGCCATTCCTTGGTGGATTAAGCCAAACAGCTGTACTTAGAGGCCTTCTCGGACTAATGAGCATTACTATATCACTTTTCCCGGCGCAAGAAATTCCGCAATCTGCCAATCGACCTGAAGTTAAACGATTGGCCGTATTGCTGGCTTCTGGCACAGACGAACAGGTATTTTCAGATTGCCTTGTTTCGGTTCAGTCATATGAAAATTGGCAGATCTGGGTCCAGTGTTTGGAGCCCGGGCCTCAAGCTTTAAGTGGGGGGTTGCGCGTTTTGGCCAATGAGGTTGTTCCGCGTTTATCTGTGCCCGATCGACTGGTGATCGCGCTGGACGCCAATGCCCAACTTCCAATGGAGGCTCAAGCCTATTTGCGACGGCTCTTTCAGGCGAAGGTGCCTGTTGTTGTGGTGGCCAAAAGTTGGCCCGGATTCCTAGATGATCTGGCTTTGGAGCCGGGCCAGTCGCTCGAACGGGTCGAACCCAATGCTCTGAAAGATTATTTGGCGGCGTGGCTCGAATAGCCGCTGTTGACCAGACGTGGGTATAGGTATTTTTTGACCCAGCCAAAATTGGGGTCGACTTCCAGCGCCTTATCAAAATAGCGTTTGGCCAAATCATTTTTTCCCGCATCGGAATAACAAATGCCCAACCAGGCATAAGCATCAGTTAAGCCCCAGTCGGGCGAACCAAATTCCGATTGAGCACGGCTGGCCAAAACGTTGGCTGCCTTCTCAAATCCCAAAAGTGCCTTTTCCCGATCACCGCCAAAACGTTTTGGTGCGTGGTAATCGTAAACGGCCTCCATCAGTAACCAGCGTGGATTTTCGGGTTCGATTTGCCGGGCAATTTCACCCATTTTCTTCATCTTCGGCAACAAGCTCAGCCCGAGCATCGGTTTAAACCCAATCTTACGCCCGTAAAGGTTGTGTAGAAGCACACACGCTTCCAAGTAAGTTGGGTTGCTGTTTTGTATCTTTTCCAAACAGGCAATGGCCTTGTCCAAAAACGGACTCTGTTCACGGTAGGTCTGGTTACCCTGCATGTTGAGGCAATTCAAGATGCGGTAATTTGTCAGGCCTTGGTAATAAAAGACCAGTGGATCAGAATAAGCTTCGCCGATTTGGTCAAAGATGCGATCTGCACTTTTGAGCAAAGCCAAATCGGTTGTGCTATAGCCGCGTTCAAGGGTTTGTTTTCCGCTTAAAAATACCTGTTGGAAGGCAGCGTCTTTTGGAGAACCCATGAAAACAAGTAACGCGACCAACATCAAATCGGAATCCCCCTATACACAAACAGGTAATTGTACACGTTGTCTTATTACTAAAGGTTGCCTTTTTTTGGTAAAAAGTAGAAAAATTTCAAGTGCCTTGATCAAATAGACTTTTGTGTCAGCCGCCGATCTGAAACATTTCTATGCGTTGCCGAGGCCCTTGTGCTTCCTGGCGGATTTCACTGTAACGATCCGTCCGGTTGGTCCAGATTGTCTTGATGGTCGCCAATATTTCATCGTCTGTTGCACCTGTGCGCAATGGGGTTTTGAGGTCGACGCCAGATTGTGCAAACAGGCACGTAAAGAGCTGGCCATCGGCACTGAGTCGAGCACGTGTACAGCCGCGGCAAAACGGTTCGGAAACGCTGTTGATCAAGCCAAACCGTCCCTTGCCATCGAGGAACCGGAAGGTTTGAGCAACACGACCTTCTTCGGGTTGAATTTCGGGCTCACAGGGGAATTGGGCCTGAATGCGGGCCAATAATTCACGACCCGGTACCACACGATCCTCGCCCCACGTGTTGAGTGTCCCCACATCCATGTACTCGATAAAACGCATTTCAAATCCACTTTCGCGTGCCCAGGCAACCATGTCCATGGCGTGGGGTTCGTTGAGGCCGCGAACCAGAACACAATTGACTTTGATCGGGCGTAAGCCTAATTTCCGCGATTTTTCGAGACCTGCCAGGATGGTTTGAAGATCGCTGCGTCCGGACATCACCTCGAGTACCTTGGGCTCCAGGCTATCCAAACTGACGGTGATGCGTTTGAGCCCATTGGCGACCAAGCCTCCAACTTTTTCGCTGAGAAACATGCCATTGGTGGTTAAGCCCAAGTCGCGTAACCCCGGGATGGATGAAAGTTTTCCAACCAGGGTCGACAAGTCCCGTCGAATCAGCGGTTCTCCACCGGTGAGGCGCACTTTTTCAACGCCTAAGGCCACAAAAATGCGCACCAATCGCTCGATTTCTTCATAGCGAAGCACATGGGCATTGGGCATGAAGTGGTAATCGCGATCGGCGGGCATGCAGTACTGGCAGCGCAAGTTGCAGCGGTCAGTTACCGATATTCTCAAATCTTGAAGTGGACGTTGAAGCCGGTCGCGCATAGGCCCTCTCTCTTCCATCCTACCTTATACGAAACGCAGTTGGGTGATACCGTCATTGCCTGGATCGATTTCGACCTGCCACTGTTCCCGGACCGGATGGCGTTTTAAGTAAGTGCGAATGGCCTGTTTCAACGCACCCGTGCCGTGACCGTGAATAATCTCCAAATACGGCTGGCCGGATCGCAGGACCCGATCCAGGGTCACTTCCAGATCTGCGATCGCTTCTTCAACCGTCATGCCGAGCAATCGCAATTGGATCTGGGCCATTTGCGGTTCAAATTCGGATTCAGTGCGGACCGGCTTCTCTTTTTGGCCACTGTGTTGATGCAGTACATCACTGGCCTCCACGATTAACTGTTTACCTTCGATTTCGATGTGGACCTTTTTGCGGTCCAGGCGTACCAGTTTTGCGGTTTTTCCCCATGCCAGGTAATAGAGTAGGTCGCCTTTTTGCCATGCGTCGAGGGGGGTTCCGCTGGCCTGGATCTCGACCTTTTGAACCGCATGCGTTTCGGGTACTAAATCTTGACTCAATTTAGCGAATTCAAGACCGGCCTGTTTGCGCAGGGATTTGGCTTTGGTCTCCTCCAAAAAAGTGCGCAGCCGCATTTCGGCCCGTTCAACTTCCTTGCGGATTTTGGATTGAGCTTCTTGTTGTACTTGTTGCCGTGCGCTTTCCAACTTACGGGTCTCTGCCTTGGTCTCTTGGATCTTGCGGTGGAGTCGGATTTCTTCCTTGCGCAATTTGCGTTGGGCTTTTTCCATGCTGCGACTGCGCTCCTGCAATTCGCGAATCGCCGCTTGAATATCGACCAAATTGGCACTGATCAATTCCTGTGCACGGGTCAATACGGACTCGTCCAATCCACTGCGCCGCGCGATTTCCAACGCATGACTACGACCCGGAACACCTTGCGCAAATTGGTAGGTTGGGCGCAAGGCGCGTTCGTCAAAAACCATGGATCCGTTGTCCAGGTGGGGGTGGGTCAGGGCAAAGGTGCACAGGACCTGCATGTGGGTGGTGACCAAAAACTGATAATCGCGTTGCAGCATGGTTTCGATTAAGGCCCGTGCCAATGCGCTGCCTTCCTCGGGATCTGTGCCACTGCCCAGTTCGTCGAGCAGAACAAGGGTTGCAGGATCATCGGCGGCCAAAATGGCTTTTAAGTACTCCAGATGGGAGGCAAAAGTCGATAATGACATGGTTAGCGATTGGTGATCGCCAATATCAGCCAGAATGTAGCGGTAATAAGGGATTTGGCTGCCCTCCTCACAGGGAACGGGCAATCCACAGCGCGCCAACTGGGCCAACAGCCCTGTGGTTTTCAGGCAAACCGTCTTGCCCCCGGTATTGGCACCGGAGAGAACCAATCCACGAACTTGATCGTCCAAGCGCAAACTGAACGGGACCATGTGGTGGGCGTCCAGGCCTTCCGATTGACTGGCGCGTTGGCGAAGCGCAGCAAATTTTTCATCGAGGTAAGGATGGCGGGCCCGAATCAAATGGAGATCCTTGCCTTCGGGGATTAAGAAATGACTACCGGTTTGGTGGGCGACAAGGGCAAGCGTTTGCTCGGCATCCCAGCGTGCACAGCAGGCCATCCAGGCCACGATTTCCAGTTGCGGATCCAGGATTGACTGGGTGGTTTCACACCGGATCCGCCAAATTTCTTCGCGGATTGCGGCCTGGGTTTCAGCCCATTCATTTTGAGGACCCAGCACGGATTCCGGCTCCAAAAATACGGTTTTCCCCGATGCGCTTGAATCCTGCACAATCCCGCGGATTCTGCCCTTAAAATCGGTTTTGACTGCCAGACATTTGCGGCCGTTGCGCTCGTAAACAATTGATTCGCTCAGAATGTCGCCATGGCGTTCCAAATGGCTCTGCAGGTTGCGTTCGATTTGGCTCTCCAGATGTCGCAGTGTGTTCAGGAGTTGACCCAGCTTGGGTGAAGCGAGAGGACTCCAATCGCCATTGGGTTCAAACAGGATTTTTAAATGATCGCGCAATCGAAGATGGGAAGGCTCCGGTTTTGGCGCTTCAGGTAAAAAGGCGAATTGGTTTGTTTCAAGATGATCGATCATGAACACGAGGAACTTGCCCACAAGACTCAAATCCTCAGCAGAAAAGGGGTTTTGGAAGGGGTCTCGCTCAAACCATTTGGCGTCTCTCAAATCCGGGATGCGCAGGGGGCCTTGCCCACTGACCCGGTCCAACCAGGTCTTGAGGATTGGGGCGCGCTCTCGCAGGGCTTGGGCGGTTTGGGGCTGGGGTGTCAACAGGCGTTGGCGGCCCGGTCCGGTTTGGGCTTGGCAAGCGTAGTAGGGCAGGATGGCATGCCATTCCAAATGGTCCAGGGTATTGGTTTCCAGGTGTTCGAGTGGGGAGATCTTGCGCATAAATTACCCGCAGGCATTCATCCAGGTGAAGATTTTTTCCCGCAGGGCTTCGAGATCGCCCAACTTGCCACCTTTGAGTGTTATGTGCGGATGTTTCTGGCCAGCCGGCGTTTTGAATTGGATCAGGTTCCACTTGTTCAATCGGGCAAGTCCATTCTCGAAGTTGACTTTGTTAATAGACTCCTTGAGACGCAGGTGACCGACTGCATATAGTAAATGCCCGCGATTGAGCATGGCCTTAACCAAATCCTTTTGGTTCAGGGGCAAAGCCGCATTTTGCTGGATCAGGACATCACACACAACAAAGTAAGACTCCATGAAGTTAAGCAACATCAGACCGCAAATGCGGTAGAGGTCACGGCCTAGTTTCTGATCGCCGAGCACAATGGTGTCATCCTTAATGACCAAGCCACCACGATCGGCCAGGGCTTTGATGGCGCGTTCCATATTGATCTGGCTGGGATAGGGGGTCGGGAACAAAAACTCCATGCTCAGCAAATCGTAAAGTTCCTGGGCCCGTTCGGTGCAATTGGCCAATGTCCACGGGCCATCTAAAGTTCGCAATGCGGTGGCTGCAAGGGCCAAGTCCAAGATGAAATGCAGGCCATTGTTTTTGTAGTATTCCATTTCGGGGCGTTTGTCTTCGGGAATCCGGACGATCGTTTCACCGGCGACATCAACTGCAACGACAGTCTCCCAAGACTTAAATGTTTCCAATGCGTTTTGCAGCGCGGTATCCAGGTTCTTCTCCGGAAAGGCAAGTTCAACGTGGCGTCGGGCCAAAAAGGAAGTGGTGATGACGAAAATCGTGCGGATGTCTTTTAGGGTCATGCCGCGACGCGGGTTGGACATTAGAATACCGGCTAGCACGTTGGCGGCCGTAATGGTCACCATTTGATTGACTTCCATCAGCACGTCGTTGCCCAGTTCATAAATCAGCGGCAGTTTATTTTTGTAGTCCAGCGCTTCGCGCTGCAATCCTTTGGCCGCAACGTAGTCCTTGAGGTAAATGGGGTTGCCGAAGCGAATGCGAATAACGCCGTGTTTCTTCGTCAAAACTTTCGGCGTTTTGAGCAAAGCGCGAAAATTTTCTTTTTGTTTTTCCTGGCCAGTGTTCTCGGAAAGGTAGGCTTTACCTTCAAATACCTTGCCGTAATCAATGGTTATGGGCACAAACGGCAAATCTTCGATCACCCCTTTTTCCCATGCATCCACCACCATTTTCAACATACCGACTTTGGGATGCAGGAGCTTTCCGGTTCGGCTGCGGCCGCCTTCCATAAAGAAGGTCAAATTCAGGCCGCGTTGTAGGATTTGGCGAAGGTAGGCTTCGAATACCAGCGGGAAAATGACCTCGCCCTTAAACGAGCGCCGAATAAAAAAGGCGCCTGCCCGGCGAAGGATGGGTCCAAGCGGCCATTTCGAGAGGTTGTCACCGGCAGCGAAGCGCGGGTTATTCAGGCCGGCTTTCTCAAAAAGGTAGGCAAAAACCAAATAGTCTACGTGGCTGCGATGGCAAGGTAAAAAAACGATTGGCCCACTCTTGTTCAACTCGCGCATGCGATTGAAATCCTGTGGGTTGTAGTCAATGCCTTCCAGGGTGCGAGCCCAAACAAAGTCAAAAATCAGGCGCAATAGGTTGATGACCTTCTCACTGGTGTCAGAGGTCATCTCATTTAAATTTTTGCGTGCTTCCTTGAGCACACTTTCAAAACTGCGTTCCTGGCGTTCGGCCACTTTTTCCAGCTCTTTGCGCAGGCGTTTATCTTTGAGGATCGCATGGATTTTTTGCTCAACGGATTTTTTGGTCGGGCCGCGGTAGGCACGGTCCTCATTGTTGAGGTGCCACAGCAAAATGCGGCGCAAACCCTTTTCCATTTTTTCAGGTGAATGATCCTTGAACGGTCCGCTTTTGATCTCTCCGGTCAAATCGATGGGTTTGGAGAACAAAACCATGCCTTTCCGGCCAGAGGCGACCAATTGGATCAATTTGCGCATGCGACCCGGCGTATCATAGGTCCCAAATAATATTTCCCATGTATTGCGCAGCTTGTTTTTGCGTTTGCGGGTCAGAAAAATCGAGACGGGAACCAAGAAGACAGGTTTCTCCGACTGGCTTGCATAAGCGCTCAGCGGACCGAAAAAACCGCTGTAATACTCCAATTTACTGCCAAAGTATTCACTGCGTTTCAGGAAAACCAAGCCATTTTGGCCCTGTTCCGAGGCGTGCAGCAGTTGGGTCCGCGCTTTTTCCCAGATGCGTTGCCGACTGCTGAACAGGTTGGCAAGCGCTTCGCCAATCGCTTTAAAAAACGGGTAATAAAGAAAAGGCGAAAAGCCATGCGTGAAGCTGATCGGCGGCAAGGCGAAGCGTTTGAGCAGATTTTTCAGGATGAGGTAGTCGATAAAAGAGACCGATTGGGCCACATACAAAACCTGACCCTGTTGGTGTAGGGCGTTTAGTTTTTCGCCCGTACCCTCCAAAAATTGAACACGTCGAATTAAAGGGTGCAGCATCCAGCCCACCAACTGGACCAAAAAAGCGGGCTTGAGGTTCATGGACAACTCTCCCGGACCAAACATACGACCGCGTGTGCCGCCATGCCAAGCTTTTCGCCGACAAAGCCCAACCCTTCGGTGGTCGTGGCTTTGACATTACATTTTTGGGGAGAGACCTGAAAGAGCTCCGCCAGTTGTTTGCGCATTAAATCGCGATAAGGCGCTAATTTGGGGATTTGGGCTTGGATCGTCAAATCCACATTGCCCAGTTGGTAGCCCTTTTGGCTGAGGTCCTGCCATACAGCAGCAAACAATTGGGTACTCCGCACACCCTTGTATTGCGGGTCATTGTCGGGGAACCAGTGGCCGATGTCGCCTTGGCCGGTTGCACCCAGCAACGCGTCCATGATTGCGTGCAGGGCAACATCGGCGTCGCTATGGCCGAGCAAGCCGGGTCCACCCGGGATCTCAACGCCACACAAGTACAGCGGACGAGAGGGGTCAAATCGATGCACGTCATAACCGTGGCCAATACAGGTTTCACCACTGCGCATAAAGTCCTCTTTTTCCGTGAGTTTTCGGTTCTGAATATTGCCTTCCAACAAATGGACCGGATGGCCCATCGCCTCGACCATGGCGGCTTCGTCCGTGAATGTGGGCTCCAGACTTTGAAACTGTTTATAACCCTTTTGCAGGAGTTGGCCTGAAAAGATCTGGGGCGTTTGGGCGAGCCAAATGCGGTTGCGGTCCAACGTCTGTTCTACAACACCCAACGCATCTGCCCACTTAATCGTATCCGTTGCTTTACGCGCAAACAATACTGCGCCTTTTTCGCGACACAGGTTAAAGCCCAAATTTAAAAGTTGGGCGTTGAAAAAAGGGCGTGCAGCATCGTGGATGGCGATCAAATCATTGGGCTCGTGGGTCGGTAAGGCTTGGAAGGCGTTGTGCACCGATTCAAATCGGGTAGCGCCGCCGACCACCACATGCGCCTGCTTGCCGACTAACTGGACGGTTTGGTCGAGCCATTCCTCGGGCGCAGCAACCACGATTGCATCAACCAAGCCGACAAATAGCCGAACACTGCGCGACAAAACCGGCTCGCCCTGCCATTCAAAAAACTGCTTGGGTTGGTTCAGGCCCGATCGATTACCGATCCCCCCTGCAGGAATAATTGCGTATTTTCGGCCCATGTGGCGCAGCCCCTCACTTTCCGGGGCCACATTCTATCGGAATTGGCACAAGCCGGCAAAAGGGGCCCGCTGGTGGGCCCCTTTTGAATTGGACTTAAAACGGCCAAATGGCATGCAGTAAGCGGAACATAAAACCGGGTCGCTGTTGCGCGCCCACTATACCTGCCCCGCTGTAAATTAGCTGTAAATCGGCGATTTTTTCCGAGCTGATACTGGAATCTTTGCCGATCATTAATGGGTTCACTAAACCGGATAGGTAAATTTTTCCCAGTTCGCCGTTGACCTGGACGGTTTTGTGGCCCTGCACGACCAAATACCCACTTGGCAATACTTGGATGACGCGGGCAGCGATCGTGCCAGTGAAAACCCCAGAACGTTTTGTGGTTCCCGTACCGTCATGACTGGATTCGCTTTTGGCCCCGACCATGGCACTGGGATTAAAGTTGGGGTTGATATTGGGCCCTTCTGAAGTTTCCACCCCAAAAAAGCTGGAGATACCTAAATCCGTATTGTTCTTGCGCTCCGTGGAGGTGGTTGCTGAGTTGGTGGCGGTCGTGCTCTCCGAAATATTGATAATGACAACTTCGTTCAAGCGGTAAGCTCGCGTATCGCTGATTAACCCGGCAGCGCTGTTGTAATCCGAGAACAGAGATCCTTCACTTAAATTCAACCCTTCCGGTTTGCCCGGGTCCATTAAAGGCACAATGGGTGGCATGCGTGGGTCGATCAACCCGTGATCGCGGATAGCGCAGGAAAAACACAAGGCCAACGAGAAGAGCAGGGCATAAACTTTATACATAACGACTCCTTATTGTATTTGGGCTTCGCCCGGTCCACTGACCCGAACTCTTAAAATGCCACCTGAAAGCGGGTTTTTGACCCGGATGATGTCGTCCATTGCGCCTTTATCCAGGGCGATTGCGCGAAGGGAAATGCGGATCTGCTCGGCGCTGGCCATGACTTGAACCGGCTGATTGCGTTCAACCAAGGGCGTTTTCTCCACAAATCGTTGGGTGATGGTGGTGCCCGAACGGATCGCGGTGCGAACTTGGTATTGATCCCACTCCTGGCGGTCAACCGGAGGATCGTAGGCGCGGTCCAACCATTGTTTCTGCCATTCCACACGCGCTGAACTTAAGGGCATCCCGCGTTCCAGGCTTTCCAGCGCAACGGGCACTTCACTTAAGACCCGCACCTGTGCCTGGGCGACTAGATGCTGGATCCCGCCTTGGGAATCGCGAAGTTGCAGATCGAAAAAGAGCCGACCGAGCCAAAGATCGGCGTCGCGCGGCACAATGCGGATGGCGGTGGGCAGGTGGTGGGTATGAATATTGGGGCAAACCCATTGTGCCACTTCATATTCCGCATAACGTTCCTGTAACTGGCTCTGCACAATGCTTTTAAAGGTTTTTTCCACGGACTCCTGTGGGCTCTTGGCATTAACCGGGTGCCATTGGGTATCGGTTGCGAGGAGGAGAATAAACAAAAACATCAGAACCTCCTTACCGTTTAAGGCTGTTAATTTCCTGCAGGATTTGGTCTGCGGTCCGAATCGAGCGGGAAATGGCTTCATAAGCGCGTTGACCGATGATCATATTGACCATTTCCTCGGCGATATCTACGTTGGAGACTTCGAGGAAATTGGCTTCGATGCTGCCGTAGCCGATGTCGTTCGGTGCGCTGACGGTTGCGTCGCCGGAGGCTTGGGTAACCTGAAACAGGTTGTCGCCAATGGCTTTCAAACCACTTGGATTAATAAAGTTAGACAACTGGATTTGACCGACGTTTTGCGGCACACCATCGCCTAAATCAACGGTTACCGTTCCGTCTTTTCCGATGTTTAGACCTACGGTGCCTTGCGGAATGGTGATTGCGGGATTGATCGGGTATCCACTGGAATTCACCACGTTGCCGTTCTGGTCCAAAGTAAAGCTACCATCGCGTGTATAACCGGGCGTTCCATCGGGCAGGGTCACCTCAAAAAAGCCTGGACCCGAAATGGCCCAGTCCAGCAATCGACCGGTATTTTTTAAGCTGCCTTGGGTGAAGGTGCGATTGGTCGAGACCAGCTTTGCACCGAGTCCGACTTGGATCCCATTGGGGCTGGTGGTGGTTGTGGTGGTATTGGCGCCGGGCGTGTTCAGGGTTTGATACAGTAAATCCTGGAATTCCGGTCGTACCTTTTTGAAACCGGCCGTGTTGACGTTGGCCAGGTTGTTGGAAATGACATCCAGATTGACTTGTTGCACGGCCATTCCGGCGGCAGATGTCCATAAAGCTTTAATCATGACAGCACTCCTTTGCTTAACGGCGACCCAGCGCTTGGATCACGGCCTGGTTCATCTCGCGATCTATGCTGCGAATCAGGCGGGTATTCATTTCGTAACTGCGATGAGCTTCGATTAAACTCACCATTTGTTGGGCGATATCCACATTCGAGGTTTCCAAATAACCCTGCAAAACTTCTGCTTGCGCGGGTTGTTCCTGATTCTGGGCACTGAGCGAGGCCAAAAGGGTGTCTTCCTCGGGGACTAACCCGGCAGGATCGGTGACATCTACGAGGGCCAATTGGCCGACCGTTTGGTTGTCGACCACGATTTGGCCGGCTCGCCCTACTTTCCAGTCGCCACTGACCGAGATGGGTTGATCGCCGGTGCCCAGGACTAAATAACCATTGTCCGTTACCAGGTTGCCATTGCCATTGACCCCAAAGTGACCGTTGCGCGTATAGCGATTGCCAAAAGGCGTTTGGACTTTGAAATAGCCTTTACCTTTGATGGCGAGATCGGCCGGGTTGCCCGTCATTTTTAATTGGCCCTCTTTTTGAATCGTAAAGGATCCTGCTAAAACGGGCTGATTATTTGCGGCATTGTTGAGGGGGTTTGACGGTCCTTGCTCCAAAGAGCGGTTATAGACTTGGAAAAAGGAATCTACCGACCGAAAACCCGTTGTATTGGCGTTGGCCATATTGTGGCTGATTAAATCCATTTGGATCTGTCGCGCCACCATGCCCTGCGCTGCGGTGTAAATTTCTGAGTTCATAGGCCACCTCGCTTTGCGGATTAGCAAGGTGCTTGCCAATATATAAAACTCTTGTTTTAAATGGTTTAGGCTCTAATGGGCAGTGGAGGAACGCAGTGAAATTTGCCGGGCCCGGCGAATTTTGCCCAGTGAATCGAAATGTGCGATAGGCCGGTGGTGTGTGCCTAACAATTCCAAATCTGAAAAATTGGGTATAATGCTTGTCATTAATGGTTTGAGGTGGGATGCATGTGGCGATATGCGATTTTGGTTGGGCTTTGCGCTTTGCTGCTCCATTGCGAAGACAAAAGAGAGACAGATGCCCAAAAACTTTATGATGCCGCCATTCAATATTCGGAGAATCAGGACTACGACAAAGCACTGGAGTTGCTTCAGCGGGTCAAGGTCGAATATTTGGAAACCAAAGTAGCGGATAAAGCCGAGATCCAAATTGAAAGTATCGAGAATTTGCGTCACATGCTGATGGACAATCAGCGGGCCAAGATTAATCAACGGTTCACCCGGATTGCGTTGGCGCTGGACAATTACAAACGGCGTTATCGCGCTTATCCCCTGACGATTGAAGACTTAAAGAAGTTGCCGGAAGACATTGTGCCGGACTTTAAGGATGACCTGGGCAATCAAATTTTTTATCGCGGTTATGCTTCGGAAGGGGTTTCGGAGCTGGAACCAGACAATTACGCGTTGGGGTGTTTTGGCAGTGATGGTCTGCCCGGTGGCAAAGGCAAGGACAGCGATTACTTTTACCAAAACGGGAAAGAAGTTTCCCATTTAGCTTTGCCCAACTAATTTTTTGTCATTGAGAATAGAGGGACTGTGGGGAATCAGGATCAGATTCTGGAGCGTCTGCGCGTCATCAAGCAGAATTACGAACATGTTATGGCCCAAATGGGCGATCCGAGTGTGGCTTCAGATCAACAGCGTTACCAAAAGCTGGCCAAGCAACACCGCGATTTGGAGCCCATCGTGCAGGCCTACCAGGCTTACCAAAATCGGGCCCAAGAATTAGCCGAGTACAAGGCAATTCTCAGTGATAGACAGGCCGATCCCGAGTTGTTGGAGATGGCCAAAGAGGAAGTGGGCCCGCTGGAAACCCAGTTGGAAGAAGACTTTCTGGAGCTTCAACGCCTGCTTTTGCCCAAGGATCCCATGGACGGTAAAAACGTCATTTTAGAGATTCGGGCAGGAACGGGTGGTGAGGAAGCGGCCCTCTTTGCCGGTGAAATGTTTCGGGCCTATTGCCGTTTTGCCGAAACCAACAACTGGAAAGTGGAGGTGGCGGACCTCTCGGAAACCGGTCTTGGCGGCCTCAAAGAAGCCACTGCCGTGATTGAAGGCAAAGACGTTTACAGCCGTCTGAAATACGAATCCGGGACCCACCGTGTCCAACGGGTGCCTGAAACCGAAACGCAAGGCAGGGTTCATACCTCGGCGATTACCGTTGCCATCCTGCCTGAAGCGGAAGATGTTGAAGTGCACATTGAAGAAAAGGACCTTCGCATTGACCGGTTTCGCAGTTCGGGCGCTGGGGGTCAACACGTGAATACCACCGATTCGGCGGTGCGGATTACCCACATCCCAACCGGTATCGTCGTCAGTTGCCAGGATGAAAAGAGCCAGATTAAGAACCGCGAAAAAGCTATGCGGGTCCTGCGCTCGCATTTGTACGAGCGCAAATTGCAAGAACAACACGATAAGATTGCCGCGGACCGCAAAACGCAAGTCGGTTCCGGGGATCGCTCAGAAAAAATCAGAACCTATAATTTCCCCCAAGCACGTGTGACCGACCACCGGATCAAATTCACTTTGTATCAGTTGGACGGTTTCATGAACGGGCAGATGGATGAAATGATCAATGCATGCCGTACCTTTTTTGAAACGCAACGCATCCAAGAACAATTTAAAAACAATTGAGCCTATGGTTCAGACGGTTCAAGACTTGTTAAAGGGACCCCACCCCGCCTTTTTAGAAGGGATGGGGGGATCGGCGTTCCTGCGCCGACTGATTGCTTTTCGCCTCCAGATTCCGGTCAGCCGGCTGTTCACTGAACCGGACTACCCACTGGGCGAACAAGCGAGCGTTTTACGAGATGATCTGCAACGCTTGGAAAACGGATGTCCGGCTGGCTATATCTTTGGAGAAGTCGGCTTTTTGGAATGGGAGTTTTATAGCGATGAGCGCGCCCTATGCCCCCGAGAAGAGACGGCGTTTTTGGCCGACTGGTTAAGACGGGCCCATCCACAAGCGCCAAAGCGCATTGTCGATTTGGGTTGTGGTTCGGGGGTCATAGGTTTGTCCTTGGCCTTGAGTTGGCCAGAAAGCCAGGTCACCTTGGTCGATTTGAGTCCGCAAGCCCTTGCCCTGACCCGAAAAAATGTTGAGCGCCACAATCTTTCGTCTCGAGCCCGCCTGGTAGCGTCCGATTGGTGGAACGCCTTAACGGGAGCGCAGTTTGAGCTTGTGGTGGCCAATCCGCCTTACGTGGCGTCCGATGACGAAGTGGAACCGGGTGTATTGAGTTTTGAACCGCACGCTGCTCTGTTCAGTGACGAACAAGGCATGGCGGATATTAAAGCGATTCTGACCCCGCTAGACCATTTTCTGGCACCGGGCGGCATGGCGGCGTTGGAGTGTGGTCACTATCATCACAAAACGCTTCAGGTTTGGCTGCAGGGCTCTGGACTCAACTACGAGTGGCTTCAGGATCCCTACGGCGTTCCGCGATATCTCATTATTCGGAAGGAATTGGACGCATGGCAAAAATCGTAATTACTGGAAACGGACCGCTTAAAGGACAGTTAACCGTTCATGGTGCCAAAAATGCTGCATTGCCGCACCTGGCCGCCTCGATCCTGGCCCAGGAACCGGTCCAATTCAGCAATATGCCAAGGGTGGCAGATATCGAAACCATGTGCACACTCTTGGAAGCGATGGGCTTAGGTTGTGAGCGTTCGGGTTCGGCCATAGAAGTGTTGGCCAAACCCATCACCAGCCATGTGGCCCCTTACGAATTGGTCAAAATGATGCGCGCGTCTATTTTAGTGCTGGGGCCCTTGCTGGCCCGTTTGGGCAAAGCCCAGGTTGCCCTGCCCGGTGGGTGTGCGATTGGGGCTCGCCCAGTCGATCTGCACCTGAAAGGCCTGGAGGCAATGGGCGCAGAAATTTCATTGGAACACGGTTATATTGATGCGCGCTGTTCACGTTTACAAGGTGCGGACATTTATTTTGAGAAGGTCAGTGTGACCGGTACGGAAAATTTGATGATGGCTGCCACGCTTGCCGAAGGGACGACCCACCTGCGCAATGCGGCTCGCGAGCCCGAAGTTGTCGATTTAGCGGAACTATTAACCAAAATGGGCGCCAAAATTGAAGGTGCAGGTTCGGACCATATCCTCATTCACGGGGTGTCCGGCCTTTCGGGTTGCGCGCATGAAGTGATTCCGGATCGCATTGAGGCAGGCACATATATTTGCGCCGCGGCCATGACGCGTGGGCATCTGCGGGTCCAACGCTGCCGTCCCGATCATCTTGAGGCCTTTTTAGATACGCTTAATCGCATGGGTGTCCCTTTTGAGACCGGTGCAGATTGGGTAGAAGTGTTGCCCCATCAGGGCTTAAAAGCGGTCGATGTGCAAACCCACCCCCATCCGGGTTTTCCCACCGATATCCAAGCCCAGCTCATGGCACTTGCAACCCAGGCCGAAGGGCGTTCCTTTATTACGGAAAATATTTTTGAGAACCGGTTTATGCATGCGGTTGAACTGCAACGCATGGGTGCCAAAATTAAGTTGGAAGGCAAGCACGCAATTGTCAGTGGTCCGACCCAACTCTCCGGCGCTGAAGTGCGGGCAACCGATCTGAGAGCGTCTGCCTGTTTATTGGTCGCAGCATTATGTGCGGAAGGCCAGACCATTATTGAGGATATTCACCACTTGGATCGAGGTTACGAGGCTATCGACCAACAATTGAAACAGGCCGGGGCCATTATCGAAAGGCAGGTCGATTGACCGTTTTGCTGCGTTCATGCTACTTTTTCACCTTTGGCAGTTAAATTTGTTCGTGAGGTGGGAAACATGGTGGACACCAAAGCCCTGGATCAGGCCTTTCACCTATTTACGAAGCAGGAGTACGCCAAAGCAAAGGCTGCTTTTGGTGAAATTCTGAAGGATGAAAATCTCGAACCTTCTGTACGGATTCGGGTCGAGCAATTCCAGAAAATGGCGGAGTCGCGCAGCAATGGCAAGGCAGACGCTCTGGAAGCATCCGTTCCTAATGTGGTGGCCTTGCTCAATCAAGGTTCGTTTGATGAGGCTGAGAAATTACTGGGCAAAGCTCAGTTTGAAAAAGATTTGGCCATTTTTTTACAGGCGCAGTTGGAAGTCCATCGCGGGAACGTCGCCAAAGCCAAGGAGTTGCTGGTTCAAGCCATTCAAATGAATCCAGACAATAAAGGTTTTGCGATTAACTCTTCCGTATTTGGACCTCACTTAAAAGATGGTTTGAGTTTTCTGCTCGACTGATGCGCGCACCGTCTTCTTGGGTTTTATATTGGTCGCCTGATCGCTGGGCCGACATGCCTGTCGCGGGTCAATCTTTCCGCGACTTACTCGGCGACCTGTTACGAGCACTCAATATTTCGGTCCTACCCAGCTCTGACGAAGGACCCCTGGAGCAGTGGATATGGGTTCAGGGTAGTTTTCCACTATTGGATTTAGACACCCTGCTGCAATTGCTTAATCACGCTGAAGGCACCGGTTATGCCTGGGCCAAGGGCACTAGCTCGGGGCATTTATTGGCAGGCACCAAACCTTTGGGTTTCTCCTCGGAATTGGCGCCGGAAGCCTGGGCCCAGAGCCAAGGCTTGGAACCGCTGATGTTGGACCCAATCCCGCTTCAATGCCTGATGGATGCGTCCAGCCATCAGCAAATTAGCCAGTTTTGTTTTTATGAGAAACGTCAGGCGCTTATTGAGGCAGGCATTTTCATGACTGACACTCAATCGGTTTGGATAGATCGCTCTGTGCAAATTAGCCCCGGGTGTAGCATCGAACCGAATGTCCGCATTCGCGGGAAGAGCCAGATTGGCGAAAACGTGCAGATTGGGATGGGTTGCGTGATCCAGGACTCACGGCTCGGTGATGGCGTGTTATTGAAACCGTACTGTGTCGTGGACAATGCCCAAATTGAGCAGGGCGCTGAGATCGGACCGTTTGCCCATCTGCGCCCCAAGACCCGGCTTGGACCGAAAACCCGTATCGGCAACTTCGTCGAAACCAAAAACGTTTTAATGGGTGAAGGCTCAAAAGCCTCCCACTTGGCCTATTTGGGAGATGCCGTGATTGGTCGGGACTGCAACATGGGTGCTGGGGTCATCACCTGTAATTACGATGGCTATAACAAACATCAAACCACGGTTGGCGATCGCGTCTTTGTCGGCAGCGATAGCCAGTTGGTGGCACCCGTGACCTTAGGCGATGACGCGTTTGTCGGCGCTGGTTCGACTATTACCTTCGACGTGCCCGCCAACGCACTGGCCCTTTCGCGGACCCGTCAGGTGAATCGCGAAAACCTGGCCGAGTCGGTGCGCGAAAAAGCCCGCGAAAAAAAATCCAAGGCCTGATTTCCCCACGGAGAAGAGCGGCCCAACCCCTATTGAGAGGAGCGCAGCATGTTTATTTCCCTGCTGAGTTTAATGATCTTTGCGGATCGACCCGTCGATCCCCATTCTTTTGCCAATACCCAGGAAGTCGTTCATGACCACCTGGACCTCAAATTTAAACTCGATTTTGAAGCGAAAGTCATTCACGGAACGGCGACTTTGCGCCTGGTCTATGCCAAACCCACCCAACAGCTGGTTTTGGATACGCGCGATTTGATCATTGATCGGGTCTTTGAACCGGTCAGTGGTGAAAATCTCAGCTTTGAATTGGGTCCGGAGCAGGCGTATCTCGGTCGCGCGCTCAAGATTGATTTAGGTGGCAAACAGCCGCAACAAGTCGCTATCAGCTACCACAGCCAACCCCAAGCGGCTGCATTGCAATGGTTGGCGCCTTCGCAAACCACCTCCAAGAAGTTGCCGTTTTTGTTCACCCAGAGTCAGGCCATCTTGGCGCGTACTTGGATTCCCTGCATGGACAGTCCTGGCGTTCGGGTGACGTTTAATGCTTCGGTTGATGCTCCCAAAGGGATACGCGTGATCATGGGGGCTAAACACACGCAGGAAGACATGGGCAAAGGCCATTTTGAGTTCGCCATGCCCTATTCGATTCCGCCTTATTTGATCGCGCTGGCCGCTGGTGAATTGGAATTTAAAGCCATGTCCAAACGGACCGGTGTTTATGCGGAGCCGGCAGTTGTGGAAAAAGCGGCTTGGGAATTTGCCGATGCCGAAAAAATGATTGAAGCCACCGAATCCATTTATGGTCCTTACGACTGGGAACGCTGGGATATTTTGGTTCTGCCGCCCTCCTTCCCGTTTGGCGGCATGGAAAACCCCATGCTGACCTTTGCTACACCAACCGTAATCGCCGGCGATCGGTCGCTGGTGAGCCTGCTTGCCCATGAATTGGCCCATTCCTGGTCTGGGAACCTGGTTACCAACGCCACCTGGAATGACTTCTGGCTGAATGAAGGGACAACGACCTATACCGAAGCCCGTATCATGGAGGTTTTGCTCGGTCCTGATTTTGCCAATATGCACCGCGCACTGGGCCAGCAAGACCTGCGGGAAACCGTCCAGGACATGAGCAAGAGTCCAGACGACACGCATTTGTTCCTGAATCTCAAAGATCGCGATCCCGATGATGGAATGACCGATATTGCCTATGAAAAGGGCGCCAATTTCTTAACCGTTTTGGAACACCATTTCGGACGGGAAAAATGGGATGCTTTCTTAAAAAACTACTTCCGCAGCAATGCATTTTCGACGATTACCACTGAAGCCTTTTTGAAACAGCTCAAAGAGGGTTTGTTTAAGGATCATCCCGAAGATTGGCAAAAACTCAAGGTGGAGGACTGGGTCTTTGGACCTGGGATCCCAGACAACCTAGTACAGACCAGCAACCCGCTTGGTAAAGCCACCGACGAAGCGCTAGCCGCCTTAAAAGCTGGAAAAGCGCCAGCCGAATTGGAGACCAAAGGCTGGATTACGCAACAGTGGCTAGACTTCATCCGCAATTTGCCGGAAATGGACAATGGCCAAATGAAAGCTTTGGACGATGCATTCAACTTCTCCAAGAGCGGGAATTCGGAAATCCTGTTCGCTTGGGTTATGCGGGCGATTCCGGCCGACTACCAAGCGGCTTACCCGGCCATGGAGCATTTCTTGACCCACATGGGTCGGCGCAAGTTCTTAAAACCCATTTATCAGGAACTGATGAAACACGAACGCACCCAAGCACTGGCCAAGTCGATTTATGCGAAGGCCCGCGACGGTTATCATCCTATTTCGGTGACCAGCCTGGATCCGGTTCTCGACTTCAAACCCTAAGAAAATCGGGGCGGTCCATCGGGCCGCCCCTTTTTTATTTGGACAGGGTTTCGAAGAGTTGGCGGGCGGGTTCCTGCCATTCGGGTTGGCTCAGGGCATACCGGCAAAAGGCTTCGAGGTAGCCGAGCGGTTCACCAACATCCAGATGGCGTAAAGTCGTGCAATGTGCCCAGAGCCGCTTGGCCACAATGGCTTTTTTCATGGCGTACAGATGGTAGTACTCGCCACCACGATGGCTTTTTTTGCCTTCCTCCAACCAATCGAAGAAGCTGGGCTCAAACAAGTAGCGACCAACCGAAACCAGGTGCGACGGTTCCTGACCTATCGGGGGTTTTTCAACAAAATCACTAACCTGTTGACGGCCCTGTTTTTCGCGAACGGCAACGACACCAAAACGCGAAACATCCATGCCCGAGCAATCGCGCACCGCTAAAACGGAGCCACCCGTTTTCTGGTGTAGGGCGACCAGTTCCGATGTCAGCGAGCCACCGGTGAAAATATCGTCGGGGTACGCCACCACAAAGGGATGATTGCCCACAAAGGGTCGCGCCAGTAACAGGGCATTGCCGGTTCCATTCATCTCGCGTTGGCGCACGGTCATAATCTCTGCAGGTGGGTTTGGCAGTTTAGCCAACTTGGACAACGCATTGCTTTTGGTCAGTTCGGATTCCAACTCGTATTCCCTGTCGAAATAGTCGTCCAACGCTTTTTTGCGTCGGGAACTGATAATGAGAATCTCGTCCAGACCCGCTTGAACAAACTCATCGACAATAAAGTCGATTGCCGGTCGATCCATTAAAGGTAATAATTCTTTGGGCACGGTTTTGGTCACGGGCAAAAAGCGCGTTCCGTAACCTGCTGCGACAATGACACCTTTGACTTTCATAAGCACTCCGGGCCCCATTGTAGCCCGTGCAGTACGCATTGGGTGAATGGAAATGAAACGTTATCTGCCGATTCTGGCGACAGATTTCTTGTTCTGGTTCTCGACAGCGGGTATGTACCCGTTGTTAGCGCGCTTGACCCATGCGATTTTGGACCCGGTTGCCACCAACCAAATGATTGCCAATATGATCCTGGCTTTTACCGTGTGTTCACTGACCGGTCGCTTCCTGGTCGGGCGTTCGCAAAAGGCACCTAAAAAATCCCTGCTGTTGGGGACGAGTTTAGGAACCTTGGGGTTTTTGGTTTATTTCTTGCCCAACCCGCAGTGGTGGTTATTGGGTCGGGCGATTCAGGGGTTCGCTCTGGGTCATTACGCGATTAGCATCATCACTCTGACCAGCATGGTTTTGCCCAGCGGGCGGCATTTTAAAGGTTTTGCCCTGATCGGCATGGCCGATTTCTTGGGCTTTTCATCGGGGCCTGTGGTTTCGGGACTGCTTTTGCACCAGATCGGCGGGACAGGCACTTTGTTGGTTTTTGGCTTTTGCATGGCCTTAACCAATTGGACTGGCTCCAAAATTCGAACCGAAAAAACGCCGCAAGACGACGAAACAATCCAGTTTGTGCTGAAGCCGCCCACCTTCCGTAAACTCGCCTTCATTCCGCTGGCAGTGGGCATCTTCTTTGGCTTGTTATTCCATATTTTTTATTCCAATTACCTGCCGATTATGATCGATGAAACGCAATGGCCGGTAGAAACCGTGTTCTTCGCCGGTTATGTCCTGGGTGGATTTGGTTTTCGCATCAAGATCAGCGACTGGTTTGAGGCGCTACCCGGTCCCGTCGCCTATGGGGTGGCCATTGTCGTATTAGCCAGTTTGACGGTTGGGATTGCCTTTTGGCCGCTTGAGAGCCCTTACCTGGATAGCATTGTCTTTGCCTCTGGTTTTGGCTATGGCTTAGCCCTGGAAGCCATCTACATTTTCACCCTAGCCTGGGTTTCACAACATACCAGCCTGGATCAGCGCAGTCGGGTCTATGCCATGGTCTTTAGCGGGGTCGATATCAGCAGTCTGGTGGCGGGAACCTGTTTTGGCGTGTTGGCCAATAGTTGGGGACCCTTTGGCTTGCAAAAGGCCATGTTGTTTCTGCTTCCTGTCTTCTTGGTCATGCCCATCCTAGTCCACTTTAACTTTCGCCCAGGTTCAAAGTCATCTGACCTTGATTGAGCAAACCCAACTGATTCGGCAAACCCAATTCCTCTTCGAGAAAATGGGCGGCTTTGCTGAATTTTTTTTCGTATTTGGCACTCATAAACAAAAAGAAGCGCCACAGACCCTGGTGGCGTTGACGCAACCCGTCCAATTCCGGGTTTTTGAGTTGGTCCAGGTGGATGGGTAGGCTGGCGTCTTTGCGCACCTGGATGTGGGCTTCTTTGAGCCGCATTTGGGTTTCAGGTGCGTATAGGATCACTGCGGAGATCGGCACCTGAAGGTGCTTGGCCAAGCGGCGTTCCAATTCAGTTCGTGCGCCGTCTTGATTCATGTGGAAATCTTCTTGAAACCGATTCATGTGTTCGGTACTTGGAAAGTTGGGACGCAGAGGGTCACGCGCTACCATATAAACCCTTTTGTAAAGACGGCGCCGCATAAAATCGGACAGTAGGGGGCGAAAAGCTGGAATTGCATCTTGTTTGCGGTTCATTTCGTAGATCAGTGAGTCGTCTGTATGGTTGACCAGATCCTCGCGTTGAAGGCTGCCACATTCCAAAAGTGCTTCCAGGACCCGGGAGAGCATGGCCCCAGAAACCATTTTGCTGTGATGGAAATACACCCGTTCGGTCAAATGGAAGCGGATGCGCAAGAGGTGGATCAACTCACTCCACGCGTCCTGGCGAAAACCCTTATCCGAATACAAGTTAAAACACAATGAACCGGATTCCAGGCTCATACACTTAAAAATCCGATCGTCAAAATTGAGATTTAAGCCGCAAAAAAACGCATCACGCCTCAGATAATCTAGCAGGTCGGCGCAAATCGGGCCCGCGACCAGTTGATAGGGGTATTCTGGTTTGAGCTGTTTACCCTGCGCAAAAAAGGAATACATTGTGTTTTGCCAACCCAATTCGCGCAAAACCGTGCCCAATCCTTTGGAGTGCAGAAAATAATGCAGGCGCTCATTGTTTTTGTCATGCGGCGGGAGAATGCGACGTTCGTCCTCAAAGGTATGACCAAACGGGATGTGGGTGATATCGTGTAACAGCGCTGCGGCGGCCAGGAACTGCGCTTCCTCGCGTCCAATGGGTGGATGCAGACCCGCGCGCTCTGCCTGTTCGTTAATTTCGCGGACCATGCGTTTCAATAACCACGCCGTTCCGAGCGAGTGCTCAAACCGCGTGTGGCGCGCACCTGGAAAAACCAGATACGAAGTTCCCAATTGTTTGATGCCGCGCAAGCGTTGAAATTCTGGGGTATCGATAAGGTCCATTTCCTGACTGGAAAAGGTCATATCACCATGAACGGGATCGCGAATGGTTTTCACGGCGTCTCCTTGTTGGGGCCGAAGCCACTTAAGATATTACCTTCCAAAAGGATCGGGAAAATGCGGTTGAAGCCTTTGCCATCACAAATCCGTTTGGCTTTGAGGACAAAAGGTGTCCAACTTCTGCTTTGTCGATGGGCGAGTATTTTTTGCAAGTGAACCTCGGTGGGATGGGCCTCAAGTAAGCCGAGGCTGGGCGCGACGCCCAATTGGTCCATGCCGTAACTGGCGGTGAGTTGCTGTTCATTTTGCGGAAAATGTAAGAAAGGTTTTCCCCAAGCGGCCAATTCTAAGCAGCGCGGATGGGCATCGGAAAGGACCAAACTGTAAGGCCAGTTTTGCGGATGGGGCGAAAGGTCGCGTTGTTGCTCCAACATTTGCGTATCGCAAATCTGGGTTACGGTGAAATGATTGCTCAGCTGCTGGAGCAAGTGGGCCAACGGACTGTGCGCTTTTGCCGGATGGGTTAACCAAACCAATAACTGATCGTTTGGGCTTGGCGGTAATCCGCCCGTTTCGGAAATAATCGCTGCTTTGGGGCCTCGAATGATTTTGCTGGCAGGATCCACATCCAGCCAGGGCAGGGTCGCATGGAAAGCTGGAAATAAAACCAAATGCCCGCATGCTTTGCCATGAGCTTCGAATTGGGTTTCGAGCAGGAACGGAAATAGGGGTTTTAATGATGCGATCGGCGTCGGGTTGCTTTCGGGTCTGAAAAAGGCAGCTGCTGCCCGGAATCGGTGTTGGCGGTGCAACTCGCCGATGCGTTCCAAAAAGCGCTGGTTATCGTTGGGTGCTTTGGCCAATTGTTCTGGCGGAATTTGGAAACGCACGAGCAGGGGGTGGCTGTCCCGGCTAGAGACAAATAAGCAACTAAATCCTTTTGCGGTCAGGCAGCGTGCCAGCGAGCGTGCCATGCGGAAATAGGGCAAGTCTGCAGGGCTTTTGAGTTCGGTAAGGATCAGGAAATGGATGTGTTTGTTCATGGTTCAGTCGTGTTCTGTAAAATCATCTCACTTTTTATCTGCTTCCACCGTATGAAATCTGAAACACTTGTTTTAGGGAGGGTTCCATGCGGAACACAGTTTTATTGCTGATGAGTATTTTAGTGACTGGAGGTTTAATGGCTCAAAGTAGTCCCCCGTGCAATGCCGAATTTTCGGGCCAATTCGATTTTTGGATTGGTGAATGGGATGTGTATCAACCCAATGGGACCCTGGCCGGTCACAATTCGATTCAGCCACTTTATCCGGGATGTATGCTGCAGGAAAAATGGGAAGGTGCACAGGGCAGCAAAGGTACGAGCCTGAACTTCTACAATCCGACCGACCAAAAATGGGAACAATTTTGGGTGTATCAGAATGGGACGACTTTGCATTTACAGGGCGGATTGCAGGGAAAAAGCATGGTAATGGAAGGTGAAACGGTAGGTCAGGATGGCAAACCGGTCATGAATCGCATTACCTGGACGCCCAATGGCGATGGTACAGTGCGCCAGCATTGGGAGTTCTCCAAAGATGGTGGAGCTAGCTTCCAAACGGCTTTTGACGGCTTGTACAAACCGAAAAAAGCTTAACCGCTAGAGCTGAAACCCGCTGCGAATATGCGGCAGAATGTCCCCGTCGGAGGTGGGCGTCTGCCAGCTGGCGATGATTTTTTTATCTTTGTAGAGCTGGGACTGGAACCTAATGGTGCCATTTTGCGTATCGTGTTCCATTCGGGTGGTGAGACGGTATTGAGCTTTTGCTGGGTCCGTCTCCACTTCCCAGCGAGATGCCTCGGTTACCAGTTGGACCGCCTCCGCCCAGTTGTGGATTTGGAGCGAGGCGGAATCCTCCAAAGTGGAGACCGGTGGCTCCAAAAACAGGTGGGCGGCAATTGCGCGACCGGCCAGGAAACGCAATCCGCCGAGAACGATGATGCTGACCAGGATTCCGATCCATGCTTTCGAGGAGAACATGGTGTCATTCTAACCTGGACCAGGACCAAAGGACATCTTTTGCAGGCAGAGGTTTAATTCGATAAGATGGAAAAATTTTTCAGGGAGGAAATGTATGGCCCATAAGTCTGCCGATAAGCCAATTAGTCCCATTCAAGAGTTTTTCCAGGCGGAGAGTTCGTCGGGTATTTTGCTGATGATTGTCACCGCTTTGGCTTTAATCATTGCCAATAGTGGCTGGGGCCAAGCCTATCGCGAATTTTTTGAGGTGCCGTTTGGCATTGGTTTGGGCGATTGGGCAGTCAAGAAACCTCTAATCCTGTGGATCAATGATGGGTTAATGGCCGTTTTTTTCCTGTTGATTGGCCTTGAGATCAAACGGGAGATCCTGTTTGGCGAGCTGTCCACTTGGAAGTCTGCTTCTTTGCCCCTGGTCGCCGCAGTGGGCGGCTGTGTGGTTCCTGCCTTGGTTTTTTGGGGCTTCACCCATGGCACCGAGTACGTGCGTGGTTGGGGCATTCCCATGGCAACCGACATCGCATTTGCGCTTGGTATTTTGACTTTATTGGGCAGTCGCATTCCGGCTTGGGCCAAGATTTTTCTGACAGCGCTGGCGGTCGTGGATGATTTGATTGCTGTTTTGGTGATTGCCGTGTTCTACACCGAGTCGATTCATTGGGGACCGCTCATGTTGGGCTTGGGCTGTTTAGTGGTTTTGATTGTGTTTAATTTGCGCGAAGTTCATCGGCTTGGGCCCTACCTTCTGGTCGGTTTGGTGCTGTGGTTTGCCGTCTTAAAATCGGGGATTCATGCGACGATTGCCGGCGTTCTGGTTGGCTTTTTGATTCCCGGTCGACTGAACAATGATCGCAAAGCCTTGTTGGCCCGGGCAGAATCTGGGGTCGCCATGTTGAAACAGTTTTTAAATAAAGATCGCGGACCCGATAAGGAACTGCTGCAATCTTCCCTCAACTATTTGGGCGATGTCGTGATTCAGGCGGAGCCACCCCTTTATCGCCTGGAGCACAAGCTTCACAGCTGGGTTGCGTTCGGGATCATCCCCATATTCGCCTTTGCCAATGCGGGTGTGGCCTTAAGTGGACCCATGGTCCAGGAATCGTTTCAGAAACCTTTAACCTGGGCGATTGCGATTGGATTGATTGCGGGCAAGCAGATCGGTATTTTTGGCGCTGTATTTTTGATGGCGCGGCTGACGGGTGCGCCCCAATTGGGCCAGCCGGGTCTGGCGCGAATTTATTACGGGTTGGCCTGCCTGGGCGGTATCGGTTTTACGATGTCGCTCTTTGTAAGCGGCTTGGCTTTTGCCGATGGGCAGATGGTCGAATTGTCCAAAATTGGGATCTTAGCAGGCAGCTTGTTTAGCGGTCTGATGGGATTTGTGTTGTTGAAGGGGTTGCCAGCGCAGCCGCCTGCCCCGACCTAATCAGGAGGATTTGTGCGTTTTCTTAAATTGGGAGTTTGGGTGGGTTTGTGCTTGGTCATTGCCTGCCAAAAAAAGGTGAGTCAGACGGAAACCTCTGCTGTGGTTCCAGACAGGGTGACTTACCATTTGGCCCTTCAAGCAGAAGCCAGTGATCTTTTTTCTGTTCGGGTTGATTTACCACTCTTATCAGAAGCCGATCAGGTATTCCAGTTCTGTGCAACAGCGCCGGGCACGTACCAGGTGATGGACATTGGTCGCCTGGTGCGAACTTTTGACGTTTACGACGAAAAAGGCCAATTGGTGCCGGTTAAACAACAGGGCGTTAACAGCTGGCTGATCAGTGACCCCAAGTCGGCACGGGTGATCCGCTACACCATTGCTGAAACTTTTGACACCGAACTGGATGAACATCCTATCTACCAAATGGCAGGAACCTCGATCGAAAAGGATCACGCTTTCATTTGTGCTCATGCGGTTTTCGGGTTCTTCCCCAACCGCCAAACCCAAGCGTTGGATCTCAAGTTGGATGCACCCAAAGATTGGCAGGTTGGCACTGCCTTGACGCCTTATGAAACGGTGGATAATGGTAACCGGACCGTCCGCGCCTACACGGTTGAGGACTACGATACGTTTGTTGACTCGCCCATCCTCGCGGGCACGTTAAGTGTTGCCGAAGAGCAGATAGGCACCTGTCAATTTCAGGTTTTCAGCTATTCCAAATCGGGCAAAGTGGAGTCGCAGGCCATTTTAGATGCCGTCCGCGAAGATTTAGAAGGGTTGCGCGCGTTTCTGAAACAGTTTCCGATCGACCATTATGTCTTTTTGTTCCATTTTGAAGATCGAACGGTTGGCGCTTGGGAACACAGCTACAGTTCTGATTATGTGATGTCGGAGAAGAACTTCGATAAATCGTTAAAAGAGCGTATTCCTGACTTTGTAAACCACGAAACGTTTCACATGGTGACGCCTCTGCATATTCGCAGCGAAAAAATCGTGCCCTACAACTTCGTCGAACCGCAGCCCACGCGCCATATTTGGTTTTTTGAAGGGGTCACCGAATGGGCTGCCCAAACGCTGCAGTTGCGTGGTGGACTTGTGACTCTAGAAGAGTACTTACGGTCGATGAAACAAAAGCTGTTTTACTCCAATTTTATGGCCAAAGACATTTCGTTGGCGGATATGGGTCTGCAGTCGTTCACACCACGGGGCCAATCCGTATTTGGCAACTTCTACATGAAGGGCGCGCTCAATGGCATGTTGTTGGACATTCTGATTCTGGAGAAAAGCGGCGGAAAACAAGGTTTGCGCGAAGTGATTCTCCAACTGAAGGAGAAGTACGGACCGAAACGCGTGTTTAAGGAAGACGCATTTTACGATGAATTGGCGGCTTTGACTGATCCGGCGATCAAGACCTATTTGGAGACCTACGTGGATGGCACGGAAGAATTGCCGATCCGGGAAATGATGAACAAGGTGGGCATTGACTTCACTCTGGCCAATGGTTTTACGGTGTTGGAGAACCCAACGCCCGAACAGCTCGCCCTGCGCGAAGTGTGGTTGAAGAACCTGTAACGCTTAATCAGCGAGCAGGCTTAGGGTCTGCTCGCAATTACCTGTGCTTTTTCATAGAGGTTTTCGCGCCAATAGGCGCTGCGCATATGTTCTAGCATTTCCATGCTGTACCGCTGGTCGGCGGCTTGCCATTTGACCAGAACCCGGTCGGGTTGCTTGCTGAGAAAAACGGTTTCACGCAATTCGTTCTTTTCACCGATTGGAGAAGCGATCTGGCCCGCGTAGCGCAATTCTATGAAATCGACGGGAATGGCTTGATCGTGGATCATGAGCTGTACGGAGCCGCCCCAGCGCGCCGTGACGGTTGTCGTTTCGCCCAAAGGATCCATTACCGTGAATTCGTGTTGGTCCAACTTCTCAAAATCGAGCGCGCGCAGGAAAAACGTCAGGCCTAAAGTGGGCACAGCGGGTTTGCTCAATTGCAGGCGTTTCTGGTCATTGCCATAATCGTCGGAACGAAAAAGCAGCTCCGCCTGTAGCGGATTTGTCCAATTGAGTTCGCGATAGGTGTTGGAGCACCAGTCGAAACAGGTGAAAGAGAGTTTTAAGGGCGCCAAATCCGCTTTTGCCAGGTTGAGCACATAGTTGCGTTTGTACTGGTAGGAACCGCTTTCCAGTTCATAAAAAAGGGCGTATTTAAAGGCTGGAACTGCATTAAGTGCTTGGCCAGCCGCCTTTGACTGGGTGGAGGGATCAAAATCGTGCTTGACCAAATAGGTGCCGACCAAAAAGCTCTGATCCTGTTTCTGGCCGTATTGGTTGTGGGTGCGTTGAACCCAATAAAAAACCACTTCAGCCTGACCATCATCCCAAATCGGTTGGTTGAGAAAGTTGGGGGCCAGGGATTGGGCCCAAAAAAAACTGAGAAAAATCATTGAGTCTCCTCCTGTTCAGGGGGTGGTGGTTGGATCTTAACGATGAAAAAGGGTGCGATCCACAGGTCTTCGGGTTCGATGGGATCGGGAAGCGGTGTGGCAACGTCGCGTTCGGGTTCCATCACAACTCGAATAAACTCAATTGGGTTTCCGACGCATTGGGTTTGGGTGGCGTGGATTCAATCTCAAGGCCCAAACGCTTTAAAGTCGCGTAATAGGCATCCATTTCCGGCTTGGAATACTGTAAGAGGCCATCGGCCTGCAGGTGGAGCGGGACCACGCCGCGCTGAGCTCTGCCGATAAAACGTTTAAGCGGGATTTGGTATAAATCGGCCAGTTCGGCCAGGGTGACGGGCTGCAAATCTTTGGGTGCAACCCGCCTGAAGTCAAAGCGGTGTTCGACCATTTCTTTGACCAATGCGCCATCAATAACGGAGGCTTTGAGCAGGTCGGGTAGGAAATCTTCGCCCAGTCGGGCCTTGGCTTGGGCCAGGCCAATCAGGGCCAGGACTTGGTTGGGTTGGTGTTTTAAGAGGGCTGAAAAGGCGTCTTTGGCGCGTTGGTTTTGGTCCAAGTACAACCAAAGCTCACTCAAACCCAGACGCGGCTCCCACTGATCGGGGTAATGGGCCAACCATTGTTCAAATACACTGACACATTCGGTTACGCGTTTGGTGGAGCGCAACACGACCACTTTGAGTTCAAAGGCCAGTTCGTTATCGGGCTCCAGCAAGTGAATCCAATCCAAGCGTTTTAGCGCCTTATCGAATTTTTTGCTCTGGATCAGGTGAAAGGCCTCATCGTGGAAAAGTTTAATTCGGCCCGCTTTGGATTTGCGGTAACTGGTCCGTTCCGGGAATTTGAAATGCAGGCTGAGCGTTTGGATCAGGCTGTCGTTGTCGGGCTTGTTTTCACCCTTTTGTTTAAGCACTTTGGCCAGGTGGATTTCCTGAAAAAACAGGGTGCATTGGCTTAAGACAGCATCGGTTAAGCGAAACTCGATTTCCTGTTTGGACTGATAGCGTTTGGCAAAGGTGGTGGCCATTTCGGTGGCATCTTTGACCAGCAGATGGACCACGATGGCTTTGGTGTTCATTTCGTCAGCGGCCTCCACCTCGATCCATTCCAAATCGGGGTCGATCCGATGTATTTCAAGGTATTCGAGCATGGCACGCCTCTCCACCCCACTCTAGCACGAGGCCGCCGACCCTGCGGGAAAAAGGGATTCGGTCGATTGACTCCTTTGTGATATTTACCACCGCTCAGGCTTGAAATTCCGCTAAACTGCTAATGATTTCCCTTGTCAGCAATTGCGATGGCTTTTTCGATGGCATAGGATACGGGAGTTAACCCATCGGGTAGGAAGGGTTGAATGAAACTGGAAATACTAGGGTCCTTTGGCGGAAACGCAGATACCTATCGTCTGACCTCGTTACTGGTCAACGATTGCCTTGCCCTTGATGCAGGATGTTTGACATCCGCACTCACCTTTGAACGCCAGTTACCGATCCGCAATGTCATGGTTTCCCACGCTCATTCGGATCACATTGGGACCTTGCCTTACCTGATTGATAACGTTTTTGGTTACAGTGATGGCCCGTTGCGCATTCATGGTTCCGCGGCGGTGATCCAGGCTTTGAAAGACCATGTGTTTAACGATGTGATTTGGCCTGATTTCTCCAAATTACCAAGCCCAAGCAGCCCTTCAATGGTATTTGAGACCTTACATGCAGAGCGCCCTGTGCACATTGGCAGCTTGCGAGTGACGCCCATTCCCGTTAACCATCTGGTGCCGTGTACGGGCTTTTTAGTTGAATGCCAGGAACAGGGCAGCGCGTTTATTTATACGGCAGATACGGCACAAACCGATCGGGTTTGGGAAATTGCCAACGCGACCGACAACCTCAAATGTGTGATTGTCGATTGCAGCTTTCCCAACCATCTGGAGGATTTGGCGGTTGCCTCCGGCCACATGACGCCTCAAATGCTGGCCCGAGACTTAAAAAAGTTGGAGCGAAAAATCCCCATTTTGGTGTATCACCTCAAACCCAGTTTTGAGCGGCAAATGGCCGAGGAACTCGATGCCTTAGGCCTGGAATTGCTCAATTATCGAATCCAGGGCCAGGTGATTCACATCTGATTTTCAGGTTCGGAAACGGCTAAAGACCTCCGCAAGTTGTTCAATGGCCGGCGAAAATTCATACTCCAACATGTCAGCGATCAAAATGAAATCTTCAGATTCCTGGGCGGATTTCATTTCCTGGGCCGCTTCCTTGATTTGATCGACCAAAAGGTCCAATTGCGATTTATCGGCATCCGCGATTTCGGGTTTGTTGCGAAAATAATCCAAAAGGTCGAGCAGGGTTGCAATGCCCTCCAAGCCGTCTTTCAGGGCGGCGAAGGCCTGGGAATCGCAATTTAAGCGAATAGTTTCGGCGAGTTGGTTCAGGCCGGAAGACAGGCGTTGGCAATAAAGCATGGCCTGATCCAGAATCTCTTCCTCATTGACATGGGTTTTGGCCGGGATGGTTGAAACCTCCACCGTTTGGTCTTCCCAGGGGATGGTTTTAAGGGTGGGTTCATCCAGTTCGGGCAATTCATAACCATCCAAAACGACCGTTTGGATCGCCATGCCCTCATCCCACAACTTGCCCTGGGCGGCGATCAGAATATCGTAAATGGATGGATATTCTTGTTCCTCGAGATTCTGCCAACTGCCATTCACCATTATTTTGGGCATATGAGTTCTCCTGAGAAGTTATTCTACACGTGCGCTTTGTCCAGTGCCGCCTTTTTTCAATTTGGGGTCAGCAAATGCGCTGCCTTTATTGGTCTGTCAAATTGAGCTAGGATAGGCGCTCGAAAGGAGTTCCCATGAGCCAGCGTTTGTTGACCCGGGAAGTTCGGATCGGGTCCCGTACGATCGGAGGAGATCACCCGATCGCTGTTCAATCCATGATTACTGAAGATACGCGGGATGTGGCCGGCTGTGTGGCCTCCATCATCAAGCTCTACGATTCGGGCTGTGAGATCATTCGCGTAACGACCCCAAACTTGGCCGACGTGGCCAGCCTGGGCGAGATTCGTGCCCAGTTAAAGCAACGCGGATATGGTCAAGTCCCCTTGGTGGCGGACATTCACCATAACGGTTGGAAGATCGCTCAGGAAGTGAGCCGGTATGTGGATAAGATCCGCATCAATCCGGGATTGTTTGTTTTTAAGCGGCGCAATGCTTCGGCTGAATTTAGCGCTGCCGAGATTGAGGAAGAACGCGAAAAAATCCACGATCAAATGAAGGCTGTGATTGCGGCCTGTAAAGCCAATGGGACTGCCATGCGCATTGGGGTCAACCACGGCAGCTTGAGTGAGCGCATGTTGTTCCTTCACGGCGATACGCCGGAAGGCATGGTTGAAAGTGCGCTTGAATTCATCGATATCTGCGAATCCGAAGCATTTTATGAGTTAGTGGTTTCGCTTAAAGCATCGCGTGTGCCCATCATGATCGCGGCCAATCGCCTGATCGCCAAACGCTACGCACAGCGAATCAACAGCTATCCCCTGCATTTGGGCGTGACGGAAGCCGGTGATGGTTCGTATGCGCGCATTAAGAGCACGGCTGGAATTGGCACCTTACTGGCCGACGGGATTGGCGATACCATCCGGGTTTCACTCGCTGAAGATCCGATTGAAGAAATACCCGTCTGCTACGAAATTTTACAAGCCTTGGGCCTGCGCAAAACCCAGGTGGAATTTATCGCCTGTCCCTCGTGTGGTCGAACCAAGTTTTCATTGACCGAAGTCGTTCCAAAAGTGCGCCAGGCGACAAAACATCTGGTTGGGCTGGATATTGCCATCATGGGCTGTATCGTTAACGGGTTGGGTGAAATGGCGGATGCCGATTATGGCTACGTCGGAATCGGGTTGGGTCGGATCTCCTTGTTCCGGGGCCGCGAGGAAGTGCGCAAGAATGTTCCTGAAGAAGAAGGGGTTCAAGCTCTGATCGATTTGATCAAAACGGATGGACGCTGGGTAGATCCCCCAACTGCGAGGTCGATTTGATTTATTGCCAATCCTGCCAAACCGCCAATCCCAACGATGCCGAAGCTTGCCGCAAATGCGGGAACAAGCTGATGATTCTGGCCTCCAACCAACGTTGGGAAGAACAGGAATTCTCAAAAGTTTCGCTGGAAGACCATTTACTCGAGCGTATCTCCAATCTCGAGGATACCCTGAACAACGTTTTGGACCATCTCACCCGTTTGGCAGAGTCCTTTCAGACTTTAGACCGCAACACTTTCATTACGCGTTCCGGTCTTTCGGCCTTGATGGACATCCTCAAAGAAGCTGGGGCCGTCAAGGAAGATGTGCTGCACCAACGTTGGGAATCGACCATCATCGAGCAAATGGAGGAGGCTCGTTACCGCGACCGGTTTGGTCAGATGAAGGGCCGTTTCATTGCCCTCTTCCGCGGTAAGCCCGAGAAACTCTCGATTTTTAAGGCCAAGATCGACGAGGCCGAGATTTTGGTCCTGTCCGATCGTTTTGAAGACAGCACCAAGGTCCTCAAGAAAGCTTTCCTATTGGATAAACGCAATTACGAGTTGGCTTTTTACCTGGCCGAACTGGCCCACGAACAAGGTTTGATCAAAGAGGCGAGTGGCTATTTAAAACAAGCGCTGGACGCCAATCCTGCCCATGAAGACGCTTTGGTCATGCTGGCTTTAATCTATTACGGCGAAAACCGGGTGGAACCGGCCAAGGAATTGCTCCAACGGGCTATCCAGGCCAGCCCCAGCGATGATTTGCCGCTGCTGTGTTTGGGTTCCATTTACACCTCCGAAGGATCGTTTGATACCGCGCGCGAACTGTTGGAGCGGGTCAACCAGATCCGGCCGCAAGCGCAGGCGCATTACCTGCTCGGGATTGGCTTTCGCGAACAGCAAAAGACCAATCAATCGATTGAACATTTTGATATGGCCCAACAATTGGATCCCGATCACGAGGAAGCCATTTTCTCGCTGGGCATGGCCTATCTCTCCAAAGGCTGGAGTCGCAAGGCGCGCGAATGTTTTGGTCGGGCTTTGGAACTCAACCCCAACCGCATGGAGTTTCGCCAGGCCCTGGAGTTTCGCTTTCCCGATATGAGTCAGGTCTCTTCTGAATTGGATCCGGAAAGTTTGGAAATTTATCAATTTGCCGAGAACCTGGTGCGCGAAGGCAAATACAAACAGGCGCTGCCCCATTATCGAACCCTGTTGCGCAAGTACCCCAACAACTACTTGATTCTAACTTCTTACGCGGTTGTACATTTCAGCTTAAGACGCTTCGAGGAAGCGTTAAAAGCCGCCAGTAAAATTCTCACTCAGGCCACACCACCGCTGGTCGCCTGTGGCGCTTATACGTTGCAGATGGAAGCCTTACGGGCCTTGGGCCGCTACGATGAAGCGTTGCTCGCCTTGGCTAAAATGCACGAGCAATTTCCGGACGGCTATGGCCATGTCATTGCCAAGTACGGTATGGCTTTGACCTTAGCCGATATGGGCAAAGACCTGCGCGAGGCCGAGTCACTGGCTAAAGCGGCATTGGAAGTGAGTCCCGCTGAGTTTAAGCACAACTCAATGGATGCGTTGGGCTGGGTCTACTTCAAACAGGGCCGATACGATGAAGCCTTGGAATTGTTGGAAGGGGCCGTTGCCCTGGAAGAGAATTTGACCCATTTGTATCATTACGGAATGGTGCTTTTGGCGCTTAACCTTCAGGAAAAGGCCTTTCAAATCTTTGATCGGGCGGTCAAGTTACGCGAGGAAGGGCCGCGTATCGACGATTTCATCTTTGCCGCTATTCGGCGCGAGATCCGCAAGATCGGTGATGGAGAGCCGCGTTTGGAGTTTCCGGCCGAATAGTCAGCAGATTTCCACCAAATGCCGTTCGGCATCAAAGGGGATCTGAAGCGGGATCAGGCGGACGTGTCTGCGTTTGAGATAGCGGTCTGCTTCGGCGAGTTCCGCTTCTATGGTTTCTTTTTTTCCTTTGTAAAGCAAGTAACGGCCGCCGTTGCGGTTGTGCGTCTGGGTCAAGGCGAGAATGGTGGCCAACGGCTTAAAAGCCCGCGCTGTGACCAGCGTTTGGGTCGACCAATCGACCTGTTCCAAGGGGCCCGCAACCGATACATTAGGCACAAAAGTTGTTTGTTCGTTTAGGAATTGACACTTCAACGGGCTTTTTTCATACAGCCGAACCTGGAGCTGCGGTTTGCTTAAGGCCAACAAAATGCCCGGCATACCGCCGCCTGCGCCCAAATCGACCAGCGATCCCGCGTCGGGGAAAAAAGGCAGTGCCGCCAAACAATCTAATGCGTGTTCAATTACCAGTTGGTCAGGACTCATTTTCCGGCTGAACAGGTTGATTTCCTGGTTTTTGTGCCAGAGGCGTTGCAAATAGGCAGCAATGGCTGGGCTTGGAAATGTCCAGTCTGCGGGTTTTGATTGGTTTAGCAAGGAAACAAAGTCCGGGTGTTCGTCAACCATCCGCCTATTCTATATGGAGATGAGCCCTCGAAGCGCGGAAATGCAAAGCGGAGCAAGTCTGTTCCTGTTGTATGATGAAGGTCGCCGCCCGGCACCACTTTCCTAATGAGGTATTGATTGAGCATGGTTCGAGTCCCTGAAGAATTACCGATTCTCCCCTTGCGAAATGTAGTGGTTTTCCCCTATATGGTGGTGCCGATTACAGTTGGTCAGCCGCGTTCCTTGCGCCTGGTTGAAGAGGTTGCGGCGGGAGAACGCAGTTTGGGTTTGGTTACCATGACGGCCCCCAATGTCAGTGAACCGGGTCCCGAAATGTTGTTTAAGGTTGGCACCTTTGCCAAGGTCCTTAAAGTCATTAAATCGCCTGACAAAAGTGTGCGTCTGATTGTTCAAGGGGTTGAGCGCATTAACATCGTAGATTGGGTAACAGAAGTGCCGTTTTTAAAGGCGCATGTCGAACCGAATCCCGAAGATTTGCGCCAGCTAAAAGACCCCAATGTCGAGGCGCAGCGCCGTCTTTTGATTGATCTCTTTACGCGTCTGGTCAATTCGGTCAACCGCATTCCACAAGAGGTGCTTCAGGCGGTTAATCAGGCCGAGGATGCCCGCCAAATGGCCTACTTGATGTGTTCCAGCCTGCAAATCGAACTCAAAGCGGCCCAAGACTTTCTAGAGATTGAAGATTTGTCCTCCAAACTCAGTCGTTTGACCGAAATGGTTAATCGCGAGCTGGAGGTTTCAGAGCTAGGTAAAAAGATTCAAAGCCAAGCCAAACTGGAAATAGACAAGAATCAGCGCGAGTACCTGCTGCGCGAACAGCTCAAAGCGATAAAAAAAGAGTTGGGCGAAAACGAGGAAACCCAAGCCCGGCATGAAGAACTGCGCAAGAAAATTGAAACCATGGGCATGAGCGAGGAGGCGCGTAAGGAAGCATTGCGTGAACTGAATCGCCTAGAACGATTAAATGAAGCATCGGCCGAATACGGCGTCATTCAGACCTATTTGGATTGGATGGTGTCTTTACCATGGGACGTGGAAACCGAAGATAGCCTGGATGTCAAAAACGCGCGTCAAGTTCTGAATGAAGATCATTACGATTTGGAGAAAATCAAGGAACGCCTTTTGGAGTTCTTGGCTGTTCGCAAGTTGAAAGCGGACCGTCGCTCCGAAAATGAGCCTCA